>JBDHVW010000056.1:0-52898 GCA_039809865.1 Vulcanimicrobiota bacterium
GCGCTCGAGACGCTGCACCGTAAAGGGCTGGTGCACCGCGATCTCAAGCCGGCCAACATCCTGCTGTCGAGCCACGGCGCCCATCTGATCGATTTCGGACTGGTGGCGCGCGCGGAGGGCGACGATCCGGCCGCCGGCACGCTGCTCTACGCCTCACCCGAGCAGTCCGGCTTGCTCAAGCGTCCGGTCGACGCCCGCTCCGACCTCTACTCGCTGGGCGTGGTGCTGTTCGAATCGTTGTCCGGCCGGCCTCCGTTCACGCCCACCGACCCCGGAGAGCTGATGCGTCAGCACCTGGTGCTGGTGCCGCCCGACCTGACGCGCCTGGACGTGCCGCCGGCCATCGCGGCTATCACCGCGCGCCTGCTGCGGAAGGATCCCGACGAGCGCTACCCTTCCGCCCGCTCTCTGGAGGCCGACCTGCAGCGCCTCGACGAGTTGGAGGCCCGGGCCGCGCGCGGTCAGGAGCTGGAGCTGGCCAGCGTCAATCCTCCTCCCCGCGAGCCCCTGGTCGGGCGCAAGACTCACCTGGTGCGCCTGCGCGACCACTGGCAGCGCGTGCGCCAGGGCAAAGGCGCGGCCGTGCTGGTGCTGGGTCAGGCGGGCTGGGGCAAGAGCCGCCTGCTGCAGGAGTTCCTCCAGGGGTTGCCGGCCGGAACGGTCTTTCAGGGCTTCTGCCGCGCCGAGGGCACACCGTTCGCGCCGCTGCGGGGCGCACTGGAGCGCGGGCTGGCTGCGCCCTCGGAGAGCCGCGCCCGAGCGGCCGTGCGCGCCGCCGGCTCGCATACCCCTGTCCTGGCAGGCTTCTCCGCGAAGCTGGACGCCCTGCTGCGCTCGCCGGCGGGCTCCTCGGACGGGCCGGAGGAGCTGCAGGTCGGCCTGGCCACCTGGTGGATCCGCATGGCCGAGGCCGAGCCGCTGGTCCTGGTGCTGGAAGACTTGCACTGGCTCGATCCCGCCAGCCTCGAGGTGCTGCTGCGCCTGGCCCAGGAGATCCATCGCGCCCCGCTGCTCCTGGTCGCGACCACGCGCGAGATGACCGAGCCGCTGGAGCGCGTGGGGCGCGAGCTGCCCTGGAGCCTCCTGCCGCTCGAGCAGCTCGAGCGCCCCGAGCTGGAGGAGCTGGCCGCGGGCGTGCTGGGCCCGGGTCCGGTGGACCATGTCTTGCTCGACCAGCTCGAGCAGAAGACCGACCGCACCCCGCTGGGAGCGCGCGAATTCTTGCGGGCGGCCCTGGACCAGGCGGTGGTGCTGCCGCGCTGGGGCGGCTGGGAGTGCGACCGGGCCGCGCTGCTGAGCCTGGAGCTGCCCTCCGACATCCTGGCGCTGATGCTGCGGCGTTTCCGCCAGCTCGAGCCCGAGCCCGCGCGCATCCTGGCCTATGCCGCCCTGCTGGGGCTCTCGTTCGACCCCTGGGCCCTGGACCAGCTTTTCGGCACCGCCGCCCGCGACGCGCTGAGCGCGGGCCGCATGGCCCAGCTGCTGGACCAGTGCCAGTTCGTGCACGACCGCGTGCGCGAGGCCGCCGCCAGCTCGCTGCCCGAGGCCGAGCGGCGCCGGGCCTGCCTGGAGCTGGCCCGGGTCCTGGAGCCGGTGGCCTCCACGCTGGAGCAGTGGCACCGCGTGGCCCGCCTCTTCCACGAGGGCCAGGCCGGTCCCGAGGAGCTGAGCGCCAGCCATCGCACGGCCGGGATGCTGGCCCTGCGCGCCCACGCCTACGAGGCTGCCTATACGCTGCTGTCGCGCGTGACCGACGCCGACGGGGAGCTGCTGGAAGCGCTCGGGGAGGCGGCCCACGTCACCCGGCGCCGCTCCGAGGCGCTGGAAGCCTACGCGCGCGCCCTCGACCTGGCCACCGATCCCCTCCGCCGCGCCCACCTGCGCTTGCAGCGCTGCGAGGTGGGACTGGTCAGCTACGACTGGAGCCAGATCCTCCCCGACGCCCGCGCCGCTCTCGGCGAGGCGCGCGCCTACGTGCCGCGGGGCGGCCCGCTCGGCGTGGTGCGCGCGCTGGCCGGGTTCGGCCGCTTCTTCTGGGGCGACCGCTTCTCGCCGCGCCTCTCGCAGGGGACGCGGCGCGAGCGCCACCGCATCCTCAGCCGCCTCTACGACCTGAACTCGCGCGGCTGCCTCTTCGCGGGCGATTTCCCGGCCATGCTGGAGAATGCTTCCCTGGGAGCCCTCCACGCCCTCAAGCTCGGCCCCAGCGCCGAGAAATCGTCGATGTACTGCTTCTTCACCGCCATGGCCGACGCGGCGGGCCTGCCCGACCTGGGGATGGTCTTCGCTCGCAAGGCCGAGGCGACGGCCCGCCAGGCCGGCCACCCGGTGGCGGTGGCCCAGGCCCAGATGTTCCTGGGCAAGGTCAAGCTGTTCCAGGGCAAGGTGCGCGAGGCCGAGGTCATCCTGGGCGACCTGTTGACCCGGCAAGAGAACTGGCTGGCGCCCTCGGACCAGTTTCTCTGCACCCAGCTGCTGGCCACCGCGATGGTGCCGCGCGGACGCTACCAGGAGAGCCTCAGCTGGGTGGAGCGCTACGAGCAGCGCCGCCGTGTGGCCAATCCGGACGAGCCTCCCTCGCTGCCGGTGGTGGCCATCCGGGCCGTGGCCGAGGCCGCGCTCGGGCGTCCGTCCGAGGCGCTGGTCGAGCTCTCCCGGCTGTTGCCCGACGCTTCCTCCAACCTGCGCGGCCTGGGCAACCTGGCCCGGCTGCTGGCGCTCGTGCAGCGCGGCGACCTGGCGGCGCTGCGCGCGTTGCTCGAGAACGAGGTGCAGAGCCAGGTGGGCTGGCAGGTGCGCACCGCGTCCCTGGGCGTCGCGATGGGCTGGAAGACCCTGTGCCTGGCCGCTGAGACTCCGTCGGCCACCGACCTGGCTCACCTGGAGACGGCGGTCCGCCAGGTGAAGCGGCACAGCCCCCACCCCATCCTGCTGTCGCACGCCTTCCACTGCGAGGCCGCCCTGGAGCGCCTGCGCGGGCGCCTGGACCGGGCCGAGAAGGCGCTGGAGCGCTCCGAGCGCCTGGCCGACCACGTCGAGAACGATCTCGCTCAGCTCGAGGTCTGGCTCGAGAGGGCGCGCATCGCGCGTTCCCGAGGCCAGGGCAGCGTGGTCAAGCGCTACGCCCAGGCGGCCCTGGACATGGCCCGCAGTCACGCCTGGGCCCCGCGTCTGCGGCAGATCAGCCGCGAGTTCAGCCTGCTGGAGAGCTCGACCGCGCCGCACATCTCGGGCGGCTCCAGTGGCACCGACCTGCAGCGCCTGAGACTGGAGCGCCAGCTGGCGGCCCTGCTCGACCTCAGCCTGGCCTCGGCCCGCGTGCTGGACCCGGCCGTGCTGGCGCAGAACGTGCTCGATCATCTCTTGAGCCTGCTGGGCGCCGAGCGCGCCTGCCTCTTCCGCCTGCGCGACGGCCAGCTCGAGGAGGTGGCCGGGCGCGACCACGAGGGACGCCTGCTGGACTCGCTCACGGGCTACAGCCGCTCGCTGGTGGAGATGGTGGCCCGCACCGGCCAGCCCGCCGTCGTGAGCGCGAGCCAGGACGGTCCGGTGGACAGCTCCTCCAGCGTGCAGATCCACGGCCTGAAGAGCATGCTGGCGGCCCCCCTGTTCCTGCGCGAGGAGCCGGTGGGCGTGCTCTACCTGGACACGCGCCTGGCGCGCGGCCTGTTCACCGACGAGGACGCCGCGCTCCTGACCGCGCTGGGCTCGCACATCGCCATCTCGCTCGAGACCGCCCGGGCCGTCGAGATGGAGCTGCTCTACAAGGCCGAGTCCCAGCAGCGCGAGCTGGCTGAGACGGTGCGCGACCTGGCCACCAGTCTGACCGAGACGCTCGAGGCCGACCAGGTCTGGGACCGGCTGCTGGCGGTGATCCACGAGCACCTGCGGGCCCAGGCGGCCGGCCTGGAGCCGAGCGTCACGCTGACCGGCAGTCTGCCGGTGCTCCCATCGGACGAGCTTCTTTCGAAGGTCCTGGACACCGGCTCGTGGCAGCGCGACGGCTCGCTGCTGCTGGTGCCGCTGGGCTCCAGCGTGCTGGGAGTCTGGCGGGACGAGCCGCTGGACGACGCCGAGGTGGATCTGGCCGTCACCTTCGCGGGCCAGGCCTCGCTGGCGCTCCAGAAGGCCCGCCTGTTCGCCGAGGTGATGCGCCTGGCCACCACCGACGGCCTGACGGGCATCTCCAATCGCCGCCACTTCTTCCAACTGGCCGAGCGCGAGCTGGGCCTGGCCTCGCGTCACAACGAGCCGCTCAGCGCCATTCTGCTGGACGTGGACCACTTCAAGAAGTTCAATGACACCTACGGCCACGACGTGGGTGACGACGTGCTGAAGGTCGTCGCCAACACGCTGGCTCAGACGATCCGCCGCGAGGACCTGGTGGCGCGCTACGGGGGCGAGGAGTTCGTGCTGCTGCTGCCCCGCACGGCCGGCAAGGAGGCCCTGGAGGTGGCGGCCGAGCGCCTGCGTGTCGCTATCGAGCAGGTGCGGGTGCGCGAGACGCTGCAGGTCACCATCTCGCTGGGCGTGGCGGGGCTCCTGGCCGGGGAGACCCTGCACGACCTGCTGCTGCGGGCCGACGCGGCCCTGTACGAATCCAAGCGCGCCGGGCGGAACCGGGCCACGCTGGCCGAATAGGTCGTTAGTTTGTCCGAGTTCGAGAAAGATTTCCCCGATATTCCGCCCTCCTCGGGCACCTGGCTCTACTGGGTCGTGGGTCTGGTGCTCAGCCTGGCCGGGATCTACTTGATTTCGACTCCGGGACCCGTTTCTCGCAACACGGGCGAGCGGCCGATCGTTTTCATGTCGCCGGTGCCTGTCCCGGTGCCGAGCCGGCTCGATACCGGCCCGCGGGTTTTGCGTTTGGGGCACGTGGATGGAGCTACCTCCACCTTTCAGCGCTCGCTCACACAGTTCGCCCTGCGCGTCTCGGAGTTGAGCCATGGCCACCTGACCATCGAGCCGGTGGCGCGCTATTCCGAGAACGGGCGTCGCCTGGGCGAGCTGGACATGGCCAACCTGGTGGCCCAGGGCCATCTGGACATGACCCTGGCCACCACCTCGCCGCTCTCCAACCTGAACAACTCGTTCGACGTGCTCGACCTGCCGTTCTTGGTGCAGAGCTACGCTCAGGCCGAGCGCGTGCTGGACGGCCCCATCGGCCAGGGTTTGCTGGACGGCTTGCTGGCGCATAACCTCAAAGGCCTGGGCTACTTGGAGATCGGCTTTCGCGTCTTTTCCACCACCCAGCCGATGCCCGACCTGGCGTCGTTCAAGAACAAGCGGGTGCGCGTCATGGAGAGTCCGACCTGTCTGCGCATGGCGCGGGCCCTGGGCGCGCAGGGCATCGCCTGTCCTCCGGACCGGGTTTACAGCATGGTGAAGGCCGGCACGCTGGACGGCGCCGATCGCACCATCCCCTCGTTCTGGGACTCCAAGCTCTACGAGGTGCAGCCCTACATCACCAAGACGCGGCATCTCTACTCGGCCAAGGCGATCCTGATCGACAAGACCCTGTACGATTCGTTGTCGCCCGAGGACCAGCACGCCCTGAACCAGGCCGCCACGGAGATGGTGGTCGCCCATCGCCAGCTGCAGCGCACCGAGGAGGAGCGGGTGGAGGAGCAGTGCCGCGAGCGCTCCATCACGCTGTACGAGCCGGGCGCCGCGCAGCGCGAGGCCTTCGTGAAGGCCTGCCAGCCCCTCTATGACGAGTACCGCCGCGTTCGCTCGCGGGACTTGCTGGAGCTGGTCGAGAAGACGCCGCGGTGAGGGGTCGACAGTCAACAGTCGACAGTCGGCAGTAGAGGAGAGCTTATGGAGGCCCTGTGGCAGATGCTGCAGCGGGGGGAGCCGATCGAGGAGCTGTCGTCGGCCTTCGACCGATTGTCAGCCGAGGGTGACTTCGAGGAGATCGGGGAGCGGCTCTTGTCGTTGGACGACGGGTTGCGCCTGCACGCGGTGGCCGCCCTGGAGATGGCGGACAACCCGCTGGTCGTGGGCACTCTGGCGGCGCTGTACGAGGACGTCCTGGATTCGGTGCGCGAGCGTTCGCTCTTGATTCTAAACCGGCTGGGCGGCGACGTGCTGGCCGAGCCCATGGTGAGCGGCCTGATGCTGGAGGACCCGGTTCCCGCGGTGCGGGCGGCTGCGGTGCTGGCGCTGGCCGTGTCGCGCTCTCCCAAGGCGCGCTCGCTGATGCTGGAGGCCCTGGAGGACGAGCCGGACGCGGGCGTGCGGGCCCGCCTCGAAGCTCAGCTGAGGAAGTTGGGATAAGCCATCCCAGAATTCGACCAGGACTGGTAACCTGACCTGGCGAGCAGCGCGCTATCGGCCATCGTCTCCGTAGACCTCCTCCCGGCTCCAGGTGGAATCCGTTCGGGGTGCTTGCGAGAAATTCATGGCCAGAGGCGGCGGATCGGCCGGAGGGCCCTCGTCGGCCAACTTGACCAGCGCTTGGCGGACTTCCATTTCGAGGGACCGATGGTTGGCACTGGCGCGTCGCTTCAGCGCTTCGAGCACCTCTCTCGGTATACCCCGAATGAGGATTGAGGCCATGGCCGAAGGATACCACGGCTAAATGGTGCCATCAAACGACCAGAGCGGTCAGAGCTGCAAGCCTGCGTTCAGCTTGTCTTGTTAAAAGATGTCGCATCCGGTGACAGCCGGGTGGGGAAATGAGACAATGGAGCCCACGTGGACATCCTGATCCGTTCGACCGGGAACGGGCCCGCTCCGGGCCCGACGCTCACCGCTCCACTCCGCAGCAGCGGAGGGGCGGCGCCCGTGGCTTTGCCCAACGAGGCGTTCGTGCCGGGCGAGGTCCGTCAGTCCTCCGAGCAGCTTTTCCGGGGTTTCCGCGGCATGGTGGCCCGCGACCGCATGGTCAGCCAGATGGGCGCCGGCGAGCTGGACCAGGCCTTTGGCGGGGACGCCGAGCGCGTTCGCCAGCTGGGGCAGACCCAGAGCCAGCTGACGGCCGGGGGCGCCAAAGAGCTGCTGAGCCAGAATCAGACGGCCGAAGTCGGCAAGCAGCGCGACGAAGAGGCGCTGGCCCACGTGTGCGGCGCCGGTTGCGGGTGCATCTCGGGCCCCTCCGGCAAGCCCAGCGACGTGATCGGTGTCTTCGAGAAGCGCGACGCCGAGGTGCGCGAGCACGAGAACCAGCACCTGGTCAACGCCGGTGAGCACGCTATCGGAGGCCCCGTCTTCGAGACCTACACCGCCTCCAACGGCAAGACGTTCATCACGGGCGGCAAAGTGCAGGTCGACCTCGAGGAGTCCAGCGATCCGCTCAAGACCCTCGAGAAGATGAACAAGATCAAGAAGGCCGCCCTCGCGCCCGCCAGTCCCTCGGACCAGGATCGCAACGTCGAAGCAGAGGCTTCACGGAAGGCCGCGGTCGCGCTCGCTCAGCTCCAGCAGCAGTAAATCAGCGCCAGGGGTTGTGCTTGGGGATGAGGTAGCCACCCCAGAGCTCGTCGGCCGTGCGGGGACCTTCCATGTTGCCGACGCCCATGCTGGTATTATGGTCGTGCATGATCCCCAGGGAGCTGTGGCCGTTCTCGACCCGCTCCAGGGGGGGCTCTTCAGCCGGCGGTTGCTCTGGCTGCGGCTGGGGAAGGAACGAGCCGGACCCCCGCATCAGCTCGTAGTTGATGTGGGCCATGTGGATGCGGTGCATCAGGTCGTCGACGCCGCTGGCGCGGGTGGGGGAGAACTCTTCGCTGGAAGGCCGCGTGTAAGGCTCTTGTTCGCCTGCGGCGGCGGTGGGTTGGGAAGGAAAAGGAATGCCACCGAACTTCGAGCCAAGCGGGTTGAGCATTACCAGCAGTTTACCGCGAACTTCCGGGAGGCGCAAGATCCCCGTCCCAGAGACGGTCCAAAAAGTGCCGCACGGGTACGACCTCGATGTTCGGATCCTCGCGCCGCGGGCGGTCGTCCAGGCTCACGCACAACAGCCGCATGGACGGAAGCTCTTCTCTCAGTGCTCGCAGCGAGCGAAGGTCGCGGGCGGAGATCGTCTTCTTGGCCTTGACCTCAATCGCAGTGTGATCGCCTAAAATGAAGTCGACTTCGAGGCCGGAAGCCGAGCGCCAACTGGTCAAAGACTCCCCCGAGACGTAGTCGCGGTAGGCGACCAGCTCGTGCATGAGGTAGGTTTCCATCGCTTCGCCGAATTCCGGAGTGCCGGGCCTGACCACGCGGCCCTGGAGAGCGGCGACGACCCCGGGATCGAAGAAGTAGAACTTGGACGAGACGAGAGGCTTGCGTGACCGCGTCCCCTTCCAGGCCGGGAGCTCGTGCAGGACCAGCGTGTCTTTGAGGATGTCGAAATACTCGTAGACCGTGGTTCGGGGGACCTGGGAGTCATTGGCTACCTCGGTAAAATTGATCACCGTGCCGTTACAAAGGGCCGCCACCCGAAGAAAACGGCTGAAGGCAGGAGCGTTGCGCGTGGCTCCCTCGGCTACGATCTCTTCCTGCAGGTAGGAACCGGCATAGGCTTCGAGATCGGCAGGCGCGTCGTCCGAAAAGTAGATCGAAGGGAGCAGTCCGCGCGTAAGAGCCAGCTCCAGGCTAAAATGCCTCCCCAACTCTCGATAGATCAGGGGATGTAGCCTTTTCGTCCGCGCCCGGCCTCCGAGAAGGTTGACTCCGCCGCTCCGAAGTTTGCGTGCGCTGGAACCGGTAAGAAGAAAGCGAAGCTGGCGCTCCTCGATGAGACGATGCACCTCGTTCAGCAGCTCCGGAAGACGCTGGATCTCGTCGATGACGACCAGCTGACCGGGGTCGACCAGTTCCCTGGCCAGGCGGCCCGGGTCGCGGCTCAAGTTGAGGAACGTCGCTGAATCGAGCAGGTCGTAGAGAGCAACTCCCTTCAGGCTGGACCGAATGAGGAACGTCTTGCCAGTCTGGCGTGGGCCGAGCAGAAAATGTGATTTCTTCCGCGTCAGAGTGGGCAGGTCGAGCATTCGGTCGACTACGGGGGGTGTCACTTCCATCGTCATATAGCATACCATATGACGAAGCTGTCGTCATTTACAGCAGGATTCAACCTCCAAAACGAGGTAAATCGCCGCTTCAAATCCTGTTTGGGAGCCTTCCATGAAGAAACGTGTCCTTTCCGTGCTGTGCCTGTTGTGGCTCACGCTGATGCCGCTGGCGGCGCAAGATTCGGCCGATCCGTGGCCCAAGACTCAGACGGTGGCCGGCACCACCTACAGTCTCTACCAGCCTCAGATCGACAAGTGGGATGGCTTCAATTACTCCGGCCACGCGGCCCTGGCCGTCCAGGCCAGCGGAGCGCAGCAGCCGACGTACGGCAGCATCGTCTTCACGGCCACCACCGAGGTCAACAAGGAAGCGCGCACGGTGCACTTCGCCAACGTGAAGATCACCAAAGTCACCTTCCCCGGCGTGGCGGCTGCCCAGGCGGCGGCTTACCAGACGGCCTTCCAGAGCGCCCTGAGCGGGAAAGAGGGCGACATTCCCCTCGACCGCCTCGAGACCCAGTTGGCCATCTCCAAAGCCCGAGACAGTCAGCGCGGCGTCAAGGTGCTCAACCCGGTGCCCAGGTTCATCTTCACGCAGCAGCCCGCCATCCTGGTAACGGTGCAGGGCCAGCCGAGCTGGGGCCCCGTCCAGGGCAGCACCACCAAGCGCCTCATCAACACCCGCGCGCTCGTGCTGCAGGATAGCAGCGGCACCGTCTATGTACACGTGCTGGATGGCTGGATGCAGGCGCCCGCGCTGAGCGGCCCCTGGACCGTGAGCTATAATCCGCCTCCCGACGCCGACTCGATCGCCAACGCCCTGAGCCAGAAGAACCTGGTGGACCTCTTCCAGGCTCCCCCCAACACGGCCAACGCGCCCACGCTCAAGACCACCGCCCCCCAGATCTACGTGGCCACCGGCCCGACCGAGCTGATCGTCTTTCAGGGACCGCCCGAGTGGGCCTCGGCCGGCACCAACCTGCAGTATGTCAGCAACACCACCGGCAACGTCTTCAAATCGCTCATCGACCAGAACTACTACGTGCTCGTGACCGGGCGCTGGTTCCGCGCCTCCGACCTGAACGGCCCCTGGGCCTTCGTCCCGGCGCGCGCGCTGCCGGCCGATTTCGCCGCCATCCCCGCGGACGGCGACAAGGAGAACGTGCTGGCTTCGGTTCCGGGCACGTCCCAGGCGCAAGAGGCGATGATCGCCAACACGATTCCGCACACGGCCCAGGTCAAGTCCGGCGTGGCCTTCCAGGCCCAGATCGACGGCACGCCGACCCTCATTCCCATCGGCGGCACGAACTTGAGCTACGTCGTGAACAGCCCGGTGCCGATCATCGAAGTGCCCGGCCAGGGCTTCTATGCCTGCCAGAACGGCGTCTGGTTCACCGCCAAGCAGCTCACCGGCCCGTGGACCGTGGCCCTGGTCGTGCCGGCCGCCATCTATGGCATTCCGTCCGACTCGCCGCTCCATTACGTCACCTACGTGAAGGTCTACCAGACCACTCCCACCGTGGTCATGGGCTACACGCCCGGCTACATGGGCGCCTATGTCGACCAGGACGGCGTGGTGGTCTACGGCACCGGCTACGCCTACACGCCCTACGTCAGCGAATACGCTTACTACCCCGTGCCCGACACCTACGGCTACGGCGCCGAGATGGCCTGGACCCCGGGCACCGGCTGGGCCTTCGGAATGGGCTTCGGCTGGGGCGTGGCCTACGCCGACCACTGGGGCTGGGGATGGGGTTGCCCGCCCTACTGGGGCGCCTGGGGACCCTATTACTACGGCTATAACGGCCACACCGCCTGGGGCCCCAACGGCTGGGCCTCCACCACCGGCAACGTCTACTCGCGCTGGGGCAACTCCTACGTGACGACGCGTGACTCGGCCGGCTTCAACGCCTGGACCGGCAACAGCTGGACCAGCCACTACGCCTCTTCCTACAACTCGGTGACCGGTCGCGAGTCGGCCGGCCAGCGCGCCACCGTGGACAACGTCTACACCGGCAATTCCGCCACCGGTGCCCGCGGCGCCACCTACAACCCCAATACGGGGCGCACGACCACGGCCGCCGGGGCGCAGATCAACACCGCCGCCGGCACCACCGACGTCGGTAAGGCCAGCACCTACAACTCCCGCACGGGCAACTACACCGGCGCCGTGGACGTCAACAACAACGTCTACGCCGACCACAACGGCAACGTCTACAAGAACACCGGCGACGGCTGGGAGAAGTACAACGGCAGCAGCAGCGGCTGGAGTGACGTCACGCACAACGCCGATAACAACATGCTCAATAGCCAGGCTCAGGCCCGCAGCTGGGGCAACCAGCGCACCGAGGCCTGGGGCAACGCTGGCGGCCTGGGCGACAACAGCGGCGCCTGGTCGCGCGGCGGCTTCGACCGCGGCAGTTGGGGCGGAGGCTTCAATCGCGGCGGATTCTCCGGCGGCATGGGCGGCTTTCGCGGCGGCCGCCGCTAGATGGGAGATGGGAGATGGGAGATGGGAGACCCCAGGGACTTTCCAGGGTTACTCTCAACTCTCAACTCAAAACTCAAAACTCTAAACTATCAACTCTAAACTGGTCGGCACGCCGTCTCCAATCGTGTTTCAGCATACATTCACGGGGGGGTCCGTTGGGGTTCAATCGGGTCGTAAGGAACTCTGACTGAAAGTATGGGTGAACCCAGGTGATAAAACGCAAGCTTTCCCGGGCGGGCAACCTGCTCGCCACGGTTCTGTGCGTCATGTTCGTCCTGGCCACGCTGGCCATGGCGCTGCACTGGCAGCAGGCCCGCTCGCGGGCCGTTTACATGCGCGAAGAGGCGGCGATTCAGGCGCGCGAGTCGGCCGAGTTTACGATGGCCGACAAGATGACGCTGGACGCTCTCAATCCCCCCACGCTCCAGGTGAAGGTCACCGACGAGAACTATCCGGCCACGGTGCCCAACCCCAAGGTGGGCGACAAGCTCTTCACCGGGCTGCCGGCCGTCACCGAGCCGACCAAGGTGGGCTGGGACAACTCGATGAGCACCATCCCGGGCCCGCAGTGGACCGAGCTCAACCCCACCTCGCTCAACCCCTCGTTCAACATGAGCAAGCGTCGCTACCTCGGAGTGTGGAGTAACTCCAATCCGTATGGCGTACTGGCTCCCAAGGGGTCGGTCAATCTCGAGAGCGTGGCCGGCTGGTCCAACCCGACCTTCAAGGACACCGTCGGGAAAGACGCCCGCGAGATGTTCTCGGCCGTGCCGGTCAAGGTGGGCGCGGGCAACGGCGCCAGAGTGGAGAAGTTCCACTACGGCGAGCTCTACCTCAAAGACGGCCCGCTCGACGTGGACCAGGGCAGCGTGGTGGCCTACCGGGGCTTCCTGCCCAACACGTTCCGCGAGGGCCAGGACCTGACCGATCGCCTGATCGATCAGATCAATCTGGATGCCTACGGAACGCTGTCCGTCCGCGGTCAAAACAAGACCGCCAACATCGAGGGCACGATCAGCTTCGGGACCATCTGGGACCTGATCACGGGCGACAAGAGCCCCGAGGAGGTCTTTGGCAACGTCCTCAGCCTGCAGTCGTCGCTCGAGTTCCCGTTCCCGATGATTCCGGGCGGCAACGAGCTGGGCATCGTGACCAACATCTGGCTGCATATGCCCTACCCGCCGGACACCGCTCCGGGCGGCGACGCCGACGAGCTGGCTGCTTCGGCCGACAAGCTCAAAGAAATCACCGACAAGATGGCCGAGACCCAGAAGAAGATCGAGGAGCTCGAGGCCAAGATTCCCACCATTGACGACGAGGACGACAAAGAAGACGCGATCAAAGAGCTCCAGAAGCTGAAAGAGGAGCTCGAGGACCTGGCCGACGACGCCGAGGACATTGGCGAAGAGAACGCCGACAAGATGCAGGGCCACATCGCCACCTCCAACCCCAACAACGAAGGTCCCGCCACCCGCGACGACGAGAGCGGCATGGGCGAGGACGGCCAGACGGGCTGGTCCTACGGGGCCGTGTTCTCCAAGATTCTGGCCATCTTCGGCGACATCTTCACGGGCGACTTCAAAGGCCTGGCCGAGGAGTTCGTGCACAAGTGCCGCGTGGTTCACTTCGGGCCCAGCGACAACAAGACCGAGTTCAACATCGCTCCGGGCAAGTTCGAGATGGTGGCCACCTTCAACGTGCCCCCCGGACGCGCCATGCGCTACGACGGCAACATGACCGTGCACGGCGACCTGTGGGTGCAGAAGGGCGCCAGCCTGACCGTGAGCGGCGACCTCACCCTGGTAAGCCCGTTCGTGGCTCCCTCCGACGACCTGCTCAAGCCCCAGGGCCGCCTGTGCCTGGAAGAGGGCGCCACCGTGCTGGTGGGCGGCAACTTCCAGTGCGCCGGCTCGCCCCAGGCGGGCTCGGTGCTGGTGGCCGGCCCCATCGACCAGGTCCACCCGGTCACCAGCGGATTGCTGGTGCAGGGCGACATCACCATCCCTTACGGGGTCTACCCCGCGATGACGCTGGACGGCCTGGGAACCCTCGTGCCGGGTCTGGCCGACGCCTCCAACGTGCTGACGACTGTCACCAGCAACCTGGCCAAGGTGGCCGGACCGTTCCACCGGCGCAAGCCCTACTTCGCGAAGTACGCGACCACATTCCAGATCGTCAAGTGGCCCTATCCGCCGCTGGTGATCCCGCTGTGCGTGCCGCTGCCGACCCCCAAGAACGTGCTGAACCCGATGTTCGGCGCCGTGTCCACCATCTACCAGATCCAGCTCAACCTGATCCTGGGCGAGAACTTCGTGACCTACTGCGACTGGTGGTTCCTGGGCAAAGGCGTGGTGCCGATGCTGCCCAAGGTCGACCCGGCCGCGCTGGCCGGCCTGCAGAGCCTGAGCCTGCCCTCCTCGCTGCCCAAGGCGGGCGACGTGTTGGACTACCTCAAGGACTACGGCATCAAGGCCGGTAAGGAGATGGCCACGCAGCTCATCACCAAGGTGGTGCAGAGCCTGATCCAGAGCCAGATGGGCTTCCCGATGTCGCTGGTGAGCGATTTCGCGGGGGACGCCGTGAACATGCTGACCAAGTGGATTGACGAGGCGGTCAACGCCGAGAAGCTGGGCGGCTCGGGCGACAAGATGAACGCCCTGACGCCCATCGCCAACCAGATCCAGTCGCTCTTGAACGGAAGCCAGGTCAAGCCAATGCTGGCCGAGTGCACGGGCGTGCTGATCTACTCTGGCAAGGACCTGCGCGTGAACTCGAGCGGGCTGCAGGTGCCGATCGCGATCGGCTACCTGGTGGCCAAGGGCAACGTGGCCTGCAACACCGAGTATCTGGTGGGCGCCGCGGTGTCGCAGAACGGCAACGTGACGGCCAAGAACCTGATGTACGTGCCGGAATACACCCAGGTGTCGCTCTACATGCCGCGCAACAACACCGACGTCAACGTGGGCATCAGCTGGCTCAACTGGGCCGTCGAGCCCCTCTACGGCAAGGACTTCGACAGCCAGCTGTCGGTCGAGGTAGGACCCAAAGTGCCCCATATGCTGACGGATAGCTGGGACCAGTAGCCGAGTCGGGAGTAGGGAGTAGGGAGTAGGGAGCAGGGAGTAGGGAGCAGGCCTTCCACTGGCTCTCCCATCTCCCATCTCCCATCTCCCATCTCCCTACTCCCATCTAGGAAAGGTTCCGGGCGCGAATTCACAGAACTCCCGTCGCATGAGTAACGTCGTGGCGGAAGCGATTCATTATGAGAGCGGGGAGCTGGTGTTTCTCTCCCCGGTGGCGTTCGTGCCGGGCTACCTCGAGCCGCTGCTGCTGGAGTTGAGTGACGGAACCACTCGCGAGGTGCGGGTGCAGGTCAAGACCAGCCGCAGCCTGGGCGACGGGCGGTTCCTGGGGGTGGGCAGTGTGCTCGAGGGCCTGGCGCCCGACGAAAAGCTGCCCGACCCCGGCGAAGGCGTGGACGCGCTGCGCCAATCCACCCGGGTGCCCTACAAAACGGGCGTGGCCTCGCCCGCCCTGCCCAACTTCCAGGCCATGACGCTCGATTGCAGCCTCAGCGGCATTCAGCTCCAGACGGAAGGCCCGCTGCCGGTGGGGCAGGTGTTGCTGCTCAGCCTCAACCTCAGCGAGAGCGGCCCTCCCGTACCCTGCCAGGCGCGTGTGGCCTGGTGCCGGCACCACGAAACGGACGGCAAATACCGGGCCGGCCTCGAGTTCGTGCAGCCCGTGGTCGAGATGGAGCTGGCCTTGCGCCAGGCCGAGCAGGAGGCGGCGGCGGCGGCCGGTCAGCCCGCGCCCACGGGAAGCTTGCAGGGTCAGCTGAGCCACATCCCCACCATCCGCACCCATCCGACCGGCGAGAAGATGACGCCCATGCCGGGTCATATCCAGAATTGCGTCATGGAAGACCGCACGCTGAAGGTCGAGGTGCTGCTCGTCAGCGGGCAACTGCACACCGTCACCATCCTGCACACGCGCAGCATGCACGACTTCCGCGATCAAGCGGGCACCGAGATCAGCGACCTGGGCTATACCGAGAAGATTGGCGGCGCCCGCTACCGCTTCCTCACGCCCAAACGCGAGGTGGCTCTGGACATCGAGGCCGCCCCCCGCAGCGAGGTCACGCGCGGTGCCGGGCGTAAGGTGAGCCTCAGCTGAAACGGATCCGCGCGACCCCGATCACCACCCTGCTGGTGGTCGCCAACATCGTGCTCTACCTGGTGTTCTGGTGGAGCCAGACCGAGCCCGACCCCGCCTGGACGAAGCGCCTCCATGCGCTGGCCGGGGACCCTCGCACGGCCCCCTGGTCGCTGCTCACGTTCTGTCTCCTGGAGCCGCACCTGCTGGTCGGCGCCGCTCTGCCGGACATGTTTTACGGCGTGGTGCTGGTGCTGATGGTGGCCTTCGTGCTCTGGATCGGCGGCGATCTCGAGAAGAGCTGGGGAGTCCGGCGCTACGGATGGTTCCTGGCCGGCACCTCGGCCGCGTCCTACCTGGTGGTCTACACGGTCACCGGCCACGCCCTGACAGGTCTGGCCCCGCTGGCGGCCAACCTCTTCCTGGCCTGGCTTACGCAGAACGCCGAGTACGAGCTGCGCGTGATGTTCATGTTCACGCTGCGCCTGGGTTTCTTCCGCTGGGTCACCCTGGGCCTGGTGCTGCTCTCGAGCCTGCTCTACGTCACCCATCCCTTGCTGGGCCTCAGCTCCCTGGCCGGCCCACTGCTCAGCTGGTGGTGGGCTCGCAAGCTCCGCCCGCTGGGCGCGCGCCCGCAGTTCCAGCTCATCCAGGGAGGCTACGAGGACGACGAGGACGACGAGGACCAGCCGACCTGGGCCGACACGGAGATCGACCGGATCCTGGACAAGATCCGCGCCGAGGGGATGAGCTCCCTCACGGCCCAGGAGCGGGATCTCCTGGACGCGCGAAGCTCGCAGCTGCGTCGCAGCTAGGTCCGCGTGCGCACCCGCAGGGTCGTGCCGCCGACGCGGAGCTGGCCCCCCTGCACGCCCATCGTGACGGCCGGCCCCTCGGAGGCGCCGCCGACGACGGCCGCGGCCAGGGTCTGGCGCAGGGCCTCCTCGGGCGGAACGCCGCGATCGAGCCGGGCGCACAGGTCGCGGAAGGCCTGCTCGGGCTCGGGGGTCTTCTCCACCAGCTGGTAGAGCGGATAGGCCTCGTAGGCTCTGTCCCCGCGCACCTCGGCCAGCAGGCGGAAGGTGTCGAACTCCAGCGTCTTCACGGGCGCCTGTTTGCGCCAGGCCTTCATGATCTTCTTCCTGGCCTTGGCATCGTCAAGCTTGCTCTCGCGGAAGCTGATCAGCGCGTCCACGACCTCGGGCTGCTTGCCGGGCGGAATCTCGCCGCGCCGCAGCGCATCCATCGTCTGGTGGTGGTCCCGATCGCGCAGATCCAGCAAGATCTTGCCCTGGAGCGACTTGGAATAGCGGGCCGTGTCCACCTTGGGCAGGGCCTCGCCCAGCTCCCGCACCGTGCGCTCCGGATCGTTGAGGGCGGCCAGTAAGACGGGTG
This sequence comes from Vulcanimicrobiota bacterium, assembly GCA_039809865.1. Taxonomy (GTDB): domain Bacteria; phylum Vulcanimicrobiota; class Xenobia; order Xenobiales; family QWHO01; genus QWHO01. The sequence continues at coordinate 17,041 of JBDHVW010000056.1, forward strand.
CCATCGCTTCGGGCAGCAGGTCGTCCAGTTTGGCCGGCAGGTTGCGCAGGTGGCTGAAGACCTCTTCGTGGTCCACATTTTGCCACAGGCGCCGGGCCAGGTCGGACGTCTGGGCCATGGTGGCCGCGTCCTGGCCGCGCTGAGCCGAGACCAGCAAGAGGCGTCCGCCCTCGGCCAGGTCGGTCATCTTGTCCTGGGCGCCCTCCAGCTCTTGATCGCGGAAGCGGTTCAGCACCTCGGGCAGGCTGGAGAAGGTGTTGGTCCAGCGCCAGGTATCGAAGACCAGCAGCGGCCGGACGGCGTCCTGGGCCAGGGCGCGGTCCTCGGGCGGAGCCAGCGAGAGCATGTGCAGCGCCATCTGCTCTTTACCCCACCATTGCTTGTAGAGGCCGACCTCCTTGAAGCCGGCCTTGAGGTCTGCGATCATGCCCTGGATCTCTTCGCCGGTGGGCTGCGCGAGCTCGTAATAGCCCTTCATCTCGGGATGTCGGGTCGGATCGACGCGGGCGGCGGCCTGGTCTTCGCAGTTGTGACGCATGATGTCGACCATCGCGCCGCGCAGATCGGTAAGCCGGCCGGAGCAGTCGGGCAGCTTGCACTCGCTGAAGATGCCGGGATGCAGCTTCTCGGTCTTGGCCAGCAGCGTGGTGAGCTGGCTGACGTGGGCGAAACCTCCCGAGTCGCACGTGATGGAGCGCCCGTGCAGGTAGCGCTCGTCGAAGAGCTGAGCCACCAGCCACTGCGCCTCGGTCTTGGAGGGCTTCCAACCGCTGTCCAGAGCCGAGGTGAACAGAGCCAGGTGGTGCTCGCGACAGGTCTCGCTGTCGACCCGCTCGATGACCTGCGAGGCGGCGCGGGCCGCCAGCTCGGGCGAGGCTTTGCCCAGGGTCTCGCAGGCCAGCACGTCGGCATCCCAGTCGTTGCGCCCGGCCACCTGGAGCAACGGCTCGGGAGGCTCGGTGCAGAGCTTCAGCAGCGTCGAAGGCGCCCTGGTTCGGGACCACTGATCGAAGAGGCCTCGCTGCACCATCTCGGTCAGAAAGCCCTCGGGCAGTTGGCGCCCCTGCTGGACCGCGCGCTCGGCCAGCCTCTCGTTGGTGGTCAGCAGCTCGAGCGAGTCGAGGTCCGCCGGAAGCTGCTCGGGCAGCTCCTTTTGCTCGAGCAGCGAGGCGCTGAGGGGGGAGAGCGGCGTCTGAGCGGGCAACGGCAGGACGCGGTTCCCTTCGACCCGCGCGAAACCCCGCGCCAGCAGCTCGGGGGAGCCCTCGAGCTGAATCTGGCCGCTTTTCTGCCAGCCCTCCAGGCACTCGGTGCACTCTTTGGCGTGCTGGTTGTTCTGCAACGCCACAGTGGTCAGGACGCACACGCCGCGCAGCGTCTCCTCGGGAACCGGGCCCTTGCCGACCTGGCGGCGGACCTGCACCAGCAGCTCCTTCACGGGCAGGTCGTCGTTCTGGACCCACTGCGCGGCCCGGATCAGGGCTTCTTTCATCCCCGCGGCGCCGCTGACAGCCGCCACGTGAGGGTCGATCCGGCCGGAGGGGCGGTCCAGCTCCCGACCCACCCGGTTGGCGCCCTGGAAGGCGATGCGGCGCAGAAGGGGATCCTCCGACTCGGCCAGCTTGCGGAAGCCCACCAGGTCGGCGGGCGTGGGCTTGTTCTTGCGCAGGTCGCGCCCGATCAGGGTCAGCTGGTCGGTGGGATCGGCCGGAGCCGCCTCGAGCCTGGTGCGGCGCGACAGCGCGGCCTGAGGCAGGGAGAACCGGACCTGATCCACGGGGAGCATGGTGCGGAAATTCTGCGGGCCGCGCCACCTTTCCCTTGGAGGCGAAAGCGTAACAACCAGTTCAGGCCCGTTTCAGCGGGTCGGATCTACAATCAGACCATGCAGATCCAGGCTCTGTCCGCTCCGGCTTTTCTCCGGCCCCGCTCCGCCGCGGCTCGGACCGAGCGTTCCCGGGAGGCCGAAGACACGGTCGAGCTCCAGGGTACGCCTCCGCGCGCCTGGCGCGTCACGCTCGGAAGCTCGCTGGAGGCGACCCGCTCGCTGTGCGCCCGGGCCATCTTCGGCCCCGTCGGCCACGCCATCGGCCGCACGCTGCACTTCATTGGCTGGAAGCCCAAGCAGTATGACCTGCCCCAGCCGAAGGAAGCCCTGACCAACCTGCCCTCCTCGCAACTGGACCGCCCCTTCTTGCTGGTCCACGGTTGGCATCACCGCGCCGTGCTGTTCGAGTCGCTCACCGACAAGCTCACCAAAGATGGCGCCAACGGCGGCCAGGTCGGCTTCCTGCGCGACGGGGCGCTGTTCGAGGACGCCGGGTGTACGCGTCCTCTCGACCAGCCCACGGCCGATATGCGGGTGTTCGTCAGCATGTTCACCACCTACCGCGATGATCCGGACGCCGCCGCCCCGCAGCTCAAGCGCAACCTCGACTTCATCCGCAACCTGACCGGTCAGAGCAAAGTGGACGTGGCGGCGCACAGTATGGGCGGCCTGGCCACGCGCCGGCTGGTGGACCTCGACCCGCAGCACGGCATCGGCAAGTTCATGATGGTCGGCACGCCCAACCAGGGCACCGCCATGGCCGGCCTGAGCGAGCTGGCGCTGGACGCCGTCGACAAGGGCTACGACCTGCGCTGGAGCCTCGACCTCAAGGACGTCCAGCCGTCCGACCGACCGGCCCTGCAGTGGCTCAAGACGAACTCCCCCGTGCGCAACGACATGAACTCGCGCTGGGCCCAGGGCCAGAAATCGCTGGAGGCGGTGGTGGTGGTCGGCTCGCACGACAAGCTCACCCCGGGCCCCCACATGGTGCCAGCCTGGGGCGACAAGCTGATCGCCTCGCAGAGCCTCGAGCTGGAGGGGACGGACGTGCGCTACGTGCGCAGCCGGGGCGCCTACAGCGTGCACGGCAACCTCTTGTGGCACCCGGACACCTACACCGAGATGCAGGGCTTCTTCGGCTGGAAGTGATCAGGCGGGCGGGGTCCAGCGGGGGAGGTCGCACAGGCCGCCGCCCAGGAAGAGGTGGTGCCACAGCTGGGTGGCGATGACACCCACCAGGCACATCTCGAACCGCATCTCGCGGCGCCTGTACGTGCGCTGCTTGCGAAAGCGGTCGAGCATGTGCTGCACCCGGGCGACGTGAAAGTAGCCCGTCTTCAACAGCGACTCGCGACTCAGCAACTGCCCCACCCAGGCGGGCTCGGGGTCGAGGAACGAGCCGGTGTAGCGGGCGCGGAAGATGTGCTTGGGGCGCTGGGCGATGAGGGGCGGCAAGAAGCGGCCGGCGAACTGGCGCAGCAGGTGCTTGTCGCGAAAGAAGCCCTTGAGCTTGAGCGCGGGGGCGACGCGGGCACAGAGCTCCACCACCTGCTCGTCGAGGAAAGGGAAGCGCGTCTCGACCGAGTGGGCCATGGCCGGACGGTCGCCCTTGTGGGTCATCAAGAGGCCCGCCAGCATCACCTTGTAGCCCAGGTAGAGGGAGCGATTGAGGGGATGCCAGCGGCGCATCCGCTCGCGATCGATCACCAGGTCGTCGGGCGCGGTGTGGCCGCCCATCAGCTCGAGCTGGGCGGGGGAGAAGGCATAGTAGCCGGCCACCGAGCAGGCCGCATAGAGGTCGGAGGTGCCGTGGATCCCGCCCATCTGATCGTAGCGGTGCTGGAACTCGCTCCACGGCTGGCGGGCGTCGGTCGTGAAGAAGTGCCGTCGGAGAGGCACTCCCAGGCCGATGCGATCGAGCAGACCGAGCCACTTGTGCACCTTGAACCAGGGATAGCCGGCCAGGGCCTCGTCCGCTCCCTCGCCGGTGAGAGCCACCTTATAGCCTTTCGAGTGAACCAGCCCGGCCAGCTGGTGGATGGCCGCCGAGCTGGTGTCGATGACCGGGCACTCGGAGGAGGCCACCAGCGCGGGATAGCCGTTCGCAATCTCCTCCTCGCCGCAGGTCAGGACCTCCATCGTGGTGCCGATGGCCTCGGCCGCGACCCGGGTGCGGTCCGTTTCGTCCAGGTTGGGATGCCTGATCTGGATGGTGAAGGTCGGGATCGGCCTTTGCAGTTGCTGACTGGCCAGGTAGGCGATAGTGCTGGAATCGACCCCGCCCGAGAGGTAGCTGACCACGGGCACGTCGGCCCGCAGGCGCACCTGCACGGCGCGCGTGAGGGCGGCGCCGAAGTCGTCCACCAGGCCCGGGCCGCGCAACTCCTCTCCCCGATCCGGGAAGTCGAGATCCCAGTACTGGCGCTCGGTCACGGGCTCGCCGGTATCCAGCGGAATGCTCATGAAATGGCCCGGCAGCACCGCCTGCACGTCTTTGAACATGGTGCGCCGGGTGCCCATGGCAAAGAAGCTGAACACGTGATCCAGGGCCAGCCGGTCGGCTTCCGCCGGAACCTCGCCCGAGGCCAGCAGAGCCTTGATCTCGGAGCCGAACAGCCAGCGCTCGCCGCGCCGGGTGAAGAAAAGGGGACAGATCCCCATGCGGTCGCGCGCCAGCACCAGCAAGCGTCGCTTGAGATCGACCAGGGCAAAGGCGAACTGGCCCTTCAGCCGGGAGAACAGATGCTCCCCGTAATCTTCCCACAGGTGCACCAGCAACTCGGTGTCGCAGTGGGTCGCGAAGACGTGGCCGCGGGCCTCGAGCTCGCGCTTGCTCTCAGGATAGTCGAAGAGCTCGCCGTTGTAGACGACGACCACCGAGCCATCCTCATTGCTGATCGGCTGCCGTCCGTCGCGCAGCCCAACGATGCAAAGACGCCGGGAGACCAGCCCCAGGCCCGGCTGGAGAAGCTGGCCGGTCTCGTCGGGGCCGCGGTGCAGGATGGCGGCGCCCATCCGGTCGAGCGTCTTCGGGTCGATGGCGCCTCCGGTGCGATCGACGATGCCCGCGATGCCGCACACCCTCCTGGGCCGTTCCGCCAGGGCGGGGAGGGCTCCTGTCGACCCGCAGGGAGGCGCAGGCGACCGGAGAAATCGAGTTTGTATGCAATGGCGGGTCGGGATGGCCCAGCAGCAGGCCCTCTTTTACCGCTCGCTGGCGACGCTCTACAACGCGGGGATCCACATCACCCGCGCCTTGCGCATCCTGTCCGAGCAGATGGAGCATCCCGCTTTTCGCCAGGCGCTGGCCGACATCTCCAAGCGCGTCGATTCGGGCCGCCGCCTCTCGGACTCGATGGCTCAGCACGGGCTCGTCTTCCCCCCGCTGCACAGCAGCCTGGTGGCTCTGGGCGAGCAGACCGGCAGCCTTCACCTGGTGCTGGAGAAGCTGGCCCGTCAGGCCGAGCGCTCCAACGAGCTGCGAGCGCGCCTGAAGGCGGCGCTGACCTATCCGCTGGTCATCTTCGTGATCGCGCTGGGCTTGCTGATGGCGGCCCCCGCGGTGATCTTCAAGGACCTCTTGCGACTCTTGCAAGAGCTGCAGGTGCAGCTGCCCCTGACCACCCGGGTGCTGGTGACGGTCTCGAAGGTGCTGTCGTCGTTCTGGGTGGTGGTGCCGCTGCTGGTGGTGGTCGGGTTGGGGGTGGTGGGCTGGCGGACGGTGCAGAACGATCTGCGGCTGCGGCGCCGCCTGGAGAGCCTCGTCCTGACCGTCCCGGGCCTGGGGCCGGCGGTGCGGGCCTCGGTGGTGTGCGACTTCACCCGGGCCCTGGCCACCTGCTACACTACCGGAGTGCCCATGCTGCGCGGGCTGGAGCTCTCGGCCGGGGCGGCTGACCACCTGGTCTTCAAGGAGGCTCTCCTGTTCGCGCGCGACAAGATGCGCGACGGGTTGCCCCTGCACGAGGCCCTGGCGGATTCGGCGTTCTTCCCCGGCATGACGGTGCAGATGGTGGCGGTGGGGGAGGAGTCGGGCCGGCTGGCCGACATGCTCGAGCGCGTGTCGGCGCTGGCCGAGACCGAGGTGGAGCAGACGCTGGCCGTGGCCACCGCCATGCTCCAGCCGATCATGCTGTTGTTCATCGGCTTCGTGGTCGGGTTCGTGGTCATCGCCACCATGAGCCCGATGCTGCAGGTCATCAACTCGCTGTAACGCGAAAAAGCCCTCATGGGCAATTTTCTGGCGGGGATCAAAGGGCGTTTGCTGGCCTGGGCCGTGGTGGCGGCCGTCCTCATTCCGGCCGCGATGTGCGGCATCTCGGCCGCCAACAAGCCCGAGACCTATCCCGGCGACAAGATCGACTGGCGCCAGTGCCGCGACTGCGCCGGCAAGGGCTGTCCGACCTGTGACGGCAAGGGCAGCCTCTGGGTGATCACCCCCGGTCCCCAGCACCCGAGCTGGGTCCAGGTGCGCACCCACGAAGCGGGCGCTGCCCAGCCCGACGTGGCCTCGGAGAAGCCCGAGGACATCGTGAAGCCCATCCCCGGCGCCGTCGGGGGAGCCCAGGTGGCTTTCTCTCGCGAAGGCAAGACGGTGGAGGCGACCAGCTCCTTCACGGGCCGCACCCGCGTGCGCCTCGCACCCGGCACCTGGACCTACACGGTCAAGCGCGCCGGCTTCGCGGACGTCTCCGGCACGCTGGAGGTGCCAGGGCTGACCCGGGAGATCTGGAAGAACCGGTCGGTGGACGACACGCTGGCGGCGCCCGTGATGGTGCCGATGAGCAAGCGCTGACCGCCTTCGATCACTCCTTGGAGCCGCCAAACATGTCGCCCAGGCCTCCCAGCATCGAGGCTGCCTGCCCGAGCGTGGCGGGATTTCCGAGGGCCGCTTCGACCTGTGCGGCCACGGGAGCGGGGAGCTTCTCCCGGATGAACCCCATCACGGTCGACACGGCGGTCTGAGCCTGCTGCTCGCTGATGCCCGTCTTTTGCGCAACGAGTTGGGTGAGCTGGTCCATGGTCTTTGGCCTCCATCGGTTGAGTGGGAAGGGGGCTTCGTCCTCATCGCCGCCCCTCCTGGCGGAAACGGATGCACCCTGCCTTTGAGGGATCTCTGCCCTGACCGAGATCATAGACGGCGCGACCATTCGTCTCCAAACTCGTAGGCATGGCGGCACACGTGGTGGTGGTGGGGGGCGGAATCGCCGGCCTCACGGCCGCTTTCGACCTGCAAAAGCAGGCCTCGGTCACACTGATCGAGGCCGCCTCGCAGGCCGGCGGCAAGCTGACCTCCACGTCGAGCCGAGGTTTCCGCCTGGAGGGAGGGGCCGATACCTTCTTTCTCAATCGGCCCGAGATCAGACGTCTACTGGGAGAGCTCGACCTCGATCCGGAGCTCGAGGAGGCGCCTCTGGAGCCCCTCTTGAGTCTGCGCCATGGTCGCTTCGAGCCTTTTCCCAGCAGCCTGGCACCCCTCTTGCCCCCTCCGCTGGTGGCAGCCTGCCTGGCCCCCACGCTCGCGAGCGAGCACAAGGTCGGACTCCTGCTCGACTACCTTCGTCCCGAGCCCGCCCCGCACTCCCACGAGAGGCTCGAGGATCCGCTGCTCACGAGCCTGCTCGAGAGCCAGACGGTGGCCGTGCGCCGGCAGATCCTTCCGCGGCTGCTCGATCTGCAGGCCTGGCACGAAGAGTACCAGCAGACCCCTCCGGCGCGGCGCCCTCGCCGCGTGCGCTTGAAACAGGGGGCGGCGCAGCTGGTCAAGCGGGCCACGGCCCGGTTCAAAGGGCGCCTGCTCCTGGGCCAGCCTGTCCAGAAGCTCGCGCCCAGTCAGGCGGGCTGGTCGATCGAGCTTCCCAACGAGCGGCTCGAGGCCGACGCGGTGGTGCTCGCGCTGCCCGCGCCTCAGGCCGCGCGGCTGCTGCCGGTGGGGTGCGAGCTCGCGGGCCGTCTGGAGCAGATACCCTACGTTGGGCTGGTCAGTCTCTCGCTGGGCTTTCGAGCCAGTCAGATCGGCCTGAGACTCGACGGCGGAGGTTTTCTCGTGCAAGCTCCCTTGCGACCGCACCTGGCGGCTTGCACCTGGAGCCACCGAGACGCGCCTGAGGGCCACGTCCTGTTGCGGGTCTTTCTGCGCACCGCCAATACCCGGGGAGGGGTTCTGGGCGGCGAAAGGTCCCTGCGACTGGCCCTGGCCGACCTGGCCCCGCTGATGTCCCTGCGCGGAGCGCCCCTCCTGCGGCGGGTCGACCGCTGGCCCCTGGCCCACGCGGTGGACGGCGCCCTGTCTCCCCCTATGCCGCCCGGACTCAGCCTGTGCCAGTCCAGCCTGGGAGTCCCAAGCGCGGTCGCCGCCGGTTACGGGGCCTCGCAGCGAGTTGTGAGCAAAATGTAACATCCGTTAACGGGCTGTTCATCTGGTTCATCTTCTGGTCAATCCAGTAACAATCTGGTCCCGGAAAAATGGCCTCCGCGGCCTATCCTGAGAGCACAGACAGAACTCGTGAGGCAGGAGGACCCAAGGATGGATTCGATCAGCGGAATCAGCTCTGGAAATCAGATTCGTCGCCACAACGAGGCCCGCAGGGCCGACCAGAGCGACGACGATGCCGGTGCAGCCGGAGGAGCGGCGACCGCGGTGAGCGTCCCCGGAGCCGATGCTGCCGCGCCGACCGATACCGTGACCCAGTCGCCCGAGATCCAGGCCGACAATAGGGCGCAGAAGGCGCATCATCAAAAAGGTCACCACCATCACGGCGGGGGCAAGCCCGTGACCCGCAGCCGAGCTTCCTGACGTGCTGCACGAAGTCCACTTCCGCGCCATGGGCACCCAGGTCGGCCTCTGGTTGTGGAGTGAAGAGCCTGAGGCCGCCGGGGCGCTCTCGGCGGCCAGGGACATGTTCGAGGAGATCGAGCAGGAGCTGAGCCGTTTTCGCCCCGACTCGGGGCTGTGCCGGCTCAATGCCGCTGCCGGACAGGGGCGGCAGCCCGTCTCACCGATTCTGGCCGAGGTGACCCGGCTGGCCCTGGAGGCCGCCGAAGACTCCGGTGGGCTCTTCGATCCGACGGTTCTGCCGGCGCTCGAGCAGGTCGGCTACGACGACAGCTTTGCGGCCGTAGCGGCGCGCGAGGACGAGTCTCAGGCCGGCCCGCCTGGCTCCGCGCCCGCGTGGCGGCAGGTTCGGGTCGAAAACGATCTGATCACTCTTCCCGCCGGCACCGCCCTGGATCTGGGGGGGATTGCCAAGGGCTGGTCGGCTGACCAGGTGGCCGAGCAGCTGCACGAGCTCGGTCCGGTTCTGGTGGATGCGGGTGGCGACATTCGCGCCATGGGTCTGGGCGCCATCGACCCGTGGCCGGTGGCCATCGAGGACCCGCTGCACCCCGACCAGGATCTGGTGGTCCTGGAGCTTTCCGAGGAAGCCCTGGTCACCAGCAGCGTGGGACGGCGGCGCTGGAAGAAGGGCGGCCAGTGGATGCACCACCTCATCGATCCGCGCACCCAGTTGCCCTCGACCTCGGACGTTCACACCGTCAGCGTGCTGGGGCCCACGGCCCGCGAAGCCGAGATCGCCGCCAAGGTCGTCTTGATGCTGGGACTCGACGACGGGGCCTTCTACCTCAATGCGCGCGCCATGGAAGGCGTCCTGATCGGTCACGAAGGAGCCCGCCGGGTGATCGGCGAGCGCTTCCACGAGCTCGTCTGACGCCGGGCCCAGAGTTTACCGCTCGTCCGCAAGGCGCAACGCGCGCTGACACCCCTCTGACGCGATCGTGACGGTCCTGGTGCTTCTTACGGGGGAACACGCACAAGGAGCTATCATCATGAATGCCATCGCAAGCTATCCGCCCGCGGTCTTCCGGCGCCCGCCCGTCAGACCGACCCCTCCTGCACCCGAGCGGTCGAGCTCACCGGCCTCGGAGGACTATGCGCTGGTGGCCCGCAGCCTGGCCGTCGGGGCCGGGGTCGGAGCTCTGTTGGGGAGCGCGGCGGGACTGGCGCTCGGCTTTCACCCGGCCCTCATGGCCGCGGCCGGGCTGATTACCGGGGCCTGGGTCGGCGTGGCGGTGGGGTACGGGCTCAGCTTCCGCTGACGCACCTCAGAGCATGTTGCGCGTCCGCAGGCGCACACCGCCCACGGTGACCTGCCCGCCCGAGAGGTCGACGCCCCCCGCGGTCTTGTCGGGGGTGCCCACCACGGCCCCGAGCGCCTCGCGCAGAGCCTGGTCGGAGTTCAGGCCACGGTTGAGGGCCGCCAGCATCAGGTCGAAAGTGGGCAGCAGCTCGTCCCGGGGGACGATCGCGGCCAGCCGCGCCCAGTGGCTCAGGTCTTCCCGGGGCGAGCGGGGCGAGTCGACGATGCGCCGGCCGAGCTCGTAGCGCTCGCGGGGAGTGCCCTCCACGCCGGCCAGCTCGGCGCCCCAGGGCCGGGCCGGCAGCAGCCTGTCCCAGGCGCGGTAGACCTCCTCGCGGTCGAACCCGCTGGTGGCCAGGGCCTCCATTTTGGGGGCGACGCGCGTCATGACCTCGAGCTGCTCCGGTCGCGGATCTTTGAGGAGAGGCCCGAGCAGGTCGCCGAAAACCTTGCCCGCTTTGCCGGGCGGCGGTCCCCCCACCTGGGCGAACAGCGACCAGTCCAGGCTCAGGAGCTGCATGCAGACGTGCGCCTCCATGAGCTTGTCGTCGCCGAGCGTGCGCAGCAACGAGGCCAGCACGTCCGAGCGCTCCTCGGGCGGCACCGATTGAGCCAGCGCTCGGGCCGCCAGCGGCGTGGCCCGGTCGGGCCGGAAGGAGTCGTCGCGCGAGCGCTCCAGGTTGGCCAGCTCGCTGGCGCGGGCCAGGCGCTCCGCGAAGGGACGGTCGGCCACCAGAGCCATCTGCTCGGCGCGATAGTCGCCGGAGTAGCGCTCGAGATAGCACTGGTGCAGGCGGGAGCCGGGCAGCTCGGGCGTCAGCAGCTTGCGCAGGCGCTCCTCGTGCTCGGGAGGCAGCGGAATGGAGACCAGGATGCCCAGACGATTCTCGTCGCGCGCTCCGAGCGTGGGCCATGCGCGCTCCAACTCGTCGAGCAGTGGACCGGACACCGCCGGATCGGCCGCCGGCATCACCGCCCCGTAGAAGCGCGAGCCCTCGTTCCAGGCGGGAGTCGCGAGCTTGCCCCGGATCGTCTCGTGGGTCACCCGGTCGAGGAAGGCCAGCCGCCAGGGCTTCGATTGGCCCGTCGAGTCGGGCAGCTTCGCGTCCTCGAGGCAGCCCGGCTTCGCCTTCTCCATCTCGGCCAGAACGCTCAAGAGGGCCAGGTTGCCGGGGCCCGTGTGCGACTCGCGCAGCGGAAAGAGAAGCTGGCTCAGCATGAAGTCCCGCACTTCGGGGGTGGGCTCCGCGCCACGCCGGAGGCAGCCCGAGACCAGCGTCAGGGCATCGTCGGAAAGGCGGAAATCGGCTCGCAGGCTCAGACCCAGCTTCATCATGTCAGCCAGCAGCTCGGGCTTGTTGTTCCAGAACTGGTTGAAGGTCGACTTCCAATGGTCCACGCCCGAGTCGATCAGCGGACCGATGCCCTGATGCAGACACTGGGCCGTCATCGCTTCGGGGAACGCGCCCAGCAACTTCTCGTAGTAGTCCCGGAAAGAGGACTTTGCGCCGCTGTCCCGGGTGCGGCCCACCAGCGCGGCCTCGCTGCCCAGGGTGATCAGTGCCGGCAGGTTCTGGCGAAACTGCTCGTGCAGCTTCGGATCGGAGAACTTGCTGGCCAGCGCAAACAGGGCCTCTGCCGGCCTGGGGTCCATCAGGGCGCTGTGGACCATCTGCTCGACGGCATTGCGAGGCGGTTCGGGTGGGGCGTTCCAGGACTCGAGCACGGCTGCGGCCCCCTCGGCCCAGGCCGCGTTGCGGGCAGGCGTTTCGGACATGCGGGCCGCCTCGGAGAGATCGGCCTGAGCTCGCGCGGTGAAGCAGCGCTCGAAGGCCCGCAGCGTGGCGACCGCCTCGGGCGTGGGCTCGAGCGAAGCGGCGGCCCGCAGGGTCTTTTCGGCCAGCTCTCCATCCACCGGTTGCAGGTAGCCCTGCGGCTCGCAGGTGGAGGCCACCAGCTCGCGCAGCACGGTCAGCGTGGCATTCTGGGGGGAGAGCAGGCTCTGCCACTGATCCAGCGAGTCGCCCTCACGCGTATACAGCATGAAACGGGCCAGGCGCGCCGTGCAGGGGTCGGACGACAGGCGGAGAGGCGCGATCTTCTCCCGGTCCTGGGGGGAAAGGTCCGGAGTGGCCGAGAGGCCGGTCATCTCGAGCATCGCGGGCTCGCGATCCACCACCCTGTCGACGGGGTCGGCCCCGGGTGCGCTCTCGCCGCGTGTCACGCGGTCCGTCACCGCGGCCAGCGGCCGTCCCCACGCTCCCAGCTGTACTCGGTCCAGCAATGTCGTCAACCCTCGTCTTTCTTCCTCACCACGGCTCCGCCTACCACGACGCGGTCGGCGTCCTCGCGAATGGTCTGCGATTTCTCGGGGCCGCGCGCCAGGCGCAGCACCTCCTCGGCCACCGCTCCCAGCGAGGCGATGGCGGCCTGATCCTGGGCCACGCCGGGATACCATGAGTAGCTGCCGAGCAGCTCGTCCACGCGCTTGCCGATGGTCTTGCCGTTCAGCTCGCTCAAGACAGGATTCTCCAGCGCGGCCTTGGTGATGGCCCAGCGCGCCTGCGGCGTCCTGGCCACCTGCAGCAGTCGGGTCGCCAGGTCGGCGCTAGAGCGCGTCTCGGGGTCCTCCGCCATGTCCTTCAGCAGCTGGTTTTGCAGCGTTTCATTCGGGTCCAGAATGGTGGCGGCCAGCTTGCACCGCTCGGGCAGGGTGTTGGCGGTCGGTTGCTGAGCCAGGGCGCGGGTCAACCGGGACCAGTCCTGGATTCCTTTGGCCTCGAGCCACTCGGCGGCCGTCTTCCCATCCGGCGTGTCCTTCAGCTCGGCCAGGAATCCCCGTCCCACAGCTTCTTGCAGGGGAGCAAGCTGCACGGCCATCCACGAGTTGCTGTCCAGGGACGCCTGAATGGCCCCGTAGAAGCTGGCCAGCTCGGCCGGCGTGGAGCGCTTGGGATGCTGCAGCGCCGCCTGCGCCACCCAGGCTTCACCATAAGCTCCCCCTGCGCCCAGCAAGGCCAGCACCGGAGCGGGTCGATTGACCAGCTGGCCGATCTGGCGCTCGCGGGCAGCGCGATCCCCGCCCGCCTGCATTGCGAGCGCACGCAACTCGTCGGGCGTGCGCGCCTGAGCGTGATCCAGCACGGCGCTCAGGGCGGTATAATCAGGCTTGCCTCCCGACCACCCGCGCACGCGCTCCATCGCCTCGCGGCAATCCTTACGCCCGGCCAGGTCGGTCTCCATGGCCGCGGCCACTTTCTCGGTCATGGTGGTGTGCTGGGCACCCATCCAGGTGCAAGGGTCCAGGGAGGCCCGAATTTGCCGGTAGTAGGCCTGAAGATCGCTCAGGCTGGAGCGGTCGGGGTGCTCGAGCGCGGCCCTGGCCACCCATTCCTGGCCCTGCGGACCGATGGCTTCCATGAGCTCGACCGCGGGCTCCGGATCGCGAACCAGCTCGCGCAGCTGCCGCTGGCGCACCTCCAGCGTGCCGCCGCCCTCGGAGGCCACCTTTCCGAGCTCGGCGGGCGTCGCTGCGGTGGGGTTCTGCAGCAGAGCCCCCACGGCCTCGTAAGGCACCTTTCCGCCGTGCCAGGCGCGCAGCCGCTCCACGGCCGGCTGCGGCTCGAGCTCGGCCAGAGCGGTGGCCGAGAACGCCTCTCGCAGCGGGCGGAGTTGCTCCCCCATCCAGCTGGCCTGATCGATGGACCCCTTCAGATCGGAGTAGAACGCTGCCGCTTCTTTGGGCGTGGAACGCGCCGGATGGCGCAGCGCCGCCTGCGCCACCCACTGCACGCCGTTGGCCTCGGACTGCTCCAGCAAGGCTTTGATCGGCGCCGGATTCTCGACCAGCTGGTCGATCTGCCGCTGGCGCGCGGCTTTGTCTCCGCCGGACTCCAGCGCCAGCGTCCGCAGGTCTTGCGGGCTGGCGGCGGTCGGGTGCTGGAGGAGCGCCGCCAGGGCCTCATACGGGACTTCGCCCGAATTCCACTGGCGCACCGCCGCCAGCGCTCGGGCCGCTTCCGGTTTGCTCCCCAGCTCTTTCACCGCCGAGCGCGATAGGGCGTCTCGCAGCGGTTGCATTCTTTCGCCCATCCAATAGTTTTGATCCATGGGCGCTTTGACGGCGGCGTAGAAGGCGGCCGCCTGCTCGGCCGTGTTCCGCTCCGGATGCTCGAGCGCGGCCTTCGCCACCCAGGGCGTGCTCTCGGGTCCCATCTGCCGCAGCAGGTCCTGCACCGGCGCCGGGTCCGTGACCAGCTCGGCGATCTGCCGCGAGCTCACCACTTCGTCCCCCTGGGAGTCGAGCGCGAGCGCGCGCAGCTGCTCGGGGGTCGAGGCGGTGGGATGCTGCAGCAAGGCCTTCATGGTTGCGTCGGCCGGCTCACCGGGCTGCCAGCGCTGCAACGCGTCGATCGCGGTCCGGCACTCGGGCATGCTCGCGAGCCCCTCGAAGACGGCTTTGCGGAGCGCGGTCCGCGCCGGCCTGCATTCGGCCACATTCCACATTTTGCTGGAAAGTTGCGTGTCGACTTCGCGAAAAAAGGCGGCGGCTTTTTCGGGCGTGTCCCGTTCCGGGTGGCGCAGGGCCGTATGTCCCACCAGGGCCGGACCGTAGGCGCCAAAGCCCTGCATCAGCTCGATCAGGGGCTCGGGGCGGGGAGCGAGGTCGCGGAGCTGGCGCTCCACCACCCGGGCGTCCCCCCGGGTCTCGATCGCCAGGGTCCTCAGCTCCTCGGGTTTGGACGCGGAGGCGTGCTCGAGCAGGGCTCGCGCGGCCTGCCCGGTCGGTTGCCCGGCGAACCATTCGTGCACGCTCTGCCCGGCCGGAGTCGAGAGATTCAGCTCCAGGACGCCCGCGGCCAGCGTGCGCTCATCGGCCGCCTTCTCCTCGTGATAGGAATGGCTCAGGTATTCCAGCAGGCTGGGGTAAATGGACCCTGTCGTGCTGTGGAACAGGTCCCAGCCCTGGCTGGCGATCGAGGCCGAGCAACGGGCGGCGGTCAGAGCCTCGCGGGCACGCTCGGCGGTCTCGGGGCGGCGCGCCAGCTCCTCGAGAAAGAGCTTCCGGCTGACGGGATCGGTGGCGAATTCGCGGCCGATCGCCTTGAGCTCTTCGGCTGGCGTGTGGCTCAGTTTGCGCAGGAGGCCCGGAACGAGGCCGGCGCGGTTCCGGGTGTTAGCCTGCAGGATCGGCCGCGCCAGCGCGGGCGCGTCCGGAGGCAGCTCCTGGAGTTGCAAAGCCCGCCCGGGGTCGCCTGTCTCTTGCAGCAGCTGCTCGAACTCGCGCAGGCGCCCCACCAGCTCCTCGGGGCGGCGCACCTCGAGCCAGGCCTGCTCGCGCCCGATGCGGGCGGGCGGCTCGTCGCCCCAGGCCAGGCGAGGCTGGCCGGCGGTGTCATAGAACTGGTAGCCCTGTGCTTCGAGCTGTCCTAGCGTATCCTGGCCGTAGAACTCGGCGATCGGGCCCAGCTGGGCCTGCTGGATGGGAGCGCGAGCCTGCCGCAGCTCGCCCTGCACGGTGCACTGCCGGTGGGCCGGGTCGGTGAGCGCGTTGTAAGCTCCGTAGACGCCCAGCGGATTGCCCTCCGGGTCGAGCAGGCGGAAGCCCACGCTGGCCAGCTGGTTGAGCCGGGCGGCGTCGATGCTGGGGGCAGGTCCTTTGCCGCTGAAGAAGGCGACTTCTTCGAGGTCCGACTCGTCGAGCACGGGCTGGCGCGCGTCGCAGTCGGGCGTGGTCACTTTGAGCCGCGATTCCGGTTTGGCCAGCTCGGCGGCCACCTCCGATGCGTCGGCACGCCGGTGGCCGAACCACGAGATGCGTCGCGGCACCCAGAAGCTGGCCCCGGACTCGCAGACGTCCTGAGCCAGCCGCTCGAGCTCCTCGCGCGGGCGTACGGGGGCCGCCGCCGGCAGGGGACGGCCCGGATCGATCTTCACCCCTGCAGTCTAGAGCCGGCGTCTGAAAAGTTCGGGAATTTTCGCCGGACTACCCGGTGATGTCGAGGTTCTTGCCCAGATGACGGCTGGCGCGAGCCCGCGCCACGACCTCGTCGGGGAGCTTGACCGCCGCAAAGCATGAGGGGCACGACAGCTCGCCCGCGAGGGCCTCGTCCACCGTGTAGTCGGGGAGCAGCGCCCGGCACGAGGGGCACTGCATTTTCTTGACGGGATCGATTCGTCCGAGTTCTGCCATGAGGGCCCTTTTCGCGGAGGCGTGTCCGGCTCCCCCGCGAAGTCGGTCTGGCATATGTTGCTCCTGGGAGTGGACTGCGGGGGAGATCGGTGCCTGGCAACGGTGGCCGACGTACGCGGCCGTCCCGTGGCCGAGGGCGCCGCGGCCGCGCCCAGCGACATCAGCCTCGAGGACAGCCTGAGAGGCGCGCTGACGCCTTGCCTGGAGGCCATCGGAGAGCGCGACGCCACCTGTGTGGTGGCCATCCCCGGTCTGGACCGCAAACCCGCCCGGCTGCACGCCCTGGCCGTGGTCGGCAAGGTGCTGCCCGAGCGGCTGCCGGTCTGGCTTTGCTCCAGCCTGGAGGCCGAGCTGGCCGGACTGGGCGGCAAGCCGGGGCTGATCATCCACTCCGGCATGCGGGCCGCCGCGGCCGGCCTCGAGCGCTCGGGCCGCTTCTGGTCGACGGGCGAGTCCCAGGAGGTGCTGGGCGACGAGGGCAGCGCCCTCTGGCTGGCCAGCCGCACGCTCCAACTGGCCGTGCGCGGCATGGAAGGGCGCATGCAACGCAGCCAGCGGCTCGAGCGCACCCTGACGGCCTATTTCGGGGTGGACGATCTTCCCGAGCTGCTCGCCCGCCTGGATAAAGGCCAGATGCAGCCGGGAGAGCTGGCCGGCTCGGTCTCGGTGATCCTGGAGCTGGCCAGCTACCCCGGCCCCGACCCGGCCTGCCGCGCCCTGGTGTTGAAGGCGTCGCGCCAGCTGGTGCAGCTCACCCGCGAGGCGGCCGCGCGCGGACGCTGGTCGAGCAGCCCGGTGGCCTCGTGGAGCGGCAGCGCGCTCCACGGGCCTTTGCTGGAAGCCTACCAGACCGAGGTCTACAAGTATCTTCCCGATTTGCGCTGGCGACCCCAGCTGTTTCCGTCCCCAACGGGATGCCTGGTGCTGGCCCTGGCCGCCGCCGCGGTCGGAACCCACCGCGGAAGCGGAGGCCTCAAACCGGGATTGACCTCGATCCCCCCCGGTCCGGGCGTGCGCAACGTCGACCAGGACGTGTGGCGCGAGGCTTTTCGCCTGAAAGAGCCTCTGCCGGAATTCCGATAGGGGATCAGGCGGCCGTAGGAGAACTAGAGGCACACCATACAAAGAAATCAAAGGAGTGGTTGCCGAATGTACGCGGTTTACACGCGCCGCCGGGGACGGGCTGGTGATAGTCAGCAAGGTTGCTTGCTGTTCATCTTACTAATGGTCGTGGTCGCCTTTGTCGGCTACAACTACTTCATTAAGAATTACAATCTCAAACATGCCGGCGAGCAGGTCAACGCCTGGACCGACCGCAACCCGGACGCCTTTTTGCAATACCGGCGCCGCATGATCCAGTGGACCATTCCGGATACCTTCCGGGTGGCCACCGATTCACGCAACCTCTTCGGAGCCTTCAAGTCGGGCAAGATCGACCAGAAAGAATACAACAAAGAGTCCGGCAAGCTCATCGACCGCCTCTCTGACTTGATCGACGAGGTCAACGGACGGGCCGCGCCTGTGGTCTTTCATAAACCGGCCATCGCGCTGGCCAAATCGCACGGCGACTTCTACAAGTGCTTGACCAAGCTGCAGAAGATGCCCAACGCCAAGACCGAAGAGGAAAAGAAGAAGCTATACGAGGCGGCCTGGCAAGACTGGCTGAGCGGCTACAAGAACGTCAGCATTGCCAAGCAGGGCATCCGGATGGACATCGATTTCCCGATGACCAAGTAACCCAGCCCCCGGACCGGGCGGGCCAAAGAAAAAGCCCCCGCTTCTTGGCGGGGGCTTTTTTTCGTCCCGGCTCAGACCACGCGGGCGGCCGGCTGCTCGATCTGGTAGATCTCCATGTTGTAGAGCGAGTTGGTCAGGTAGCCCGGGAGGACCTGGGAGAAGTCGGAGTTGAACTGACCCGAGGAGGCCATCATCTTGCGGGGATCCTGCAAGAAGGAATCGTCTTCCTTCTGGGAGCGGGCCAGCTCTTTCTGCTCGGTCAGCATGGCCGCGACCTGCTGCTCGTGCTCCATCATGTCCTTCATATCGGGACTGTTCTCTTCCGTCTGAGCCTGTTGCTGCTCCAGATTGCGCATCTGGGCGAGCCCACCGTCGACGGTGGCGGCGATGTCCTGATCGGGCGGAAGGTCATCCTTCCAGCGCTCGTCCTCGTGGTTCTGCTGAAGCTGGAAGGCTTTCTTCTGGGTGGTCACGATCAGCTGCTGCAGCTGGGCCTGCACAGCCGGGTTGTCCAGTGCGCCGGCGTTGGCTTGCAGGAACTGCTGCACGTTCTGCCGCTGATCCTGGAGGAAGTTGTCCTTCTCGGCCGTCTGGCGGTTGTTCAGAGCCTCGCGCTTGGAGCCCTCGAAGGCGGTGCGAGCTTCGCGATGCTCCTCCGTCTCGGGGCCCTTTTTTACGTTCGGTTGGCCCTGGTCGTTCAGAGCTACCTGCGGCTTTCCGTCCGGACCCTGCTTGGTCTCATAATGGTTGTTGGCGAAGAACTTCTGCTTCATGTCGTCGACCTGCTGCTTGAGGTTGGAGCCGAGCTGGTCGCGCTGCGTCTGGTGCTCTTCTTGCATCCTCTGCAAGTTCTGATGCGCTTTGTCGGGATAGGGCGGAGGCTCGAAATCCCACTGGAACCGCTGGGTCATCCGCGGATCCTGACGCTGGTTGTAAGCGTCCGACGTCTCGCCCATGGTCTTCCAGAACTTGTTCTGGTTCTCTTTCAGCGCCGCCTCGGTGCGGCCTTGCATATTGCCGCCCTGAAGCGTGTTGATCAACATTCCTACTCCGAGAACTGCCCAAAACGGCATAAGTCGATGTCGCCTGCCTTTTCGTTATGAAGTTCTAGTCCGTGGGACGGGCCGCTATTAGCCCATGCAATACTACCACGCGAAGAGCCCGACCGCAAACCCCCCGCTGGGGCGGTCCCGGGCCTCGCGCCAAATTGCGCGCGTCGCGCCGTCGCGCTCCAACAAGGGTTCCGCACCGGCTGCCCGAACAACACCCCGATGGCAGTTTGGCGCAGCTTCCGACCGCGGGCCCTTCGTTGGGCCCGTCGCGTCAACGATATCTTTCCGCTCACGGTCACCGGCTGCATCCTCGTCCTGCTCGCGATCGGTGGCTTTGCCTGGCTGGGATTGAATCGCTCCGACCTGGTCATCCTGATCGCTTCGCTCTGCCTGGTGGCGCTCATCGTCTGGAATACCCTTTGCACCTGCATCGCCGCCCTGATCCTGCGCAGCGCCTACAATCGGGCCGAGCACTCCGATCCCGACCAGCCCCTGCGGCTGGAGGTGCACGCGCGCAGTCTCAGCGGCTTCTCGCTCAAAGCGTTCTGGCTGCCCCTGATCGAGGCCAACTGGCGCTGGGTGGCCCCTCCGCCGGTCACCGTGGAGATTCGGTCCCAGCGGGGACGCTGGCGCGAGGAGGTGCGTCCCGCCCGGCGCGCCGTCACCGACGTGATCCGGCGCAAGCTCGAGGCGCGCGACGTGCTGGGCATCAGCTCGGTCCGCTGGGAGGTGGACCACCCCACCCGGCTGGTCGTCCTGCCGCCGCGCGGGCGCCTGGACAGCGCCAGCCTGCTGCTGAGCCTCTTTTCGGGCGACGATGTCTCCGACCCGCTGGGCGAACCCATCGGCGATCGCGTGGATATGCGGCCTTACGCGCCCGGCGACCCGCCCCGCCTCATCCTGTGGAAAGTCTACGCCCGCACCCGCAAGCTCATGGTGCGCGTGCACGAGCGCGCCGTCACCGTGCAGCCGCGCGCCTGCGCCTACCTGGTGGCGGGGGCCGGCGACGACCCGGTGGCGGCCCTGGCCCGCACGGTGCTGGAGAACGATCTCCTGGGCAAAGGCTGGCGGTTCGGGGCGGACAACTCGCTCGAGCCCACCTCCAAGCTGGATGAGGCGTTGCTGCAACTGGCCCGCTCCGGCAATCCGCCGAGTGGCCCCAGCGGCCTGGCCGGCTTTCTGGCCCAGGCCGCTCACGACGGTTACAAGAGCTGTCTGGTCTTCGTTCCCCCCGGACCGGGTCCGTGGCTGGATCAGGTGCGCGCCGCGGCGGCTCGCAGCGCCCTGCGCCTGACGTTCGTGACGGCCGGAGCCCACGCCCACAAGACCCGCCCGTCCTGGCGCTGGCTGGTGCTGCGCGAGCCCCGCAAGGTGGCGACCCCCGGCAATCTCGCCAGCATGCTCGAGGGTCGGGAACATCGGCTGCTGAGTTACGACGACCAGAGTGGAACGGTGCGCCAGGAGCTGGCCACGCGGAGGGCTTCCTGAGATTTCGTGACTTCGTGGGGGCGTTCATCTGGGGTCTGGCGATGGCGGTGCTGGCCGCGCAGCTCAGTCTCCCTGCGCCTGCCGTGTGCGCCTTCCTGGGCGGTATGGTCGGCCTGTTCGTGGGCGCGCGCGTCTCCACGACGTCTCTCCGTACGGGCTGGGGCGCCCTGGCGATCTTCCTGGCCTGGACCGTGGTGCTCACCTGCGCCAAGCTGCCCGGCTGGATTCCGTCTCTCGGACGCGCCCTGGGCGCCGCCAACCTCTTGCTGGTGACCGAGATGCTGGCCTGGTTCTGTTTGAGCCTGGGCAACGTGGCTTTCTGGCACTTCCTGAGCCGCCGCATCCCCTTCCTGTGCGGGCTCGAGGTGTTGATCGTGGTGGGCAACCTGGCCAGTCCGTTCGCGGCCCATCGCATGGGCTACATCAACCGCCCTTACTTCCTGGTCGACCCGCTCTGGTCGCGGGGCTACGACCCGGTCCCGGTCCTGTTTGGCATCGGGGTGCTGGCGGCCACGGCCGGGGCGCTCCTGACGCTGGGCCGCAACTCGCGCCGCGGGAGCCTGCTGGACGCGCTCGTCATCCCGCTGCTCCTGATCCTGATTTACGTTGCGCTGCCTCAGCGCGCGCTGCGCGACTGGTTCCCCGACAAGGCCGAGTCCATGGGCCTCACCGGCAACCCCAACAAGGGCGGTAAGGGCTCTCAGTCCAAGGACGAGATGGAGCTGCAGGACAACAACGAGCAGTCCCACAACCCCACGCCGGTCGCGGTGGTCCTGCTGCACGACGAGTACACGCCCCCGGGAGGCGGCTATTACTTCCGCCAGACGGCCTTCTCGGTCTACAACGGGCGGCGCCTGGTCGCCGACCTGGTGGGACAGGGCGATCGCGATCTCGCCATCGGCTTCCCGGCGCCGGGGCGCGACATGACGATCGACAATGCTCACCCCGTGCGCGACGTCCCGAGCCGCAAGCTGACCACGACCGTGGCCCTGATCTCCAGCCACACGCGCCCCATCGGCCTGGTGACCCCCGAGCGCTTCCGGTCGATCAGCAATCCCAATCCAGAGCAGTTCTGGAAGGCCTACGAGGTCGAATCGGACGTGCTGCTCGGCGACGAGATGCAGTATCTGCACCATCCGGCCGGCTCGGAAGACTGGAGCCCCGAGCTCTGGAAGCAGTACACCGAGATTCCGCAGGACCCGCGCTATAAGGCGCTGGCCGAGAAGTGCGTCGAGGTCCTCAAGCCCGAGCTGACCAAAGACCCCTACGCTCAGGCGCTGGCCATCCGCTTCTATCTCGAGAAGAACGGCATCTACAGCCTGCGCTCGCGCCACATGCAGGCCACCGACCCCGTGGCCGACTTCCTGTTCGGCGACAAGACGGGCTATTGCGTTCACTTCGCCCACGCCGCGGTTTACCTGATGCGCTCGCTCGGGCTGCCTGCCCGCGTGGGGGCCGGCTACTACGCCGACCCGCGCAACCGGGGCCGGGGCTCGAGCATCCTGATCCGCAGCGGCGAGGCCCACGCCTGGCCCGAGCTCTACCTCGACGGCATCGGCTGGGTGGTGGTGGACATCTCGCCCGAGCGCTCCGTCGTGCCCGACATGAACCCGCCCGACCCCGATCTGCAGCGCATGCTGGGCCAGATGGCCCGCAACGAGAAAGACGAGATGCGCGGGGAGCGCAAGAACCTGCGCGAGATCGTGCTCTGGCTTCTGGGCATCGGACTGCGCGGCTCGCTGATCCTGTTCTTGCTGGCCGTGCTGGCCAGCGGCGCGATCAAGATCTGGCGCCGGATTGCGCCCAACTACGGCCCGGAGCAACAGGCCCTCTACCGCGCCTACCGGGCCGCGCTGGACGCGCTCTGCGACGTCGGCGTGCGGCGCCGCTTCGGCCAGGGTCGGCTGGACTTCGCTCGCGAGGTGGAGGATCGCTTCCCCTCGCTGATCACCCTCACCCGGATGCATCTCGACCGCGTGATGGGCCCGCCCGGCGCGCCGCCCGCCTCGCGCGCCCGCGCGCTCGAGCTGCTGGCCGAGGTGAACAGGTCGATCGCGGGCACGGTCAAGCCCGCCCGCAGATTCTTTGGAGCCTGGAACCCGTTCAGCTGGTTGTGGGTCAAATAGACCGGGGCAGGCGTCGCGCTCCCAAGTGATGGGCGCGACGCGTGAACCGGTCGCCCAATGGTTTGAAAGGACTGACTCTTTTTGGATACCGTCGCTTCCCCCACCCAACTCGAGAAGGCCTCGGAGGTCATCGGCAAGCTGCTCAAGCGCTGCAAACACGCCATTCGTGGTCGTGACGAAGTGATCGAGCTGCTCTTGATCGCCATGATGGCCGATGGCCACGTGCTGCTCGAGGACTATCCGGGCTCCGGCAAGACCACTCTGGCCAAGACGCTGGGCGAGTCGATCACCGACGATCAGCCGCAGGACAACATCGCCGCCTTCCGGCGCATCCAGTTCACTCCGGACCTGCTGCCCAGCGATATCACGGGCGTTTCCGTCTTCGAGCCCGAAAAGTCCACGTTCGAGTTCCGGCCCGGTCCGATCTTCGCCCACGTCGTGGTGGGCGACGAGATCAACCGCACCTCGCCCAAGGTCCAGGCGGCCATGCTCGAGGCGATGGCCGAGAAGCAGGTCACGGTGGATAACGTCAGCCATCAGCTCGACGAGCTGTTCTTCGTGATCGCCACCCAGAACCCGCGCGACCAGGCCGGCACCTATCCGCTGCCGGTGGCGCAGCTGGACCGTTTCCTCTTCAAGATCCGCATGGTCAACATCGAGCGGGCCGAGGAGATCGACGTCCTGACCAGCTATAAGGCGCGGCGCGACAAGAGCGGGGGCGAGCTGCCGCGGGTCACGCGCACCGAGGTGGTCGAGGCGCGCCGGGCCATCGACGAGCACGTGCACATCCATCCCGAGATCCACACCTGCCTGGTGGACATCGCCCGCAACCTGCGCAAATCACCCCAGGTCTTGCAGGGCGTCTCCACGCGGTGCCTGGTGCTGATGCTGCCGGCCCTGCAGGCGCGGGCTCTGATGCAGAAGCGCCACTACGTGCTGGGTGAGGACATCGAGGCGCTGGCGCCCCACGTCTTCACCCATCGCATGGAGCTGGCTCCTGGAGCCGAGGATGCGACCCGGCTCATCAAAGAGTGCGCCAAACCGGCCCTGGAGGCTCTCAGCCGGGTGGCGCTCAAGCCGTGAGAAAGCTTCTGGCCGCGCTCCTGTTGCTGCTCCTGGTCGCAGCGCCGGTTCCGGCGCAAGACGACCTGGACGGCGGAGCTCTGGGCGAGGAGGCCCGGACGGCCCTGGAGACGGACAATCTCATCAAGCTGCGC
This sequence comes from Vulcanimicrobiota bacterium, assembly GCA_039809865.1. GTDB lineage: Bacteria > Vulcanimicrobiota > Xenobia > Xenobiales > QWHO01 > QWHO01. The sequence continues at coordinate 40,820 of JBDHVW010000056.1, forward strand.
GAGGTTGCGCGCAAGATGCTCAACGACGATCCCAAGTCGATCGCCGGACATTTCTTCATGGCCTACTCGCTGCACCGCTCCGAGGGTGACCTGCCGCGGGCGCGCTACAACCTGGTGCTGGCCCGCAAGCTCTTCGAGGACCGCTACGGCAAGCTGCCCGGACCGCGCGAGGCCCATATGCTCGAGAGCATCCTGACCGAGCTCATCAACGTCAGCGCCGAGATGGACCTCTACACCGAGCAGATCGAGGCCATGGACTCGTTCAACGCGATGTATGCCAACATCGCCCCCGGCAGCGAGCCGCCGATCGTGGTGGAGTACGCGTGGCCCCTGATGAAGCTGGGCAAAGAGAAGGAAGCCCGCGAGAAAATTCAGCGCTCGCTCGACTCGGGCGGCATGTTCTCCCGCACCGTGGCGCTCAACACGCTGGGCGCCATCGAGATGGAGACCGGCCAGTCGCGCAAATCCTACGAGGTCTTCAAGCAGCTGCTGCAGGAGACCGGCACCTCCGGCGGGTGCACGTTCTTGCGCAACGGGGGCGAGGCGGCCTACATGGTGGGCGACTTCGGCCAGGCCGAGCGCTACTATCTGCAGGCCACCGAGTATTTCGAGCCCGAGGGCTACTCCAATCCCTGGTGGGACCTGGCCAACCTCTACACGGCCGAGGCGCGCTTCCCCGAGGCCGTGCAGGCTCTGCAGAGCATGTATCGCTGGTCGGCCCAGATGGAGTCGTTCCTGGCACAGCAAGACTATGCCGAGCACCAGCAGGCCACCGCCGAGCTGATGCTGCAGCTCGGGTTCAGCCAGATGGCGATGGAGTGCGCTCACCGGGCCGTGATCCGGCCCGACCGCCAGGGCGGCAACTCCAACCAGCGCGACCAGTGGGAGGCGGGCAACCTGCTCGTCTACCGCTCGACCCTGACCAACCGCGATCAGGCTATTCAGGAAGAAATGTCGTGGAGCCACGGAGCCCGGTGGTGGCAGCTCTTCATGGAGCGCCAGGGCCTGGGTTGGGAGATCTGGACCGCGGGTCGCCGGGCCGTGGCGATCGCGGCCCAGAACGACCGCGTCGTCAAGAGCCTGCGCGTCTTCTCGGCCGGCACCATCATGATGGCCGACTGGCACCGGCCCGACCTGGTCGAGCTGTACGGCCCGGGCGTCGTCGCCGCCGCCCTGGACGAGCTGCGTAAAGGTCATTTCGACGACCTGGACCACCAGGAGCCTTACCTGAAGGTGCTCGAGGCCGAGGTCAACGCGCTCACCGGCAATCCTTCGCGGGCGGTGGAGCTGATCGATCTGGCCCTGAAGGATCTGCCCGAGGCCGAGTCGCTGGTACGCTCGCGCGCCCAGGCCCGCGCCGCCCAGCTCGAGGAGCGCTCGGGCAAGATGGACAAAGCCATGGCCCGCTACCAGCAGGTGCTGGAAACGGCGCCCGCCATGCTGCGCCTGTTGCAGATCCCGCTGCCTGTGCGCATCGAGGGAGCCACCAGCGAGGTGCGCAACGGCCTGCTCTCCTCGCCTCGCTTCCGCTCCGACGAGGACGGGCTGCGCCTGGAGATCTCGGGCACCGGTCCCATGAGCGCGCGCCTGCTCGGCCCCGACGGCAGCGTGCTGGCAGAGGCCAACGGCAAGACCTCCGACGAGCTGCTGGAAGCCCTCCACAAAGCCGCCTTCTCTCCGAAGATCTCGCTCAACCAGACCGACATCAACTCCCTGGACGGCTCCAACCAGCAGGGCTCCATGAAAGACCCCGACACCATCCAGCAGATGTTCAAGTAGGATAAGCTTTTGATAAGGCTCGTCTGGCAGACTGCAAAGCATGCAGATCCACGCCGCCGGCCTGCCCTGGACCGCCCCGCACCGCGCGGGCTCCCCTTCGCGCGCGGAAGTCGAGAAGAGCGTGGTCGATATCGAGGCCCAGGGCGGTAAGTTCTTCGAGGAGCGTAGCTGGGTGGGGCGCAAGCTCACGGGCGAGCAGTATGCCGAGATCAGCGCCCGGGATGCCCTGAAGGCGCTGCAGACCGAGAAGCCCGAGAACCTTTTCTGTCAGCCGAAAGGCGACACCATGCCCGGGCGGATCGCCTCGCTGGCCACGCTGGCGGCGATCGAGACCCTGTACGGGAAGCGCGAGCCGAGCTCGGCGCTGGCCAACGCCCTGCGCAACCTCTATGACGCGGGCTACACGGTCGAGAGGGACAGCCAGCCGCGCACGCGCCTCCAGGCTTACGACGACGCCGTCGCCGAGCGGTACCTCACGGTCAAGGGTCCCACCAACCTGGGCGGATCCTGGTTCAGCAAGCCCGAGATGTTTGGGCTGAAGGATTTCTTCCACGTGTCCCACGACAAGCGCTCGCTGCCCGACGGCGACTACGCCGAGGCCCTGGTGCAACTGCAGAAGGACGGGCGGGTTGCCGACGCCGAGCAGGCGTTCCGCGAAGGCGCCCCCGTGCTCTACCATCACGGCATTCCCGTGGCGCGGATCCAGGAGCGCAATCGCAAGGGCGTGGACGAGGCCATGCGTCACGCCGCGCAGGGCATGCAACTGGCCGACCAGCACCTGATGCCGCTGGTCAACATGGGACGGCTCAAACCCGACGACGCCGGCCCGTTGCTGGAAGCAGCTCGCCGTCCGGACGTCGAGATCGGCGCCCTGATGAAGCTGGCCGATGCCAGCCTGGCCCATGGCCACGGCGGCGCCTGGGCGGCCAAGACGTTCGGCGAGCTGGTCGACACCAAACGGACGCACCAGCTGGACACTCTGATCGACCTGGTGGCCGCGGTGGGCGCAGACGCCCCGGAATCGCTGACCTTCCTCGAGGACCCGAAGCGCACCCAGGGCCTCTGGTCGGTGCCCCTGCAGCAGCGCTGCGAGCATTTCAAGACGCTGGCCCGTCTGGACTCGGCCCGGGACGCCCGTACGCTGCTGGCCGATCTGGACAAGCCGATGCCTGCCGAGGAGGTGCCGGTAAGGGTCGAGCTGATGGCTCGCCTGATCGTCTCCCGCAAGATGGAATCGAGCTTCGTCAGCACCTGGGAGGTGCAGAGCGACTACCGGGCCCTGGCTGGCTCGGACCCGGCGCAGGCGATAGAGGCGCTCAAGCACGCCCAGGATGCCGCCGTTCTCCACGGCGGACTCAAGCACGTGCCGTTGCTGGCCCAGGGCGTCCTGGGAGGCTGGGACCCGCAGCTTCTCTGCCGGACGGTCACGACGATGGCGAAGTCGTCGTCTGACATGGTCCCCCACTTGAAGGCCCTCTTTACGGCCCGGCCTGCCGCGGAGAGCGCCGCGCTCTACGTCGAGCTGATGACCACGCTGGCCTCCCAGAGCCTGGTTGGGCAGGCCCCGACGGCTTTTCCGGTCGTGACGACGAACCAGGACGTCAAGGATATCGGGCTGCTGGCCGTGCACATGCGGCGCGAGGGGCACGCCCCCCGAACGGCCGAAATCTTCGTCGAGCTCAAGCAGCGCTTCCCCGGCGAGGCGTTTGCCCCGGCCTTCAAGGAAGCGCTGGCGGCGCTGGCCCTGGGCCAGTCCCCCGACGATCTGCTGCGCTCGGCCGGCACCGCCAGCGCGCTGGAGCAGAAAGACGGCAAGCTGCGCGTGGGCACCGTGCTGATCAAGACGCGGGGCAATTAAGCCCCCGAGACGTCAACGGACCTCGGCGGGAATTTCCGCGCAGGCGTTCGACGATTTCCTCGCTCAAGCGTTCGAGAATTTCCGGGCCGGAAATTTCCGGGTTACCAGCCCTGGTAGATCGTCTCGCTGTAGCCGCCGCTGGCGGGCATCTGGCGGTCTACCGTCCTCTTGGTGCCGTCGGCCCAGGTCACGGTGACCTGGTAATAGGCGCCGGGCTTGGTGGGGTGATCGAAGGTGTTGGTCTTCTCGCTCTGCGAGGAGTCCCACGAGTCGTAATAGTGCTCGACGTCGCGGCCTTTGGTCTTGCCGTCGCCGCCCCAATTGCCGCTCTCGTGAATGCTGATGCTGGAGACCGCAATTTTCTTGCCGTCGCGCTCGATCGCCTTGGCGGTGATGCTGAAGCTGCCGCCGGCGGTCTTGCCGCCCTGGCCGTCATCCTGGCCCTTGCTCTCTTTGCCGCGGCCGGACTGGGCAGCCTGGGCCAGAGCGTCCTGCTTCATCTTGCGCATCTGGTTGAACAGCTCGACATCCGAGCCCGCGAAGGCCGGAGTCGGCTGATAGGGGTTGCTGTAAGCGGGCTGCGAGCCGAAGCTCTGAGCCGCGAAGTTGCCGTTGCGGGCGGCCATCGCGCTCTGCTTCATCTGGGCCAGCTGAGCGAAGAAGTCGGCGTCGGAAACCTCGTTGCCGAGGGAGACCTGATCCAGCCCGGAGACCTGCCCGCCGAAGGGGGAGAAGAGCGGGCGGACCGGCGTAATGAAGCCGATCGGGCCACCCTGGCTCAGGCGTATCGCGTTCATGCTGTCCATGTTCAGACTCAACTTACCTTTCGAGTCTGAAATTACCCTGAAACGCGAGCGGGTCCGTTAACGAGTTGTTACCGTGACGACAGGGGCGGTTATTTCAGCGGCCCTTCCAGGATGGGCAGCATGCCTTCCATGGTCTCGGGTTTTCCGTCCGGGTGGTGGTAAACGATGACCTTCTGGTATTCGCCCGAGAAGATGACGTTGTCGGGCAGCTTGATGATGTACTTGCCTTCGCCCGATTCGCGGGCCTGGAAGCTGTAGGGAGCCTCGCCGATGCCGACCTTCTCGCCGCTGGATTTGACCATCCACACGGTGTAGATCTCGTTGGGGCGCAGCTTCTGGGCGCCGAGACCGAAATTGTAGCCGTCGATCAACACCCAGCCGTAAGGGTGGCGGTCGCCGTTGACCGCGGTCAGACGGAACTTGAGGAAGTTCTCCTTGGGAGTGGCTTCGTCACCCTCGTCCTCCCCGTCGGCGGCGCGGGCAAAACCCACCGCCAGCATCAGGATGAGCAGCAAAACACTCCACTTACGCACGCTCGAGAGTCCTCCAGGTTTTGGGTACGCCTTGGCGAATTCGCAGCATATGCGCACCCTCCGACCACTAATCCTGCTTTTTTGCCTGCTGACATGGGGAGTTGCTTTCGCCAAGCTCGGGGATAAGCCCGACCCGTATGAGAAGATCGAGGATCAGGCCAAAGCCCAGGAGGTCTTTAAAGAAGTCCAGGCCTTCTTGAAAAAACAGTGGGGCTTCAGTCTCACCCGGTCCATCAAGATCGACCTGGTGCAGGCGAGCGTGATGGACAAGCTCATGTCCGCCAGTCCCTACAAAGGCAACGAGGTGGGCCTCTACATGATGAAGGACGGCCAGCACCAGATCTACGTAATGGAGGGGTGGAACCGCGACTACTGCTCGGGCGTGACCGCTCACGAGTACACTCATGCCTGGCAGGCCGAGCACTGTCCATCGGGTCAAGATATCGTGCTCAAGGAAGGCTTCGCGAACTGGATCGAGATGAAATACTACGACGCCACCGGCGCCTACCAGTTCGCCGACAACGTCAGGCAGGAGGCCGACCCCGTCTACGGTGTCGGCGTCAAGACGATGATGGCCCTCGAGGACAAGATCGGCGCCAAGAAGCTGGTCGAGCTCGTGCAGCGCGTCAGCACGATGGCCGAAGTCGAGAAAGTCCTCAAGTAAGTTGAGAGTCGTGAGTTGAGAGTCGAGAGTTGACTTGACGGACTCTCAACCTCTTCACTCGAAACCGCACCTCGAACCCGCACCTGCATGGCGAAACAGGATTTCCGGCCCCCACGGGCGTAACTAGACTTTGTGCCAAATTTCACAAAGCCGATTTTGGCCCGCTGAATAAGCAAAAGTGACTCCCTTTTACTCGATATTCGTGATGATCGGCGTGGCCGTGGTGATCGCCACGGTGCTTTCCGCGCTGACGCTCTTCTTTGGCCCCAAGCGCGATTCGGCGGTCAAGTTGGCGCCCTACGAGTGCGGATTGACCGAGCTGGCGCCCATGCCGGAGCGGTTTCCCGTCAAGTTTCTCCAGATTGCGATGCTGTTCTTGATCTTTGACGTCGAGGCGGCGGCGCTCTACCCCCTGGCCATGGTGCTGCGCTCGTCCGGCGTGCCGGCGCTGATCGACATCATGGTCTTCTGCGCGGTGCTACTGCTCGGTTACGCCTACGTGTGGCGGAAAGGGGCGTTTAAGTGGACGTTCTGAAAAAGCAAGAGGTTATTTATACCAGCGACTCGGTGTTCCCGTGGGCGCAGAATAACGCCGGGGGCTTCGTCACCACCACGCTGGCCACCGTGGCCAACCTGGCCCGCAAGTATTCCATCTGGCCGGCTACCTTCGGCCTGGCCTGCTGCGCCATCGAGATGATGGCCACCAGCGGCGCCCGCTTCGACCTGGCGCGCTTCGGCAGCGAGGTGTTCCGGGCCAGCCCCCGCCAGTCCGACCTGATGATCGTGGCCGGGCGCGTGTCCATCAAGATGGCCCCCGTGCTGCGCACCATCTACGAGCAGATGCCCGATCCCAAGTGGGTCATCTCCATGGGCGCTTGCGCCTCGTGCGGCGGCGTCTTCAATAACTACGCCATCGTGCAGGGCGTCGACAAGATCGTCCCGGTCGACGTTTACGTGGCCGGCTGCCCGCCCACGCCCGAGGCGCTGATCGCGGGTTTCCAGATGTTGCAGGAGAAAATCCGAAAGGGCATCCCGCCCGGAACCGAGCCCACCAGCACGATGGGCCTGCCGATGGCGCTGCGCAACCCGAAGCCGTGAGCGAGCTGGGCAAAAAGCTGGCCGAGAAATTCGGCGAGCACTATCTCGGCCAGCGCGAGGACCGCGGCGAATCGACCTACTGGGTGGACCGCTCCGCCTGGGTGGAAGCCGCTCGCTACCTCAGCGTCGAGCACGGGTTCAGCTTCCTGAGCGATCTGACCGCGGTCGACTACCTCGACCGCAAGCCTCGCTTCGACCTGAGCGCGGTGCTGCTGAACTGGCAGACGAAATCGGACGTTCGCCTGAAGACCCTCGTGCCCGAGGATGACGCCCGTGTGGACAGCCTGACGCGGGTCTGGTCGGGGGCCGACTGGCACGAGCGCGAGGTCTATGACATGTTCGGGCTCGAGTTCAACGGCCACCCCAACCTGGTGCGACTCCTGTTGCCGCCCGACTACACCGGACACCCGCTGCGAAAGGATTACCCGGTCACCGGACCGGCGGACTCCCCCTACCGATGAACGTCGACGAGATCACCTCCGAACAGGGCGGATTCTCCACCGCGGCGCTGGGCGACACGAGCGACCCGTCCTACACCGTGATGAACATGGGCCCCCAGCACCCCTCCACGCACGGGGTGCTGCGCCTGGTGCTGACGCTCGACGGCGAGCGCGTGGTGCGGGGCGAGCCCGACGTGGGCTTCCTGCACACCGGCATCGAGAAGCAGGCCGAGGTGAAGACCTACCAGCAGGCCCTCACGCTGACCGACCGCATGGATTACCTCAGCCCGCTCAACAACAACCTGGGCTACGCTCTGGCGGTGGAGAAGCTCCTGGGGGCCGAGATCCCCGAGCGCGTCTCGCATATCCGCGTGCTGCTGTGCGAGCTGTCGCGCCTGGCCTCCCATCTCGTGTGGCTCGGCACGGGCGGCCTGGACGCCGGCGCGATGAGTATGTTCCTGTATTGCTTCCAGGAGCGCGAGAAGATTCTGGACCTGTTCGAGATGATGTCGGGCGTGCGCATGATGACGTCCTACATCACCGTGGGCGGCCTGATGGCCGACATTCCCGAGGGCTTCCTGGACCAGGTCAAGCGCTACCTGGACGGCTTCCCCAAAGAGCTGGAGATGTATCACGGGCTGCTCACCGGCAACTCGATCTGGCTCGAGCGCACCAAAGGCATCGGCCACCTGACCCGTCAGGCCGCCATCGACTACGGCTGCACGGGCGCCGTGGCGCGCGCCTCGGGCATCGATTGGGACATCCGCCGGGATATGCCCTACTGCTCCTATCCGGACTACGAGTTCAAGGTGCCGGTGCTCCAGGAGGGTGACAGCTACGCGCGTTACCTGGTGCGCAGGGAGGAGATGGAGCAGTCGTACAGGATTTGTCGCCAGGCTCTCGAGAAGATCACCGCCGCCGGGCCGTATCGCACCAGCAACCGCAAGATTGTGCCCCCGCCCAAGTGGGAGATCTCGGTCTCGATGGAAGCGCTGATCCACCACTTCAAGCTGTTCACCGAAGGGTTCTCGCCCCGTCCGGGCGAGGTTTACCAGCGTATCGAGTCGCCCCGCGGCGAGCTGGGCTTCCACATGGTGAGTGACGGCTCGAACAAGCCCTACCGGATGCGGGTGCGCACCCCCTCGCTGAGCCACGTGCAGGTGCTGCCGGTGCTGCTCAAGGATTGCCTGCTGGCCGACGTCGTCGTGGTGCTGGCGAGCGTCGATTTCGTCCTGGGAGACGTGGACCGATGAGCGTGCTCACCCCCGAGCTGCAGACCGAGATCAAGGACCTGATGGCGGTTTACCCCAAGCCGCGTTCGGCCATCCTGGGCGCGCTCCATCGCGTGCAGGAAGAGCTGGGCTGGCTCCCCCCCGAGGCCCAGGCCGAGGTGGCGGCGATCTTCGAGATGCCCCCCGCCGAGGTGGACTCGCTGGTGACGTTCTACTACATGTATTTCCGCAAGCCGATGGGGCGCTACGTCGTCAAGGTCTGCCGCTCCATCTCGTGCTACCTGCGGGGCTCGGACAAGCTGCGCTGCCACCTGCAGGACAAGCTGGGCATCCAGCGCGGCGAAACCACCTCCGACGGGATGTTCAGCTTGATCGAGGGCGAGTGCCTGGCGGCCTGCGACGGCGCGCCCTGCATCCAGATCAACGACCGCTTCGTGGAGAACGTCACCCCGGCGATGGCGGACGACCTCTTGGAGGAGTGCCGCAAGGGCTCCCAGCGTTTCCCCAAGATGCCGGAGGCGTGGAAGAAGCCGTGAAAGAGCAGCAGCAGATTCTCTTCAAGAACCGCACCGTTCAGGGGATTGCGGACCTGGATGTGTATAAGAAGCACGGTGGCTATGAGGGCCTCAAGAAGGCCCTGGCGATGAAGCCCGACGACCTCATCGAGCTGGTGAAGGCCTCCGGGCTGCGCGGGCGCGGCGGGGCCGGCTTCCCGACCGGGATGAAGTGGAGCTTCGTGCCCAAGACCCCCGGTAAGCCCAAGTATCTGTGCGTGAACTGCGACGAGTCCGAGCCGGGCACGTGCAAGGACCGCGAGCTGGTCGAGGAGCAGCCCCACCAGCTGATCGAGGGGATCGCCATTTGCTGCTGGGCGGTGGGGATCAACCAGGCCTATCTTTACATCCGCGGGGAAATGCTCGAGGGGTATTTGAGCTTACGCAAAGCTCTCAAGGAATGGTATGACGCCGGTCTGCTGGGCCAGAAGTCCGAGTCGAAGGTGGACATCATCCTGCACCGCGGCGCCGGCGCCTACATCTGCGGCGAGGAGTCGGCGCTGTTGTCCTCGCTGGAGGGCGGACGCGGCTTTCCGCGGCTGAAGCCGCCGTTCCCCGCCGTGAGCGGGCTGTACGCCTGTCCCACCGTCATCAACAACGTGGAGACGCTCTCCACGCTGCCCCACATCCTGGTGCAGGGGCCCGAGTGGTACTCCCAGTTCGGCACCGAGAAGTCCAAGGGCACGCGCGTTTTCTGCCTGAGCGGCCACATCAAGAAGCCGGGCAACTACGAGATGGAGCTCACCTCCACGATGCGCGACCTGATCTACGGTTGCGGCGGGGGTATTCTGGACGACAAAGAGCTGAAGGCCATCATCCCCGGGGGCGCCTCGGCGCCGATGCTCACGAAGGACCACCTGGACATCGGCCTCGACTTCGAGTCGATCGCCGCGGCGGGCTCCATGGCGGGCTCCGGGGCCGTGGTCGTGATGCACCAGGACACCTGCATGGTGGGCGCCATCCTGCGCATCATGGAGTTCTTCGAGGAAGAGTCTTGCGGCAAGTGCACGCCCTGCCGCGAGGGCACGAAGTGGATGCGGGACGTGCTGATCCGCCTGCACAGCGGCCACGGCACTTCGGCCGACCTGGACCTGCTGCTGAGCGTGTGCGGCAACCTCGCCGGCAAGTCGTTCTGCCCGCTGGGCGACGCCTCCACCTCGTGCGTGACGAGCGGCCTGCGCTACTTCAAGGACGAGTTCGAGCACCTGGTCGAGCACAAGAAATCGAAATACCCGCTGGGGGCTTACGATCCCGGGCTCGTGGCGGCTCACCATTAATGCAGTCGAGAGTTGAGAGTTTAGAGTTGAAAGTCCATCAGCAGTTCTCTGGCGCAAGGAAGAGGCTCGCGCTCGTACACGAGACTCCCGCCCGGAGACTCTCAACCTCATGGAAGTACAGATGATCAAGCTCAACATCGACGGCATCGACGTTGAGGTCGAGAAGGGCACCCTCCTGGTGGAGGCGTGCCGCAAGGCGGGCATCGAGGTGCCGGTCTACTGCTACCACCCCAAGATGAACCCCGTGGGGGCCTGCCGCGTCTGCGTGGTGGAGGTCGTGGGGGGCCGTCCCAAGCCGATTCAGACCGCTTGCACCACCGAGTGCATGGACCAGATGGTCGTCCGGACGCGCTCCGAGGACGCCAATAAAGCGCGGGCCGGCATCCTCGAGTTTCTGCTGGTGAACCATCCGCTGGATTGCCCGGTGTGCGATCGGGGCGGTGAGTGCGACTTGCAAGACTTCACGCTGCGCTACGGACCGCCCCAGTCGCGGTTCATGGAGGCCAAGCGCCACTTCAGCAAGGCCCTTCGGGTGGGCAAGAACGTGGTGCTCGACCGCGAGCGCTGCATCATGTGCCAGCGGTGCGCGCGCTTCTGCGGCGAGGTGGCCCAGGAAGAGGGGCTGGTCATCATCGAGCGCGGCTCGCGCTCGGAGATCGGCACCTTCGAGGACCGCTCGTACGACTCCAACTTCTCGGGCAACGTGATCGAGCTGTGCCCGGTGGGCGCGCTGACGGCCGAGAGCTACCGGTTCAGGGCGCGTCCCTGGGAGCTGCAACATTTCGCGGGCGTCTGCACCCAGTGCTCGCTGGGCTGCAACCTCACGCTGGACGTGCGCTTCGATCGCCTGGCGCGCCAGCGCTCGCGCGTGAACGACGCCATCGACGACGGGTGGCTGTGCGACCGCGGTCGCTACGGATTCGAGTGGGTGCACAGTGAGAACCGTGCCCTGGCGCCGATGGTGCGCAAGGACGGCAAACTGGTCGAGACCACCTGGGAAGACGCGCTGAAGGTGGCGGCCAAAGGCCTGCGGGATACTGCCAATGTGGGCGCCGTGGCCGGCCCCGAGCTGACCAACGAGGGCGCCTGGCTGCTGGTGCGCCTGGTGCGCGCCGGGCTGGATTCGCCCAACCTGGTCAGCAGCGCGGGCTCTGCCAGAGTGCCCGTGACGGGGCGCGTGCAGGGTCTGGATACGGCCGAGGTCGTCGTGATCGTCGATTGCGACCCGACCGACCTGACGCCGGTGCTGGATCTGCGCATCAAGAAGGCGCTGCGTCGGGGTGCTCGCCTCATCGTGGTGGGCTCGAGCGGGCTGGACCCGTATGCCGACGTGAAGCTTGGTTCGGTCGACGATCTCTTGACCGAGGTCGCCCCCGAGGAGGCGCCCGCTATCGCTTTCCCGGCGCCGCGTCCGTGGGAGCCCGGCGGGAAGACCGTTGCTGACGCGGAGACGGCCAGAAAGCTGCTGGCCGGCAAGACGCGCGTGACCGTGATCGTCAGTGAGCCTTCCGAGAACGCTTTGAAGCTGGCGGCTCGCTTCGAGGCGCCCCACGGGCTGCTCCAGCTGTTGCAGGGCGTGAACACCGCCGGTCTGCGCGAGGTGGGCGTGTGGAGCCATCCGCCCGTGTTCGACGCCAGCCCGGCCTGGGGACCGTGCTCGCAAGACGTCGGCAAGACCGGTCCCTTCAGCGCCACGCTTTACCTGCACGCCACCCCCGCGAAGGGCGACCACGTGGTATGCGTCACGCACACTCTGACCCAGGACGTGCGGGAGCACGCTCACGTGGTGCTGCCCGCCTGCGCCATTCCGGAGCAGCTCTGCACCCTGATTTCCACCT
>JBDHVW010000057.1:0-51746 GCA_039809865.1 Vulcanimicrobiota bacterium
GGAATTGGGAGTGTCAGGGTCAATGTGGCCCCCTGCCCGGGAGACGAGACCGCCGTCAGCCTGCCTCCGTGACGGGTCACGATCTCGCGGCTCACCGACAGGCCGAGCCCGGTGCCGCGGCCGACCTCCTTGGTGGTGAAGAACGGCTCGAAGGCTCTGGCCAGCACGGCCTCCTCCATGCCGGGACCGTCGTCGCTCACGGTGACCCGGACGTGGCTCTCGTCCGCCGCCGTGGAGAGCTGGAGCTGGCGGGAGGCCGCGCCCGGCATCAGCGCCGCGTCGCGCGCATTGAGCAAAAGGTTGGTGATGGCTTGCTGGATCTCGGTGCAGTTGAGGCTGACCCGGGGCAGGTCGGGAGCCAGGTGGGTCTCGAGCTTCACACCATCCAGACTCAACTGGTTGCCCAGCAGCTGGAGCGTGTCGCGCACCACGTCGTTGAGGTCGGCCGCCACCTGGCCGCTGGCGGCGTCGCGGGAGTAGTAGAGCAGCTTGGCGATGATGTCCCGGCAGCGCACGCTGGCCGCGCCGGCGGTGCGAAGCTGCTCGTCGATCTCGGGGTATTTCTCCAGCTCGAGGTACATCTGGGCCATCTCGATCGCCAGCTGGGACGAGCAGAGCGGAGTATTCAGCTCGTGGGCCACTCCCGCCGCCAACTGCCCCACGGCGGCCATCTTGGAAGATTGCACCAGCTGGGCCTGGGCGTGCACGACCTCCGCGTGCAGGCTCGCGTTGGCAAGCGCGGCGGCGGCCTGGAAGGCCAGCAGCGAGAGAACGTCCATCTGCTCGCGGGTGAAGCTGCCCACCAGCACGATCATCCCGTCTTCCACCGGACAGGCCATGAAGGCCGATCCGAGAGCGGGTCCCCGGAAGGTGGCGGGATCCTCGACCAGCAGGGGGAGGCGGTTGCGCCCGACCACCTCGTGCAAGGCCTGCAGCGCCGAGGTGCGCTCCGGGGTCCAGAACTCGGGAGGCCAGCTCCGGGCTTTCGCGCCTAACTGGAGGGCGCCGGCCTGGTGGGGGAGGGTGACCCCTAACAGCTCTTGCAGGCGGTCCGTGATCTGCTCCAGCGAAAGGTCCGCCGAGAGGTGGCGCGCGCTCTGCAGCAGGAAAGACAGGCGGTCGACCCACACCGCCAGCCTGGCGTGGGCCTCGGCGTGGAGCTCCAGTGCTTGCTGCTGAGCTTGCGAGCGACGAGCCGACTGGAGGCCCAGGCCCCCGGCCCCGGCGATGGCCAGCAGATACTGGCGCTCGAGGCCCTCGAATTCCTGGGGGGCGTTGCGCCCCACGTACAGCACGGCTTCTTGCTGCATGGGGAGCGCGACCGCACTTTGCTCGCCTGCGAAGAGCCGCTGGCCCGAGCCCACTGTGACCTGACGTGACTGCCAGCACTGCTCCACCAGTGGCTCTCCCAATCGGGCCAGCGTTTCCGCTTCGAGACGCTCCTTGTGGGGACTCACGTGAGCGACGGGAAACAGCCGGTCCCCGTCGGCCATGAAGATGGCCACGCTCTGACTGGGGACCAGCCTGAGCGTCGTCTTCAGGATCACCCCCAGCTGGCTCTTCAGGTCGGGGCTTTCGGCCAGTGAGCAGGTCAACTGCTGCAGGAGGCGCCGTTCGTTGGACTCCATGTCGAGCGCGCGTGAGGTCTCGTTCAGCTCCACGCGGGTGGAGGCCAGTTGGATTCCCGATTCCTGCACGCGGCTCTGCAGCGCTTCCCGGTCCAACAGCTCGAGCCGGATGAGATTGATGCGAGCGGTCTGGTGCATCTCGATCAGCACCGGCAGAACCCACAGGCCGAACCACGGATTCATCTGGGTGAGATAGCTCAGGGCCGGCCCCAGCAGGCCCACGCTGACCGCGTGCAGGCCGGTCAGCTTGCGGTGCTGCAGCCAGGGCACGCTGGCGGTCACCTGAGACTCTTTCAACAGCAGCTCGGGCACGGTGAGCGCCAGGGGGATGAAGCCCGTCAGGGCCAGGGCCGGGTTGTCTCCGACCAGGGTGAGGATGGCCAGGGCCGCGCTGGCGGGCAGCAGGTCGGCCAGGCTTTCGCACAGGGTGCGGCGCGGTCCGTGCTTCCCAAGATAGAGCAGGGCGCGCAGGCTGACGCCAGCCAGGAGGACTCCGGCGGCCGTTGCGGGTCCCGCGCCCGGCAGCAGCGCCAGGGCCAGGATGGGCGCGAAGGCGCTGGTGAAGAATCCAAAGCCCGGTAGTTTCACGCTGGCGATGCACAGGCCCAGCCCGAGAGCCGCCAGCAGGGCCAGCGCGGGGCCGGCCAGGGGCGGGGCGCCGCGCCCCAGCACCAGCGCCAGGAGCGCTGTCTCGAGCAGGGCGTAGGCGGCCACGCGGGGATTCATTCCGGGTGTTTCAGGAAAGTCACAGCAATGCCCTCTGGTGGGCTTCCCGCGGTGACTGTCTTCGTGGAGGTGACGCATTCGAGCGGAGGCATTCTCCTCGCCGCGCGGAACTCTCGTCCGCATGAACAAATCCCACCTGCTGGCAAGCGCAGCCCTCCTCTCCATCCTGAGCCTGACCACGCCCGCGCAAGCCGAGCCGCAGGGTGGTCAGGTGAGAAGTGGCGGCGCCACCATCCAGCAGACGCTGGGCACCACCACGGTCAACCAGCACACCCAGAAGGCGATCGTGGACTGGCGCAAGTTCAATGTCGGCCCCAACGAGCTGGTGAAGTTCGTGCAGCCCGGGCGCAGCGCGCTCATCCTCAATCGGGTCACGGGTCAGGATCCGTCCAAGATCGAAGGCAGGATCCAGGCCAACGGGCAGGTCTTCCTGGTCAACCCGAACGGCATTCTCTTCACCCCCAATGCCCAGGTGGACGTGGGCTCGCTCATGGCCACCACGCTCGGCCTCTCCAACCAGGATTTCCTCAGCGGCAACTACCGATTCGAGCAACAGGGCGAGCTCACCAGCGTCGTCAACCAGGGCACCATCACGGTCAGCGACGAGGGCTACGTCGTCCTCGCGGCCCCCCTGGTCAGCAACGAGGGGCTGATCGTGGCCAACCTCGGACGCGTCGAGCTCCAGGCAGGCTCCAAGGGCACCCTCAACCTGGACGGACAGAACCTCGTCAGCTATCAGCTCGACGCCAGCCAGCAGACGGGCACCGTCCTGCTCACGCGAGAGGCCGTGAGCGACCTCCTCCGCAGCGCCCTGGGAGCCACCGAGATGCGCGAGGAAGGGGGGCAAATTCGGCTCGTGGGGGCCGAGGGCACCCTCGCCCAGTCCGGGACGGTCCAGGCTCCGGGAGGCACCGTGGTCGCCCAGAGCACCCGGCGCTCCGATATCGCGGGAACCCTGAGCGCGGGGTTCGTGGAGACGTCCAGCCATCACCAGCTCGATTTCCACGGCACGGTGCTGGCCGGCGACTGGCTCATCGACCCCGCCAACCTGACCGTCGTGACGACCCCGTCCGGCCCCAACGAGATTGCAGCCAGTTCCATCGAGACGACCCTGAATGGCGGCGGCAACGTCACCCTGAACGCCCAGACCCAGCTCGGCAGCGAGCGCGGCGATATCGTCGTGAACGCGCCCATCCACAAGACGGCCGGGACCAACGCCACCCTGACCCTGCACGCGGGCGACAGCGCGGGCATCATCCAGGTCAACCAGGCCATCGACTCGACCAGTGGCCAGCTCAACCTGGCGCTGCAGGCCGGCGACAGCGTGACCGTCAGCGCCAACGTGGACAACAACGGAGGCACGTTCACCTCCACCGGAAACGGCGCGTTCACCCAAACCGGCACCCTGGCCGCCGGAAACATCGCGATGACACACGGGTCCGACCTCACCGTGGCCAGCGCCACCGCCACCGGCGTCATCGCCCTGGAGGCCGGCACGATCCTGGACGGCGACTCCGGCACGGACGACCTGGACCTCGGCGCCCCGACGGTCAGCCTCACCGCCAGCGGCATCGGCGACATCGAGGTCAACGCCCCCACTCAGCTCGAGATCGTGGCCCTGGCCGGCACCAACCAGGTCACGCTCACCGCCCCCACCAACGACCTGAGCGCCTACTCGCAGGGCGGCGACCTCCTGGTCACGGGCGGCTCCTCGCTGAGTTACGAGCGCGTCTCGGGCAACCTCACCGCCAGTAACCCCGGAAAGGCGATCAGCCTGAACACGAACGGCGCGATCACCGACGGCAACGGACTGGCCGTCAACGTGACCGCCAAGGACATTTCCCTGGTGGCCAGCTCGAGGGTGGGCACGGGCAACGACCCCTTTCAGATCGCGGCAGGCGGCACCGTGCACATCGACGGCACCCGCTTCAACGTGATCAACAACGCCACCGCGACCATCGACGCCAGCTTCCACGCCGTGACCGGCGACTTGCAGTACGAGCAAAGGGGCGCTCAGCTGCTGCGCATCGATGACTCCAACCTGGTGGGCGCCGCCAGCGCCACCTTTATCAACAATGGGGATATCTCCGTCCCGAACCTGACTGCCACGGGGGCCCTGGTCGGGATTCAAGCCATCGGCAATATCCAGGGTGGCAACGTCCAGGCCGCCTCTCTCGATCTCTCTGCCACGGGTGGCATTGGCACCTCCAGCAGGCTCCAGGTGAACCTGACCGACAGCCTGACCACGTCCGCCACGGGGGTTACGGACATCGACCTGGGCGCTTCCGACCTGCAAACCCTCGAGGTGCACGGGGCCAACGCCCAGCTCCACGTGACGGGCACCGGTGGGGACAAGGTCGACTGGAACCAGGTCACCGGGGCGCTGAGCGCCTCCAACCTGGGAGGGGTGCTGACCGTGACCGTGGGCGGCGACCTGACGTCTTCCACAGGGATCGATGCCCAGGCGGCCGACCTGACGCTGGTAGCGAACGGGGTCATCAACCTCTCGGTGGCGGCCACCAACAGCTTGAGGGTGGAGAATCTCCAGGCCAGCGGAGCCGTCATCCTGAACGCGGGCTCGGCGCTGCCCAATACCACCGAGCTGAAGGTCGACCACGGAGACGTGACGGTCAATACGACCGGAGACGACTTCGTGAGCTACGTGGCCAGCAACGGGCGGCTGAGCGGCAGCAAGCTCGGCACCCTCCGATTCACCACGACAGGCGATGTCAACGGATTCGTCGGGCAATCTCTGTTCGCCGAGACGCTCGAGGTGGAAGCTGCCAACGTGGGCGACGCGAGTCCCCTCCAGGTAGTTGGCCCGGACGTCACGCTGCGGGCAACCGATCCCTCCGCCGTGATCGATGTCATCCTGCTCTCGGTGCCGGACCGCCTGGCGCTGGTGCTCCCGGACGGGGACATCCAGGTCACTCAGAACTCGAACTTCGTCGAATACACGCAGAGCTCGCACCAGCTCGCGGGGGTGTTCCTGGATAGCGCCCTGGAGCTCCAGACCCAGGTCCCTATCCTGGTCGACCAGATCGTGGCTGACCGGGTCACCCTTTCCACCACGTCGACCATCGACGAACTGGGCTCGGATGGGGCCGCCGACATCGTCAGCCCCAACATCACCCTGTCCGCCGATGGAGGGATCGGAATGACCGGCGTGCCCGAGCTCTCGGGCGATCAGCTCGACCTGACCGTCGGGGCCAGCTCACAGGTCAACCTGAGCGATGCGTTCAGCGACTTCACCGTCAACACGAACAACCAGGCGGTTACGATTACCGGCTCCCCCCAGACGCTCTCCTTCAACCCGGTAACCGGGCTGACGGCGGACGTGGGCGCGAGCAACCTGAAGTTCGTCAACCAGGGCACCCTCGCGACCCAGGACGTCCGCGGCGGACAGATCTGGCTGGTGGCCTCGGGGCCGATCTTGCAGGGTGGCAACGATCCCCAGCCCGATATTATCGCCACGGGCGTAGTGCTTCAGTCCGACCAGGGCATCGGGACGGCCCTCAAGCCCGTGCAGGTGACCGCTACGGGCAGTCTCTACGCCGAAACTCAGGACGGAGACATCTTCCTGTCCTCCCAGTCGGCCTCCACGACCTTCGCGAGCCTTGTGGCCGTGCAGGGCGACATCCACCTGAGCCAGACCGGAGGCGGCAACCTGCAGGTCAATCTGGCCGAGGCCCAGCTGGGCGCCGTCGAGTTAACCAGCGATGCCGGAATGACCGCAGGGGGAATCCTGGCGCGGGACACCCTGACGACCCGGGCCATGACCACGTCGATTGGAGTCGCCACTTATCGCGATCTGGACGTCACCAGCTTGGGCGGGAATGCGCAGCATGGGGCCATCCTGAACTATCAGGCCGCGACAGGTGTCCTGACCATCGACTCCCCCACCTCCATCGCCTTCCGGCTGACGGGCGACATCACCGGGGGGATGGTGGAAGCCAATTCCATCACTCTACAGGCCACGAGCATCACGGGCTTCGCCTTCGACGCCTTCGACTTCTCGGCCGAGACCGACAACACGCTGTCCGTGGTCGGTCAGACGACGCTCGGCCCCCGGGCCAGCCTGCTGAGCCACACGGGCTCGATCACCTACCAGCAGGCCACCAACCACGATGTCCTGTTCGCGGCCGAGGCGCCCCAGGGCGATATCACCATCACCCACTCCGGCACGGGTGACCTCGGCGTCATCTACGCCCGGGCGCCTCTGGGTGGGGTTGGCATCGAGGCCCAGCACGGCTCGATTACCGACCAGTCCCCGTTCGACCCGGACGACGTCGTGGGCCAGAGCGTTCTGCTGTCCGCCTCCTCGGGCGTAGGAACCCTGGACGTCAAGGCCATTGTGAGGCTGACCGTGACCGGACAGACCGGCCAGATCGCGCTGGGAGCCACCCCGGACCAGCTGGAAGTGAACAGCACCGGGGGAGACTTTCAGGTCGGCTCGCTCCTGAGCTACACCGGGGGCGCGCTGGTCGTCAACCATCCCGGAGGAATCGTGGCGTTCTCCACCACCGGGGGGATCACCGACGGCAACGGAGGCGCCGTGAATGCCACGGCCAGCGAGCTCTATCTCAAGAGCGCCACCGGGATTGGCGCGGTGGACGCGCTCGAGCTGAATGTTGCCAGCTCTCTCGGCCTGGAGGCCAACGCGGGGATCGAGGCCAGCAATGGGAGCAACAACCTGTCCCGCCTGGACGTTACGGCCGGCTCGGGCACCGCTCAGGTGACCGGGAGCGTGGACGGGCTCGCCTACGCCAGCGGAGTGCTGAGCTTCGCCAACGTGGGCGGCGAGGTCAACTTCAGCACCAGCGGCTCCATCACCGCGGTGAGCGGCACGTCGGACACGTTGGGATTGATCGCGGTGGGCTCGATTCTCACGCCGGACGTCACGGCGCGCAACCTCACCGTGGTCAGTGGAGCCAGTATCGGCGTCGTGAACACCAGCACCGGCAACACCTCGGTTTACCTGGAGGGTCAGGGCAACGTCGCCTTCGGTCAGGTCGGCGGCACTCTGACCCTGGAGGCAATTTCCCACGCCGGAAGGGTCGACCTGAGCTTCAGCGAGACGGGGAAGACCTATACTCTGACTTCGATCGAGGCCGCCACGGTCGCTTCGGTGTTGTCCACCGGGGCGGGCTCCGATCTCGTGGTTGCCAGCGTGACGGCGCCCACGGTCAGCCTCGGCTCGGCTCGCGACGTGAGCGGAACGTCCGTGACCGCTACGAACCTGACGTTGAGCGGGCGGAACCTGAGCGCGGGGATATCGGGTTTGACCGCGCTGACCGTGCAGACCAGCGGCAACGTGGCTTTGACGGGCACCGATGCCCTTGCGTATGACCATTCTTCCGGCGCTTTGACGGCCTCCAACGCGGGTGGCAGCATCGACTTCACGACCAGCGGCGAGATCACCGGTGGCAACGTGACGGCTACCGGACTGACCTTGAGCTCGACGGGGCGGGTGTTGCTGGATACGCAGGTGGCAACACTGGCGCTGTCTGCCGTCGGCACTGTCGATGTGCAGGACCTGAGCGGCGGGCTCGTGGTCACCCAGGCCACCGGCGGGGCGATGACCCTGCAGGCTCTGGGCGGCGGGCTGACGGTGCAAAACGCCTCGGCGACGGGCGCTCTGATGCTCATCTCGGACGACGCCCTGGTGGTCGGGAACGCCTCTGCCACGGGCACGCTGACGGGACTGGCGACCACCACGATCACCCAACTGGGCAGCGACACCACAGCCGACCTGACGGCGCCGACCATCGAGTTGACGGGCTCTCAGGGGATCGCGCTGGAAGTGGACGCGACCCACCTGAGCGCCTTCGTCGAATTCGCGGGGGCGATCGCTCTGACCGATACGGCCGGGGGGGTGACGGTCGACCTGGCGCAGACGGCCGGGGGGAATATCGCTTTGACCGCGTCGGGTGGGGATCTCACTCTGACGAACGTGTCGGCCGCGGGTTCTTTGAATGCCGTTGCGACTGGAGATATCCTGGTGGGATCGGCGTCGGGAACGTCCAGCGCCACTTTGATGGGGAACAGGATCAATGAGCTCGGCGATGACCCCGGGGCAGACCTGACGGCTCCCTCGCTAACTTTGACCGCGGTGCGCGGCATCGGTCTGGGGAACAACCTGGACGTGCTGGCGGATTCGCTGACGGCGACGGTGACCGGCAGCGGACCGGTGGCGTTGTCGGACCTGGGCGGCGGATTGACCGTGGCCTCGGCCACCGCGGCGGACGGGCTGGTGCGCCTGCTCACCAAGAACGGCAATCTGAGCGTGACGCTGGCCTCGGCCGGGGGCGCGGCGCACAACGTCACCCTGAGCACGTTCGGGTTCGGGGACGTCGTGGTGGACGACATCCTGGCGCTGGACGGCACGATCGCGGTCACCTCGGCGGGCAACCTGCGCCAGGCCGACGCCGACCTGACCGCCGATCTCTACTCGAAACGGGTGAGCGCGGTGACTGCTTCCGGAATCAATGGCCTCGAGCTTGCGACCGAAACGGTAACGAATGCGACCGTGGCGGGCGTCGGCGGGATCAGTCTGCGCGACCTGAGCGGCGGGCTGGTGGTCTCCAATGCGACGACCTCCGATGGCGTAATGGGATTCGAGGCGGACGGTGGACCTCTGACGGTGACCAGCGCCATCGTGGGCGGCGCGGGACGGGGCTTTACGGCCCTGGCCGATGGCGACATCCTGGTGGGCCGGGTGTCCGCCTCGGGCGACACCATCGTGCTGGATGCTGCCGGGGTGGTCCGTGAGGCCGGCAGCGACCCCGAGGCCGATCTGGTGGGCACCGACCTGATCGTGGACTCGGCGGGACTGGGTGACGCGGGGGCGACCATCGAGACCACGCTGGTTCGCTTGAACGCTGCCATCGTGGGCACGGGCCGCATCCTGTTGTCGGAAACGGACAACCTGCAGGTGCAGACGGCCTCGACCGTAAGCGGGGCCATCAACATTCGCGCCAACGGGCTGCTGACGTTGAGCAACGTCGTTTCCGGGGGAACCGGGATCTTCGAGACCCTGACTGCCGGCAACGTGCTGGTGGACGACGTGCGGGCGAACAGTGCCGTCACGGTGAACGCCTTCGGGAACATCAACGAGTCAGGCAACGATGCCGCCGCTGACATGCGCGGGTCCGCGATCGCTCTTTCGGCCGGAACGGGCGTCGGCACTGCGGCGTCCGTCGAGATCGAATCGGGCGGCAACCTGTCCGTCTTCGTAAGCGGCACGGGCAAGATCGACCTGACCGACGTGTCTTCGAGCGGCGCGCTGCTGACGCTGGACAACATCGTGGCCTCCAACGGCCCGGTGTCGATCACGGCGTCCCGGAGCCTGCGCGCCTCGCACGTGACCGGATCGGCCATCACGCTGACCACTTCAGGCAGCGGGTCGATCCAGGTGGATGAAGTCTTCGCCACGGGCGCCGTGACGCTGGACTCGGCCCAGAACGTGACCGAGATCGGGGTCGACCCTCAGCTAGACGTGACCGCCGGCGCCGCTTCGATCATCCGGGCTACCATGGGCGTGATCGGGACCTCGGACGCGCTGGAGCTGGGCATCACGGGCGGCGCGCTGAGCGTGTATGCGGGCGGTCAGATCGGTGGCGCGTCCATCAAGCTGGGCGGCAGCGTGACGGGCGGCCTGATCCACCTGAACACGCCCCCGGGCACGTCGACGTTCAACGGAGTGCCGTTCTGAGCGGTGACAATCGTCACGGACTGACCAGGCCCACGAGAGGAACCGTCCAGCCTCAGGCTGGAAGGGTCCGGACCCTCCATCAGGAACTCTACACGTTACTTTCTTAGGGGGTAACGTCCATGAACAGGCGCTCAGTGGCTGCCGGAATCCTTTTTGCTTCGCTTATTTCACCGGCAATCAGCGAGCCGCAGGGCGGTCAGGTGCGCAGCGGCAGCGCCACCATCCAGCAGACGCTGGGGACGACCACCATCACGCAGTCGACCCAGAAGGCCATTCTGGAATGGCAGCGCTTCAATATCTCTCCCACGGAGCTGGTCAAGTTCGTGCAGCCCAACGAGACGGCGGTCATCCTCAACCGCGTCACCGGCGGCGACCCCTCCCGCATCCTGGGCAAGCTCCAGGCCAACGGACAGCTCTTCCTGGTGAATCCCAACGGCATTCTCTTCGGGCCTTCCGCGAAGGTGGACGTGGGCTCGCTCGTGGCCACCACCCTGAACATCAGCAACCAGGACTTCCTCAGCGGCAACTACCACTTCACCCAGGATTCGAGCCTCGACCTCGCCAGCGTGGTCAACCAGGGCACCATTCAGGTCAGCGACGAGGGCTACGTGGTCTTGACCGCCCCCCTGGTCAGCAACGAAGGCCTGATCGTGGCCAACCTGGGCAAGATCGTCCTGGGAGCGGGAAACGAATGCACGCTCAACCTGGACGGTCGCCGTCTGGTCAGTTTCCAACTGCCCGCCAGCCCGGGGCCTGATGGCACCGTCGTCTTGACGCCGGAGGCGGTCAGCGAGGTTCTGCGCACGGCCATGAACACTCCGGCCGCGGCGACCGAGTTGCGCGAGGAGAATGGCTCCGTCCAGCTGGTGGGCGGCTCCGGCACTCTCCTCCAGGCAGGCACCCTGCAGGCCGACGGGGGCACGATCCTGGCCTTGAGCGATCGGCGCACCGATATCTCCGGAAGCCTGATCGCTCCGGGGGGCTTCGTGGAGACCTCCAGCCACCGACAGCTCGACTTCCACGGCAGTGTTCAGGCGCCTGGCGGCACCTGGCTGATCGACCCGGCCAATCTCACCGTGGTGGATGTTCCCACCCAGCCCAACGAGATCGCCGTCTCCAACATCGTCACCAGCCTGAATGCCGGCACCAACGTGATTCTGGACGCTCAGACCCAGGGCGCCAACACGGTGCCGATCAACAACCCCGATTTCGGTCAGTCGCCCGGCACCATCACGGTGGCCGCGGACATCCTGAAGACCGCCGGAAGTGACGCCACTCTGACGCTGCACGCAGGCGACAGCGCGGGCTCCATCGTGATCAACCACGCCGTCGGCTCCAGCTCCGGCAAGCTGAATCTGGTTCTGCAGGCCGGCGCCACCGGGGACGTGACGCTGGACAACGCCCCCATCACCACCAACGGAGGCTCCTTCACCAGCACGGGCGGAGGCAAGCTCACACAGCTCGGTGCGGCCACTCTGGATGCCGGAACCGGAACGATCAGCCTCACCCACGGCGGGGACGTGACCGTGGCAGCCATGACGGGCGGAAATGCCACCGCGGTCAGCCAGATGGGCAAGGTCCAGGTCGCCAGTCTGATCGCTACCGGATTTGCCGGAATTCAGAGCGAAACCGGCATTTTCGACGGTGACTCGGGCAGCGACGACCTGGACGTGAGCGGCTCGAACGTCACCCTGGTCAGCCACGGAATCGGCCTGGGCAATCGGCTCGAGGTGGTCACGCCCGGTCAGCTCTTCGTCACCACCGGCAACCAGCCGGTTCAAATCGGTCTGGGCGCTTCTGGAGTGGACGAGTTCCAGGTGGAAACCGACGGAGGCGACATCTCCATCACCGGCAGCGCGGGAGATTCTCTGTCCTACACGGCGGCCACGGGCTTTCTGGTGGCCCTCAACGCCAGCGGCTTCATCGGGTTCAGCACCACCGGCAACGTCCGCGACGGCAACGGAGGCTCGACGGACGTCCGCGCCACAGGGGCCAACCTGACGGCCGCCAGCCTCGGCACCACGGCCGATCCCCTCGAGTTGCGCGTGAGCGGCTCTCTCAGTCTCACCGGCGAAAACATCTCAATCGCCAACGACAGCTCCGCGGACGTCGACCTGGCCGTGAGCGCCGGAACCGGAGGGGTGCAGTATGCCCAGACGGGAGGCAATGACACGACCCTCGACGCCTTCGTCACCTCTGGGCTTTCTACCGTGACCATCTCGACCGAGGGCGATCTGACCCTTTATCAGATGAACGCCCAGGGGGCCGAGGTCAGCCTCACCGCGGGGGGGAGCATCCTGGACGGAAACCCGCCCGCCGTGGACGTGCGCTCGAAGAACCTCACCCTGACCGCCGGGGGCGGAATCGGCACCACCGGAGCCCTGGAGGTGACCCTGACCCACTCTCTGGTGACCAGCGCCGGAGCCGGCGGCGTCACCAGCATTGACCTGGGCGCTTCCAATCTCACGGTTCTCGAGGTCACGACCACCGACAGCGATGTCAGCGTCACCGGTACCAGCGGAGACTCCCTGACCTGGAGCTCGAGCACCTCCCAGATGTCCGGCGTCAACAACTCTGGCACTCTCTCCCTGACGGTGCTGGCGGGTCAAATCGCCGACGGGCCAGGGGTGGATGCGGTGTCGGGCGCGGTCACTCTGTCGGCTCGCGACGGCATCCACGCAGGGGTCACCGCCAACGACGCGCTGCGCCTGACCGTGACGGCGCCCGGGGCCGCAATCGAGGTGGACGCGGGGGCCAACCTTCCCTTTACGACCGAGGTGACCGTCAACGATGGTCAGGCTCAGCTGACCACCGGCGGGGCCGACTTTCTCCTCTACAAGTCCTCGCTGGATGAGCTCTCCGGCTCGAACGCCAACCAGTCGCTTTCCTTCACCGCCACGGGTGGTCTGGTGCTGGGCTCGGTGGATCCGCTGGTGGCCGGCTTTTTGACGGTGGTGGCCGATCAGGGGGTGGGCACCCTTGCCCAACCTTTGCACGTGGACGCACTGACGGTTACCGCCCGGGTCACCGCGGCCGGCTCGCCTCTCTACCTGGTGCTGGACTCGACCCCCCAGCTCATTGACCTGACCACGAAAGACGGAAAGGTCCATCTCGAAGATCCTTCCACCAACGTGCTGCTTGACTATGACGACGTAAACAATGCGCTCGTGGGCGACCTCACGGGCTCGCAACTCGTTCTCTCCTCGCAGGCTCCGATGCTCGTCGACGACCTGCGGGCGGATTTTGTCGGGCTGACGACCACCAAGGTCTTGGACGAGTTTGGCAGCGACCCGGGGGCCGATCTGATCGCGCCCAGCCTGTCGTTGGTGATCGGTAGCGGGATCGGGCAGACCAGCCCTCCCGAGCTCCAGGGCAACGTCCTCGAGATGCAGGCTGGCCTGGACGCGAGCCTGGTGCTGAGCAGCAACTTCTCGGAGCTGAACCTGACCAGCGCGGGGGGCAACGTCACTCTGACCGGAACTGACAGCCTGAGCTTCAGCTCCGGCGTTCTGACGGCTTCCAATCCGGGGGACACGCTGCGGTTCACCGTCACTTCCGGCTCGATTCTGGTCGACCAGGTCACCGCCGGAATTCTGGAGCTGACGAGCGCCGGCTCCATCATGGAGAACGGAGCCGATGCGGGCGCCGATATCCTGGCCAGCGACGCCACTCTCACGGCCCAGACCGGAATCGGAGGGCTGGAGATCAGCGCCGCCTCTTTGTCCGCCGGCAGTCAGGCAGGCGGCCTCTCTCTGGCCAGTTTGAGCGCCACCTCCACCTCTGCCATCCTGGCCGTCGGAGGCGGCGGTATCGACCTTTCCCAGACCGGAGGGGGCTCTCTTTCGGTGCTCTACGCGCAGACAGCCGGGGGCCCGATCTCCTTCTCCGGCGATGGCTCGCTGGCGCTGGCCAATGTCAGCACCACGGGAAGCCTGACCACCAGCGCCGTCAGCACCACGATCGCGAGCACGACTTACGGCTCCCTCGACCTGACCAGCACCGGTGGCAACGTGACGGTCACGGGAGCAGACCAGCTGAGCTACAACGGCACCACCGGCGTGCTGACGGCCACCTTCACCCATCCCCTGAAGTTCACCACCACGGGCTCCATCGCCGACGGCCAGGTGGGTCTGGACCTGAGCGGCCCCTCTCTGGAGCTGCACGCCGTCACCATCGGACAGCTGGACCCGCTCGAGTTCGACAGCCCGTCCTTGACCGCCGACGCCCTGGGAAGCATCTCTCTGGTGGGCCAGACCTCCAGCGACACGACTCTGAGCTTGAACAGCCAGTTCGGACCGGTCACCTTCGACCAGAGCACCAACTTCAATGCCACCGTCAACTCGGCGCGCTCCGGCGGACAGGATGTGAAGCTAACCCACAACGGGACGGGCGACCTCCTGGTCACCGACCTGCGCACCAGCGGCCTCGGCAAAGTCCGGCTGGTGGCCAACCACGGCTCCATCCTGGACGCCACGCCGGCCGGCCTGGAAGACGTCGTGTCTCCCGTGCTGGAGATCCAGGCCAGTGGCGGGATCAGCCCGTTGGACGCGCTGGAGCTCTCGGTGACCCAGAGGCTCAGCCTCGTAACCGGTGACAACGGGGCTGGCACCAACGTCCAGCTCGGCGCTATCCTGCCGGGTAGAATTCAGGTGGTGACCAACGGCGGTGACGTCCAGGTGCTTTCCTCTGGCGCCGAAAAGGTCACGCTGGATGGTTCCGGGGGCGGTCTGCTGGTGGTGCTTCCTGGCCGGGCTGTCGAGCTGACCACCACGGAGGCCATCGGTGACGCCAACGGGGCAGGCGTCAACCTGGAGGCTGAGGATGTATCTCTGACCGCTCCCAGCATCGGGGCCGCCAATCCTCTCGAGGCCACGGTGGGAACCCGGCTGGCCCTGAGCTCTGACGGCCTCATCGGAATCGACCTGGGCTCCACCGATCTGACCGCGCTGGAGGTCTCCACCCTGGCCAACGTGACCATCACGGGCAGCGTCGACCAGCTCCTGTACGACCATTCCACCGGCGCCATGACAGCGGTCAACCAGAACGGGAGCATCGATTTCGTTACCGATGCGGGGATCTCGGCGGGAACGCTCCTGGCGGATACGGCCCGGATCACGGCCTCGACCGGGGTCGGGAGCTCCTCGGCCGTGACGGCCGGTGTGCGCGATCTGACCGTGGTCAGCACGGCCGGTCCCATCAGCCTGGACAACTCCAGTCCAGACGATACCACGGTTGTCCTGACGGGCGCGGGCAACCTCACTTACACCCAGAGTGGAAACCATCAGGCCACCGTCCAGGCCACCACCAGCTCCGGGAATGTAAGCCTCGGCTTCAGCGGAGCCGGGGTCAGCCTGGCTGTCGAGGACGTGTCCGCCACCGGAAGCCTGTCGATCTCCTCGACCGGCGCCGCCTCGGATGTGGTGCTCGGCTCGGCCACGGCGGCCAGCGCCACGGTGAGCTCGGCTGGAAACATCGGCCCGGGAATGGGCGGCACGAACCTCACCGCGACCAGCGCGGTTCTGAGCGCCGTCGACATCACGCTGGGGCTCTCCGACCTGACCAGTCTCACGGTGACGACTTCGGGCAACGTGACCCTCACCGGCGTGGACTCGCTGACCTACGACCGGACCAGCGGAAACCTCACCGGCAGCAACGCCGGTGGGAATCTCACCTTCACCACCAATGGCGCCATCACCGATGGCAATGGCGCGGCCGCGAATCTGACCGCCAGCGGCCTGACCTTGTCGGCCGCCAGCGGCATCGATCTCGACGTGCTGGCCGGCACTCTTTCCGCCACCGTGACCGGGGCGGGGGGGCTGAATGTGCAGGACCAGGGAGGCGGTCTGGTGGTCACGTTGGCTACCACCAGCGACGGCGATGTGGCCCTGCAGGCCTTGAGCGGAAGCCTGACGGTGCAGAGCGCGACGGCGGGTGGACCCCACGCTATGACCCTCCAGGCCGACCAATCGGTGCTCGTGTCCCTGGCTCGCGCCCTGAACGGCACTCTGACGGTGCAGGCCGGTGACCAGATCCAGGAGCAAGGCGCGGACGGAAGCTCGGACCTGACGGCAGTCAACCTCTCCTTGAGCGCCTCGAGCGGCATCGGAAGCTCGGGAAAAATCGAGATTGACGCCCAGAACCTGACCGCCGCCGTGACCGGAACCGGGACCCTCGACCTGGCCGACCTGGCCGGCGGACTGTCGGCCACCCTGGTGACCACCCAGAACGGCGCCCTCTCACTCTCAGCGGCAGGAGGCGACCTGACCCTGGTGGACGTGCGCTCCACGGGCGCGTTCGACGTGACCGCGACCACGGTCACGAGCGGTGACCTGCTGGTGGGTCAGGTGGCCTCTCCCACCCGGATCCAACTGACGGCCGCCGACCAGATCCTCGAGCTGCTCGATGACCCCACCGCCGATCTCACCGCTCCCACCCTCCAGTTGCAGGCAGTGCGTGGCATCGGACTGGGCAACAACCTGGACGTGGCCGCCGACAATCTGAGCGCCCTGGTGACCGGGGTCGGTCCCCTGGCCGTTTCCGACCTGGCCGGCGGGCTCTTCGTCAGCAGCGCCCTCGCCACGGATGGCATCGTCCGTCTTCTGGCCAAGAACGGCGACCTCGTGGCTCAATCCGTGACCGCCGGGGGAGCCGCCCACAACGTGACGT
Organism: Vulcanimicrobiota bacterium; assembly: GCA_039809865.1. Lineage (GTDB taxonomy): Bacteria > Vulcanimicrobiota > Xenobia > Xenobiales > QWHO01 > QWHO01. The sequence goes on from JBDHVW010000057.1 coordinate 16,735, forward strand.
TGAGCACCTTCGGCACGGGAAACGTGGTGGTCGACGACGTGGTGGCCCTGGACGGCACCATCGGGGTCAACTCCGCGGGCCAGCTGCGCGAGGTGGACGACGACGCCGGGGTCGACTTCAGCTCCAAGCGGGTCTATGTAGCCACGCAGACGGGCATTCGAGGCCTCGAGCTCGAGACACCCACGGTGACCAACGCCACGGTGGCCCAGGTCGGAGACATCGATCTGCACGATTTGAGCGGAGGTCTGGTCGTCTCGAATGCGACCACCTTCGACGGGGCCATGACGTGGCGGGCCGACGGTGGGCCGCTGACCGTGACCAACGCCATCGTGGGGGGCTCGGGGCGTGATTTTACCGCCACAGCCGGCGACAGCCTCTCGGTCGGGCGCGTCAGCGCCTCGGGCGATAGGGTGATTTTGACCGCCACGGGCGCGGTTCTGGAGGCGGGCAGCGATGCGGAGCCGGATGTGGAAGCCACCGAGCTCACTGTCAACGCAGCCGGCCTGGGCGCTGCGGGCGCCACCATCGAGACCACCCTGGTGCGCCTCAACGCCACGGTCACCGGCACCGGACGCATCGTGCTGCTGGAGACCGACAATCTGAACGTCCTCTCGGCCACCACCGCCAGTGGGCCTATCAACCTGCGGGTGACTCAGGGCGCGCTCACGCTGACCCACGTGGCGGCCGGGGGAACCGGCGCCGTCTCGGCTACCACGGTCACCGGTGGAAGTGTCTTTGTAGACGACCTGGCGGCCGGGGGAGACATCACTCTGTCGGCCATCGGCGTCATCAATGAGCCTGCCACCGCGATGGATCCGGGCACCGACTTGAGCACGCCCGGGATCCTGACCATGGACGCCGGCACCGGCATCGGGACCACCAGCGCCCTGGAAATCGAGGCCGTCCGGCTGGCCGCCACGGTCAGTGGCCCGGGCAAGATCGACCTGGCCGACGGCTCGGGGGGCCTGGAGGTCGACAACGCGGTGGCCACCTCGGGCTCGGTAAGCCTGACGGCTACCGGCGGAATTCTGCGTGCCAACAACGTTTCCGGCACCTCCGTGACCCTCACCACAGTGACCTCAGGTGCCGTCCAGGTGGACGACGTCGTGGCCACGGGTGCCCTGTCGATCACTTCGGCCGGGAACATCAGCGAGGTGGGCGTCGACGCCGGCATCGACCTCAAGGCCGGCGCAGCCTCCTTCTTGCGGGCCAACGGGGGCGTGATCTCCACCAGCGACGCGCTGGAGGTCGAAATTACCGGCGGAACGCTCAGCGTGCTGGCGATAGCGCAAGTAGGTGGTTCCTCCATCCGGCTCGGGGGGACCGTCAACGGTTCCATGTCGCCGACGGGCAACCTCATTCACCTGAACTCCCCACCGGGCACGTCCAAGTTCAACGACATCAGCTTCTGAAGGACTGTTCAACAAGGGATGCGCCGGAGTACCGGGCAGCGTTACGGATGGGTTGATGAGAAAGACCTGACAGGGAGAGCAGGAGAGCCGCTGCGCAGGTTCGGGTAAGCATCCGTTCGGGGAGATAGCGGAAACCCTGGTTCTAAGAAATCCTCCACGCAGGGATTGGAGGTAGCCCACTGCAGGAACGGAACTGGCCGCCTGGAACTTCCTTCAATCGCCCTCCTGCGGAGGGCTCCGTGAGCCTCTTAAGGCCGACCCCTCTCGACGGAGCCTTCCGTGAACCACGATCAACTCTTCAAAGACCTTCTGTCTTGCTATTTCCTCGAGTTCCTCGAGCTCTTTGCGCCCGAGGTGCTCGACGGCGGCGGGATTTGGGCGACCTATGAAAACTCGAGGGAGGCCGGATCGCAGTCATGCGTTGGGAATGGGGGAGCTTCCATCTTCTTCGAGGGATTAAGGACGCGAACTCTGACCGTTGATCATAATCTCGAGCCCGCGAAGCTCAGCCATCAAGTTGTCAAGAGTCGGCGGCTCCTCATAGAACATCACCTGCATCTGGGCGTAGTCGTCACGCAGACTCTCCAATTGCTCGTCGTTCGGCACGAGCCGCAGAGTGCCCGGTCTGGCCAGGTCGTAACGTGCCTTGCCCGATCGAAAGAGGAGACTCTTGTCACGGGCCACAGTTTCAAGCATTGCAATGTTGGCAAGTGCCTGAGCCCCGAGTTCATGCCGGGCCAGCTTCACAAGATCGTAATAGTGACGGGACTTCCGATGGCCGATGGCCTCGTTCGCCGAGTGATAACTGTGTAGGATGGTTGCCTTCTCCCAGAAGGTCCGAACTGCCGACAGCACCTTCACTCTCGGGTGCGGGAAACGGACGTCTGGGAAATGCTCTGCCACGTCGACAGAGAGCTCCATCTGTTCCGAAGGCTCCGTCGGGTTCCTTCCGCCAAGTTCGACACGGACAGTGTCTGCCAAGTAGCCGGTTGGGGCGTCGAGTACCGTGGGATAGTGCAAGACGACGGTCTCGCCGGCCAACTCAGCTCGAAGCTCGGAGAATTCCAGACCTTCAAAGAGGGGCAGGACTTCTTCACGAGCTACCCGGAGCAATTCTTGATCCAGCGCCTCCAGAGCCTTCTCGCGCTTGGACTGTGAAGGATACTCCTCCAAGAAACCGAGGGCCTTCCGATCCACCGTAATGTCGATGTCTTCGGAGAACCGGTCGATAACCCCGTAAGCCTTTGAGAGCGAAGTTCCACCTTTGAAGGTGAGCTCGGGCAAACCTCTGGCTGTGAAGAGCCGCTCAAGTGCCCAACAGACCCAGAAGTCTTTCTCCAGAAGACGTGGCGAGCGGCCAGTAAGCTCAGAACCGCGTAGAAATACGGCTGAGCGCTCATCCATGTTCAGGTTAAGAAAATCCACGGGGGATTACTCCTGGCAGATCGCCCGCAATGATTGACTCATCCAACTGGGCACGTGCGGTAAGAGACGCCGGAGCTGGTTCTTAGTCACAGATGAGAGAGAACCCTGAAGCTTGGCGATAACCTCCGGGGTAACGCCTTCGCGTTCGAGATAGTAGAGTGCGGAGATCACCAAACCACCCTCCGTTCCTGCTCCTACCAGCTTTGTCGAGGCTGCGTGTTTCAGCTCGACCTCCTGCTTGCCGACTCGAACGATGCGAGAAGGCCCGTCGGTCAGGTAAATCGTCCGGGCCGGGACCTGGGTTGTAAGTCCCAAGCGATTGGCTGCCTCTGCTCCCGAAAGCTGAAGCTTCTCCTGCCGGGCACGTGCGACTGCTTTCGCGACTTGCACCGCCGATATTGGTAGCCGGCCAAGGAGCGGACTCTCCTTCGGGCGCACGTAGACTCCTCGGCCAACGCGTTCTAACACTCGGCCTTTCACGAGTCGCGAAAGAGCTTGATCTACCGATGCGCGATTGCCAAGAGAACTCATCTCCTTGGCAGTAAACGGCTCGCCGCGCCTCCTATGACGGACCTTCCGTCGGACTGTCTCCATTAAAGTCATGGGTCCTTCCACTCAGATATTATACCCTTAAATTCTGACACGCTCAAGCTAAATAACGTTTACGTAGAAGCGATAGATAGCGATAGACATAGAGTTCAACCTTGGCCGAGCTGCTCACTCGTAATGAGCAGGTCGGGCGTTCGAATCGCCTCCCCGGCTCCAGATTTCAAGCCGTTTTTCGCCTCTCGTTGCAGGGGCGATTTTCGTTTCAGGGTACCGGTGGGTACCAACTCCGCAGCACTCACGCGATCGGTTCTGGTCCCCAGCTGGTCCCCGACGTGGGGCGGCAGGTTGGGCGAGCTCACCGGGGTGGGCGCGTCCCTGGAGGTGGGGCAGGCCCCGCGCCGGTAGGGGGAGCTTGTTCGGCCGCCGTCGTGAATAAGTTGGGCGGCCGGTTGCCCCTCAAAACGCGTTATCCTCGACCCGGGTCGAGCCTCGTTGGGTATGTTTTGAGGGGCACGCTAAGGGTAGGGCGAGCCGAGCGACTTCAGACAGGGCCTCTGATCCGTAATAAATATATGGTTTTTAGGAGTCCGAAGGGGGCGGGGGCCAGTCGCAAGGGGGACCAACTCTCCGGTGGGGCGAGAGCTCCGTCGGGGAGGTCCGAGGGGGTTTCGTCTTGGCGGTTGTGGATTTATGGACAACTCGTGGGCGTAGTGAAATAGCGGGCCCACGACTTGACCACAACTCCACAACTACGGGGGCCTCAAGATGGCGTTACCAGAGTCTGGTGCGCAACTTGGCTCTTGGCATACTGCGAAAACTGAGTTCGGGAAACGAGTTGGATGACCTTATTTCTCATGGGAATTTCGGCCTGGCTCGCGCGATCGACGCGTACGACCCGTCGCGGGGCTTCAAGTTCGAAACCTATGCCACGCCAATCGTGCGCGGAGCCATATACAGCGGTCTACGCCCGATGGATTGGCTACCTGAGCGGGGTCGCTCAAGGACCAGTGACGTAAAGGAGGCCACCCGGAAGCTCCAGCGGGCCACGGGACGAGACGCAACTGAGGCGGAGTTGGCTGACGAGCTCGCGATCAGCGCGGACGGCCTCTACGAGATGATCGCCAGTCTTGGCTGCATTTACCTGCTCTCGCTGGAGCTGCAGGTGGCCGTGGAGGACGACAGCGAGATTACAATGATGGAATTGGTGGAGGGGTTCCCTGACGAGCAACCGGCGCTAGAGAAAGAGCTTGGCGAGTATCGTCAGAAGTTGCGGCGCGCCGTTGAGCAACTCGACGACGAGAGATACAAGTTCGTCCTCACACAACACTACTTCCGGGGCCTGACGTTCGAGGCTATCGCTCGGGAGCTTGGGGTCAGCCGACATCGGATCCGGCAGATGCACACGGTTGCTCTCAGACGCTTGCGAAACCCGAAGGGAAATGGCCCGGATTTCCTTCCACCTGCCGCATCGGGAACTCAGCCTCCACCAGGCGGCCCACCGAGTCCCGGCCCGCCAGAAGCCAAGCAGCCTGCCCGACTTATCCGGCCCCCAAAAATGGGTGGCCCGGGAAACGCGCTTCGGCAGCCTGAAGGCTAAAGCGCAGAGGTGCGCAGGTGGGTGAGCACCACCAGAACCGGAATAGTGAACGGGAGGGCAAACGAGAACGCACAACCCAGAGCGTAAAGAGTCCGTCGAAATTCCGCGCGGTTCTCGGGGTTGGCACTACTATCTAGAGACGGCCCCAGCAGATAGCACACATTTGCACAGGCCATCATGAAAAGGTAGCCCAGGCCCTGAAAGACGAGGGTAAAGATCGTGAACTCATACTGGGCATCATTGCTATCACGCGGTTTAGTGAGGACCTCGACATCATTGGGCGAGACAAAGACCTCGCAGGCGATGATGTATGAAATGAACGCCAGGATGCCCGCGACAACTAGTCCTAAGTTGTAGTATCGCTGCCGGGTCCCGAACCAGAAGGAGTTAATGTCTCTCCCACGGTCCTCGTTCATGTTGGTGGTATTCGATGAAGCATCGGGGTTTCCTTAGCTGCGGTAGTCAAGCGCTCGGTGCCGTTGGTGAACAAAAGGGGCATTACTTCATCCCAGTGAATAACTGTGGGTGCGAAGCCCACTCCTTGCCCTCCTACTTCTGTTAGGCATTTCCGCGAGCTTAGGTTCGTTTTTTCGACCGGACATCCCAAAGATCGACTCGCAGACTGTCCCCAAACGGGAGCCCCCAATCTATTTCTCACGTCGCAGTGGCCCCTTGCCCGCTTGTGCTGCGCCAGATGTACCGGTCCTCGCTCGCCGACAAATAGTGTCACCGTCTTCTGGAGATCCTGCCTACTGTGATTTAGTAAGGCTAGGGGGTTACAAGTGTCGAGTTTATTACTACGTTCACGATGGGCGGAGGATTCCGTTTCGGTAAGACATGATGAAGGTTCACGAAAATACTGAATGCCGTGTTATCAAGACCCTCGAGTTCATGCTCAACCGGGCCGTTGGGTCTGTAATGCCAGACCAGCGATTCGGTGAAGACATTATCCTGGACTCGCTCGATGATCACGAGATTCTATGCGCTTTGGAGGTTGAGTTTAACCGCCACCTCGAGCCGAGCCTCTGGGATGGAGTTTCCAAGGTCTCGGACCTCGTGGAGAACCTTCGGAAACACCAAATAGCCCCGTGACTGACTCAGCTAAGTTCCCTTGGCCGGTTGAGGGATGGAACCTGGTGATCGACGAGGTGGTTATCGGAACCCTGCGACTTTCAGGTACCGATCAACCGTGGCATACTTTCGACTGGATCCCCGGCTCTGAATTCCCAAAGTATGCGGACTACTTTCTTTGGGACGACAGAAATCAAAACCCCTCAAACGACCGCGCCTCGTTGCGGCTCGGCGATGTGGTCCTTGCTCCGTTCCTCATCTGGATAGATGGCGGGACCGCCCGATTGCGTTTCTCGCACGAAGATGCTGTGAGGATTATGGAGCCCATACGTGGATGGCGTCGTGAACACGGCTAAACTGACCTCTACAAAGGAGAGCCACTCCAATCTTGGGATCACTAAGCGACACCATTGATCGAGGGGGAGCGAGGACCTATCCCTGACGCCACAACCCTGGATAGCCTGGCCAAGAAGGCCCCGGAGAACCAGCCATGACGAAGAAAGACAGCCCACTCAATGAGAACGATGTTCACTACATCATGGGCCTGATCGCTCTACTCACTGACCAGCAGGGGGACATCATTGAGGAGGTCTGCCTCGGGAAGATGGTATACGATGTCGATGGTGAGGAAGAGCGAGATGTTGATGTCACCGTGAAGTATAGCCTCCCCGATGGTGGTACCGGTGCGATGAAGGGCATTGAAGTCAAGCACGAGGGCCGCAAGCTCGATATTATCAAGGTCGAGCAGCTATGTACCAAGCTGAACGACATGCCGGACATTTCGGAACGCAGTATTGTATCTACAGCCGGATACTACAAACCTGCGATTAGGAAGGCCAAGAAGAAAGGTGTAAGGCTCTACCAACTACGCCAGTCTCGCGAGCCCCCGGTTCTTCCCTTCGCTAACTTCTCGAAAGACTTCTCCATGAACAGCGACCTTTACTGCCTAAAGGATCCCGACTTCGTTTTCTTGGTCGAGGATGAAGACGACCTTACGCTTGAGTGGGACGCCAGACTACTAGACGAGAACGAACAGCCCACCGAAAAAACATTGTGGGATCTCGCTGGTGACGCGTATTCCAGGGGCACCGAGGCCTTCAACGCTGCCATCCAAAAGGTCCTGGAGTCGCCAGGAATTACCCTTCCAGCACCAGTATCCGTCACCGTGGAGTATGAGAACAAGCCTCGAGTAATGGGAGCAGATGGGGAGATCTTCGCAGTACCGAAGGTCAAGATGTCGGGAACCATCGCACAGGAAGTCAGAGTCCTTCGGCACGAATTCCGGGAACTGATAGATGTTGAAACCGGGGAGATACTTGCTGCCTGTGCTCTTGGCCTCACCCGGGACGAGAACCTCATGGCCTTCGGGCTATCTCAGAAGACCGGAACCATTAAGGCCCTGCACGTCCCTTTGAAGGATAGGGAGAAGAAAAAGAAGATACGGAACTTCAAGCTAGCGTAATATCTACATCCAACGTCTATGATGCGGCAACGGTTACGGAAATGGTACCAGTCGGGTACCAACTCCGCCGAAAGGCAGACATCTAGCCTGAACTCAGTGAACCTCCAGGAATTGGAGAACGCTTTCAGAGAGCCATTCCGAACGACACAACAAACCTCACCCAAACTCAGCCAAAGTGCCCCATTGCGAACTCGTAATGAGCAGGTCGCCGCCATCGAGCGTATGCTCGGTACCATCTGTCACTGAAGACCCGGCGAGAGCTCCTGTAGGCTGAGGCTACACCATCGAAAGGGGCGTCACCCAAATGTCTGAGCTCTCCTTGGCCGCGCTGGAAGCCCGGCTCAAACTGAACACGCGCGCCGGGCGGATCCTGAAAGCCCGGTTATCGGAAGGACTGACGATTCAGGCAATCAGCCTCCGAGAAGGGATCACTCCCGAGCGCACCTGGTACTTGTTGCTGCGAGAAGTCTTCCGCGCCCGCAGAATCCTGCGCCCCTGGAGAGAAGCACTGCGAGAGGCTGCGGGGGCCGAATTTCTCCGGGCCATCTTCTCCGAGTTGCGCCTGGATGACCAGAGATCGGCACTCCCCGACCCTTCCGTCGCAATCCTGAAGGCGCTCGACGAGGTCCAGCTGGGTCGACACAAATTGATCGCTTTCTTGCGCGGCCGGCGTTGGGCGGAGCTGCGCGCGTTGTGGAAGCTCCCATCGTTCGGAGCGCTGAACCAATGCAGCTCCGAGACGGTCTCCGAGCACATCGAACGACTGGTCTGTGAAAGAAGGGTCGTGCGTGTGCCCACCAGCCCCTCCGGATTCGTCTATAGCCTTCCCGAGAAGGCTAAAGAGGTCACCCAGAAACGTCGTAAGCTGGACGCTCCCCTGAGCCCGCCGGGTCTGGAGCGCATCAGCTTCTACGCGCGGCGAGTGGCCTGAGCGGACCGGGCGAGAAGTCCGAGGAGGAAAGGCTGAGCAGAGCTTCCTTCCTGACGCAGGTCATAGCACCGGCTGGTGACAGCCGCTAGACTACGGGCATGCGCAAGATTCTGATCATGGGCGCCGCCGGGCGCGATTTTCACAACTTCAACGTGGTCTACCGCCAGCGCGCCGACTGCCGGGTGGTGGCTTTCACCGCGGCCCAGATTCCGGACATCGCCGGGCGCCGTTATCCCCCCGAGCTGGCCGGGGAACATTATCCGGAAGGGATCCCCATCCATGCCGAGGGCGAGATGGAAGAGCTGGTGCGCTCCCTGGGCGTCCAGGAAGTGGTATTCGCCTATTCGGACGTAAGCTACGCCCACGTCATGCACAGCGCCAGCCGGGCCCTGGCGGCCGGGGCCGACTTCACGCTGCTCGGCCCCGAGGCGACGATGCTGGCCTCCCGCCTCCCCGTGCTGGCGGTCACCGCGGTGCGCACCGGCGTGGGCAAGAGCCAGACGACTCGTTTCCTGGCCGGTCTGCTGCGCGAGCAGGGACGCAGGGTCGGAATCCTGCGTCACCCGATGCCTTACGGGGACCTGGCGCGCCAGGCCGTGCAGCGCTTTGCCACCCTGGAAGATCTGGATCGCCACGAGTGCACGCTGGAGGAGCGCGAGGAGTACGCTCCGCACCTCGAGGCCGGGCACCTGGTCTGGGCCGGTGTGGATTACGGCCAGATTCTAGCGGCCGCCGAGCAAGAGGCGGACGTGCTGTTGTGGGACGGTGGCAACAACGACCTGCCGTTCCTGCAGAGCGACCTGCACCTGACCCTGGTCGACCCGCTGCGCGCCGGCCACGAGGTGGGCTACTACCCGGGCGAGGTCAACCTGCGCCGCTGCCAGGTCGTGATCGTCAACAAGGTGGACAGCGCCACTCCCGAGCAACTCGAGGCAGTGCTGGCTTCGGTCCGGCGGGTGAATCCGACCGCGCTGGTGGTGCAGGCCGACTCGCCGCCCCGACTGGAGGAGCCCGAGGCCGTGCGCGGCAAGCGGGTGCTGGTCGTCGAGGACGGGCCCACGCTGACCCACGGCGAGATGGCCTTCGGGGCCGGGACCGTGGCGGCCCGGGCCGGGGGAGCTGGCGAGCTGATCGACCCGCGTCCCTACGCGGTGGGAAGCCTGCGCGAGGTCTTCGAGCGCTGGCCCGGTCTCGGTCCGGTCCTGCCGGCCATGGGCTACAGCCCCCGGCAGCGTCAGGAATTGCTTGCCAGCCTGCAGGCCTCACCCGCCGAGGTGGTCGTCGTGGGCACCCCGATCGACCTGGCCGCGGTGCTGGCGTTGGACCGTCCGAGCGTGCGGGTGCGCTACGACCTGGCGCCCCATCCGGGCGCGGATTACGACCAGCTGCGCGAGCGCCTGGGGGCCCTGGGGACCTCCGGGGGATCTCGGGCCGAAACGCGGAACCAGGGGCGGTGAACGTGCTGATTCTTCTCGTGCTCGCCGCTGCGCTGCTGTGCTCCTGCGGCACCGCCGCGACCCCATCCCCGGCCCCTTCGCCCGTCGCGGTCGCCTCTCCGGTGGCGCCGCCTCCTGCGCCGGCTCAACCCCCGGCCCCGCCGGCTCCGCCGCCCCCGCCAGACGCGCGCCCTCTGGTGAGGCAAGGCACCGACCTGGTCCTGGCCAGGCGTTACCGGGAAGCCGTCCCGGTGCTCGAAAAGGCCAGAAAGATCGACCCCGGCAATCCCGAGGTCCACTTGTGGCTCTTCAACGCCCATAAGGGCCTGGAGTTGCTCCCGGTCAAAGGCTCGCCGGCCTACAAGGACGCCACGCAGGTTGTGAAGCTGATGCCGGGCACACCGCAAGCCGCCAACGCCCAGGATTACCTGGCCAGCGCCGACGTGATCGGCAAGGTTCCCTCGCGCCGGCCCGTCCAGGACGTCACCGGCTTCGAGAAAGGCAACTGGGCGAGCACCGGCCGGGAGATACGGCTCGCTTACCGGGGGGATCTGATGGAGGAAACCACTGACGTCTATTCCCACAATCCCGATCCCCGCGTCTTTGACTATATGCTGACCCACCAGTCCAGCCTGAACTTCGATAACTACCAGGACCAGATCGTCACGCGCGAGCGCACGATTGCCGGCCACCCCTACCGCGCTGCTTTCGCTTTCCGGAGCGCCTACGCCGATCGCCTGGTCGGGGTCTATATCAGCCCCGATCCGAACGACAAGGGCCGCGACCTGCGGATGGAATTCCACACCTTGACCGGGGAGCTGGCGCGGATGTATGGGGCTCCCACGCGCCGCTCGGACCAGGGCAAGCGGCGCCGCTGGGTGTGGGAGTTCCCTTCCAGCGTCGTGTTCTTGAGCCTGTATGACGACAAGACCCTGATTCTGGCCTACGAAAACTCCAAAACCCCGCTGATCCTCTTTGACAAGCCCTGAGGGCCGCCTACTTCGTCAGCGTCCCGAGGTAGAGGCCACGGCCGGTCAGGCCTTCCTCGTCGTAGGTGACCGTAAAGCCGGCTTGCTCCAGAGCCCGGCGGTATTCGTCCGGCGTGAAAAGGGCCAGGCGGTGCTGCTCCTGCTCGTGGCGGACGCCTTCCGCGGTGCCGATCAGGTAGTCGAAATGGAGCACCGAGAGCGCGCCGACGACCTCCAGCCGGCTCATCCGCGCCACCTTGAAGCCCTCGCCCTGGCCGGTCTCCAGGCCGACGTGTCCGGGCCGCAGGACCTCGCGCCGAAGCCAGGGCTCGACCAGAACGCGGCCCCCGGGCAGCAGGTGCCCGGCCAGGCAGGCGCAGGTCTCCACCAGGGCCGGAAAGGTTTGCACGTAAGCGATGGAGCTGAAGAGACACGTAATGGCGTCAAACTTCTCGCCCAGCTCGAACGCGCGCATGTCTCCCACGAAGAACCTCGCCTGGGGAAGCCGCTTGCGGGCCTCGGCCACCAGCACCTCATCCAGATCCATGCCGGTGACGGTGAAATGGCGGCTCAGCTCCTCGGCGTGCCGACCGGTGCCACAGGCCACGTCCAGAACGGTGCGGATGCCCGGCCCGAGCCACTCGGCCAGGCGTCTTCCCTCGGCCGCGTAGTCCTTGAAGGCGTAGAGGGCGTCGTAGTATTCGGCGGAGCTGGCGTACATGGGCTCTGATCAGGCCGTAAAAGTAACAAGATGTCAAGGGAAACTTGATCGAGATCATCGTGCCCCGTCGGCCGATGCGTTAGCCTCTCGGCGACAAAAGCGTCCAGGAGGAATACCATGCACACCCCGTCCATCGGATACGGCGCCGAGGTCTGCGCCGGCTGCGCCAGCCCCAACTGCGTGCCGCCCGACGTGGTGGCCGAGCTGCGCGAGCGAGGGCTCTTCCGACCGGTGAGCACTCTGACCGACCCGCGCCTGAGCTACCCCGAGCAATTCCTCATGCAGGACTGGGACCGCGAGACGGATGGCGCTGTCTCGATTTACCGGAAAACGGGCGAGGGCTGCTCGCAGAGCGTCGAGTTCGGCGCGGGACGCTGGCGACGCATCACCTCGGACCTGGGCGACCGCAAGCACATCGTCGAGATGAGCCCCACCGGCCAGTCCCGGCAATGGCTCGAAAGCGCGGCTCTCCCCGAGCTCGACCGTGGTCTCTCCGCCACGCGACCTCTCTTCGACGCGTTCATGCAAACGGGCGCCAGCGCGCCGGAGCCCCTCGACCAGGCGGCCGCCATCGCGGCTCGCTATCGCGCCCAGCTCGACCGTCTCGAAAAGGCCGACGAGTCGCCGGCCGACCTCGTGCCCTCCCGTCCGGGCGAGGTCAAGCTGGCCGACGAGCTCGAGGCCCGATTCTGGGAAACGCCCTGCGGCTGGGAGCTCTCCCAGGTGGGGCTGGCCGACGGCAGCCTGCTGCAGGCCCGCGCTTTCGGTCCGCATGTCTGGGCCCTGGAGAGCCGCCCCGGAGAGCCGGTCCGGGTCCTTTATGTGGACCAGGAGCACCCGGAGAAGAGTTTTCAGGCCACGAAAGCGCCCGATTCGCAGGCGTAGAACAGCAGCAGGTTGGACGAGAATCCCCCCAGATAGCGCCCCGTCAGACCTTTGAGCTGGCTTTCGGTCAGGGAGCCGTCCCGCAGCGCGAGGTGGCCCTCGACGGAGCCGTTCTGACGGTCGTCGGGGCGGGCCGGGTCCACCCCGGAGTTCGTGCCGTGGGCCAGGAAGAAGACCAGTGACTCCGCGCCCGGGTGCTTGCCGCCGAAGGCCTGCGCCTCCGCGAGCGCGCGCTCGAGGTCGGCCGACGAGGCCTGGTCGACCTCGCGGATGGTAACACCCGGATAGCTCTCCTGCAGGCTCCGGCGCATCAGGTCCACCTGGCGGCGAGCATTGAAGCTGTTGGGCGAGCCGTCGGCCGGCACGTGGCCCGTGATCAGCAACGCGATCCGGGGTCGGTCCTCGCCGCGCACCCAGCCGGCTCCCAGGTTCGTGGAGTGCACGGGGTGGTAGGTGATCGGCAGGCCCGAGTCATCCGGATCGACGAACGTGCGACCGCTGAGCTCGGCCAGCGCCGCGGGCAACGACGGCGCCGAGGGAAGCCGCCCGAGGCCCTGCTCCAGCCAGGAGGCGTAGGTGGGGAGGTATTCGCCCTGGCGCGCGGCCGCGACCACCGCGGTGTTCGTGGGCCAGTGCCGCCGCAGGGAGGGATCGTCGACCGGCATCCGCTCGGCGCTGTCGCGCCCGGCCGAGGCCAGAGGGCGCCAGCGGCCCTGGACTTCGGGCGGGGAGGACATCTGGTTCCACATGTCCTGGGCCCGCGACACGCTGAGGGCCAGAGCCCCGTCGGACAACGGCCGCGATTCCAGTCGACGGGGGCCGCGGGCATCCCAGGCCGCGCCGAGGCGAGGAAAGAGGTAGACCGTGCTCAGCGAGGCCAGAGCCTCGGTCATCCGAAACTGCTCTTGCGTCCGGCCACCCTGCTGCTCGAACTCGGGTCGCAGGGCGGGGGGGACGTAGGCCGGCGCGGAGTAGGCGGAGGGCACGACCTGGTAGGCGGAGGCGACCCCGCTGACGGCCTCGTCCAGTTCCTGGCCCGACACATCGCGGTCGGCGTAGACCTCGATCGTGCGACCGGCCGGCAGCGTAATCTGAAAGCGCCGATGGCCCGCGGGGCCCTCGAATTCGAGCGCCCGCGCCTGCTGCCCGTCTGCCAGCCGCAACCTGCGCTCGCCGGGCTGCGAGGCGCGCTCCACATCCTGGCGGATCGAGCGGGAAGCGCTTTCGACGTCAAGCACCTGGGGCTGGAAGCGATACGGCTCCCAGGCCTCGGAGGCGGGCAAGAAGCGCTCGCACGCAACCGGAGGGGGAGTGGCGGCCCGATCCGGCGCGTACGGGGTCAAGGCCATCACTGCCAGGAAGGCGAGTCGTGTCTTCTCCATCCCGATGAGCCTAGCCGGGAGGCCTGAAAAATCACTCAGTCCCGAGCAATGGGGGGGCGGGGTCGATTTACAGCGCCATCGTGTCCGCCGCGGGCGCTTGAGTCTCACCAGTCACGGGTCGGAACGCATGGTGCTTATCGGATCCGCTTCTTGGCCTTCTTCAACCGTTCGAGCGCCGACTCGGGCTCGGCCTCGGTCTTCTCGGGGCGGGGGGGAGCCGGAGGCACCTTGACCACCGGGATGGCCACGGGCTCTTCTTCGGGCTCTTCGACCGCTTTTTCAGCCCGTTTGGCCTCCACGGCGCCGTGGTCGAAGGGCTTCACCGCGTCGCGGGCTTTCTTCTTGGCGCCCAGCAGGGCGCCGACGGTCGGATCGACCTTCACCTCCGCAGTCACCCGGGGCTTGCGCGCCAGACGGCCGCGGAGACGAGCCCAGAAGCCTTCCGGCAGGAAGACGCGGCGCAGAGCCACATCGAAAGGCAGCAGCAACAGCGCCAGCACCAGCAGCGGATGCCAGATCTCCCGAGCCACCGTCGTGGGCACCGTGGCCGGGGTGAACACCGTCTCGGCGGGGGCGCCGAAGCGGCCCCCTGAAGCCTCGGCCACCGAGGCCAACAGGTTTTCGTCCGGCTCCAGCCGGGCAAACTCGGGGGCGTAGGGCACCGTCCAGGTGCGCAGGGTGGACCCACCCCCCTCCTCGCCCACCTGCACCAGCCAGGTCCCCGGCGTGGAGCCGTCCCAGGCGGCCTCGTAGCGGCCGGGCGCGCTCTGGATGAAGCTCAACTCGTTGCCTTTCCCGTCGGGAGAGACCAGGCGGCCCTTCAGGTCGAGGAAGTTGCGCCATCCGCCGTCGCCCGCGCGGGCCTCCACCACGGCCCGGGCCTGTCCATCGGCTCCGCGCTCCACCGAGAGCACCAGACCAGGATCTTCGGCCTCGGGCAGAATCCACCGCACGGTCTGGGTCAGGAGCGCGCCGAATCCGGGCCAGCTCACCCAGCCGCGCGCCCACTTGCGCCCGTCGTCAGAAGTCCAGGCCATCGTCTTGCCCAGCCCGTAACGGCCCACCGCCAGCAACGGGTCGCCGCCCGGACCGGTCAGCACCTGCTGGTTCGGCCCCGGCTTGAGCGAGGTCAGATCGTAGCCGCGCAGGGCCGGCGCCGAGGCCACGTTGACGCCTCTCAGCACGGAGTGTTGCGCGGCTACCTGGGCCATGAAGGGCTTCTCTTCGTAGGCCGCCCGCGACGCCACCACCGTGTCGCGCGTAAAGATGCGGGGCAGTTGGGTGCCCGAGGTGGCCACGTAACTGCGCCCGTTGCTGCGCTGGGCCAGCTTGGCCAGGAAGCTCAGGTCGGCATCCGACCCCACCGCCACCGTGGTGATCGTGATCTTGCCCTTGCGTGCCCGCAGCGTGAGCGAGTCGAAGTCGCCGGGCTCGGTCATGCCGTCGGTCAGCGCGATGATGTGCTTGATCGGCGCGTCGCAACCCTCGAGGGCCCGCAAAGCCTGGTCGAGAGCGGGATACATGCTGGTCCCGCCGCCCTCGCGCATGCTTGCGATTTGAGCCACGGTCTTCTTGATGTGGTCGTTCTTGCCAAACGGCGCGACCCACTTGGCGGCCGAGTCGAAGCCGACCACGCCCGTGAAGTCGCGCTCCGTCAAGAGCTCCACGGCTGCGATGGCGCCCTCGCGGGCCAGCGCCATCTTGCTGGTGCTGTCGTCCGTGTCGCCCATCGAGCCCGATTTGTCGATCACCAGCACCAGCGCCACCACGGGCATAATCTTGCGCTTGCGGATGTCGGTGTCGACCGGCAGCGCGTCCTCGACCGGCGTCTTGTAATAGCCGCCCACGCCGTACGAGTTGAAGCCGCCCAGCATGCCGAAGCCGACGCCCAGGTCGCGCGTGAGCGCTCGCATCAGCTCCATCTGGTTGGGCGTGAGCTGCAGCGCCGAGACGTCCGTGAGGAGGATGGCCTGGTAGCTCTGCCACTCGGCCAGCGAGCCCGGCAGACCGGCGCTCGAGACCGCGTCGACCTCGAGACCCTGGGCACGCAGGATGTCGGGCAGCGGCCCCACCGGCTCCTTGACGCCGTGGGCCACCAGGATGCGGCTCCGCCCGCCCACCAGCGAAACCGCGGCGGCCCGGTTGTTCTCGGGCACCTGGTCGCCCCGCACGTCGATGCGCGCGCTGTATTCGTAAGCGCCCTCGTCCTCGACGCGCTGCGACACCAGATAGACGTTCGGGCCCTGCTCGAGCTTGACGCGCATCCGTCCCAGCGGGCGGCCGTTGCGGGTCAGCGTCAGGTCGCCCTCGACGGCTTTGTTGGACCACACCGAGACCCGCACCTCGAAGGGCTCGTCCACGGAGGGGCGCCCGGGCACGTCCACGGCCTCCACGCGGGTTTCGACCCCGCCGGGAGAGGGGTAGCCCACGGTCCAGACCTCCACCCCCAGCGCCCTTGCCAGCCGCGCCTCCTCGACGGCGCCCTGGGAGGTCTGATTGCCGTCCGTCAGCAGCACCACGCGCCGCGAGCTGTCGGCCGGGAAGGCGGCCCAGCTGAAACGCAGCGCCCCCGCCAGGTCCGAGCCGGTCTTGTCGATCACCGTGGCGTAAGGGCCCAGATGCTTGAGCTGCCCCGGCGAAGCTTCCAGGCCCGCGTCGCGGCCGAACACGATGACGCCTACCCGGTCGCGCGGACCCATCTTGGGGAGCGCTTTCTCGATGTAGTCGCGCGCGAAGCCTTCCGAGGCGTTGCGCGTGGACAGCGAGCGGTCTACCAGGAACAGCACGGTCATGCGGTCGCTGGTGAGGCGCGCGCGGGGGCCCGCCAGCGCCAGCACCAGGCACAGCACCATCAGCAGGCGGATAGCCAGGATCCACGTCCGGCGCTCGGGCGCCATCCCCGCCCTGGAGCGGGCCCACCAGGCCCAGACCGGGACCAGCAGGACCAGCAACAGCAGCATCACGGGGTGGCTGAACTCGATCACGCCGCCCTCCGGTGATACCAGAACCACTCGAGCATCAAGACGAGCAGCGCGCCCAAAGCCAGCTCCCACCACCACTCGCGCACCAGCGAGTGGGTCACCGCGGCGGCGTCGGCCGCGCCGTTCTGAGGCAGACCGCTCAGCATGTCGTGGCCCGCCTCGCCCCGCAGCTCGCTCTCGGTCGGCGAGCGCAGCGTGGCGGCGACCGAATATTGTTGGCCTTTGAGGGTGACGCGATAGAGCCCGGCCTGCTCGGTCTCGGCCAGCACGGCCTGACCGCCGCTGGGCGTCAGCTCCTCGCTGGAGCCGTCCGGCCGGCGCACGGTGACTTTCTCATCGGTGGCGATCGTCAATCCGCTGCCGGGCACCACCTCCACGGGCACGGCCGCGATCAGGCCGCGCACGAGCTGATCCACGACGCGGTTGAGCAGGATCGGGAACGCGGGCGACAGGGGCATGTCCGAGTCGAGCAGGTCGAACCCGAAGCTCACCACGTTGTCCTTGAGCACGATGGCCGGATGCGGCCCGGCCCGCGCCAGGACGCGCGTGTGCGCGTCCGGCTTGAAGGGGTGGACGCTCTGGACGAAGATGCGGTCCATCGGCAGATCGCGCACCAGCGGGTCGTCCTCGGCGGCCAGGTTGAAGGGGCCCTTGACCACGTCGGAGGGCGGCTCGAGGACGACGTGGACGCCTTTGGCGGAATCGGGCTTGCCGTCGGCCCACACCGTCATGTCGTACTCTCCGGCCACGTTGCGAAATAGCTCCACGCCCGGCACGGCCAGCAGCGCCTTCACCACGAAGAGCGGGGCTTCGCCCATCAGCCGCACTTTCACCGTGCGCTGGCGCGGGGCCACGGCCCAGGCCACGTTGTCGGCGGGGAGCGCGTCGGCGTGGACCAGCCGCAGCTCGAACTCCGCGCCCCCGTCGGTGTTGACGGGCACCACCAGCGTGCGGCGGGCACCGCCCGGCAGCGTGAGCTCGCGCCGGTAGATCTCCTTGCCGCCCTGGGACAGCACCAGGTCGGCCGTTTCCACCGAGTCGGAGTAGCTGGTGACCGCCGCGAACGCCTGCAGCGGGTCACCCGGGGCGATCTGGAAAGCGGAGACGGCCAGGTTCTGGCCGGGCTCGCCGAAGGCCAGGTAGCTCACGCGCGGGGGCAGCTCCCAGCCGGGCTTGTGATCGCTCAAGAGGAAAGCCTCGGCCTGCGTGCGGTTGGCCAGGATGGAGACCAGCAGCGACCGGGCGCCCTCGCGTCCTTCCTCGACGGCCTGGGGCTGCAGGGCGCGCAGAGCCCGGCGCACCTGCTCCTTGTCAGTCGTGAACGGCACCACCACGCGCGTTTCACGGCCCATCGCGGCCAGGGTGATCTCCGTGCCGCGCGGGGCCTGATCGAGCAGCTGGAGCGCGCGCTTGCGAGCCGCCTCGAAGCGACCATCCACGGCCCCCATCGAGGCTGAGACGTCCAGCACCAGAGCCACCTGGGGCGAGACCTTGCCGGGCACCACCTGATAGGGCCGCGCCAGTCCCACGCCCAGCGCCAGCAGCGCCAGAATCTGCAGCCACAGCAAGAAATTGGAGCGAAGCTTCTGGAAGAAGCTGTCCACCCGGGCCTCGCGGGCTGCGGCCTGCCACAGAAACAGGGCCGAGACGGGCGCCTGCTTGCGGCGCAGTTTCATCAGGTAGAACGCGATCAGGAGCGGAAGAAGCGACAGCCAGGCCAGCGCCGATGGGTCGAGCAGCTTCATGCCAGCAACCCGCTCTTTCGCAGGGCTCCCACGACCAGGGTCTCCAGGGTCTCGACCGTCGAGGCCTGCAGGTAGCCGACGCCGGCCTTCTTGCACCAGTCCTCGAGCTGCTGGTTGTGCTTGCGCAACTCGCTGCGGTACGCCTTGAGCACGCTGGAGGTCAGCGTCAGCTCGCGGAAGCCGCCCACCTCCACATCGACCAGCTTGAGGTCTCCCCCCGCCTCGGGCGCCAGCTCGGCCGGATGGAGCACCTGCAGGGCAAAGACCTCGTTCTTGGCGTAGCGCAGGTGTTTCAGGCCGGTCACCCCGGCTCCGGGCACCAGAAAGTCGGAGACCACGATGACCATGCCGGGACGGGGATAGCGGCGCGCATAGTCGGTCAGGGCGGCGTCCAGGTCGCCCGCCCCGCGGCATTCGGCTCTCTCCAGAAAGCGGAAAAGCGCCAGAGCCTGGTTGCGACCGCGCACGGGGGGCTGGAAGTCTTCCAGGCGGGCGCCCAGCAGACCCACGGCCACGCGGTCGTAAGAGCACAGGGCGATGTAGCTCAGGGCGGCGGCCAGCCGGCGCGCGAAGTCGAACTTGGGCGGACCTTCCCGGCCCACGGGCGAGCTGGCGGTCATCGAGGCGGAGCGATCCACCAGCACTGTCACCGTCTGCTCGCGCTCCTCCACGAAGAGCTTGAGGAAGAGCCGCTCCAGGCGGCCGTAAGCATTCCAGTCGATGTGGCGGAAATCGTCGCCGAACGTGTAGTCGCGGTGCTCGGCGAACTCGACCGAGCGCCCCCGATGGCTGCTCTTGCGCTCACCCGGCGCCTGGCGCGAGCGGGTCCGGCGCGAGAGCACCTGAAGGCGCTCCAGA
The DNA here is from genome assembly GCA_039809865.1 of Vulcanimicrobiota bacterium. GTDB lineage: Bacteria > Vulcanimicrobiota > Xenobia > Xenobiales > QWHO01 > QWHO01. The sequence continues at coordinate 36,158 of JBDHVW010000057.1, forward strand.
CGACGCAGGAGGTCCGGCTCGACCAGCTCGATCACGCGATGTCTTTTTTGGGCGGCGGCTTCTCGGCCAGGCGCCCCCGCGACATGAAGAACAAGATGACGACCATCGCCAGATAAGCGATCACCGAGGCCGCTGCGACCGACGAGCCGCCGGTCAGGTGCGGCTCGTCCGTGGGCAGGCCCATGGTGGCGATGATGGGGGAGAGGAAGATGCCCGTCAGCGGGCTGTAGTCGGTGTTTCCCCCGCTCAGGAAGAAGGTCGGCACCAGGCACGTGGTGGAGACGACGACGTAGTAGATCGTGGGCACGTGCACTTTAGGACCCATCATGGCGGCCAGACAGCGCGCCACGGCCTGGTAGGCGAAGATGAAAAGCACCGCCAGGCCGGCCGCGCTGTAGACCCAGATCCCGTTGCCGCTGCCGTTACAGGCGGTGGCCAGCCCGAAAAGACCCAGCGCGAAGAAGCCGCACCAGAAGATGGGGCGGGCGAACGGAGAGCGCCTGTAGCGCAGGGTTTCGCTCGGGGTGATGAAGCGCGGCTTGTGAATGAAGAAACCGGCCAGGAAGAGGTGCATCAGCAGGATGAACATCCAGGCCGCCACATCGCCCTCGCCGATGGGGTTGTTGAGCAGAAAGTAGCTGAACAGGCCCACGTTGGCGAGATAGGCGACGATGAACGCCAAGCAGATGGCGTTGATGTTCTTCAGAGCGGGCCGCAGATGGTTGACCGTCTTGAGGAACATCAGCATCGTCAGATAGCCGATCTCGAGCAGCAGGATGGCCTCGGGGGCGTACTCCCACCAGCTGGCCGTGGTCTGGAAGACCATCGAGATGGGATAGATCGCGATCAGGAAGATGATGAGGCCCAGCACCACCAGACCGTAAGACTGGTTGGTGGCGTGAGCCGTCTTCCCCTCGCGCGCCGAGAAGGTCAGGCCGATCTGGGCCGTGATCAGGGCCGCGATCGACAGGTGGAAGTAGGCTTTGAGGAAGTCGCCCGGCGAGACTCCGCCCACGAAGAAGATCAGCGCCGTCAGCGGCATGGCCGAGAAGAGCAGCAAGAAGATGAAGCACAGGGCGAATCCGAGCTTGCCCAGCACGATGTCGGTGGCCGTCAGACGGCTGGCCAGCAACATCTCCAGGCTGTGCCGCTCCTTCTCGGTCGAGAGCAGGCCGCAGGTAAGGCTGGGCGTGATCAGGATGACCATGATGAGCTGCATCCAGAACTGGACCTGGAAGAACTCCTTGCCGGCGCTGGCCAGGGCCGAAGGATCGCTGTTGCGCTGGTCGGCCACCGTGAGCAGGAAGATCAGCGTCACCAGCCCCAGCAAGATGAGATAGATCGTCTGGATGATGAAGATGCGCCGCTCGCGCAACCCCATGCGCAGCTCCTTGAGCAGCACCGGATTGTCGAAGAGAGAGCGCCCCAGACGCCGGAAGAAGCTGCCGCGGGGGCGGGTGCTGGACAGGTCCAGGGTCACTGGTCACCTCGCGTCACGCTCAGGAAGATGTCCTCGAGATCGGTCTTCTCCTCGGCGAACTGGACGAGCCCGAAGCGCACCAGCTCGCTGGTCAGATCGGCCAGCCTGGCGTATTCGCCCCCGTACTCGAACAGGATCTCCCCGTCCACGATCTCGGCCCGGTGGGCTTCGTTGAACTCGTCCACCAGCTTGTGAGCGGTCTCGATCTCGCGCAGGACGCGCACCCGCATCATGCGGCCCTTGCCCAGCCCGGCCTGGATCTCGTGGACGTCGCCGCTGACCAGCAATCGGCCTTTTTCGAGAATGCCGACCTTGTTGCAGAAGTCGGCCAGCTCCGGCAAGATGTGGGACGAGATGAAGAGCGTCTTCCCCATGCGCGTCAGCTCGCGCAGCAACTCCTTGAGCTCGATGCGGGCACGTGGATCGAGGCCCGAGGCGGGCTCGTCCAGGATCAGCACGGCCGGGTCATGCAGCAGGGTCTTGGCCAGGCAGACGCGCTGCTTGAGTCCGGTCGAGAGCGTCTCGATGAAGGACTCGCGGCGTTTGCCGAGGTCGGTCAGGTCGAGCACGTCGTTGACCAGCTTGCGGCGTTTGGGGCGCTCCACGCGATAGGCGGCGGCGAAGAACTCGAGATATTCCCATACCCGCATGCCATCGTAGACGCCGAACTGGTCGGGCATGTATCCCAGCACCCGGCGCACCTCGTCGGGCTGATCCACCACCGAGTAGCCGCCCACGAAGGCCTCCCCTTCGGACGGCTCCTGCAGGGTGGCCAGGATCTTGATCGTGGTCGTTTTGCCCGCGCCGTTAGGTCCGATGAAGCCGAAGGCGTCGCCCGACTCCACGCGCAGGTTTAGATTGCTCAGCGCCAGGTGGTTTCCATAGTCCTTCGTCAGGCTGCGGCACTCGATCACGGCAGCTGCACCTCGACCAGGCAGTCGCGGACCTTCTTGGGATTGCCGCTCAGCTCCACGCCCGACCCCAGGTCGGAGGTCCAGCCCACCAGCGTCACCCTGGCACCCTGGCTGGAGGGCTGCAACGCCTCGCCGCTCGAGCCCGTGCCGGCGCCCATGAGCTCACGGCTCATCAGCTCGACGCGATCTTGCTGACGACCGTCGTCGGGATCGGGATTGCCCAGGAGGTCGCGGGCCAGCGAGCCGGGGTCGGCGGTGCCCAGCTCCAGCTTTTCCCTGGATTTTCCGGGACCGACCTCGAAGGCTTTGGTGGCGCGGTCGCCCACCACCAGGGAGCACTGCGCCAGCTTGACGGTGGACTGGTTGTCGACCTCGAACTCCACCGTCTGGCCCTGCTTCTTCAGGATGCGCACGGTGATCGGTCCCTGCAGCGGCGCCACCGAGCGGCACGAGAACCGGCGCATCGAGGACATCTGCATGGGGATCGCGGGGTAGGTCAGCTCTTCGGTCAAGAGCGCCGCGGGCTGGGGCTCGGGGCTGCCCGGAACGGGCTCGAGCAGAGCCGTGGTCGGCTGCGGGCAGCGCGCCCGGGCTTCGCCGGGGAAGGGGCTGAAGTAGATCAGTTGGCTGTCCATCAGACCGCGCTCCTGACCCGACGCCAGCCGCAGGCGGCTGACCTCGCGCACCACGCTGACGGTGCCGTGAGCCAGCTGGGTGGTGAGAAACATCCCCAGCGTAAAGCCGACCGCCATGACGGGCACGGTCACGAAGATCCAGAGCATCCGGTCGCGCTTCTTGAGGATGGCGAAGTTGATCGGTCCCACCAGCAGCACGTACCCCAGCAGCAGCCAGGCCAGCAGGCCCGGCGACGGGAGCACCATCTCGCTCAGGTGGTGCAGCAGGTTGTCGGTCCGCATTCCGAAGTTGTTGGCGCCGGTCTGGCGGTCGTTGGCCAGCACCAGGATGGGCTTCCAGTATTTGCGCGTGCCGTCGCTGCCCAGCACCGTGTCTTTCAAGATGGGAAACGTGAACTGGTAGACCTGCCCGCTGCTGACCGCCAGCTGGGCCAGGGTCGGGTGGCCCCCGCGCTCCTGCACGGTCGTGGCGCCCGCGCGCAGCGATCCGGTCACCATCTGGAAGCTGGCCTCGTCGCGCGAGCCGGCGGGCGTCACGGGGAGCATCTCCTCGAGCTGGCTGCCGCGGAACTCGGCCGGATCACCCGAGGAAACCAGCGCCAGGACGCCGCCCGAGCGGGTCCAATCGGCCAGGGCCTGCTGCTGGGCCCGGGTCAGGTTGAGGTGGGGGAGGTCGTAAAGCACGACCAGATCGACCCCCAGGTAGCCGCTCCAGTGGGTGGGGAGGCCGCTCAGGCGCGGCGTGCTGAGAGAGATGGGCGGCGAGCTCGAGCCGTTGCTCGGCAACACGTCATTGAGCGCCTGCAGATAATTGAAGGCGGACTGGCCGTCGGGCACCAACAGGGCCACGGCGATCCCTTCTGACATCGTCTGGAACTTGATCTTGGTCTGGGCCGCCAGCTTGCCGGACTGGCGCACCTGCAGGTCGAGCTCGTTGTTCCAGGCCTCCAGGTGCGGAATGCCGAGCTGGTACTGCTGTCGGGCTCCGGCCGGAACGCGTATCTGCACGGGGTTGATCACGTCCAGCTGGCCCAGCCGCAGCTCCACGGTGAGAGTGCGCTCGGGGCCAAGATTCTCGACCAGCAGCGTTACGGGTTGGAAGCGATCCGGATGAACGTTGTCGCCGGCCGAAAACCACGCTTCCACGTGCAGATCAGGCGACTGCGCCAGGACGGGCAGGGCCAGCAACCAGAGCAAGAGCAGGCAGCGGAGCTTAGACACCGGGCAGGGCGGCGGCTGCCACGGGCAGGGACTCGATCAGGTCGGCGATGATCTGATCCGTCTTGATGCCCTCGGCTTCTCCTTCGAAGCTGAGAATGAGGCGGTGCCGCAGGGCGCTGGGAGCGACCGCCTGCACGTCCTCGAAAGCCAGGTTGAAGCGGCCCTGCATCAGCGCGCGCACCTTGCCCGCCAGCAGCAGCGTCTGGCCTCCGCGCGGGCTGGCCCCGAAGCGCACGAATCGCTTGACCTGGGCGTGGGCGTCAGGCAGCTCGGGGTGCGTGGCCAGGATCAGCCGGGCGGCATAGTCGCGCACGGGCTCGGCCGCCACCACCTCGCGAGCCAGCTTGTTCATCTCGCTCAGCGTGGGCCCGTCGCACACGGCCTGCAACTCGGCCTGGCGCGTGCCGGTCGTCAGGTCGAGGATGTCGGCCAGCTCTCGGGCCTCCGGAAAGCGCACGTGAAGCTTGAACATGAAGCGGTCCACCTGAGCTTCCGGCAGAGGATAGGTGCCCTCCATGTCGATCGGGTTCTGGGTCGCCAGCACGAAAAACGGCTCGGGCAACTGGTGGACGATCCCGGCCACGGTGACGCTCTTCTCCTGCATCGCCTCGAGCAGGGCCGACTGGGTCTTGGGCGTGGCGCGGTTGATCTCGTCGGCCAGCACCAGGCTGGCGAAGATCGGTCCCTGGGCGAAGCGAAAGACGCGCTTGCCGCGCTCGTCCTCGTCCACCAGGTTGGTGCCCGTGATGTCGGCCGGCATCAGGTCGGGCGTGAACTGGATGCGGGCGAACGGCAGGTCCAGGCACTGGCTCAGGGTCTTCACCAGCATCGTCTTGCCCAGGCCCGGGACGCCTTCGAGCAGCACGTGCCCGCCCGCCACGATGGCGATCAGGACCTGCTCCACCAGCTCTTTCTGGCCCACCAGGCGCTTTCCGATCTCCTGGCGCAAAGCCTCGAGCTGCTCGGCAAACCTGTCAACTCTGCTCGCAGGGCTTGCTTGTTCCCGGTCCGGCATCTATTTCTCCCTCGGATCGATCCCGTCGAAGTAATCGCGCACCACGTCTCGGTATTCGGCTGGTACGTTCTGCCGGGTGACCGCCTCTTCGGCTTCGCGTTTGTAATCGAGATACACTTCCTCGGCCCCTCCCCCGACCCCCGGATCGCTCCGGGGGGCCCCCCGCACCTGCCCCGGAGCCGGCAGCATCTGGCCCGGAGTCAGCTGACCCCTGGCCCGAGCGTCGGCCGTCTCGCGATGGATGCGCTCGGAGGCATAGAGGCGCTTGTATTCCTCGGTCCACTGCTGCTGATCCTTCGCCTGCCGCTCCAGAACGTAGTCCTTCTTCTGTCCCTCGCCGGGCTTCTGCTGCTCGTTGGTCGTTCCCACGCCGAAATCGCCCTCTTTGGCCTCGCCCTGGCCCGGCTGGTTGGCCTGGCCCGGGTTGGCCATCGGCTTCTGGCCCTGGCCCTGACCCTGCCCGGGCTGCTTGCCCTGGCTCGGGTTATTGCCCTGGGCCATCTCCTGGCTCAGCCCGGACTCGGTTTCTTGCAGCTCCTGAGCCACTTCCTCGCCCATCTGCTGCTCTTCGGCCGCCTGCTGCTCGGCCTGGGCGGCCGCTTTCTCGAGCTCTTCCTGGGTGCCTTTGTTATCGCCCTGGCCGGCCGACTGCTGGGCTTTGCTCAAAGCTTTACCCTGCTCGCTCTGCTTGTCGGTCCGAGCCAGCTCCTTTTCGATGGCCTGTTGCAACTCTTTGCTGGCGCCCTCTTTCTGAGCCCGCCGGGCCAGAGCTCGCAGGCGTTCGGCCTGGTTGCGGGGATTGTCGGCCGTGGTGCCGGCCCCCTGGCCGCCCTGTTGATTGCCCTGGCCCTGACCGCGCGCCTGGCTGCGCAACTGCTCGGACAGGCTGGCGACGCGCGCGGCCGCCTCGTCGCGCTCGGTGCCGGGCTCCTTGAGGCGCTGGGCCAGGTCTTCAAGTTTCTGGGCCGTGGCTTTGGCCTGCTGCGATCTGGGGTAGCGCTGGCGCAGCTCGCGCGCGGTGCGCTCGAGGCGCTGGGACGCCTGCTTGACGATGCGGGCCTCCTCGGCGCTCTGGCCGGGCTGGAAGAGGTGCCAGGCGGGCAACGCCAGCACGACCAACGTGGCCAACCCGACGATGAAAGCTTTGCGCAGCGAGGTCGGGATGGTGGGCTTGAAGGTCTTCTTGGGATCCACCTCGGCGGCGTGCTGGCTCGCGTCGCGCAACAGGCTCTGGGCCACGACCGTGCGCGGACGGTCGGACAGGCTCCATTCCAGGCCGGTGGTGAGGCGCTCGCGCAGGCCCAGCTTGCGATCGGTGGCCAGGGCCACGCTCATGAGGGGCATTTTGCGCATTCCGGCGGCCACGGCCCCGCCGATGGGGAAGAGGAGCAGCGCCACGGTGGCTGCGGTCAGCTCGGCCGGCGGACGATCGAGCAACTTGAGGGCCAGCACCAGCAGCAGCGTCACCAGGGTGCCGGCCAGGCACCACTCGAGCGCGCCATTGACGATCCAGACGAAGCGCAGGCGCTTCTTGAGGTCGTGGATCTTTTCCAGGAGCAGTTTTTCTTCCATTTAGTCGTGGTAGGGCGCGCTGAGACCTGGGTGGGCGTAGCGCAGCTGGGCGGCCCGGGCAGTGAGCCCGTCTGCCTCGACGTTCTTGCCCAACTGGCGCTTGACGTTGGCCAGGCTCTCGAGGCTGGCCACGAGGAACGTGGGCTCGCTGCCCGCCAGGCTCACCGCCTCGGTAAACATGGCCTCGGCCCGCCCAAATTCGTGGTTATTGACGGCGTCGCAAGCGTCATAAGTGGTCTGCCACCACCGCTCGGAGGCTACAGGGGTCGACTGGGCCCGGGGCGCCGCGACGCCCTGGTTGATCGGCAAATAGGCCAGGATCCCCATCAGGAGAGCCAGCCAGAAAAAATCGAGCGCGATACGTTTTCTCACCCAGCGCATGTCGGACAAGAGAGAATTCTTATTCTCGGGGTTGCGGACCTCTTGACAGGTGACTATAATGGGACTTCTTACAGGAGGAAGTCTTATGTTCTGGATGGATTTGACCCGCTTCGCCCACAAGAAGGGAATGGGGTCTTCAAAGAACGGTCGCGACAGCAACCCGAAGATGCTGGGCGTGAAGCGCTATGGCGGCCAGGCCGTCATCGCGGGCAACATCATCGTGCGTCAGCGCGGCTCGAAGTTTTCGGCCGGCGAGAACGTCATGATGGGCCGCGATTTCACCCTCTTCGCGGTGGCCGACGGTCACGTCCGCTTCGAGAGCCGCAAGAACCGCACGCTCGTGTCGGTGGTAGCGGTCGACGGCGAACCCGCCGCCGAGTAAATCCCACGCCACACCTTCGTAACAAAGTAGCCGCCCCACGGCGGGTGCTTTGTTTTTGTTTTCTCTCGACCCTCGACTCTTAACTCTCGACTTTTATGAGTGACTTCATCGACCATATCCGCATCCACGTGCAGGCCGGCGACGGCGGCAACGGCGCTTCGTCGTTCCTGCGCGAGAAATACCGGCCCAAGGGCGGTCCCGACGGGGGCGACGGCGGGCGGGGCGGCTCCGTGTTCCTGGAAGCGGACGAAAACCTCAATACGCTGCTCGATTTCACGCGCCGCATCCACTTCCGCGCCCAGGAGGCCGACCACGGGCATACCAACCGCAAGAGCGGCAAGGACGGCGCCGACCTGACCGTGAGGGTGCCGCTGGGAACGCTGGTCTACGACGACGAGACCGGCACTCTGCTGGGCGACCTGGTGGAGCACAAAGCGCGCGTCATGGTCGCCCGCGGAGGCCGTGGGGGACGCGGCAACCAGCACTTCGCCAAACCCGACCTCCAGGCGCCGCGCCATCACGAGCTGGGGGAGCCGGCCGAAGCGCGCTGGCTGCGCCTGGAGCTGCAGGTGGTGGCCCAGGTGGGGCTGGTCGGGTTCCCCAACGTGGGCAAATCCACGCTTTTATCGCGCATCTCGCGAGCCACTCCCAAGATCGCCAACTACCCCTTCACCACGCTGCACCCGGTGCTGGGCGTGGTCTACCTGACGCGCGAGAAGAGCGCCGTGTTCGCCGACCTGCCGGGCCTCATCGAAGGCGCCGCCCAGGGAGCCGGCCTGGGGCTGCAGTTCTTGCGCCACATCGAGCGCACGCGCGTGCTGCTGCACGTGCTGGACGCCACCGAGATCAAGCCGGAAGACCCCATGGCCGGCTATCGCGCCATCCGTAAGGAGCTGGGGGAGTATAACCCCGAGCTCCTGACGCGGCCCGAGGTGGTCTGCGTCAACAAGATCGAGGTCGAGGGCACCGAGGAGGCCGTGGCGGCGCTCAAGGCGTCCTTCCAGGCCGAGGGGCGCCCGCTGCTCCCGATCTCTTGCGCCGACAGCCAGGGTCTGGACAAGCTGGTCGAGGCCGTTTTCGGCGAGCTGGGCCGCGCCCCGCGCGCCGAGCCCCGCTTCATCCCCGTGGAACTGCCCGCGCAGCCCATCGAGTTCGACGTCACCCGCGAGGACGACGTATGGGTCGTGCGGGGCAAGCGCGTCGAGGTGGTCGTGGCCATGACCGACATGGAGATCGACGAGTCGGTGCGCCGCCTGCAACGCCGTCTCATCGCCTGGGGCGTGGAGGACGAGCTGTTGCGCCAGGGCGCCGAGGATGGCGAGACCGTGCGCATCGGCAAGACCGAGTTCGATTTCAAACCCTCACTGGACCAGCATGCCCCGCTGCACGACGACCCCCTGATGCGGCCCAGCCAGGTCGGGCGTCTGGCCGAGCGCCGACGCCGGGTCTCCCTGAAAGAAGAGGCTCGCGGGCCGCGGCGCAAACCCAAGCGTTGAAAATTCCCCTCCCCAATGGTATTGTGGATCACATCCACCGGGGTCTCGATCGACTAAGCTGCCGTTGAGCCTTCCCAAGGGGGCTCGGAAGGGGAACGAGGAGATGCGGAAGTTCATTCCCGCGGGTATTGCGATGCTGGGCCTGCTGACGACGATCTGGCTGGGCCCGCCGGGCCGAAGCGTCGGCGGAGCGGTGAGCGCATTCAATCCGGTGAACATCGAGTCGGAGATCGTGCGCCTGACCAACGTCGAGCGCACCCGGCTCGGCCTGAGTGAGCTGGTCGACGTGGCCGGATTGAACGATTGCGCCCGGCAGCACTCCGAAGAGATGGTCAAGCTCGATTACTTCGACCACGTATCGCCCACGCTCGGACTGCAGCAGCCCTATCTCCGCGTCAAAGCGGTCGGCCTCAAGTCGGCTCTGGTCGGCGAGAACATCTACGACTGCGAGGGCTATCCTCTGGCCGAGATCCCCGAGCTGGCCGTCCGCGCCTGGATGGAGAGCCCCGACCATCGGGCCAACATGGTCGGCGCCAACTACGTGAGCCTGGGTGTCGGCGTCTTTCAGCAGAACAGGCAGGTGACCATCACCCAGGTGTTCACCGGCGCTCAGTAGCTCGAGTCAGCGGTTGGCCATGGCGACGCGCACGCCGCCCACCACGAAGTAGCCGTTGACCGCGCCCACCGCCGGACCGGCGGCCTGGGCGCCCAGGGTCTGGGCCGTAGCGGCCAGGCGGGCCGCCTTGTTGCGGGCGATCGCCTCCACCTGATCATCGTCGTTCAGAACATAGATTACGCCGTGCCGGTCCACCTGCGGGCCGGACTTGAGGCGCCCCTCGGTATCCAGGCGCCAGGTTTCGGCTCCGGTCTTCGGGTCGACCGCCAGCAGCTTGCCCGCGCGGGTGCTGAAGTAGAGCTGGCCGTCCGGACCGGGCGCCGGGCCCAGCACGTCGTCGCGCGAGGCGGCTTTGACCTTCCACTTCTCCTCGCCCGTGGCGGGATTCACCGCGGTCACGCCGCCGTCCGTCTTCAGGAACAGGTTGCCGTCCGCGTCGAGCCACGGCTCGGTGACGAGATGGCCCTGGTGGTCGAGCGTGCGCTCTTTGGCGCCGCTGGCCGCGTCGAGCACGGCCATCGGGTTCTTCTCGCCCATGAAGCCGACGTACACTTTCCCATCCGGACCCACGGCCGGGGCGGGCCGGGCGCCGAAGACGCCCAGACCGGTCTGCCACTTCTTCTTGCCGGTCTCGCCGTTCAAAGCGTAGACGTTGGATCTGTGCGTGCCGAAGTAGACCGTGCCATCCGGGCCGACGCTGGGGGCGGCGCGCCCGAACATCTCCTCCTTGTCTTTCGAAGTGAACGACCACTTCTTCTTGCCGGTCTCCACGTCCATGGCGGTGATCTTGAAGTCGTCCGCCTGGATGATCGTCTTGCCGTCCGGCGTCAGCGTCTGCCAGCAGTTCGCAAAGCTCACGCCGCGGGTGGCGGTCACGACCTTCTGCTGCTTGCCGTCCCGCGAGTCGAGCCGGGCCAGCTGGTTGTCGTAGCCGATGAAAACCGCGTCTTCGGTGGGGGAGGCGTAGAACGTGCCGCTGACTGCGAATCCGCGCTGGTCCTCGGGCAGCAGCTCCTCGGGCGTGGCCGACCAGAGACGGTGCGGCTCTCCGCTCGTCCCCGCCAGCGCCTGCATGGCCGCGCCTACTTGCATGGAGTCAGTATCGCCGGGGTGGCTGAAAGGACGCTGAAGAACTCGGTCAGCGTGACCGTCTTCTTGATGGCGTCGAAGGCGGCGAAATCGCCGTGGCTCTGGGCCAGGCGGAGCCACTGCTTGAAGTGCTTGACGGTGCCCGTGGTGGAGCGGCCGAAGAAGTCGCGGTTGTGCCGCTCCAGGCCCTCGAGCAGCTCGAGCCAGCCGGGCGCCTGGGCGTGGGGCAGGCCCAGCTCGCGGGCCACTTCGTGCGACAGGTTGGGGCGCGCCAGCGCGCCGCGTCCCAGCATGAAATGGAGGCAGCCGGTCTCGTCGCGGCAGCGGCGGAAGTCGTCCAGCGACCAGATGTCGCCGTTGGCGATGACGGGCAGCCCCAGCGTCTCGCGCAGGACGCGGATGGGTCGCCAGTCGACCGGGGGCGCATAGCCCTGCACCTTCGTGCGGGCGTGGATGCACAGCCACGAGGCGCCCCCTTCGACAGCCATGGCGGCGTTCTCGTAGATGGAGCCCGGGTCGTCCCAGCCCAGGCGCAGCTTGGCCGAGACCGGCAGCTCGGGCGGCACGGCCGCGCGCACCTCGCGCACGATGGCCCGGAGGCGGAGCGGATCCTTGAGCAGCGTGGCTCCGCCGTCGTGGCGGTTCACGGTGGGGGCGGGGCAGCCGAAGTTGAGGTCGACGCCGGCCGCGCCGCACTGCACCGCGGTCAGCGCCGAGCGCGCCATCCGCTCGGGGTCGCCTCCCAGAATCTGCACCTGCACCGGCAAGCCCGTGCAGGTCCGCCCTCCGCGCGCCAGCTCGGGAACCTGGCGCCGAAAGACCTTGGGGGGAATCGCCTCGGAGCTGACCCGCAAGAACTCGGACACGCTGTAGGTGAAGGCCCCCGCGGTGCCCTGCAGGGCGCGCATGGGGGCATCGGTGACGCCCTCCATCGGCGCCAGCACGAGCGCCGGGACCCCGGGTTGCAAGAATCGGACCATAGACGGATGGTAACACTCCGTTCACGGAACGGGAACCCCGCCGGAGTAGAGTGGGCCAACAAACACAAAGATTCTGAGGGACAATTTCATGAACGTAATTTCAACCCTGGCGCCTCCGCGTCAGGGCTGGATCCGCGGCCGCGCCAACGGCGCCGAGCTCGACCTCGAGTTCAACCGCATCCAGCGCACGGTGGAGGGGACTGCCAACGACGATACGGTTCAGCTCAACTTGAGCGACTCGGGCGTGAACGGACGCGCCAATGGCTACACGGTCAGCCTGGACATGCACTGGAGCCCGACCGAGATCCACCTGGAGGGCTCCGCCAACGGCAAGCCGCTCGAGCTGGACGTGGACTACGCCCGCCACACGGTCTCGGGCCACAACGGCCTGGATCAGTGGAACCTGCGCTTCGATCAGGACAGCCTGCACGGCACGATGGGCGACCGCAACGTGGACCTGGAGCTGGATCTGTCCACCGGGACGCTCTCCGGCACGGTCAATGAGCAGCCTGTCAGCGCCGAGATGATCAACGTCGACATGGGCGATCTCGCCGCCAACGTGTTCTTGCTCGCCAAGTAAGTGGTCAAGCTGCTGTTTCTGCTGGCGATGCTCTGGGGTCAACCGGACACCGTGGGAATGTCGTCCGAGCGCCTGGACAGGATTGACCCCGTGGTGCAGCAGGCCATCGCCGACAAGAAGCTGACCGGTTGCGTCATCCTCATCGGTCGCAAAGGGCGGGTCGTCTATCGGAAGGCGTTCGGCAACCGGAGCGTGGAGCCGGCCATCGAGCCCATGACGGTGGACACGGTCTTCGACCTGGCCAGCCTCACCAAGCCCGTGGCCACGGCGCCGTCGATCATGCTGCTGGTGGAGCGGGGCAAAATCCGTCTGACGGACCCGATCGCGCTCTATATCCCCGAGATCACCGACCCGGTGGCCCGCAAGGTCACCATCGCCGAGCTCCTGACGCACGTCAGCGGCTACGGCAGCGGGTTGGACCGCACCCGCGACTGGCAGGGCGAGGACGGGGCCGTGGCGGAGCTGGCGCGCGAGCTGCTGCGCCACCCCCCCGGGACGCACTTCGAGTATTCCGACATCAACTACATCGCGCTCGGGATCATCGTGCACCGCGTCACCGGGCAGACGCTCGCCGCCTTCGCCGAGGAGAACGTCTACCGGCCTCTGGGGATGACCCACACCGGCTTCGGGCCGCGCAGCGAGCCCAACGTGGCGCCGACCGAGCGGCGCGGCGGGGTCATCCTGCGGGGCACCGTGCACGACCACGTCAGCGCCCGGATGGGCGGCATCGCAGGCCACGCCGGACTGTTCTCCACCGCCGATGACCTGGCGCTCTACTGCCAGGCTCTGCTGGACGGCAAGCTGCTGGCGCCGGCCACGATGGCCCGGATGATCCGCCCCATCGTCGTCGACGAGCAGGGCCACACCCGCGGTCTGGGCTGGGACATCGACAGCGCCTACAGCTCCAACCGCGGCGAGCTGTTTCCCCGCGGCAGCTTTGGGCACACCGGGTTCACCGGCACCAGCCTCTGGATCGACCCCACCAGCCAGATGTACGTGGTGTTCCTGTCCAACCGCGTCCACCCGGACGGGCAGGGTGACGTCACGCCCCTGCGCTCGCGCGTGGCCACCCTGGCGGCGGCCGCCTGCACTGACACCGCCACCGCCTGGCGCGCCCAGGACCAGGCCTACGCCCGCGAGGTCGAAGCCGCTCCTTTCGTGAAGCGCGTCCAGGAGTTGACGGGAAATACGCCCCCTCCCCCGGTCAGCCGGCGCACCCTGAACGGCATCGACATCCTGCGCGAGAACCACTACCGCGAGGTGGCGGGGTTGCGTCTGGGCCTGGTCACGAACCACACCGGGCGCGACAAGAACGGCGCCTCCACCATCGACCTGCTGCACCAGAACTGCCAGCTCGTGCGACTCTTCTCGCCCGAGCACGGCCTGCGCGGGCTCGTGGACGAGAAAGTCTCCGACACGGTGGACGAGAAAACGGGCTTGCCCGTCATCAGCCTTTACGGCGAGCGCAAGAAGCCCACTTTGCAAGACCTGCAGGGGCTGGACGCGCTGGTCTTCGACATCCAGGACTGCGGCACGCGCTACTACACCTACAGCACCACTCTGCGCTACATCCTGGAGGCGGCGGCCGAGGCGCACCTCAAGGTGTTCGTGCTGGACCGCCCCAACCCGCTGGGAGGCGAGGCCTGCGAGGGCCCGGTTGCCGACCCGGACCGCGACTCGTTCACCTGCCCGCACACGCTGCCCGTGCGGCACGGCCTGACGATGGGCGAGCTGGCCCGGATGTTCAACACCGAGCGCAAGATCGGCGCCGACCTGACGGTGATCAAGATGGACCCCTGGGCGCGCAACCTGTGGTTCGATCAGACCCAGGAGCTGTGGGTCAACCCTTCGCCCAACCTGCGCGGGCCCACGGCGGCGTTGCTCTATCCGGGGGTGGGCCTGTGGGAGACGACCAACCTCAGCGTGGGGCGCGGCACGGCTCGCCCCTTCGAGCAGTTCGGCGCGCCCTGGCTCGACGGCTCGCGCCTGGCGATGCTTCTCAACGAGCAGGGCCTGCCGGGCGTGCGCTTCGTGCCGCTCGAGTTCACCCCGACGAGCTCCAAGTTCGCGGGCGAGAAGTGCAGCGGCGTGCTGATCCTGATCACCGACCGCGCCGTCTTCAAGCCCTGCCGCATGGGGATGGAGATCGCCTCGGCCCTGCTGCGCCTGCATCCGCGCGAGTGGGACACCGCCCGGATGGACGTGCTGCTCGACAACGCGGACACGTTGGCCCGGTTGAAGGCGGGCGAGACCCCCGTTCAGATCGAGCAGTCGTGGCAGGCGAAGCTGGAGGAGTTCCGAAAACGCCGGGCGTCATTCTTGCTTTACTAGGAGCGCTATGAAACGCCGCATCGGCCAATCCGACCTCGAGGTCACCCCGTTCTGTTTCGGAGGCAACGTGCTCGGCTGGACGGCCGACCGCGACGCCTCCTTCGCCATCCTGGACGCGCTGCTGGCGCGCGGCCACCACTTCATCGACTCGGCCGACGTCTACGCGCGCTGGCAGCCTGGCTCCACCGGGGGCGACTCGGAGCGCATGCTCGGCGAGTGGATGGCGGCGCGCAAGAACCGCTCGCAGGTCGTCCTGGCGACCAAAGTGGGCGGGCCGATGCCCGGCGGCAAGGGCCTGAAACCCGACTACATCCGCCATGCGCTGGACGAGTCTCTGCAGCGCCTGCGCACCGACCACATCGACCTGTATTACTCGCACCAGGACGACCCGGAGACCCCGATGGCAGACGTCCTGGGGACCTACGCCGAGCTGATCCAGGCCGGCAAGGTGCGCTGGATCGGTTGCTCCAATTTCACTCCGGCGCGTCTTCGGGAAGCTTTGGACACGAGCGCGCGGCACGGCCTGCCGCGCTACCAGTGCCTGCAGCCCCAATACTCGCTGGTGGAGCGCGCCTTCGAGGCCGAGCTCGAGCCGCTGTGTATCCAGGAAGGCCTGGGCGTGTGTGGCTACTATTCGTTGGCCAGCGGCTTCCTGACCGGCAAGTACCGGACCGAGGACGACCTCGGCAAGAGCGTCCGCGGACCCACGCTGAAGGGCTACGTCACCAGCGAAAAGGGCCAGAGCGTGCTGAAGGCCCTGGACGAGGTGGCCGCCCGGACCGGAGCCACCCTGGCCCAGATCTCGCTGGCCTGGCTGATGGCCCGGCCGGGCGTCACCGCTCCCATCGCCAGCGCCACCAGCGTGGCCCAGCTCGAGGACATCCTGAAGGCGACCGA
>JBDHVW010000058.1:0-49572 GCA_039809865.1 Vulcanimicrobiota bacterium
GGTTGGCCAGCCGCCTCGCGACCGCGGCCGCGGTCTGGCGGCCTTGCTCGATGCAGTCCGGAATGCCGACACCCCGGTAAGCGCTGCCGGTGACGAAGACCCCGTCGGGCAGCGTGCGCTCCACCGCCTCCACCAGCGGGCCGTGACCGACGCGATAGACGGGGTTCTCCCAGCGATGGACGCGGCCGAACAGAGGCCGTCCGCGCAGGCCCAGCAGCGGACGCAGGCTGTCCGTGACCCGCTCCACCAGCTCCTCGTCGGTCCCGCGCGGGTCGCGCAGGTAGGCCCGGAGCAGGACTCCCCCGCCGGGGGCGCGCCGGGCGAATTTGGAGCTGGCCCAGGTGCAGGCCGTGACCGGCCCGGGCTCGCGCGCCGGCACCACGAAGCCATGGCCGTCGAGAGGATGGCCCACCTGCTCGCGCTCGAGCGCCAGACCGACCGTGGCCACGCTCTGGTAGACCATCGAGCCCAGCACATCGCGGCTCGGACCAGGCGGCAGCAAGCGGCCCGAGACTCCGGCCGGGGTGGCCAGCACCACCGCGTCGGCGTTCACGCAGTCGCCCCCGACCCTCACGCGGCCGCTCTCGACCCGTTCCACGGCCTGGCCCACGCGCACGCGACCGTTCAGCCGCTCGTGCAGGGCGGCCGGCAGCGTAGCCATGCCGCCGCGCAGGCTCAGCATCTGCGGTCCGGCGGGAGCTTTGGGCTGGCGCAGCACTCCCAGGATCAGGCTGCGATGGCGGCGCTCCAGCTCGAGCAGGCGCGGAAACAGACAGCGGGCGCTGAGGTCGTCGGCCGGGGCGCCGTAGATGCCGCCCAGCAGGGGATCGGCCAGTCGCTCCACCAGCTCGCGCCCCAGGCGCCGCGTCAGAAAGCCGCCCAGGGACTCGTCCTCCAGACCCGCTCGCGCGGGCAGCAGCAGGTCGGCCAGCATGCGCACCTTGGCCCGCAGGGACAACAGCGGCGTGAGGGCCATGGGGAGCCAGCGCGAGGGGATCACTCCGACCAGGCCGTCGGGTACGGGACGCAAAGCCCCCCGGTGCAAAATCTGCCCGCGGTGCCGCGCGGGAAGCGTGCTCACGACCTCCAGACCCAGCTCGCGACAGAGCTCGACGGCCGCCGGCTTGTAGGCCACGAAGGCGTCCGGTCCGCCCTCCAGCAGATAGCCACGATGGGCCTCGCTGAGAATCTTGCCGCCGGTTCGAGACTCCGACTCCAGCACGGTAACCTCGGCCTGGTCGCGCAGGAAATAGGCGGTAGCCAGACCGGCGATGCCGCCGCCGACGACTACGACGCGGCGCACAGGGCGATCTCCGGTCGATGGGCGCAGAGCGGGTCCTCGCCGGCGGGATCGCCGGTCGCGGCGTAGGCCCGTGAGCGCGAGCCTCCGCAGACCTCGCGGAACTCGCAGGCCCCGCACCGCCCCTTCAGGTCGGACGTGGCACGCAACGCACGGAACAAGGGACTCTCGCGGTAGAGTTGCACCAGGTTCTGCTGGCGCACGTTGCCCGCCGAGAGCGGCAGGAAGCCGCTCGGGAAGACGTCTCCGTGGTGCGAGATGAAGACGAATCCGTCGGCCGAGTTGATGTGCAGCGGCTTGCGCCGGGCGGCGGCGCGGGGTTGCCACGTCGCGCCCCGGCGGCGCAGCTCGGACGTAAGCTCGCGGTAGAGCTCCGTGGCAGGAGCCGGACCCCTTTGCCGCTGGATGAGCACGCGCTTGTAGTGATGGCCTTCGGTCGTTTTGAGCGGAAGAAACGGCGAGGCGTCGACCAGGAAGTGCATCACCGACTCGCACTCCTCGGCCGTGATGGCGTCCTGATGCTGAGCGCGCCCCGTGGGCACGAGGAAGAACACGCTCCAGGTCATCAGCTCGAGCGGCACGAGCTGCTCGACCAGGGCGGGGAGGTCGCGCAGGTTGTGGCGGGTCACGGTGGTGTTGATCTGGAGCTTCATGCCGAGCTCGCGCACCAGTCGCGCCCCCCGCAGCGTGAGGTCGAAGGAGCCCTGCACCCCGCGAAAGGCATCGTGCGCTTCCGCCGTGGAGGCGTCCAGGCTCAGCGAGATGGCGCGCGCGCCGGCCTCCTGCAGGCGAGACAGGCTCTCGCGCGTCAAGAGCGGGGTGGCCGACGGCGATACGGCGGGGTGCAATCCCAGCTCGGTGGCGTAGGCGACCAGCTCGCAGAGGTCGGGGCGCTTGAACGGGTCCCCGCCCGTGAAGACGAAGAGCGGCGGCGGCTCGGAGAAAGAGCGTACCTGGCGCAGCAACGCGCGAGCATCCTCGGTGGAGAGGGCGAGCGGGTCCAGGTCGGGCTGGGCGCTGGCCCGGCAGTGCCGGCAGGCCAGGTCGCAGGCGCGGGTCGTCTCCCAGATCACGAGAAAGGGGCTGATTCGGCTGTCCGCGGGCGGACGGCGCAGGGGGCTGTTCATGGGACCAGTCTCGCACCGGGCCCGAGCCCGGCCAATGATCTAGATCAACCTCCCGAGGATTCCCCGGCCGCGACGCGGAGCGATTCCAGATCGAGCACCGTGAATTTCCCTCCCCCGCCGATCTCCAGGGTGCCCTCCTCCTTCAAGGTGCGCAGGGTGCGCGACAGCGTCTCGGAGGTGATGCCGAGCATGCGCGCGATGAGCATCTGCTGGGCCGGAAGCTCCAGGGGGACGGGAGGCCGCGCGTTCTCGGGCAGCAAGCCCAGGAGGTAGCGGCTCAGGCGCCCGCGCGCGTCGCGCAGCGTGAGGTCCTCGACCATGGCCACCATGCGGCGCAGCTTGAGCGCCATGCCCGCCATCATGCGCAGGGCCAGCTCCGGATCTTCATGGAGCCGGCGCACGAAGGCCTCGCGCTCGACAAAGAGGAGCTCGCTGTCCTCGAGACACTCGGTCGAGGCAGGATAACCTCCCCCCATGAACACCGCGGCCTCGGCGAACGACTGCCCGGGGGAATTCACGGCCAGCACCTGCTCCTGGCCCCGCGGAGAGACCTTGAAAATCTTGACCGCGCCCTTCTGCACGATGTAGAACCCGCGGACCGGGTCGCCTTCGTCGAAAATCCGCGTGCCGGCCGCCATCTTGCGCACGTGCAGGGCGCTCTGCAACGCTTCCACGTCGGGCTGGCTCAGGCCGGAGAAAAGAGGGATCTTCGTCAGGTCGATCACGGTGGGGAGGAGGTTCTGGGAGCTTGCATTCGTCCCTGCTGGTGCCAGGACCGACCGGCCAGGGCTCAAAAGACGAGCCGCGCCTGGATGACCGAGTTCGCTCTGGGCGAGCGGGCTGCCTGGGGCTCAGGCCCGAGACTTCGATCCGGCCCCTGCTCCGAGACGCGCTGCCCGACCCGGCACGCGCCCGGGGCATCCCCCGCAGCGAAGTCTACCTGGTGGTCGAGCGAGCGCTCCTGGCGGGGGCCGTCGAGCTGAGTCCTCTGACCCCGCGCGACTGGGGCCACCTGGCCGCCTACTCCCTCGACCAGCTGGCGTTCAGCGCTCCCACATCTCTTTGAAGGTGAGCACCTCGCCCTTGTAGCGAGCCGCCAGCACGGCGGCCTGGGCGGGCTCGCGGCACGCCAGCACTCCGTATCCCATCGGGCTCTTCAGGCCCGGACAACGGATGTAGGTGGCGGTGCGGGCGTCGATCCAGGCCTGGCTGTCGTAGTCGTGCACCCAGGCCAATTCGCCCTCGCGCAGCGGCTTCTCGAACAGCTCGCCCAGGTCGTCGAAGACCCGGACCTCCTCGCCCAGGCGGGTGCCGGCGCAGAATTTGGCGTCCTCGACCAGCATCCGGCAGCGCGAGCACTCGTCCTGACCGTAGTGAACCTCGGGCGGGCCTGCGGGGCGCGAGGCGGCGCAACCCGTCAACAAAACCAGAGCCAACAGCAATTTCCGCATGACCATTCTCCTCAGAACAAAGTGCGCCGCCGGAAGACGGCATAGGACAGGGTGGCGGGAGCCGCGGCCCACAGGGCCAAAGCGCCCGCGAACAGAGCCAGGGTGTAGGGTCCGTACCAGCGCATGGCATAGAGGCCGGCCGGGCCGAGCGACTCCAGGCTGGCGCGCAGCGAGAAGACGCTGGCCATCCGGAAGACCTCCAACGGATTGGCCAGACTCAGGTGGAACAACGTCCCGGCCTGCAGGTGACCCATCCCCGTGAGCCCCAGCAGGCTCAGGTCGCCCAGGAAGGCCAGCCCCAGCCACAGCACCAGCGAAACCGCCATGGCGGCCGAGGATTTGCGCACCAGCGAGGCGACCAGAAAGCCCAATCCCAGGCTGGACAGCGCCAGCAGCAGGGCGAGCACCAGCAGCACCAGGTAAAGCTGGCTCTGCTCGCGTCCGCCGCGCAGGGCCAGGTAGACGCCGCTGGCGCCAAAGCCCAGCAGGAGGCTGGCTCCCAGGGCCAGGGACTGGCCCGCGAACTTGCCCCAGAACACTTCGAAACGGCTGACCGGCTGCGCCATCAGGTAGGCCAGGGTGCCACGCTCGCGGTCGCCCGCCAGGCTCAACGTGCCGGCCGTGAGGCCCATCAGCGGGACCACCAGCAGCACCAGGTTGATCATACTGGCGGTGGTGCGGCCGAAGCCCGCCATTCCCGAAAAGCCCGAGCCGACGAGAGCGGTGGCTGCCAGGGCCAGGGATAAGAGGCTGAAGGCCCCGGTATAGAGCCAGAACCAGCGGGTCCGGGTAGCGTCCTGCACTTCCTTACTGGCGATCGTCAAAAGAGCTCTCATCTCACACCTCGAAATCCGTGACCAGGATACCCGCGCGGGCCAGCGTCTGGATGGGCGACGCCTTCTGGTCGCTGGGCACCGAGACCCAGACGCCGCGACCGTTCCGGCGCGCCTCGTAGCCGGCCTGAGAAAGCTGCTCCAGGGCCAGGTCCAGGCTCTCGCGCGGCATGTGCAGCTTGATGACCTGGGTGCCCACCAGCTCGGCCGGGCTGGAGACCTTCTCCACGTGGCCGCGCTCGAGCACCACCACGTGGTCGGCCAGCGCCAGCACCTCCTCCAGCCGGTGGCTGGTGAAGAGCAGCGTCTTGCCCTGCTCGCGCAGGCCGATCAGCAGCTTGACGAACTCCTCGCGGCCGGCCAGGTCGAGGTTGGAGGTCGGCTCGTCCAACACGAGCAGCGGCGGATCGCCCAGCAGGGCCAGAGCCAGCGCCAGGCGCTGCTTCATCCCTCCGGACAGGGCGCCCACCAGGCGGTCCGGACAGTGATCCAGACCCACCTGCGCCAGCGCTCCCTGACCGGTTGCGCCGCGCAGGGCCGAGTAGAAAGCCATCGTCTGGGCCACCGTGAGGTCGTCGTGAAAGCTCAGCTCCTGGGGCACGTAGCCCAGCGTCGCCCGGACGGCCTTCCCCTGCTTGCGGGCCGAATGGCCGGCCACCAGCAGCTCGCCCTGGAACTCGTAGAGCCCCAGCAAGCACCGGATCAGGGTCGACTTGCCCGCCCCGTTGGCGCCCCAGAGCGCCAGGGCCTCACCGGGCACCAGGTGGAAGCTGACGTCGTCCAGGGCCGTCACGGCCCCGAACTTCTTGGTGACGTTGCGCACGTCGATCATCTTGGACGGCATGACGGTTCCTTTCTTGGCGGGGGCGGAAGGGAATCCACGCAGCTTCAGAGCGCTCAGACCCAGCAGGGCCAGCGCCGGCCACAGCCAGCCCAGGGCGCTGCGGTGCACCGGAGCGACCGGCGGCATCACGGGAGGAGTCATCCGCGGAGAGGCGTCCTCGAGCTTGGGCTGGGGCGTGACCAGCGGAAACATCCGGGCGGCTCCATCCAGCGCGTGCTGGGCCAGGGTGCCCGAGAACAGGTGCAGATTGGGATCGCGATCGGCCAGGTTCTCGAAGAGCTTGCTCGAGCGATAGGGCTGGTCGCCCCGCCCGTCCTCGTCCAGGTCGCACCCGGCGTAGTCGCTCCAGAAGTTGCCCGCGAAGCGGTTTTCCGCCTGCTGCCCGGCGCCCTCCAGGCTCACCTGCTCGGCGTTCTCGTAGAATGTGTTGGCCTCGAAGACGGCTCCGTGGACCGAGGGAAACATGGCCACGCCCAGGTCGTTGAAGGCCAGCACGTTGCCGCGAAAATCGCAGGCGGCCCCGGGCGTGGCCGGGGTGCTGTCGAGGAAGACCCCGGCCCGGTTGTCCACCAGCACGTTGCCGGTCGCCACCAGGTCATCGGCGTCCTTGAAGCCCAGACCGTAGCCCGAGGCGCCCCGGCACCGCAGCACCTGGTTGTCGGTGAGCCGCATGCCGGTGGAGTACATCGTGTAGATGCCCACCGAGTTGTCGCTCAAGACGTTCCGCTCGACGCGGCTCCGATCGCAATACATGAAATGGACGCCGTAGCGCCCGCCCTGCACGTGGTTGCCGCGAAAGACGAGGTCGGAGGAATACCAGGCGACCAGGTCGCGGCAGCCGCGCGCCTGGTTGCCTTCGATGGTGACATGCTGGCTGTACCAGACCCGCACCGCATCACCCTTGCGCCCGAGGTCATACTGAGTCTTGCTCTCGAAGTCGTTGGCGAGCAGTTGCGAGCCGTCCGCGCGCGCCACCACCACGCCGAACAGGACGTCGCGGAAGCGATTGTCCTGCACCCGCGCGCGCGGGGCGTTGAGCACGATCCCGCCGTGGTCCTGCTCGGGCTCGACGCCGCTGCCGCGGATCTCGAAGCCACGAATGGTGACGTCCGGCGCATTGACGATGAGGATGGTCCCGTCGCCGCCCCCATCGAGGACCGGCCGCCCGGTGCCTTCCAGCACCAGGGGCCGGTCGACGACGAAGTGGCCCCGGTACGTGCCGGGCAGAACCCGCACGTGGTCGCACTCTCGCAGGGCCTGCGTCAGCTCTTCGGCGGTGCTCACCGTCCGCGGCTCGGCCGCGGCCGGCAGGCACAACGCCAGGAGCAAGGCCAGCAGCGCTCTCACGCCGCCGCCGCCTGACGGCGCGCCTGCCGCACGCGGCGGTAAGTCTGGCGCTGGAGGTAAAGAGCCACCAGCACCAGGACCGAAGAGGCCATGGCCAGGTAGAGACCGGGGCCGAACGAGGCCACGGTGGTGAACTGCCCGATGTGCCCGGTGCCCAGGATCGGCGGGGTGAAAGGCTTGATGGCCTGCCCCAGCGCCGATTCGGGGTCGATGCTGTGCCCGTAGTGATAGAGAATCATCTGCAAATCACCCAGGAACAGCAGGGGGAAGCTGATGGCCGGTAGCGCCATCAGCACCGCCCAGCGGTTGTGCACGAACACGCCCGCGAAGACCAGCAGAGCCATCACCACGACCGCCAGCAGGGAGATCTGGCGCTCGATCTTGCCACCCTCGTTGAGGGACGGCATTCCCAGGTAATGGTTCAGGCCGTCGATCTCGGCGACGTCGCCCGCCACGCTGTTGATGAACAGGGTCGCGGTCAAGCCCTGGGGATACTGGGGGGCCTTCATGGTGAGACTCCAGTAGGGCACGAACAGCGAGACGCTCAAGAGGAGACTGGCCAGCATGAACACGACCATCGGCCAGACGAACTCGCCCATCGGGCGGCTGCTGCCGTCAGGCAGCAGCACCTTCAGGTCGGGGTCGATGCTGAGCCAGCGGCTCATCGCTGGGCCACCGGCGCGGAGGGCTTGACCATGAAGTAGCCCACCATCTCGAGGTGCAGAGCCGAGCAGAACTCGGTGCAGTAGAAGGGGAAGACGCCGGCCTGGTCGGCCACGAAATCGAGGGTCTCGGTCTCACCCGGCTCCAGGCTCAAGTTGAGGTTGTAGGCCGAGAGCGCGAAGCCGTGGGTGGCGTCCCGCGTGCGCTCGAGGTTGGTCAGGTGCCAGATGACGTGGTCGCCCTGGTTGACGCTCACGTGCTCGGGAGTGAAGTGGCTGCGGATGACCGCGGTGAAGATCTCGACCGTGTTGCCGTTGCGCACGACGCGTGCTCCCTTCGGGCTGTCCACGGAGTTCGGATCCTTCTGGCCGGTTTCGGTATTGTAGCCCACCGTCGGGTAAACCTCGAACGGATGCAGGCGATCGGCGCGGATGACCTGGCAGTAATGCGGCTCGGCGAACCCGATGGGCATGTCGTAGATCAGGCGCATCCGCTCGCCCGTGCGACTGGCGTCCACGAGCTGGAAGTTCTGCGGCAGGAGCGGCCCCACGTTGGTAAAGCGATCGCTGGACCACTTGTTGAGCGCCACCACGTAGCCGTGCCCGGGCGTGGCTGTGTCGCCTTCGACGGCGGCGATGTGGCCGATGTTGTAGTGCACCGGAAGCTTCTGGACCAGCGTCCAGGGCGCCTCGGGATGCTTCTTCTCGTACGGGCCGCCCAGCGTCCAGCGGGCCACGGCCGAGTCCAGGAACATCGACGTGTAGGCGTAGCCCTGGTCGTCGAAGACGGTGTGCAGAGGGCCGAGGCCGAGCTCGACCTGGCACTCGCGGGTCGCGTCGAGCGGCAGGATCGGGACGCCGTAGCTATCCTTCTCCTTGCTGCCGGCCGCCATCGCCGCGCGGATCTTGGCGACCGAGTAAACCGTCACGTGGGGGTCGAGCTTGCCGCCTACCACCGCGTATTCGCCGCCGGGAGTAAAGTCGACTCCGTGGGGGCTCTTCGGCTCGGGCGTGAAGTAGAGAAGGTTCTCCTTCACCGCGGTGTCCAGGCTGATCACCGGCATTCCATTGATCTTGGTGACCTTGCCGGCTTTAGCGACCTGCTCGGCCTTCTTCCAGTCGATGATATGCAGCAGGTCGGTGTCGTTCTTGCTGGCACCGGCCTCGAACGGAGGATTGCCCTCCTCGACTCCGCCGGTGGCCATCTCGGTGTTGAACGAGTTGCAGAAGATCAGGCCTTCGCTCGGACCGCGGCCGGCGTCGGCCAGGTCCTGCCAGTAAGGGGGCAGCTCGAGTTGGAAGGACTGCTCCGGGAGGATGCGGCCTTTGATCGGATCAAACTTCCAGAAGGTCATCAGGCCGCGATACTTGGACTTGTAGTCCTTCAGGTCGGCGAACTTCCAGCCGACGGGAGTGGCATACTGAGGACCTTCGATCACGTACTCGGTGTTGGGCGTCACGAACGAGCCACCGTGGTCGCTGATGGCGTTGGGGTTCTTGATAATCTGCTTGGTTTCGAAATCGCGCAGGTCGATCACCGCCACGCGGGCGTTGGCCTTGTCGTTGATGAACAGGAAGTTGCCGTCGTAGCTGCCTTTGGTCTCCGAGAGGCCCGGATGATGGGTGTCGCCCCAGGTCAGCGGATGCTTGGCGTCGATGCTTCCCTCGGCCAGCACCTTGGAGGGGTTCCCGCCGTATCCGTAGCCCTGCCAGGGCTCGGGCGTGAACACCGCGATGGTTTTGAGCAATCGCATCGAGGGAATTCCGATGACGTGAATCTGGCCGGAATGGCCACCGGAAGCGAACATCAGGTAGGGATCGTGCTTGCCGGAGGGCGTGTAGGTGGCGGCCGCAGCGTACAGATCGTCAGGCGTCAGCCCACGTTCCTTCGCTACCTGCGCCACATCGGCGGGCAGACCGGCGCCGGTTACGTCGCCGCCGCCGCCACTGCCCTGCGAGCAGGCCACCGTCAAAGCGAGGCCTCCCGCAGCGAGCGCAATGAGGGTTCTGAGCTTGGTCACGAAATGGGGCTCCCTTCAGGTATCTGGAGAAAGCCTATCTCCCCCGAAATCGAGGAGAAATGATCCAGATCAAGTGGCCCGGCGCAGGCGCCTCCAGAGCTGCCAGCATCCGAAAGAAAGGGTCAGGAGCTGCAGCGTGCCCCCCAGAGCGGTCGCGGTGGCCCAGCCCAGCAGCTGGCAGACCAGCCGGAAGCCCGTGGCCAGTTGCCAGCTACCCACCAGCGTGACGGGGCCGGGCAGAGGGAGCCGGCGCTCCAGGGCGGGCACCAGGTGCCACGCCATGGCCAGCAAGAGGGTCATCAGATAGCCGGTGGCCAGCGTGTGGCGCGTGAGGCTGACAGGAGCCTGCACGACCGCCAGAAGGCAGGCCAGGAGCAGCCAGAAATAGGCCGCGCGCAAGGCGGCCGCCAGCCAGGGCCTGGCCACCGGACGGGTCTTGGGAGCGAAGACGGACAGGCCCCGCACGTGCAGGCAAGCTGCGACCAGCAACAACCCGGGCGCGTCGACGAGGCAGCCGAGGTTCCACAAGATCCAGACCGCGCGCCGAATCCAGCGGGGCGGAGAGGGCTGGCCCAGCAGCGCCGGGTGCATCTTCTGGCCGAGTCCCAGCGCGAAGAGGCAGGCAAAGCTCCAGATCGCCGTCTCGGGCCGCCCGCTCCAGGGCGCGAAGGCCAACCAGAGAGAGCCCGTCCGCAGGTAGGCTCCGTAGGGCCAGGTCAAGCCCAGCAAGGGCAGCGCGCCCAGGGTCAGCAAGACGGGCGCCGCCGGGCTCTGGAAGGCCCCCAGCAGCCCGCCCGCCAGGGTGAAGACGTAGGACCAGAGCATCCAGCCGCTGGCGAATCTGGGGGTCCACAGCATCCTGTAGGCCATGCCCATGATGAGCAAGACCAGGAAGCCGTTGACCTGGAAGCTGGCGTGGGCGGCGACGTGGGCCTGCCAGGCCCGCACGGGCATGAAGCCGGCCCGTTGCACCAGCATCATCACGCCCAGCAGGCTCCCGCCCAGCACCAGAAAGATGCCTGCCGTGGCGAGATAGGTCAGGAACAGCCAGCGCCTCACGTTTTGAGTGTGCCCCGCCGGGGGAGCGGAGGCGATGATCTAGATCAACTTGATCTAGATCATTTTCGCCAGCGCCCAAGCCTGCTAGGTTCCTCACCATAGGAGGCGATCATGAAAACCGTTTTGTTACCCCTGCTGGCCGGGCTCATCCTCAGTGGCTGCGGCAGTCAACCTGAAACCCCGGCGCAGACGGCCGCACCCTCGGCCACGCCGACCCAGACCGCCGCCGCGGCCCCCGGAGACCCTGCCAAAGGCAAGGTCGTCTTCGAAGGGACGTGCGTGGCCTGTCACGGAGACAAAGGCCAGGGCGTCACCAATCTGGGCAAACCGCTGGTGGGGAGCGCGATGCTCGGATTGAGCGACGCGGACCTGGTGGCCTTCATCACCAAGGGCAGGGACACGTCCGACACGGCCAACACCACGGGCGTGGCCATGCCTCCGAAGGGCGGAAACCCCGCTCTGACCGAGCAGGACCTGATGAACGTGGTGGCCTACCTGCACACCCTCAAGTAGCGGGCGCCATCAGGCCGCCCACGGTTACCGGAGGTCCCGGCACCGCGACGGGCTGAACCTGCTCGTCCGGGCCGTGGACCTGCCGAACGCGATAGGAAAAACCGAAGGGGGCCGTCGGATCGACCTGCGGCTCCAGGTGCCGCTCCAGGCAGCGGTCGACCAGGTTGACGATCCAGTATTCCGGAATGCCCGTGCTGGCGTAGAGTCCGGTCTTCTTGAGTCGATCGTAGGCCAGCGAAGTGTACGAGATCTCGATTACGAGGTCGGCCCGGGTGGGGTGACGCCTCGCGGCGCGCTGCTCGTCGGGGCGGACCAGGGCGAAATCGGGCTCCGGCTCGGAATACTCTCCCGACTGGACGGGCAACCCCACTCGCACCAGGTGGGTCTCTCCGTAAGCCCGCACCAGAAGATTGTTCGCCAGGGCCACGGAGTCGCTGTGCATCTTGTCATGGGCGCTCAAAGGCAAAATCTCCCCGTCGATCAACTCGACCCGCTCGCCTTCGAAGATGCCGGCCTGAGCCATCTTGTTGTATTCCTCCACCGTGAACCGGCGAGGCTTGAGTTCCAGCATTCCGTATCCTTCGACGCCGCCCGTTACGAATCCGGCGAGAGGATGCCAAAAATCAGGTTCAGGATCAGGGCCACGATCACGGTGTTGTAGAAGTAAGAAAGGATCGAGTGCATCAACGCCGTGCGCCGGATCGAGCGCTCGGTGACGGCGATGTCCGAGGTCTGAAAGCACATTCCAAGAGTGAAGGCGAAGTAAGCGAAATCCCAGTCATCCGGGGGCTCGCCACCCGGGAAGTCGAGCCCGCCCACGCCGCCCTCGTCGCGGTAATAGAGATGCGAGTAGCGCAGGGTGAAGCTGATATGCGTCAGGAGCCAGGCGCTGACGACGGCCCACATTCCCAGCCCCAGGAGATAAGGCTGCCAGGCCGGCTCGGCGATCCGGCGGTCGCTCATGATCGTGAGCGAAGCCACCAGGCTGAGTCCGGCCGAGAGCAAGACCACGAGCCACACGGCCGTGCGACCGGGATCGCTGGCGGCGGCGCGCTCCCGGGTGGTGCGGGCATTGCTGCTGAACACCCGGAAGAAGCTCCACAGCACCGCCACGGTCGCCCCGACCGACCAGCCGAAAACCGTGCGCAGCATCCAGGGTTGGCGTCCGGGCAGCGCAAAGGCGGCCACCGCGCTGACGGCCAGGTAGCCCAGCAGGCGCGTCGTGGCGCGCTTGAGATGGGGCAGGACGGGCGTGGTCATCCCAACCCACCCGAGGAGGCCTGCTCCTGCCCCGGCGCGCTCCGCGCCGGGCGGCGCAGAACCACGCCCCCCACGATCACCCGGCCCTCCTCTTCGGCGATGGTCTGCGTCTGCTTGGCACGCATCGCCCAGAGCTGCATGGCAGCTTCCATGATCCCGCCGGCCGTCTCGATCTCTCCCTGCAGCTCCGGACGGTTGGCCAGCAGCTCGTGCATCCGAGCCGTCGCTTTCTGCACCTCCTTCGAGGTGGTCATGAAAGGATTTTCGATCACCACGTGCCACACGGCCCAGCGTACCTCGGGCGAGGCCACCCGTCCGCGCACGAGCGTGGCCAGCTCGGCCATATCCCTGGGCGCCAGCTGCGCCAGCTGGCGATCTTGCATCGCAGCGTCGCTCCAGAGCGTGCAGTCCAGCGCCAGGGCGCGGACTTCCTCGGGAGTCGAGGCTTTGCGGTTCTTCAGCAAGCCATCGTAGCCCGTGTCCCAGTTGGCCGGTTGCCACGCCTCCACCTGGGCGGCCGCGGCGGCGCTGTCGGGCAGCTTCTTGAGCTCCGCGAAGATCTGCCGGCGGATGGCAGCGATGTCCTCGTTGCGTCCGGGGAAGGTGACCGTGGTCGGCAGCGCTTCGTCGAACTTCCGCAGCAGCGTCAGCAGCTCGTCCGAGCTGGTCACCGCGCCGGGGTGCGCCAGCCCGGTCTTCCACAGGGCCACGCGCGTCTTGGGGCTGGTGGCGACGTCCGCCATCCGACTCAGGACAGCGGCCGTGCTCGGATCGGCCAGTTGCTGGAGCTGCAGTTTCTGGGCGGCCAGGTCATCCTCACGCGTGCTGGCCAGGGCCAGCTTGCCCAGCTCCTCGGGCGTTCCGGCGGGAAGCCTCTGGTAGAGCCCGTTCAGCGCCTGACCGAAATCGGCCAGGTGCCACTTCTGCTGCGCCTCGTAGGCCGCTTTAGAGTCGGGCAGCCGCCCCATCTGGCGGTAGATCAACGGCTGAATCTTCGCGATGTCGGCGTCCCGGCCGGCATACTGGCTCTGGTTCAGCGCATCGAATCGGGTGAGCATGGCGTAGAGCTCGGCCGCCGTGCCGATACACGGATGCTCCATACCCGCCTTCCATAACGCCAGGCGCGTCTCGGGCGTGGAGGCGGCATCGCGCAGCTCCTTGACCAGCGGATTTGCGGCCAGCTGACGATCCTGCGCCGCCAGGTCGGTCGGATCGGTCGAGGCCAGGGCGAAGGCGCCCACGCCCTCGGGAGTGCCGAGCTTGGGATTGCCCAGCATTCCGCTCAGCGCCGTATCCTCGTTGACCAGCTGCCAGGAGCGCTGCAGATCGCGCGCCGGCCGGGTATCCGCATAGCGGTCCATCTCGGCCAGCAAGATCCGCCGCACGGCCTGGATATCGCTCTCTCGGTTTGGGAAGTCCTGCGTGCCGTTCTTCTGGTCGAAGACCTTGGCGAATTGGATGACCTCCGCCCCCGAGCTGACGAGCGGTTTTTCCATGGCCGCCTTCCAGAAGGCCAGCTTTGTCTGCGGCGCCTGGCAGGCTGCGCGCATGCGGTGGGCCGGGTGATCCGGGCCCAGCTCGGCCAGTTGCCGCTCCTGGGCAGGCAGGTCGGAATCGGCCGTGCTGGCCAGGGCCAGGGCGCCCACCTGCTCGGGCGTGCCCGCCGCCAGGTTCTCTTGCAGAGCCCCGTAGGCTTTGTCCGGGTCGGCCAGCTGCCAGGCCTGCTGTCGCTGGTAGGCCTTCTGCGCATCCGGCAGCTGACCCAGCAGCGGATAGATCCCCTTGCGCAGAGCCGCGATGTCCTCTTCCCGTCCAGGATAGGCGCCGGTTCCCAGGCGCTGATCGAAGTCGCGCAGCATGGCCATCATTTCGCTGGAGCTCCGGAGCCTGGGGTGCTCGAGTCCGGCCCTCCACATGGCGGTCCGGGCCTTCTCCGAGCCGCACAGCGACCGCAGCGAGCGGGCCACGTCGTTGTCTGGCACCAGTTGGCGCAGCTGCGCATCCTGGGCCGCGTCGACCGGGGTGCAGGCCAGCGCCAGCTCCTTCGGTTTAGCCGCGGAGTGACCGTTGTACAGGGCATTCAGGATGTTGTCGTCAGGCGTGATCCCCCAGCTCTTCACGAGGTCCAGCGTGGGTTTCGTATCGGGCATGCGGGCGGCCTGGCGCAGCATTCCCGCGCGCACGGCCTGAACGTCCTCGGGCTTGAGCTTGCCGGCCGACAGACGGTCGAACGCGCGCGCCACCTCGACCAGCTCGGCGAAGGTCGTGGGGGTCTTGCTCTGCAGCGACGCCTGCCAGAAGAGAGTCCGCATCGACCGGGTGGGCATTTCCGAGCACACGTCCAGGTTGACGGCGGGCAGCTGCCGTTGCTGCATCGCCCAGTCGTCGGGGTGGGTGCAGACCAGGGCCAGGTTCTCTCCGGCCAGGGCGCGCGGCAGCCCCCGCAAAGCGTAGCCGACGTCGGAGGGTTGCCAGGCCTGCAGCTGGCGGACCTTATCCTGCGTGTCGGGGTAGTCCTCCAGGGCCTTCAAGTAGGCGGCCGAGCCCGGTGGCTGCGCCTGCAAGAGCTCGGCCCCGGTCTTCGGATCGGGGCAGCGCACCAGGGTCTGCCAGGCCGCCTCGGCGAGCTTCGGATCCCGGGCCACCTCGAGGGCCAGGCGCGCCATCTTCTCGGTGGCGGGCTGCCTCGCCATGGCTTCCAGCCAGGCTTTCTGCACGCCCCTATCCTCGGGACGGATGAGCGGCGCGGTCTGCAACAGGTCGGGTTGCGCGCTCAGAGCCAGAGGCGTCAGGCGCTCTCGCTCCTCGGGCTGGAGTCCGTTCCAGAGCCGGGCCAGGTCGTGATCGTCCTCGTAGGCGAAAGCCCGGCGCGCCAGATCGGAGCTGCCATAGGTCTGCAGATGGGCCTCCAGGCGGGGCAGCTCCTGGATACGCCCGACCTCCAACCAGGGCTGTCCCTCGCGACCCAGTGAGGCGGGCGGGGCTCCCAGGGCGGCGCGCCGGTGGCCCTCGGCGTCGAAGAACTGGTAGCCCTGCAGCTCCAGCTTGCCGAGCGGGTCCGCGTTGTAGAAGCGCTGCATCTCCCCTACCCCGCCCCCGTCGGCCAGCGGGACGCTGGCTCCATCGCGCCGCGCCGTGAGCGCTTCCAGCTCGAAGCTCGCGTCGGTCAGGGCATTGTAAGCCCCGTACAGGCCTACCTCGGTCTCGCCCGCGTGGAAGCGCCAGCCCTGTCCGGCCAGCTCCTGCAGGTCATGGGCGAGGCGCGCGTGGGACAGGCTCTCGGGCGGTGCGCCCCCCAGGAAGACCGCCAGCTCGGTGAGATCCTCGGGGCTGCGCAGCGGAAGGTTGCCCGTGGGCAGGTGGACTTCGGCGTCCCGCTTCCCCTGCTGGAGACGTTTGGCCACCTCGTCCGCGTCCGCTTCGCGCAGCTTGGGCCCCCACAGGCGGAAGCGCCGGGGCACCTCGAAGGATGCCCCCTTCTGTACGACGTCGCGGGCCAGTTGCTCGAGGGGCGGCTGGGCGGCCGTCGTCGCGGGCGTGCTGGCGCGAACACGTGCGCTCGTGTCGTCGGGGCGGATATTCACGCCTACCACGTTAACCGGGGCGGCTGAAAGTTTCCGGAATGAGCGCCTGGATCTGCCTGTCGAGGCCGACCGACAGTCGTGCGTCGAGCTTCTCGAAGGCCGAAATCGAGCGTCGCAGGTTGATCAGCATTCCCTGGACGTGCAGGCGCAGGAGGACCAAGAGGTCGCTCAACTCCTGGCCCTCGCGCACGCGCAGACGGGAAAGGTCGGTGGGCCAACCATCGGCGGCGGCGATGGCCAGCATGCCGGGGCAGCCCAGGTCGACCTCATGCGAGCCCACGGCCACGCCGTCCTGGACCAGGATGAGATAGCTGGGCCCGGTCAGTCCCGCCCGCAGGAAGAGGACGGCCCGGGCGAGCGGCAGCTCCTGTCCCCGGCGCGGCTCTTTCCAGGAGGAGTGCGTCAGAGTCGCGGGGTTGAGCTTCCAGACACCGCGGTGATCGAGCGCGAAACCTTCTCCCCGGCGAAAGGCAGAGGCAGGGAAGGCGCGTCCGCCGTGCAAGTGGCGCCATTCCTTGGTGAAGCACCGGCCGGGGCCGTGCACCTCGAGAGCCAGGTCGTCGAGCACGAAATCGTCCGCGGTCATGCGGCAGCAGCCCGGATCGGGCACGGCAATGCGGGCTTCGTCGCCCGGATTGAACAGCACTCGCTCCACCAGCAGGTAGGCCGGTGGCATCGGCAAGGGGGTGGTTCCGAGGCCGGCGGTGAGATGGCGCTCCGGATTGTTGATCAGCCGCCCGTCCAGCTTTACCGGGAAGGGCGCGCAGCTGCAGCGATCGAGCAGCACGCCATGCTCGACCGTGGCGCGCGAGCGCAGCCCGTGCAGCAGGCCGGTCAGTCCGCCCGCGCTGGCGCGGGCGATCTGGATGCGGAATCCCGGCACCGGTCGCTGGCTCTCGAACGCTTCCCAGCGGGTGGACCACTGCGGCCCTTCCATCAGCGCGTTGCGCCCCGCGCCTCCGCCCCAGAGCGAGAGGAAGGCCCGCCGAGGGCGCTCTCCCCGCAGGGCGGCCCAGCCCCAGGCGAGGTGCTCGGTGAAGCGGGTGGAGTGGGTCTTGAGGGGTTGGTCGAGGAGCTCCTCGAGCGCGGACACCCCGGCCGGCAGAGTGTGCAGGTCGGCTTCCAGCGTCAGCTCGCTGCGCGAGAGCCGGATGCGCACCTCGTGGGGGCGTCCGGTCCCGGCCGCCTGGATCAGCTTGAGGAGCGCGAAGCCGGGGAGTTTGAACTGGTGAGTCTCGAGCTTCTCCTCGAGGGCCCCGAGGTCGACCGTGAAGGTCCCCTGGCTGTCGACCGTCCCGCTTCGGAGGTTGTCGAGCAGCTTGTCCATCCGGCTACCAGTTGGACCCCATCTTCTTGTCGCTCAGCGGTTGAATGCCGGGGGCCACGGGCGCGTCGGTGGACAGCCAGGCCCCGACGATCTTCTTGTTGAGCATGGCCACGTGGGCGTAGAGGTTGGCCCCCGACTTCGTCTTGCGGGTCAGGGTATAGGTGGTCAGGGCGATCTTCTTGCCCTGCGCGGGCGTCAGGTCGAGCCCGATCGCCTTGCTGGCCGACTGGTAGTGGTGGAACGGCAGCCCGTTGAGGTTCTCCGGGACGTCCATGTGGATCACCGTTGGCTTGCCCACGATCTCCCACCCGTATTTGCGCACCAGCGCCACCGAAGGGTCGGCCGCCGCGAACGCCAGCAGGCCGAGAAAGATCAAGAGTGCTTTCATGGGGATAGGCTTCCCCGTGCAGGGGGAATCTCCCGGTGTCTCGGCGGGGACGTAGTCTCTGGACGAAATGCTGGGGCGGGGCCTCGTCGGGGCGGCTGGGGAAGGACAACCGGGCCCGGATCGGCCGGGTTCGCCGCGGGGCGGGGCCTCGTCGTGGCGGCCGGGGAAGGCCGACCGGGGCGGCTCGGCCGGGTTAGCCGCGGGGCGGGGCCTCGTCGGGGCGTGGCCTCGGCGCCGACCGGGCCCGGCTCGGCGGGGTTAGCCGCGGGGCGGGGCCCCGTCGTGGCGGCCGGGGAAACCATGGAAAACTCAGCGTTCATGGGCTTGAGTTTCCCACCGTTCCCCCAGCTACGGGAGACTGTGCGTGGCGCAGCCACTGAAGACCGCACTGGAGGGGGCCTGATCGTTGCGAGAACTCGAGATCACCTTTGAGATGGTCAGGAGAGGGCACGAGTCGATTGGGCGGTTGCGGTGGCCTTCGAGATTGTGCGTTGGGTGCACGGAATGAGGGCTTACGTCAAGAGGCGGAAGTCAGACACAGCCTCAATTCTGGCCAGCAAGGGCCCTGGCCGGGCCCACAGCAGGATTGAACCAGACTCCGGATACTAAACGACGAAAATCTCGTCAGAAGTTCCTTTTGGTACAATTTTGCGCTCCCGAAAAACGGCTTAAATACAGTGCTTCCAGCCGTTCGACGATTTGCTCGAACACCGTTCAAGTTGGTAAAATGAAGCATGTCCTCCCTCGAACTCGCCTGGCAACTCGAAGCGCTCGTCCGCATCGACGGCGAGTGCCGGCGCATCCTCGCCATCGAGCGCGTCGCCGAGGTGCGGCTCGGGCAAATCGGGCGCCAGCTCAAGAAACACATTCTCCCGCTCGGGTTCAGCCGCTTCACCGACTACTGCAACGACCGCCTCGGCCTCTGCTCCGCCACGGTCAACCGCGCCATCCGCCTCGTCGACGCCCTCGACAGGTTCGCCCACCTCAAGCAGGCCTTCTTGCAGGGGCGCATCCACGCCGAGAAAGCGCTGCAGCTCGCTCCGCACCTCGCCAGGCACCCCGACCAGGAAGAGGTCCTCGTCGAGCAGGCCAGCCGTCTCACCGTGCGCGCCCTGCGCGAGCTCCTCAAAGACCAGACCGAAGACCTCCTCACGCGCACCTACCACCTCACACCCACCGAATCCAAATGGGTCCAGGAAGCTATCGAGCTCTGCAGCGCGATGGGCGGCTCGCAGCTCTCCCCATCCGAAGCCTGGGAGCTCATCGTGGCCGACTTCCTCGGGGGCGTCCAGGCGCCCCAGGTGACCGTCTACGACGTCCGGCGCCGCCGCAACAAGCAAGTCGAGGAAGCCCTCGAGCGCACCTGGCGCGAGTGGGATTTTCTGGGACTGCGCCTCCAACCCGTCGAGCTCCTCGAGCGCGAGCTCCCCCGTGAAGCGCTGGCCCTGCAGCAAGAAGCGCTCGCCCTTCTGGAAACCCAACGCTGCACCCAGCTCGTGCTGGGCCAGCTCCTGGTCGAGATGGAAGGCACGCTGCTCCCCTGCTTCGCCAACATCAGCCACTACGGCAAAGAGTGCCTGGGCCTCTCCGGCTCGCAGACCCGCGCGCTGGCACTGCGCGAGCGTCGCCTGCGCACTCGTCCCGCCCTCCAGCAATTTCTGCGAGACGGTCGTATCACCGTGAGCAAAGTGGACATCCTCTGGCCCGCCCTCGAGCGCGGCCTCCACACCGAGCCCTGGGTCGGGTTTGCCGCCAAGACCAGCTGCAAAGTGCTGACCCGCTGGGTCAAGCACCTGATGGGCCTCGAAAAGCACCTCTTCGAGACCTGGGTCGACCAGGCGCCGACTCACGCCAAACCTGCCCACTGCGCCCCGGCCTGGTTGCGCCTCATCCGGCTGCCCGGCACCATTCCCACGCTGGCCGGCACCGACCCCGTCGCCTGGGCCAACGCGCAACTCGTGGAAGTGCTCACCTGCCAGATGTTTTTCTGCCCCGCCGAAGAGCTCATCCCGTTCCGGGTGCATCTCACTCTCGACGTCTTGAGAAATGTCCTCGCCGCCGAAGCCGCCGTCGAGCAGGCCGCGGGGGGCGACTTTGGCCACGTGGCGGCCGCCCTCGCCCTCACGTTCACCTACGCCCACCAGGACAAGCACCAGCTCAAAGGGCAGCAGAAGCGGTTGCTCTTCCGCGACGAGTTCACGTGCAGCGCGCCCGGCTGCACCGCAAAATGCAAGCTGCACGCGCATCACGTCGTGTTCCGCTCCCAGGGCGGCGACAACGGCGACGAGAACCAGATCGTCCTCTGCATGGCCTGCCACCTCAAGCTGGTCCACCAGGGATACCTCATCGTGAAGGGCACCGCGAGCGACCTTATCTTCGAGAGGGTCGGCGAGCGCTGGCGCAACGAGATGCTGGTGGCGGCCTGATTCCCGGTCGAGAGGCTCTGCTCTCCAGGCAGGCGATCGTTGACCGCCTGCGAAGGCGATCCGATGCTACGCTCACTTCTCTTGTTCATCGCTCTCACGACCAGCCTGTGCTTCGCCCAGGAGCCTGCCATCAGAGCCAAAGAAGAGGCTTTCCGCAAAGCCGTCGCCACCCAGAATGCCAAAGCCCTCGATCCGATGCTGACCGCCGAGTTCGTCGCGATCTGGCCCGACGGCAGCAAGTCGACCCGCGACGACCAGATGAAGCTCCTGGGCAACACCGTCAAGGTCGAGGACGTGCAGATTAGCGACATCCACGTCAGCTTCTACGGCGACACCGCCATCGTGACCGGCACCTGGAACATCAAGGGCGTCTGGGAAGGCAAACCCATGGGACCACGCGCCTACACCCACGTCTGGGTCAAGGAAGGCGACGACTGGAAGCTGGCCTCGCGCCACCTCACGATCCAGCGCGCCAAATCCTCCGAGCAGCGTTGATCCGCCACTGCGTCTTCGTGAAGTTCAGGCCTGACGTGCCGACCGCGGAGCGCGAGGCGATCTATGCCGAAGTGGCTGCTCTCGAGGAGAAAATCGACGGCTTCCTGCACGCCAGCTTCGGCCCCAATGTCAGCCCCGAAAGCCTGACACACGGGTTCAACGACGGCTTCGTCATCGACTTTCGCGACGCGCGGGCGCGCGACGCCTACCTCGTCCACCCCGACCACGAGCTGGCCGGCGCCCGCCTGGTCGCGGCCCTGGAGGGCGGCAAGCAAGGCGTGCTCGTCTTCGACCTTCAAATCTCGGCAGAGCCCCCGCAGCAATCGTAGGCGCCCCCGTGAGAGGTGATGCCGAGCACCTCGCTGCAGAGAATCTCCACGTCGTTGCGGCGGTCGAACAGGCGCGCCGGCCCTTCGGGATCCGGCTGCTCGATCTCGAGCTGGGAGTCTTCCCACCGGACCGGCGCATGGATGTGCTTGATGCTCAGGCAGAGGACGTAGAGATCTTCCTCGGATGGGGCCGTGAGGCGTAGGGCCAGGCGCTGCCCGCTGTCGCCGTAGTCCGACAGGGTCGCCTGGCGCCCCCTGGTCGCTTCGAGGAAAGGTCGGATGTCGGAGGTGACCTCGACTTCGCTCACCTGGCAACAATTCTTCAACCCGAGCCGTTACTCCCCGTAACGCACGGGGATCTCGAAGCTCACCACCGTTCCGCCGCCCACCCGCGAGCGCACGCGCGCCCAGCCTCCCAGCAACTCGGCGCGTTCGCGGACGCCCTTGAGTCCATAGCGACGCGATGTCACCGTCTTCAGGTCGAATCCGGCGCCGTCATCGGCCACCGTCCCGCGCAAGCGGCCCGCGCGCCGGCGCACGCGCAGCCGCAGCACGCCCGCGCGGGCGTGTCGGCGAACGTTGATGCAGGCCTCCGTTAGCATGCGATAGGCGAAGACGGCGGAGACCCCCTCCACCAGACCGAGGTCCGAGCCGATCTCGCACCACACCCGCACGCCCCAGAGCTGCTCGAACTCGCGCAGATACTCGACCAGGGCGCCGCCCAGGTCGACCTCCTCGAAGGTCGGCGTGCGCAGGTCGGACATCAGGCTGCGGGCCAGGTTCAACACCTGCAGGGTCTGGGCCGCGGCCATTCCCAGGGTGCCCGCCGCGTCCTCGCCGGCGGCCGCCTCCAACCGGAAGCGCAGCGCCACCAGCGGCTGCGAGATGGCGTCGTGAACCTCGGTGGCCAGCAGGCGCCGCTCGCTCTCCTGGAACTTGGCGATCTGGTTCAACCGGCGCGAGCTGACATCGGCCAGCGAGATGACCACGCCGTTCTCGCCACCCAGCGAGGTCACGCGGAGGTCGGCCCAGAGCAGGTTCTGATGCGGCCCTAGGTGGCGCTGCTCGAGCGAGAACGTGCCTCCCTCCTCGAGCGTCTCCCAGTGGGCCCGGAAGGCCGGGCGATCCTCGCGGTAGATGAACTCCTGGAACTCGCGCCCGTCCAGCTCCGAGCCCAGCATTTCCTGCAGGGTGGCGTTGGATTCGCGCACCACCCCGGCTCCATCCAGCAGGGCGATCCCCACGCCCGCGCCGCCGAAGAGCGCGCGAAAACGCGTCTCGCGATCGCGAATCGCCTCCACCCGGGTGGCGTTCTCGAGCGCGCCCCCGGCCACCGCCGCCAGGAAGCGCGCGACCTGCAGCTCGGTGTCGCCAAACGGCGCCCGGCTCAAGAGGTGGAGCATGGTGACCAGGCGTCCCTCGGCCCACAGAGGCAGCAGCATGCCGCCTTCGATGAGCGCCGGCTCGGCCACCTCGGGGTGGTTGCCGGTCGGCGCCCGGGCCTGCGCCATCAAGAGCTGCTCGGCCGCCAGGCGCGTGGTCTCGATCGCCTCGGCGTGAGTCAAGGAGTTGGCCACGGCCCGACCCCACTCCAGCAGGTGCGCCGTCAGCAACGGGAAGGGCTCGGTGGACTCCACCTCCCAGCCGCGCCCGGTGTCGGCCAGCAGGCGCAAAGCCTGGTAGCGAGGATTGCCCGGCCAGCCCTGCTGCGCTCCGACCTCGGCCAGGTCGAGCAACAGCAGCGCCTCCTGGTAGCGGCTGCCCAGCGCGCGCGCGGCCTCGAGGCCCTCCTGGAACAGCCCCCGGCAACGGGCCGTGTGACCGCGCTCCAGCGCCAGCCAGGCGGCTTCGCGCAGCAGCCGGGGACGGTAAGCAGGGTAGGCCCGGCCGCAAATCTGCAATCCTTCGCGCACGTTGCGGCGAGCCTGGCGCAACAGTTCCCGGCGCTGCACGGCCGCTCCCGGACCGAGACCGTAGGCCCATTTGCGCAGCGCCTGGGACTGCCAGGCGAGCAGCGGGGGCAGGTCGAGCGCGGCTCCGAGCTGGCGGGCAATCCGCAAGGCCTGGCCATAGGCCTCGGCGGCGGCCGCGGGACGACCCTGCTGCAGGTGCTCGAGCGCGCGCACCTCGGCGTACACGAACTGCACGTTGGGATGGTCGCCCGGGTCGATCTCCTCTTGCCAGCGCGTGGGCAACGCTCCGATGCGCCCGATGACCTTCAGGCTGAGGACGGCCGTGAAGGCGTCCACCCGGAGGGCGCCCCGGAAGTTGTCCCGGGCCAGTTGCAGCGACTCGCGCAGCCGTCCCTGCCGATACAGGTTGAGAGCCAGGTTGTAGGCGGTCATGAACAGATCCCAACGCCCCCCGGTCCGCTGGAAAACCGCCAGGGCCCGGCGACCCAGCTCCTCGGACTTCTGCAGCGAGCCGCTGAAGAGCTCGAGACTGGCCTGGCGACCC
The DNA here is from genome assembly GCA_039809865.1 of Vulcanimicrobiota bacterium. Classification (GTDB taxonomy): domain Bacteria; phylum Vulcanimicrobiota; class Xenobia; order Xenobiales; family QWHO01; genus QWHO01. The sequence continues at coordinate 23,424 of JBDHVW010000058.1, forward strand.
AGCGCCTGGGCATGCGTGAAGGTGTCTCCGTAGCGCTCCTGCAGCTCGACTCCGAGCTGTCCGAAGTGGTGAGCCCGCTTGACGAGCTGGGGCACGTAGAGCAGTGCCACCGCGTGAGACGAGCAGGCGCTCGCCAGCTCGGGGCTCGGCAGCGCCCTCCGGGTCAGGTTGAGGCCGCGTAAGTTGGCCCAGATCAGTCCGAATCCGTCGCGAAACGCCAGCACGTAGGCCAGTTGATCCAACAGCTGCGCGGCCAGGCGGTCCTCGTCCGAAAGCGGGCGCGTGGGCGTCCTGAACGGACCGGCCAGACGCGCCAGCTCGGCGGCCAGCGCCAGCGGCAGCTCCGCCGCCCGAGGCAGAGGTGTCTTGAGCAGGCGAAGAGCCTGCTCGACGTGGGCGCGCGCTCGCTCGAGACGGCTCGACTGAAAGGCCACGTCGGCCATCCGGCCCAGCACACGGGCGCGGCCCAGTGAGTCCTGGCGCAGGCCCAGTGCCCGGGCGTAGGCTTCGTCGGCCGGCTCCCAGCGACCCAACAGCCGGCGGACGTCGCCCAGCGCCTCCAGCAGGTCGGGGTCTTCCTGCGCCTGGGCAGCGATCAAGAGAAAGAACTCGGCCGCTTGCATGTTGAAGCGGGCACGCGCGTCGGCGGCGGCCTTCAGGGCGTGGGGATAAGCCTCCCGGATGCGCCCCGCGCCGTGCAGGTGATAGGCCAGCTCGTGATCCTCGAGCACGTGGGCGGCGGCCCGCTCGTGAAGCTGCCGGCGCTCGTCGGGGCTCAGGTCCTTGAGCAGGGTCTCGCGCAGCCGCTCGTGGCTGAACACCAGGCGGTCCCCTGCGCTGATGAGCATGCGCGCTTCCAGCGCGGCCTCGAGTCCGTCGGTCACGGCGATCTGGCCCAGGAGGATCGGGTCGAGCTCGCTGCCCAGCAACGCGGCGGCCCGCAGCATCTCCACGGTCGCCGGCCCCAGCTGCTCCAGGCGTCGGCGCAAAACGGCCTCGACGCGGGGCTTCGTCTCGGTGGAAGGAACCGTGCCGGGCCGCAGGCGCCACGTCTCGTCGCTGTGAACGAGCGACCCCGTCACGGTCAGCTCGCGCAAGAGCTCGACCACCAGCAGCGGGTTGCCGTCCGAGAGCGCCTGCACCCGGGTGCTGGCGGCGGGGTCGACCGGACCGGCCATGGACCCGATCAGGGCGTGGCACTCGCGCTCGCCCAGAGAGCCCAGGCTCAGCGCGGGACAGTCGAGGTCGAGCGGCTCGTGCGCGAGCAACAAGAGCATCGTGCGGTCGCCCGCGCGGGCGGCCTTGAGAGCTTCCAGCTCGCTGGCCGAGGCCCACTGCAGGTCGTCGAGCACCACCAGCGCTGGCCCCAGGCAGGCGAAGAGTCTGGTCAGGGCAGCGCGCGAGCCCTCGTTCAGAGCCCACTCGGGACCGCGCGGAGCCTGCCCCAGCAAGGGCGCGAGAGCCGGCAGGCCGGGCGGAGCAGAGCCCAGCTCGCGCGCCAGGCGCTCGCGGAACGGGGCATCCTGGGAGAGGATCTGCTGGGAAAGCTCGGTCAGCAGGTCGAGCGGGACGAAGCTCGTGCGCGAGCGGGCCCGGAGCACGCGCAATCCGCGGTCGGCGGCATAGGCAGCCAGCTCGTCCGCCAGGCGCGACTTGCCGATGCCCGACGGACCCGTAAGCTGCAGCTTGCCGCCCCGGGCCAGCGTGGCCAGCAGCCGTTCCAGCTCGAACCTGCGCCCCACCAGGGCGGGCGGCGCCAGTCGGGTGCGAGGCTCGCACGGCACGAACTCGGGGTCGGAGAAGGCTCGCTTCAGATCGAGGCGCAGCGAGGCGGCGGACTGATAACGGTCCTTGGGGTCGAGCTGCTGGAGCCGGGCGAGCAGGTCCTCGAGACCCCGCGAGAACGGGCTTCCCAGCACCAGCGGCGGGGCGTTCGGGCGCGCCCGGACGGGGGTCTTTCCGGTCAGCTCCTGGCGCAGCAAGAGACCCACCGCGTAGAGGTCGCTGGCCGGCCCGACCGGTTCGCGCACGAGGCCAAGCTGCTCGGGGCTGAGGTAGCGGTCATCGTCGGAATCCGCGTGGCGCAGTTGCTCGAACGGCACGAGGTTGTCCGGCCGCAGGCGCAGGTGAAGCTGGCCGCTGGCGTGCAGCTCCTGCAGCTCTCCGAGCAGCCAGTCGAAGAGGCGGAGAGTCTCGCTCAATCGACGGACATCACGCGCGCCAGCAGAGCGGTCCGATCGCTCACGTTGTAGCGCGTGAAGAGGGCCGCCAGCTGGGCTTTGACGGCGCTGACCGAGAGGTGCAGCTGGTCGGCCATCTCGCGGTTGCTGAGGCCCTGGGAGAGCATGGTGATGACGGCTTCCTCGCGCTCCGACAGGCCGCTGACGCGCCTGGGCGCCGGCTCGCGCAGGGCGTTGAGCAACGTGGGGGCGACCTTCGAGTCGAAGAATGATCCGCCGCTGGCCACCGTGTGGAAAGCGGAGAGCAGCTCCTGACGGCCCGCCGTCTTGCACAGGAAGCCGCGCGCACCGGCCCGGACCGACTTGAGAGTCAGGTCCGAGGTCGTGTGCATGCTGAGGATGAGAATCCCCACCTCGGGCTTGAGCGCGTGCATCTGCGCGGCGCACTCCGTGCCGCACATGTCGGGCAGGTTGAGGTCGAGCACGATCAGGTCGAAGTCCTGAGCCCGAAACTGGACCAGCGCCTCGCCCCCAGTGCTGGCCTCGCCCGCGACGCGCAGGGCAGGATCGTTCTCGAGCATGGCCCGAAGCCCGTCCCTCACGACCGCGTGGTCATCTACCAGCAGCACCGCCGTCATAGCCGGGTTTCTTTGGGTTGAACGTGAGGTTTCCTCTTACCGTCGTCATTGATGGCCAGGTGGCCAGTCCGACTGGACTGATTTCAGGGGATCCGATGAGCGCGACCGAGTAACAAAACGGCAATCTCTTTAGGCTGCCGGTGGCCTAGGATACCTCCGCTATGAGGATCACCCCGCAAGAGATTCAGTCGCGTCTGGCCGATACGCGCGCGCAGGCCGAGTGCCTCAAGACCAAGATGGCCGAGCACGTCGAGGGGGAGCTGCTGGTCAAGCTGCCCGACGAGGAGGACGTGGCCGAGCTGAGCGCCGACTACGGAGCCACCGCGGTGGAGACGATCCGCTTCACCGGCGAGATGGGCAAGAACTTCAACGGCAAGCTCGTGCGCATGCAGCTTCCGGCGGGCATCGACACCGCCCAGGGCATCGCGCTCTTCGAGCAAGATCCTCGCGTGATCTACGCCGACGCCAACGACCTCGTGGAGACGAAGGCCACTCCCAACGACCTCGACCCCCAGCTGTGGGGGCTCAAGAGAATCGAGGCCGAGGCCGCCTGGGATACCGTCAAGGGCTCGCGCAACGGCCCCATCGTGGCCGTGATCGACAGCGGCATCGACCAGTCCCACCCGGACCTGGTGGCCAACCTCTGGACCAACCCCCGCGAGACGGCCAACGGACGCGACGACGACGGCAATGACATCGTGGACGATCTGCACGGCTACAACACCATCGACGGCAGCGGCAATCCCAACGACGACAATCACCACGGCACCCACTGCGCCGGCACCATCGCGGGCGTGGGCAACAACGGCACGGGCGTGGTGGGCGTGAACTGGGAGGGTCAGATCCTGGCCGCCAAGTTCCTGGGCGCCAACGGGAAAGGCTCGACCGCCAACGCGGTCAAGGCGGTCGGCTACGCCACCGAGAAGGGCGCCCGCATCCAGAGCCACTCCTGGGGCTCCACCGGGGGCTGGGGCAACAAGGCCCTGGAAGACGTGATGAAGAGCTCGCCCTCTCTGCACATCTGCGCTGCCGGCAACGACGGCAAGGACACCGACTACAACCCGCAGTTCCCCTCGTGCTTCACGCTGGACAACATCGTGTCGGTGGCGGCCACCGATTGGAACGACCAGCTGGCGGACTTCTCCAACTTTGGCGCGGTCAGCGTCGACCTGGCCGGACCCGGCGTGGGGATCTACTCCACCGTGCCGGGCGGCGGCTACCAGAGCATGTCGGGCACTTCGATGGCCACGCCCCACGTGTCAGGCGTGGCGGCGCTGATCGCCACGGCCCAGCCCGGCATCACCAACGAGCAGCTCAAGACGCGCCTGATGGCCAGCACCGACGTGCTGCCCCAGCTGAGCGGCACGTGCGTCTCGGGAGGACGCCTGAACGCGCGGAAGGCCGTGGAGACCGACCGCGTGGCCCCGGGGTCGCTCACCGGCTTCAACGCACGGGCGACGGCCAGCGGTGAGGTCACCTTGAGCTGGACCGCCACCGGCGACGATGGCAACACGGGGCGCGCCTCGAGCTACCAGATGCGCAGCTCGTCCTCCCCGATCAACGAAGGCAACTTCGCCGGGGCCTCGATCATGCGCACCGGCCTTCCGAGCGAGGCAGGCCAGGCCGAGACGCGCAGCTCGCTGGCCTTCCCCGATGCCAACGATCGGACCATGCACTTCGGCTTGAAGGCGGTCGACAACGTCGGCAACAAGTCCCCCCTGGTCACGACCTCGGCCGTCGTCCCGGGCACCCGCGTGGTGCTCGACGACGACATGGACGGCTTCTCCAACAAGTGGGGCGGCGAGGGATGGGGGCGCGTGTCCATGGACGGCCGCGGCAAGGTCTGGACCGACTCGCCCGGCGGCGAGTATGAGAACGGCGCCAACCGCTCGCTGACGTCACCCCCCATCAACCTGGCCGGCGTGACGGGGGCCGCCGCCACCTTCGACTACAAGCACGACCTCGAGCAGCGCTTCGACAAGGTCACTCTGGAAGTGTCGTCCGACGGGGGCACCAGCTGGACGAGCGTTCAGGAGTTCACGGGCAAGAAACAGTGGGAGCGCACCCGTGTGGATCTGTCCCAGTGGGATGGCCAGACCATCCAGATGCGCTTCCACCTGACGACCGACAACGCCGTCACGAAGGACGGCTTCTATCTCGATCGCCTGGTGGTGGCGGGGTCACGCAAGTAGCCTGCGACGCCTCCAGCAGTTGCAACCAGTAGCTGGCGACCTGGGCGGCGGGGTCGCTCGCTACGGCCAGCGAGGCGTAGTGCTGGGGCCCGCGACGCTCCTCGCGCGGGGCCTCCTCCCCCGAAAGCTCCAGCGTGTCCTCTGGGAAAGTGCTCGGCTCACGGCGCCCGCGGCGCCGCCTCTTGCCGTCCTCGTGGTGATGGTGATCGGCGAACAGATCGCCTTCCTGGCTGCGGTTCAGCCTCATCTGGAAGCTGAGCGAATCCACTTTGCAACCCCACCCTTACGAACAAACGTTCCCAAGAGCAGGATACCATGCAAACAATCGGCTTGTCTACTGAGATTGCGTCTTAAGACGAGCGAGGGAGCCTCTCCAAGACTCGTTTCTTGAGGCTATAGTCCCAACCTGCCCGAAGCATGGTGGAGACTTCGCCCGGGACCGCGGCCACCATCTGGCCGATGTGGCTGCGGATCTCGCTCATCAAGGCCTCGTAAGCCGCGTTTTCGACCACGGACAGTTGCGACAGGTCGGTATCCAAACCCGAGGCCGATACCAGGGCCAGCGCCCCGGGACAGCCCAGGTCCAGCTCGCGCGGGGGAAGCAAGACCCCGTCCTTTACGAAGAAGAGTCGACCCGGGCCCAGCAGCACCAGGGGAACGGCCAGACTGGCCCTTATCCCTGTGGCCCAGCTCGAGTGGCCGTTCAAACGCTGGATGGGAAAGCCGAAGAGCGGAATCTCCGCCGAATACTCCTGCCCTCCGGACTCCCCGATTCGGGGACCGTGGCTGCCACGAGTTGTGCGAGGGACCTCGGCCGGACGGTAGTCGAGCTGTAAGAGTTGCGTATAGCTGAATGGCTGCGTCCGATGCACGTCGTAGCGTTCTCCGCTCAGCTCGATGTGGCGGGCCATGCGGTCGTAGGGCTGCTCCACCGCCACCAGATCGCACCCCAGCTCGCGGCCGGGCATGAGATCTCGCTCCACCAGGCGGATCGAGCTTTCCCCGGGACGGTTCCAAAAGTAGGACAGACAGGGAGTGTTCAGGCAACGGCCGTCCAGCCGCACCCCCAGCGGCGCGAAACGGCAATTCTCGCTGACCAGGTGGTGCTCGGCGGTGGCGTCCAGCGCGTATTTGAGGTCAAGCCAGAGGTTGCGGTTGCGGCGCGGGAGATCCACGATGCATCCGGCGGGGAAGCGGGGCCGCTCAGGCGGCTTCTGGTAGCCGACGAGCAGACGATTGCTCTCTAGCACCAGGCAAGCGGTGACGGAGTCGTCCCACAGCCAGCAGGTGGGCTTCTCGCACATCTCCGAGGCCGCCATGAGACCCACCAGCAGGTGCTCCAGGCCCGGGTGCGGAGAGCTGCCCAGAGGGCTGGCCACGGCTCGCTCGAGCAAGTCGCGGTCCACCACCCAGGGCGTCTCCATCACCACCCGAGCCCTGGTTCCGCTGAGGCGGATCTCGACCTGCTGGCTGCCCCAACGACAGGCGGCCTGGACCATCTTGAGCAGGTAGGCTCCGGGCGGCATTCGATGGGCGGAGAGCTTGTGCAGCGCGCTGTCCAGCGAAAGGGTAAAGGCGCCCTCGGAGTCGTGCGACCCCTCGGCCCGCAGGTCGCCGAGGAGGCGATTCAGCTCGTCCATCGGGCCAGCACCCGCGCCAGCCCATCCACCATGCGCGCGAAGGGCTCGTAGGTCAGCTTCTCCCAGGTATCGGTGAGCTCGTGGTAGTGCTGGTAACGGTAGAAAACGGTGTCGGTGACCATCACCGCGGGGATGCCGGCGGCCCAGAAATTGGCGTGGTCGCTCATCCCCATGCCCGCTTCGTAGAGGTGGCGCTCGGTGAAAGGCGTGGGGGCCAGCCCGAGCGAGGCAAACGGCACCTCGGAGCGCCACGAGCCGATCAGCTTCTGCACGAGCGAAGTCGACTGCACGTCGCCGACGAGGCACACGAAGTCGCCCACGTCGGGGATGCCGGGAAAAGGGGATTGCTGCGAGCCTGGGGTGTTCACGTAGTAGCCCACGGTCTCGAGGCAGATCATCGCCTTCACCTCGCCCGGGGAGAGGCCCTGAACGTAGACCGCGCTGCCCATCTCGGGCGACCTGTAGAAGGGCGGCTCCTCGTTCGCAAACAGAACGAAGCGGTAACCGGGAACCCCTTTGAGGAGGCGCGCCAGCTCCAGCACGGCCGCGACCCCGCTGGCGTTGTCGTTGGCTCCGGGGCAATCGAGCACCGAGTCGTAATGGGCCCCGACCACCACGCAGGGCCCCTGGCAGGCGGTCTCGAGGTTGTAGAACATGGACCCCTCGGCCTCGTAGCCGAGCGCGTTGACCTCGTAGCCCTCGAAAGCCTCGCTCAGGTATGCGCGCACATCCTCGAGCGCCTCGTAGTTCTCCAGATTCCGGGGCACGGCGATACGCCGCACGTGGGCCTCGAGCCGCCGGGCAAGCTCGCGCTGCGCATCGCTCAGGGGCGGGAGCGAGCCACTCCAACTCTCCCCGGGCATCGGCTGAAACACTCCGACCGTCTTAACCGGGGCAGATCCGGAAGTCCATCTGGCTGTTGAAGTTCTCGTTGTAGACCCGCACCTCGGGGGTGCGGAACTCGACCTTCACGCGGTATTTGCCCGAGTCTTGCGGCTGGAACTTGCGCTGGTCAGCCAGCTCGAGCAGCTCGCTCTCGTTGCCCTCGCCGTCCACCTTGAACCAGCGGACGCCCATCCCCTCGAGCGGGGGCGTGCGCAGACTCACTTCCTGATGGCCATCCGGGGTGGTGGAGACGTCCACGCCGTCCACCAGGTTGATGCGCGCCATGAACTGGTGCCACATGTTCTCTTTGTCGACCGGGCAGAAGTTGGTCGAGCGCATGTCGCGCATCAGGCAGTCGGCGTGGGTGGGACGGTAGCCCGCAAAATCCTCGGTGTAATCGAAGCTCGGGAACGCCCCCACCTTGCCGGGCGAGAAGTCGTAATCCTTGTCGTAGATGTTCACGCGCAGCGAGCCCAGCACGTTGTCGCCGTCGTTGATCTTCTCCTGGAAGGTCAGCTCGTGGCGTCCCGGGGCCAGGAGCGGCGGCTCGATCGGCTTGTGGAACGAGCGGTCGTCGGTGTAGAGACCTTTTGTCGCCAGCGGCTGCCCGTCGAGCAGGATCTCCACGTCGTCGGGGGTGTCCCAGCCGACCGAGCTCATGTCGATGTCGACCCGCGCGGGCTCGTCGCCGGAGACGTTGAAGCGGTAGGACACCGGGCCCTCGGCCAGGTTCTTCCAGGGATAGTCCGCGATGAGAGCGCGCCCGTGCTCCACCTTCAGCTCGCCGTCGAGCCAGTGACGCCAGGGCACGTCCTCGGAGTCGGAGTGGTTGGCGCCGCGGTAGACCTGCCCGCCGTCATACTCCTCGCCCACGTTGCCGAAGTTGTGGCCCAGCTCGTGGCGCAGCACCATGGTGCCGCTCTCGGCGGAGCGGGTGCTGATGGCGTAGCGCCCACCCAGACCGCCGTAGTAGTTGTCGTTGGCGATCAAGATGGGATAGTCGGTGGCCGGGGCCAGCGCGATGGCCTTCTCCGCGGCGCGCCGGTCGCCCGGCATGATGGCGCGTTTGGAGCCCTCCGGGGAGCGGTAAAGCTTGAGGGCGGTGTCTTTGTTGTCGCCGTCCGACAGGCCCGACTCGTTGGAGGGGACGAACACCGCGTGCACGTTGAACAGCGGCAGGTAGCTGGCGAACGTCTGCCCCTGGAACATGTCGTCCGTCATCCGTTTGGCGTCGGCGAAGAACTGGTCTTTCTGCTCGGGCGTGTAACCGTCGCCCACGATGGTGAGGTTGATGCGGTTGTTGATGGGGCCCTGGCTCACCAGGGTGCGCACCTCGGAGCCGGGCCACGGGTCCTTCAGAGCGTCGATCGCGCCGGCCTGCTGCAGCTTCATCGTCTGGCGCAGATCCCGGGGGAGGGCCTTATCCGTGTAAAGGACCTCCTCGTACAGCTCCTTCGAGGTCTCGGTCTCCTCGTCGAGGTGGGCCGGGACGGAGCGCAGCACGACCTTGTCCTGCTTGATCAGCTTGTCCTCGGGCTGGACCGAGATCACGTCGACGTGCTCGCCGTCGCGGAATTGAGAGACCCGCCAGGTGGGCGGAGGAGTTGCGGTGACGTTCATAGCGTTGCGAGGTTACCATGGGGCTCCGGCGGGGAGATGAACAGCTCGTTAACGAAGGGACCGCCCCGATGAGAGCCCCGATCGGTCCCGAGGCCACCCCCGAGCAGCGCAAGCGCGCCATGCTGGCGCTGTTCCTGACGATCTTCATCTCGCTGATCGGCTTTGGGATCATCATCCCCCTCTTGCCCGCTTACGGGCAGAACATGGGCGCCACGCCCTGGGAGATCGGCTGGCTCTTCGCCTCCTACTCGCTCGCGCAGCTCATCTCCGGTCCGATGTGGGGCGATCTGAGCGACCGCTACGGACGGCGGCCGATCCTGATGATCAGCCTGTTCGGCACGGTGGTCAGCTTCATCATGCTGGCGAAAGCCCAGACGCTCACGATGCTGTTCGTCTCGCGCATCCTGGACGGGCTCTCGGGGGGCAACATCTCGGCCGCGCGGGCCTACATCGCCGACATCACCACGCCCGAGAACCGGGCGCGCTCTTTCGGCGTCATCGGCGTGGCGTTCGGACTGGGCTTCATCCTGGGACCGGCACTGGGAGGCCTCACCTACCAGATCAGCCTGGCCGCGCCCGCCTGGGTGGCCGCCCTCTTGACGCTCGTCGCGATGGGCGTCACCTACGTCTGGCTGCCGGAGACGCGCCACGATCCGCACGCCCACCGCCCCCCGTTCTGGACCAGCCTGTTCTCGGTGCTGGCCCACCCCGCGATGGCCTACCTGATGATCGTGGATTTCCTGATCTGGTCGGCCCTCTCGGTCTACCAGACGACCTTCCCGTTGTTCGCGGACCGGCGCTTTCACTGGAGCCCCACCCACATCGGCCTGGTGCTGGCCGGCGTGGGGTTCATCGGCGCCCTGACCCAGGGCATGTTCGTGGGCAGGCTGGTCAAGCAGCTGGGCGAGAAAAGGGTGATGCTGCTCGGCCTCACGCTGGGTGCCCTGTCGCTGGTCGCAGCCTCGCTCAGCATGAATCCGGTCGTATTCTTGTTGTTCCTGGCTCCGGCCGTGGTGGCCAGCGGGCTGATCTCGCCCAGCTTGATCGCGATGATCTCGCAGGCCTCGCGGGCCGACGAGCAGGGCCGCGTACAGGGCGTGGCCTCGGCCATCGAGGGCCTGGGACGCGCCGTGGGTCCGGTGTGGGGCAACGGGCTGCTGCAGGCGCGCGGAGAGGGGGCCTCCTACCTCTCGGCGGGCCTGGTCCTGTTGTGGACGGCGTTCATGGCGCTGGGGATCAAGCAGCCCAAACATGCGGTCGAGGCTGAGGAAGAAGGCGCGGGCTTCTCGCCCCCCTCGTAAACCGACGGCCATGTAACGAAACCTGGCTGGCCCGGTCCAAGCGGGCATGAAGAGCCTCGAATTTCTCAGCCGACTGTATTGCTGTCTGGTGGCTCGCGGGGCCGCCAGCCTACGTTTCGAGCCGCTCGCCGGCGAGCGCGTGCAACTGCGGGCCCGTCTGGGCGCGGTGCCCATCCGTATGGAGTATCGGCCCGGAGGGCATGTTTTGCTGGATGCCTCCTCGCGCGGGCTCGAGGTGCACCTTTCCGGTGAGCCGAGCGGGGAGTTGCTGGTGACCGCCCGCGGAACCTGGCCGCCGCGCGTCAGCCTCGATCCGGTGCGCGCCGAAGTGGTGGGAACTCTGCTCCGCATCGCTCCCGTCCAGGAGCTGCGGATGGATCCGCAAGGGTTCTGCCTCGAGAAACGACTTCCGCGCGACGCCGACTGTCCGCGCCGCGTGGCCGAGCTGCTCCAGGCCCTGCTGGCCTGAGGTCGAAAACCGGGGCTGGAAAAAATTTCTTTCCCCGATCGGGGCTGGGTTCGTGTGGATCGAACAACACATGGAGGGTTGACACGGATCGGCATCGAGAGTAGATTGTCGAAGTCGACGGCGACGCCGACCGCACCGGATGAGCGAAAGAAACCGGCGGGCTGTCAGAAACCGAGACCTGGCAGGGGTTGCGTGCAGACCAGAGTACGCCGCAGTGTTTCGACTGCAGAGAACATCGAAACGGGCCTGGAGACAAGCTCGAGACCGCGAGGCTCAGCGCACCGCAAGGTGCCCTCGAGTGGAATGCCAGGGAAGGTCGGTGAGGTCGGAGCCGATCGAACCAGCGAGTCGTTGCGCTGGCGCACCGGGAAGCGTAAGAACCGGCGGACTGTCGGATCCGCGAGCGACAGGGGTAGCGTCCAGACCACAGTGACGTCGCAGCGTTTCGGCTGCGTAACCAATCCGAGACGCCCGATCGGGTCAAACCGAGTAGGGTCAGGTCGACACAGAACGTAGGGTCGACCGCTCCGGTGAAGCGAGAGATCCGGGGTGCCGTGCCAACCTGATGCACGGAGCAGTGTCTCGACTGCGTGAACTTCGAGGCGGGCCTGGAACCTCTGTCGGGACACCGGCAAACGGGTTGAACCAGGAGTGTCCGGTGAGGTTGGAGCCGGGCCTCGAGAGCCACCGCAAGGTGGCTTTTGTGTTTTCCGAAGCTTTTCACTCGATTTCGAGTGCCGCCAACGCCTCGCGAGCTGCCTCGGCCGGCCAGCTGTCGGCCGCCACCGAGTCCAGGAATTCCTCGATAAAGCCCCGCGTGCGGGGCCGGGCGGCCTTCTGCAGCACCTTCATCAGGCGCCCGATCCGATGCTCCCCCTTCACCGCCAGAAGGCGGTCCAGCAATGGCTCCAGGCGCTCCGCCGGGGCTTTGGCCAGCGCCTGCAGGGCGACCCCGGCCAGGCGATCGGACCCGGTCCGCACGGCCAGGTCAGCGAGCTCGACACTGCCGTCCCGCAGAGAGCCCAGCACCTCGGCGGCCCGCTCGGCGAAGGGTCCCCTCAGCAAGCCCACGAGACCCGGTCGGCTCGCGCTCAGCCAGGGCTCGACGGGGCGGAGGTAGAGAGCGTTCAGCGCCTCCTCGGCCAGGGCCGGCTCCAGCAGCAACGACGGCACCTGCTCCAGCGCCCGTTCCAGACCGGGTCCATCTTCCAGGCGAAGTAAACGCAGGCCACGCGACGTCAACGGCACCCGTGCCGAAAGGTCCATCCGGGCCAGGCGGTGGCAGAGCTCCTGCGAGACCAGCTCGGGACCGTGCAGATAGAGGTCCAGCAACCGTTCCGCGAACGGCCCCAGGTCTGCCTGGCTCAGGGTCAACGCCCGGGCCGCCGCCGGCAGCTCCGCGGCCAGGTCCAACAGGGCGGGCACCGCCTCCGCCCCTCGCGAAGCCAGCAGGTCCACGGCCACGTCGCTGACCGACACCAGCCTCGGTCCCCCGTAGGGATCGCCTTCATTCTCGTCATAGGAGCGATGGTCGCGGAGGGCGGCCAGTTGCTCGGCCAGGGAGGCCGTCTTCAGAGCGTCGCACACTTCTCGCAGTCGGCTCAACGCTTTTTGACCACGACCCCCCCGATGACCACCGCCTGGTCGCCTTCCGCAACCTGAGTCGTGCGATCGGGGTTGGCCAGCTTCTCGACCGAGCGGCGAATCGAGCCCTCGGCCAGCACCTCCCGGAAGCGGGCCCGATCGCTCGCGGGCAGCACCTCCAGCACCTCGGCGCCCAGGCGCTCGCGCTCCTCGGGAGAGTCGCCCGTGCCGGGGTGGGTCAGCAGCACCTGGCTGACCGCGCGGTCGGCGTCGGCTGACATCCCCTCCCAGCGCCAGTCGGCGTTCAGGTAGCGCACTCCCTCGCCACCCGGAAGCTGGCCCAGGCGTTCCAGGGCGTTGGCCACCGGCTGGCCGTAAGACATGGCCGCGCGCGCCGCATCGGCGACCACGGCGGCGTCGGACGAGCCGAGCGCGTCCTGCAGGAGGGAGCCGGCAAAGGCACCCCGCTCGGAGTAGTCCACGCGGCGGTCGCGCATGGTCTGCAGCAGGTCGGTCGCGCCCAGGGTCTGCGTGGGGCTTTCCAGCAGCTTCTCGTGCAGAATTTTGCGAGCTTCACCCGTCAGACGAGGGCCCCAGGCAGCCAGACGATCGGCCAACCCGGCGCACTCCGGGCGCTGCGCCAGGGTCTCCAAGCCTTCCAGGGCGGCCCCCTCGCGCCCGTAGCTCAGCGCCTTCCGGGCCGCCGCGGCCAGCTCCCCGGTGGGGCCGGCCAGCACCTCGCGCACGCGGATCTCGGTCAGGGCGGCGCGCTCGGCAAAATCCACCTGGCTGTCGCGCAACACTTCCAGAAGGTTGTTGAACGAAGGCTCTTTGACGGTCGGGTCAAGCAGCATGAAATTCCGCATGGCTTTCTGTCCCGGGGCGCTCAGAGCCGGCCCCCAGGCCGCCATGGCGCGCTTGATACCGGCACAAGAGCCGTCGGCCAGCAAAGCTTCCACCGCGTGGTCGACCGGGCGGCCGTAGGAGTCGGCCTGCGTGATCGCTCTGGCCAGGCGGTGCACGTCCAGCGGCTCGGCCAGGACCTCGTCCAGACGCACCGAGACCAGCGCGCCCCGCTCGGGGTACTCGACGCGACGGTCCCGCAGGCTGTTCAACAGCTGCTGGAACTGGGCGTCGCGGGTGGCCGTGTCGTCGGCCATGCCGGGCGCCGAGAGCAACTGCTCGTGCAGCACCCGGCGCGCCTCCGCGCTGCTCAGGGCGGGGGCCCAGGCGTCCAGACGAGATTGTAGCGCCGGATTCTTGCGGGCCAGCAGGTCCAGCGTCTGGTGGGCCTCGTCCGCCCGCCCGAAGCCGCTCACCGCGATAGCCTGGCGGGCCGCCGCCTCGGCGTCGAGCGGGTCCTGGAGCTCGTGCAGGCGCATCACCGCGAAATCGGCCCGCTCGGTGTACTCGATCCGCCGGTCGCGCATCGACTCCATCAGACGGTTGTAGTGCTGCTGGCGATCGGCCGGGCCCGAGAGCAGCTCGTGGCGCAACAGAGCGCGCGCCTCGTCGCTGCGCAGCGCGGGCTCCCAGGCGGCCCGCAGGGCCTTGATCGAGGCGCACTCGGGACGCTGCTCCAGCTGCTCCAGGGCGGCCAGGGCCTTCTCGCGCTGCCCGAAGCCATCCACCGCCCGAATCTGCTCGGAGGCCAGCGCCACGTCAACCGGCTCGCGCATCAGCTCGTCCAGGCGGGTCACCGCCAGGGCGGCGCGCTCGGAATACTCGACCCGGCTGTCGCGCAGGGCCGACAGCAACTCAACGTAGAGGGCCTGCCGGGTCTTCTGATCGTCCCCCGTCAAAGGCTTCGTCAGCAGCTGCTGGTGCAGCACGCGGCGGGCGGTCTCGCTCGACAGAGCGCCCTCCCAGTCGGACAAGATGCTCTGCATGCCCTGGCACTCGGACTTGCCGGCCAGAAAGGCCTCCGCCTCGGTCACCGCCTCGCTCTGTCCGTAGTTGTTGGCCAGCAGCGCCTGCTCGGCGATCGCTCCGGTCGAGGCTCCTTCGGCCACCATCTGGCGCAAGCGCACGGCGGCCAGCGCGCCCCGCTCGGCGTAGTCCACCCGGCTGTCGCGCAGCGTGCTCATGAAGGTCTGGAAGCTCTTCCGGCGCTCGGCGTCGCCGTCCTGGCCAAGCGGGTCGCTCAGCAACTGCTGCTCGAGCACCTTGCGGGCCTCCGAGCTGGTCAGAGCCGGGCCCCACGACTCGAGGCAGTAGGCCAGGTGCGCGCATTCCTGGCGGGCCTTCAGCACCTCCAGCGCCTCCCCCACCTCGGCAGTCTCTCCATAGCTCGACGCCGTGCGAGCCCGGGCAGCCAGCCGGCGGATGTCCAGGGACCCGGCCAGCTCCTCGCGCACGAAATGAGCGGCCAGTTTGCCCCGCGTGGCAACGCCTACGCGACCTTCGCGCAGGGAGGTCAGCAACGCGTCCGGGTCGAGCGAGCCTTCGGGCTGCCCCAGAGCCTCGCGCAGCATCAGCCGGGTTGCGTCGGGATCGCCCGCGACCACCGGCCCCCACGATTCGAGGCGAGCTTTCAGTCCCGCGCACTCGGCCCGCCGCTTCAAGTTGTCCAGCGCCGGGGTGACGTCCTGACCCAGGTCCAGGGCCATACGCGCCTGCTCGGCGACCTGTCCGGTGGGACCGTCCAGGCTCTCTTTCAGACGCGCGGCGGCAAACGCGCCCCGCTCGGAGGCACCCACCCGCTGCTCACGCAGGCTCGTCATCAGGGAACGGGCCAACTCGTGCGAATCGGGCGCCTGCGGTTGGCGCATGAGCGTCCCGTAGAGGGCGTGCCGGGCTGCGTCGCTGGTCAGAGCCGAGCTCCAGGCCTCCAGACGCTCTTTCAAGGCGGCATACTCCGAACGCGCGGCCACGGCCTCCAGCGCCCGGCGCTCCAGCTCGCGGTCGTTCACTCGCTGCGCCATGTCCAAAAGCGCCGCCGGCTCGCTCGGCAGGTCCAGCATGCGCGCCAGCAGCACCCGCGCGAAGGCGGTCTGCTCGCGATTCAGCTCCCTACCCAGGGCCTGCAGGCTGTAGGGGTCGGCCGCATTGGGCGGAGCCTCGCTGAAGCGGGCGGCCAGGAGCTTGCCGGAGTTCGGACAGACCTCCATCAGGTCCAGGGCCAGGCGCGCCGAAGGCGAGCGCTCGGCCATGGGGAGCAGCGCCTCCTGGCGCAGCTCGGGCAGTTTACTCCATAACTCGGCATCGCCCGGAGCGGCGGCCGCCATCGCGAGCTTCACGGGGATGCCACTGGCCAGGAGCGCGTCCAGGGAATCTCCCGCGAACGCGATGCGGGCCTGGTCGACCGACGTGGCCAGCACGCGAAGGCGGGCAAAGCGCTGAAGCTGGTCCGACTCCTGGCCTTCGATCAGCTCCTCCGAGCGCAGCCAGCCCTCTTTGCGACCCACCATGTCGGAGGGCCCGGCCTCGTAGGCGGCCACCTGCTTGCCGGCGCGATAGAAGCGATAGCCGTCGTTCTCGAGCGAAGCGCCCGGCGCGGGAGCGGCCGGAGCATAGAACTTCCAGACCTTCTCGGGGTCCTGCATGGTCAGGGAGCGGTCACCGTTGCGGGCCTCCACCGTCCCATGGTAGGCCCCGTAGGCTCCCACCTCGTCCTTCCCCTGGTGGAAGCGCCAGCCGGCCTCCGCCAGGCTGTGCACGGCCTGAGCGCGCGCATTCCCGTTGCTCTGCAGCGTGGCCAGCTCGCCCACGTCTTCCAGGGTCGCCAGACGAACGGGAGTGGGGGACTCGGGGGTAACGGCCTCCACGCGTCCGTCGGACAGTTTCTCGGCCACGTCCTCGGCTTGCAGAGGCCGGCTGGGCTCGGACCAGGGGAAATGGAAGCGCTTGCGCTCATAGAACTGAGCGCCGCTCTCCTCGGCCCGGGCGATGAAATTGTCGGGCTTCTCGGGGGGCCGGGTCGCCGCCGTCGGGAAGGCCGTAAAGCTCGATTGGGGGAGGATCTTCACGCGTTCCGTACCGTGCTTCCTACCCTCCAGGAACCATCATCCACCCTCATTTTGCGGCACCGCCCTGAAGGGCGCCTGAAAACTCAGCCCGCGAAGAGCGTGTCCAGCCCTTCCTCCAGAGCCAGCTCTCCGGCGGCGACCCGGCTTTTCACCCCGGCCAGCCGCTCGGCCATGCCCGGCCGGGCCAGGAACTCCTCGCGCAGGCGCTCGTCCAGAGAGCGCTCCAGGGCCAGCATCTCCTGGTCGGCGCGCCGGTCGTGGCCCAGCTCGTGAAACGCCTCCAGCGCCTCGACGACCTCGCTCAAGCCCTCCCCCGTCAGGCTCGAGCAGGCCAGCACCCGGGTCTTCCAGCCCGGGGCGGTGGGGGCCAGGTACGCCAGCGCTCCCCGCAGCGCCAGCATCGTCTCGCGCACGCGTCCGGGCTCGCGATCCATGCGGGGCACGACCACCAGGTCCGCCAGCTCCAGCGTGCCGCGCTTGATGCCCTGCAACTCGTCCCCGGCGCCGCTCTGGGCCAGCAGCACGATGCAATCGACCACCTCGCGCACCGCCACTTCCGACTGGCCCACTCCCACGGTCTCCACCAGGATCCGATCGTAGCCGGCCGCCTCGCACAGGCGCACCACCGCGCGGGTGGCCCGCGCCACGCCCCCGGGCACGTTGCCGCTGGGCGACGGACGCACGTAGGCGCGCGGATCGAGGCTCAGCTTCTCCATGCGCGTCTTGTCGCCCAGGATCGAGCCCCCGCTGAGCGGGCTCGAGGGGTCCACCGCCAGCACGGCCACGCGGTGGCTCTCCAGCAGGCGCAGCCCCAGCGTCTCGATGAACGTGCTCTTGCCCACGCCCGGCGGGCCGGTGATGCCGATGCGGAAGGCGTTCGTGCGCGGCAGGGCTTTGAGCAGCTCGCGCGCCTGGTGACGGTGGTCGGGGCGCCGGCTCTCGATCAGCGTGATCGCCCGCGCCAGCGCACCGCGGTCTCCCGCCAGCAGCTTAGCGAGCAGGGGTGGGCTCAGGGCACAGTTTGGCGAGCACTTTCTCGACCGCCTCGGGGATGACCGTCCCCGGGCCGAACACGAAAGCGCAGCCGGCCTCATGCAGGGCCGCGTGGTCGGCCGGGGGGATGACCCCGCCCACCACGACCAGCACCTCGGGACGGTCCAATTTGCGCAGCTCCGCCACCAGCTCGGGCACCAGCGTCTTGTGGCCTCCCGCCAGCGTGGAGATGCCCACCACGTGCACGTCCGCGTCCACGGCCTGCCGGGCCACCTCCTCGGGCGTCTGGAACAGCGGGCCGAGGTCCACGTCGAAGCCCAGGTCGGCGAACGCCGCCGCGATGACCTTGGCGCCGCGATCGTGGCCGTCCTGGCCCATTTTGGCCACCAGGATGCGCGGACGCCGTCCCTCGCGCTCCTCGAAGGCGTGCACCAGGTGCAGCACGCGCTCGAGGTCGTGGCGCTCGCCCAGCTCGCGGCGGTAGACGCCCGCCAGGCTGCGCACCGGGGCGCGGTGGCGCCCGAAAACCTTCTCCAGCGCGGCCGAGACCTCGCCCACGGTGGCCCGCTTGCGAATGGCGTCGACGCTCAGGTCCAGCAGGTTGGCGTCGGTCTGGGCGCCCTGCGTCAGGGCCTCCAGCGCGGACTCCACCGCTGCGCTGTCGCGCTCTTGCCGCAGCTTCTCCAGCCGCTCGACCTGCTCCAGGCGCACGGCCTGGTTGTCCACCTCGCGCAGCTCGAACTCGACGCCGCTCTCGGTCCGGAAGCGATTCACCCCCACGATCACGTCCTGGCCCGAGTCGATGCGCGCCTGCTTGCGCGCGGCCGCCTCCTCGATGCGGGTCTGGGGCAGCCCCTGCTCGATGGCGCGGGTCATTCCGCCCAGCTTCTCGACCTCCTCGATGAGGGCCCAGGCTCGGGCCGTCAGCTGGTCCGTGAGCCACTCCACGTAGTGCGAGCCGCCCAGGGGATCGACCACCTTGCACAGGTGGTTCTCCTCTTGCAGCATCAGCTGCGTGTTGCGGGCGATGCGGGCCGAGAAGTCGGTGGGCAGCGCCAGCGCCTCGTCCAGGGCGTTGGTGTGCAGCGACTGCGTGCCGCCGCAGACCGCCGCCAGGGCTTCCAGGCAGGTGCGGGTGACGTTGTTGAACGGGTCTTGCTCGGTCAGGCTCCAGCCGCTGGTCTGGCTGTGCGTGCGCAGGGGCAGAGCCTTGCCGGTGAGGCTGCGGGTGATGTGGGCCCACAGCGTGCGGGCGGCGCGCATCTTGGCCACCTCGGTGAAGAACTGCATGCCGATGCCCCAGAAGAAGCTGAAACGCTTGATGTTCTCGGGGCCCAGGCGAGCGTACTCCAGGCCGTCGGCCAGCGTGTAGGCCAGCTCCAGGTCGGCCGTGGCGCCCGCCTCGTGCATGTGGTAGCCGCTGACGCTGATCGAGTTGAATTTGGGCATGTGCCGGCCGGTATACTGCATCACGTCCTTCACGATGCGCAGGCTGGGGGCGGGCGGGTAGATGTAGGTGTTGCGCACCATGAACTCTTTGAGGATGTCGTTCTGGATGGTGCCCGACAGTTGCTCGAGCTTGACCCCCTGCTCCTCGGCGGCCACGATGTAACAGGCCATGATCGGCAGGACCGCGCCGTTCATGGTCATGCTCACCGACATCTGGTCCAGGGGAATGCCGTCGAACAGGATCTGGGCGTCCAGCACGCTGTCGATGGCCACGCCGGCCTTGCCCACGTCGCCGACCACGCGTGGATGGTCGGAATCGTAGCCGCGGTGGGTGGCCAGGTCGAAGGCCACGCTGAGGCCTTTCTGGCCGGCCTTGAGGTTCTTGCGATAGAACTCGTTGGACTCGCGCGCGGTGGAGAATCCGGCATACTGGCGGATCGTCCAGGGGCGCTGGGCGTACATGGTGGCGTGGGGACCGCGCGTGAAAGGCGCCAGGCCGGGCATGCCGGAGTGGCCGGCATAGCTGGAGGAGGAGGCGATGGACAATCCTTCGGGGCTCTTCCAGGGCTCCCCGGGCGCCCTCTCGGGACCGTCGATCTCGGCTCGGGTCAGCGGCTGGAAAGGTGGCAGTGTCACGCGCGTATCTCCATTGGATGGGCCAGGGTCCGCTTCTCGACTGGAGGGATCTCCAGCGGCGTGGCGGCCGGCTTGCGGATGGCCCGGGTAATCTCCCCCAGGGTCGCGCCCACGCGGGCCGCCTGCGCGACCGCGTCGATCAGGGTCGGGTCGGGCGCGCCCGCCACCTGCGCGACGCGCGTGAGGCGCGCGGCCACGTCTCCCCCATCGCGCCCGTTACGGACGCGGCCCATGTGCTCCTTGCGGTTGCGACCCATGGCTTTCTGGTCGAACGGGGCCGGCGGCTCGGGGGACGGCTCCAGCGGGTAGCGATTGACGCCCACCAGCACGTCAACCCCGTCGGAAACGCGCTCGCGGCGCTTCTGACCGGTCTCCTGCAGCTGCTTCTGCACCGTGCCTTCGCCCAGCGCCTTGACCAGGCCGGTCTGATGCAGCTCTTGCAGCATCGCCCAGCTCTTGGCCGCCAGCTCCTGGGTGAGGTGCTCGAGGTAATAGCTGCCGGCGCCCGGGTCGTTGACGCGGTGCAGCTGGGCCTCGTAGAGCATCAGGAGCTGCTGGTTGCGCGCCAGGCGTGCAGCGTCGGGATTGTTGCCGGCGTGCTCGAGGTGGCGGTCGAAAGGCGCCACTTCGATGGAATCGGCTCCGCCCAGCACGGCCGCGAAGCCACTCAGAGCGCTGCGCAGAAGGTTGCTGTGCGGATCGAGCCAGGAGTGGGTGGTGAGTCCGGTGCGGGCGTGGAAGAAGCTCTGCTCCTCGGTGCCGTGCAGCTTGAGCAGGCGGTTCCAGAGGCCGCGGGCGGCGCGCAGCTTGGCCACCTGGGTGAACAGGTCCCCGCTGACCGACCACGAGAACGCCAGCGTGCGGGCCGCTTCTTGCGACTTGAGGCCGTGCTTCTGGAGGTTGAGGAAGTATTCCAGGCCGGTGGCCAGTCCGAGCGCCAGCTCTTGCACCGCCGTAGCGCCCGCCTCGTGATAGGCCTCGGTGTTGACCGCCATCGTGCGGACTTTGGGACAGAACTCGCGCGCGTAGAGGTAGCCGGTGGCGCCCTCGCGGTAGAGGTCGTCGAGCTCCCAGTCGAGCCGGCCGCTGCGGGCCAGCTCTCCGAGGGGGTCGCAGCCCACCACGGCGTTGAGGCAGTTGAAGTCGGCCCCGCGCTCGATGGCCAGCCCGACCAGCATGCCGAGCATGGGTCCGCCGCTGGCGCCCACCTCGAGGTGCAGGCTGTTGGTGTTCCAGCTGTAAGCGTCCAGCGCCGTGCGCATATCGGGCACGGTGGACAGGCTGATGCCGCCTTTGCCGACCAGTCCGTCGGCCTCGGGCTGGTCGGGATCGTAGCCTTTGCGTCCCGCCTCGTCCTGCAGCAGGCCGACCGTACTGGCGCCGCCCTGCAGGCTGGCGCGCACCGCCTTGCCCACCTCGGCGGGGATGGTGGTGCCAAAGTCCTCCCGGATGCGCCACTCGCGCGCGGCCGACTTGTTGTTCGGCTGGGCGGTGCCCTCGGCGTAGAGCGCTCGCAGCTCGATGCCTTCGAGGTTGGTCCATTCCAGGGGCTGACCGGCCGCCGCCTGCCAGTCGCTCAGACTGGGAGCGGGAAAAGCTTCGGATTCGTAGGGCGGGATCTGGCTCATTCGGGTGCCTTCCTGGGCGCTTCAGGCTCCTCCTGCTGCACGAGGTAGCCCTGCAGGCGCAACTCGGCTGTGAGCTCCGGCGGGGCTGCGATGGTGATCACGGTCTCCGGTCTCGAGAGCTCCAGGGCCCGCTGCCATCCGTCGCTGGCGTAAAGCGTGAGGGTGGGAATTCCTCTGGCGTCGGCTTCTTTCAGCTCGTGCTTGAGCGACTCGGGCACGACCAGCAAGACCGGCTCTTGCTCCAGTCGGTGATTCTGGTCGGGTGCAAAGCAGAAAAGGGCCACGCGCAAAGTGGACGGAAGTTTGCTCGATGCCAAAGAAAGTTCCTGCCTTGGTGGAAGGCATGGCGCGCTGCCTGACGCCTGACTACACGAACCTGGCCCTGAACGAGCTGGTATACATTCGCGAGATTCCGAACATGCGCGGCCACTGCATCGTGCTGCGCAACGGGTATCCACCGGCCGTCGGATATCACGTCGATCGTTTCGAGCTCGTGGGTGATCGGGGAGAAGAACCTGCCTTGCGCCCCGTGGGGGAACCTCGCGAGGTGCGCTGGGATCTCGTCGCCACGCGCGAGGACTTCGTGGAGTTCTGCAAATCGCTGGCGGCCGACCATCCTTTCGGTTGGACCAACGATTCGCTGCAGTCCTTCCTGGAAGCGCTCTGGTGTGCCTCCGATTATACGACCGATCCTGAAATCCGCTCCGTGATGCGCGTCCCCGGCGGCGAGAGCTGGCGCACCTTCGCCTGGCTCCTGGCCTCGGCGCGCCGCTACCCCAGGGGCGGCCGGGACCCATTCCAACCCTGATAGCCGATGCCATCCTGCGCTCGCCCCGGTTCAGGGCGGCCTTTCGGGGGGGTTCGTTCCTCTATTCAGCGATTCTCGCCGGGGTGGAACGAGCTCGTTCCCCTCTCTCGCGATTCTTGCACGAGGGTAACGAAGTGACTTCCGTTCCCTTTTCTCGCGATTCTCGCCGCTGCTTAGATGTCCGATTCTTGCAGCAGCGCCAGCACGTAGCGCCCCAGGACTCCGGTCTGGTGCGAGGACTTGTCCAGGAACCGAATGTCGTGCACCCAGCGGTCATCCTCGTCGTCCTCGCGCACGCTCAGCACCTGACCCGGCAGCAGCAGCGCCTCGAGCTCCTGGTAGGGGCCCAGAATGACGTCGATCTTGGTGTTCTTCTTGTACTCGCCGTCCAGCGAGCATTTGGCCGAGCCCAGGCCCAGGTTCAGCAGGCGACCGACCGCCTTCACGCCCTCCTTGGACTCGGCCCGCACCGTGAGCGTCTCTTTCTTCTCGGCCAGGGTGCGGTCTTCCATCAGGCTCTGGTTCTCATCCACCGTCAGGTGGTCGAGCAGCTCGACGACCCAGCTCGTCGACATCGCCTCGTGGGAGTCGATAAACATGACGCCCGCCTCGGTGCGTCCTCCCGCGCTCTGAACCCACATCAGGCGCCCCTGCACCGGCTGGCCCAGCTGGCCCGAGACCGAGGGTGGCTGGCTGATCGTGACGACCTGCCCACGCTCGAGCGGCACGGCCGCCGAAATTCCCGCTCCCTCGATGGCGAGGTCGGTGATGCGCACCTCGAACATGTCGCCTTTGTCGCTCCTGGCCGGCGCGACGTAATCGCACTTGATGCGGGCCACGCGCCGCTTGGCCCGCTCGTCCTCCTCTTCCTGGGTCAGGGGACGCGGCTCGGCAGGCGCGGGCGCCGGTGTCATCAGCTCAGAGATCGGAAGCTTGGCGGTATGGCGATTGGGGCTGCCGGGCGGGGCAAACGCGGCTCCCGCGGGCTGGGCCGGCGACATGGCGGGCGCGGTAGAGAACATGGTGGCCTGCCCCGCGTAGCCCCCGGGGAGCTCCACGCTGGCATTGCGACTGGGCACCCGGTCGAACTCGCCCGACTGCTGCAGAGCCGGAGCCACCTCGAGCTCGGCCGACTCCTCGACCCACTCCTCCTCGAGGAGCTCCTCACCCTCCTCGAGGACGATCTCCTCGAGGATCTCCTCGTCTTCGAGGACCTCTTCCTCGACGAGCTCCTCCTCCACGACCTGCTCCTCGGGTTCCCCCGAAGCCTCGCCCGAGGGAGGCGGCGCCTGGCTCAAATCGATCTCGTCCGAAGGCGGCGGCGCCTGGCTCAGGTCGATCTCGTCCGAGGGCGGCGGAGCCTGGCTCAGGTCGATTTCACCCGAGGGCGGCGGAGCCTGGCTCAGGTCGATTTCATCCGACGGCGGCGGAGCCTGGCTCAGGTCGATCTCGCCCGACGGCGGCGGTGCCTGGCTCAGCGGGGCGGCAGGCTCCACGGGAGGCGGAGCGAGCGGAGGCATCTGGCTGAGGTCGATCTTGGCGGTGGCGACGGGGCGCGGCTGGCTACCCGAGGGCGCGGCCGAGGCCACCGGACGGGGCTGGCTACCCGAGGGCGAGGCCGAGGCCACCGGACGGGGCTGGCTGCCCGAGGGCGGGGCCGAGCCCACCGGGCGCGGCTGGCTGCCCTCTTTGACCGCGGGCTGACTGCCCGATGACGGCCCCTCCCTGGCGGGTCCGGTGTCGGAGACCGCACGCTTCTCACCCGACGAGGAGCCCTCGCGACGAGCCGGGCGCACGACAGGCTGGGGACGAGGCGTGGCAGTGCCATTGAGAGCCGTGCCGTACTTGCGGTACAGCTCCTCCAGGCCAGGGTCGGACTCGTAGGCTTGAAGGCGCTTCAAAAGACCGGCCATGGCCTCTCGGAAGCGCCCCTCGACTCCGTCCTGACCGACGGGATTGTCTCCCACCGCGTCCTGCCCATCCTTTCCCGACCCAGTCCAAAGATTGAAAGTTATTCCAACTTCGGGCCGTAAGTTCCTCTCGGCCGACGCGGCATTCGCCACGCTCTCGCGCCGAACCTGTTCCTTTTCGCCCCGAGCCCGGTCAGACCCTGGAACGGCGGCAGTCCGCCCGCCCCAGGCCGTTCAGTTTTTGCACAGTTCAGCTTTTGAAGGTGACGACCATCTGACAGACCCACGGATCGAGCTTGCGCACCAGGGCGTTGTCGGACCGGAGCGTCTGATCTCCCAGCAGCGACTCGCGTTGCTCCTGCGTGAGCTGCTTGGCCCGCGAGGTGTCGTCGCTGAGCTGGAGGGGCAGGTTGTGCTTCTCGGCATCCAGGGCGCCTCCGTCGA
The DNA here is from genome assembly GCA_039809865.1 of Vulcanimicrobiota bacterium. GTDB lineage: Bacteria > Vulcanimicrobiota > Xenobia > Xenobiales > QWHO01 > QWHO01. The sequence continues at coordinate 47,769 of JBDHVW010000058.1, forward strand.
AGCCCACCACGTTGCCTCCATAGTCCCAGCCGAAGCCCGAGAAGCTGAACGGCTTGCCGTTGATGGTCTCGAGCTTGCTCAGGCGCATTCCGAGGGTGACCCCGTCGACGGTGCGCCACTCGGAGACCGAGCCGGTGATCTTGATCAGCTCGATGCGCGTCCGGGCCTTGTCCTTCCAGATCACCGCCAGTCGCTTCTTGACGTCTTTGGGGTAGACCCAGGTGCCGGGGGCGTACTCCCCCTCCACCAGGTGGATCTTCTCGTCCTTGAGGTTGGCCGCCCCGAACAGGCGGGTCAGGTCGGCCCGCGAGGTGGAGCCGGTGATCGGCCCCACGCGCTCGCCGGGAACGATCAGCCAGTCGTTGTCGGCGGCCAGGCAGACCGCCGCCAGCAGCATGACCAGGAGAAAACGTCGCATCACAGCCTCCAGTAGCTTACGCTCACCGATTCACCGTCCAGAGCCCCCTTGAGGTCGATCAGCACGCCCCCGGGCACGAGCGATTCGAACTCGGCCACCGAGCGTTGCTTGAACTCGGCGTGCGGCACCGCCAAAAGCACGGCCTGGTAGCTGTGCTGCCCGTCCCACGGATTCTCCACGGCGTTCAGGCCGCGCTTGTCCATGGCCTCGAGGCCCACCACGGGATCGTGAACGTCCACCCGCACGGTGTAGCTCTCCAGTTCGCGGATCACGTCGAAGACTTTGCTGTTGCGCAGGTCCTTGACGTCCGGCTTGAAGGTGCAGCCCAGCACCAGCACGCGCGAGTTGCGCACGGGCAGGCCGGCGCGAATCAGCTCCTTGACGGTCTCCCCAGCCACCCAGGCGCCCATTCCGTCGTTGATGCGGCGTCCCGCCAGGATCATCTCGGGGTGGTAGCCGATGGTCTCGGCCTTATGCGTGAGATAATAGGGGTCGACCGGGATGCAGTGGCCGCCGACCAGCCCCGGCTCGAACTTCAGGAAATTCCACTTGGTGCCGGCGGCCTTCAGGACCTCGCTGGTATCGATGCCCATCCGGTGGAACAACATCGCCAGCTCGTTCATCAGCGCGATGTTCAGGTCACGCTGGATGTTCTCGATCACCTTGGCCGCCTCGGCCGTGCGGATCGTGGAGGCGCGGTGCACCCCGGCCTTCACGACCTGCTCGTAGGTGGCTGCCACGCGATCGAGGCTCTTGGCGTCCTGGGCGCTCACGATCTTGACGATCGTCTCCAGCGTGTGCTCGTGGTCGCCCGGATTGATGCGCTCGGGCGAGTAGCCCACGAAAAAATTCACGCCCGCCTTCAGCTTGGACTCGGCCTCCAGCACGGGAACACAATCTTCCTCGGTGCAGCCCGGGTAGACGGTGGACTCGAAGACCACGATGGCGCCCGGACGGAGGTTCTGTCCCACCACCCGGCTGGCTCCCAGGAGCGGCGTCAAGTCCGGGCGGCGAGCGTCGTCCACCGGAGTGGGCACGGCCACCACCACGAAGTCGCATTCGCGGATCGCGGAAGGATCGGTGGTATAGGTCAGGTGCGGAGACTTGAGCTTCTCCGGGGCAATGTCGTTATTGTCGTCGATACCTTCGCGCAGGCGCGCGACACGACGCTCGTTGACGTCGAACCCCACCGTGGGCAGAACCTGCCCGAATGCAGCTGCCAGGGGCAGCCCCACATAACCTAGACCAACAACCGCGATTTTCTCCGGAAGCACGAAGCCAGCTCCTTGCTAGAATGCTCGGACCTGGATCGAGGCAGTCGACAGTCGACAGTCAACAGTCGACAGGAAAGGCTGACGCCGAGCCCGAGATGGCCCCGCGCCTTCT
>JBDHVW010000059.1:0-49468 GCA_039809865.1 Vulcanimicrobiota bacterium
TGAATCGCTTCGCCGGAGGCGGCTCCGGTTCGGCCGAGAACGTGCCCGCGCGCAATGTGCAGTTGGGTTTCTACACCGGCTCGGTCTTCGGCGGCAACCAGAGCGGCCTGGCGGTCGGCAAAGACGGCTCGGTCTTCATGGGTGACTTCCCCACCCATCGCATCAGGCGGGTGGACCGCAACGGCATCATCACGACTTACGCCGGCACCGTGCCGGGCTTCGCGGGGGACGGCGGTCCGGCCACCGCGGCCAGGCTCCTGTTCCCTGGCCGCATGGCGGTCGGCCCGGACGGAAGCCTCTATGTGCTCGACAATGGCGGAGGCTCGGGCGTTCCCTCCTGGTCGCGCGTGCGCAAGATCGCGCCGGATGGCATCATCACCACCGTGGCCGGCAGCTCCACGCGCGGCTTCAGCGGCGATGGAGGCCCGGCCACGGCAGCGACGTTCAACGGTCTGATGGACATCGATGTCGACTCCAACGGCACGATTTACCTGGCGGACCGCCTGAACAACCGCATCCGGATGATCACCCCGGACGGGATCGTGCGCACCATTGCCGGCGGAGGGACCAGCCTGGTTGACGGAGTGCCCGCCTCGACCGCACAGACTCCGAGTCCTTCGGGCCTTTGCCTCGAGCCGGACGGAGGCATCCTCTACACCGCGGGCAATCGAGTGCGTCGGATTCGGACGGACGGCACGGTGCAGACCGTGGCCGGCACCGGCATCAACGGCTACTCCGGCGACGAGGGGGCGGCGACGGCGGCCCAGCTGAGCGCTCCCAGCGCCATCGGCGTCGTCAACGGGAGGATCCTGTTTGCGCAAAACGCGCCCTCATGGCCGCCGAGCGGCAGCGGGCCTCGGGCACCCCCGCGGCAGCATGCGAACCTGGCGCGGGGCCCCTGAGCCGGCTGAAGGGGCGCTTGGCCTCGACGACCCCCGCCAGAATGCAAACTTGAGCCGGCGGCCGCCTCGGCCAGGCGCAGCAGGGCGCGCGGCTCGGCGACCCTGCAGCAGCGATCGGAAGGCGGGCTGCAGGGCCACCTCAACCGCGCGCCGGGGCCGACGGTCTCGCGGTGCTGCGCTGACTTCGGGCTCAGCATTATGCTGCTGGCGAGCCGAGCTTTGCGGCGCGAGAGCCACGGCAATCGGGTGGCTCTCGCGCTCGCAACGCCACCCTTTGGCTCGCGTGAACCCGTGGGCCGGGCGCTCCGTCCTGATTCGTGAGACCACCGAGCATGAATAGGCGGCGATGGGGCCCGCTTCGTCGGCAGCGGTGCCTCCGACCGGGCGCCTGCCCTCAGGTTTGGCTGGCTTCGGGCGCCGTCGCCCGGAATTGGATATCACAGGCCGCTTCGTAAGTCGGTCTGGCCCCCGTCAAGCCACGGCGGGTTGGGGCGGGACGAATTTTGAGGTGGCTGGCTCCAAGAATCCTGTCCCAGCGTCAAAATTTGTCGCTTGGGTAAGTGCGCAACATCAATCCGGAAGAGCTGACCTAAATCCTGGCGGCCGACGACTCGGCGAGCAAGACGCTACTGGCCTCTATGCGCATTATTGCGCCGGAGGGGTGTAGGCTCGAGTTCCAGAACGAGTTGCTCGCTCGCGGCGGTGCCTGGCAGTCGGCCAACTCGATGCCCAGATCGCCGAAGAGGTTGACGAAGCTTGCTGCACTTGCAACCTGGAACTCAGGCTGGTCGCCCCGCCCGACCGCGGCCCTGAGCTCGGCGCGGTCCAGACGAAGTGCTTTGGCGGTTCGCGCCACGCCCAGACACCCGGCAGTGCAGGCCATGCTACGGCCGAGACCATTCTGGGCTTTATCGGCCCGACGGTCGACTGCATGAAAACGGGAATGCTCCCGGCGTTCCTTAAGCTCCCTCGAAGACCCCGGCCTCGCAGGCGACCACGAACTCCTCGGTGCGCGTCTTGAGCTGCTCCCACTCGGTGCGAATACGGCCCGCCTCTTTGGGGCTGATGGCCTGATCCCCGTCGAAACTTTTGGAGACCTCAGCCAGAAGCTCGGAGAACTCCTTGAGGATGACCTGGGTAGAGCGCAGCACTTCGCTGTCGGCGTTGGCCTGGGCCACCGGGTTGGGCACGAAGAAGCCGCCCGCCTGCTGGCACAGCCATTGAACGACCCCGTTGTCGCCGGTCACCTTCAGGATCTCCTTGAGCCGATCCAGGGGATTGCGGGTTCCCGAGCCGTCTTCCGTCTCGGTCTCGGGTGGAAGGCACCATTTGTAGACCACCGACTGGGAGAGATGCAGCTCGGCCGCGACCTTCTTGACCCCCACGGCTTCGAAGGATTGCTTGAGCACTTCGTAAGATTCCATCGTGCGGGAGGTTTCGAGGCCCGGAGGCAGGTTCTCCCCCCCGGACAACCGAAAATGCGCCCCGCTATGGCAGTGATTCGACCTTTTCAAGCGGTGCGGCCCCGTCCCGACACCGCGGCGGCGGTAGCCGCTGTGCCCTACGACGTGGTCAACCGCGAGGAAGCGGCCAAACTGGCCGAGGGCAACCCCCACAGCTTCCTGCACGTGTCCCGCTCCGAGATCGACCTCGAGCCGGGCATCGACCCCTATGCCGACGCCGTTTATTCCAAGGCGAAGAGCAATTATGACCGGCTGCAGCAAGACGGGGTGCTGGTGACCGAGGCCGAGCCTTCGCTCTACGCCTACCAGATCCGCTCGGGCAATCACACCCAGGTCGGCCTGGCAGCGGCCTTCTCGGTGGACGAGTATGATCAGGGCAAGATCCTCAAGCACGAGAAGACCCGCAAGGACAAAGAGGATGATCGCACGCGGCATATCTTGACCCTGCGCGCTCAGACAGGGCCGGTGCTGCTGACCTTCCGTCCGGTGGACAGCATCGCCAAACTGCTCGAGGAAGCCGTCCAGGGCGAGCCGCTCTACCAGGTGAAGGCCGACGACGGCACCGAGCACACCCTGTGGAAGGTGGCCGACCCGCAGGCCTGGGTGAAGGCTTTCGAGGCCGTGCCCAGCCTTTACATCGCGGACGGCCATCACCGCGCCGCCGGCGCCAGCCGCGCGCGGGCCGAGCTGGCCAAGAATCCCGGCTGGACCGGTCAGGAGGAGGGCAATTTCTTCCTGGCGGTCGCGTTCCCGACCGACCAGCTTCGGATTCTGCCCTACGACCGCCTGGTCAAGGACCTCAACGGGCTGACCCCCCACGAGCTGCGCTCCAAGCTACACCCCTGGATTGGCGCCAAGGAGAGCCCGGATACCCGCGGCCACTGCAGCATGTATCTCGAAGGCCAGTGGCTCAACGTGGACATGACGACCTGGGCGAAGACCGCCGGGTCGCCGGTCGGGCGCCTGGATGTGGCCCTGTTGCAGGAGCACGTGCTGGAGCGCCACCTGGGCATCGGCGATCCGCGGGTGGACAAGCGCATCGACTTCCTGGGCGGCGGCAACGCCACTACTCGACTGGCGCGCCTGGTGGACGACGGGAAGGCCGCTGTGGCGTTCTCGATGTATCCCACCAGTCTCGAGCAGTTGCTCGAGATCTCCGACGCGGGCGAGATCATGCCGCCCAAGTCGACCTGGTTCGATCCCAAGCTGCGCGACGCGATGGTGATCCACTCGATCTGATGCTCCACGACAGCGTTTGCATAGAGTCGGTGGCCTGCGAGCTGCCTCCCAACGTGGTGTCGACCCGCTCGATCTTCGACGAGCTGACGCCCACCCTGGAGCGGCTCCAGGTACCGGCCGAGAAGCTGATGGCGCTCTCGGGGGTGGAAGAGCGCCGCTACTGGGATCGCGGCGTGGATCTGAGCTACGTGGGCGCGCTGGCGGCCCGCAAGGCGCTCGACCAGTCGGGCGTGGATCCCAGCCACATCGGCTGCCTGATCAACACGTCGGTCTGCAAGAATTACATCGAGCCCTCGCTGGCCAGCATGATCCACGGCCAGCTCGGCGGGCTGCCGGACGACTGCATCAATTTCGACATCGGCAATGCCTGTCTCGGGTTCCTGAACGGTCTGTCGGTGGCGGCCGAGATGATCAGCAAGGGCACCATCAAGGCCGCCCTGGTGGTGGACGCGGAGAGCGCTCGCGACGTCACCGAGGCCACCGTGGCGCGCCTGTCGCGCAGCGACGCCGACGACAAGATGTTCCGCACCCAGTTCGCGGCGCTCACCCTGGGTTCGGGCTCGGTGGCCTGCGTGCTGACCCACAAGAACCACTCGCAGCACCATCACCGCATCACCGGCCACGTCGCCCTCACCGACACGCGCAACTCCCGGCTTTGCCTGGGCACTCCCACCGAGATGGTCACCGACCAGCGCGGACTGATGGATGCCGGCATCGAGTTGGCCCACCGCACCTTCGCGCGGGCCTGCGAGGTCTTCGGCTGGACCCGCGACAACGTCGACCTCTTCGTTTGCCACCAGGTCGGCGCCACCCACCAGCGCGTCCTCTTCGAGCGCCTGGGGCTCGACCTGAGCAAGGCGTTCCTGACGTTCCCCTACCTGGGCAACGTCGGCCCGGCCAGCGTGCCGCTGACGCTGGCTCTGGCCCGCGACCGGGGCCGCGTGCAGAAAGGCATGCGCTTGGCCCTCATGGGCATCGGCAGCGGCCTCAACTGCTCGATGATGGAAGTGCTGTGGTAGCTCTAGAGAATCGGCGCCGCCAGTCGGATCAGTCGGACGGCCAGCTTGAGTGGCCATTTCATGCGGTCGTACTCCCCGCCCTCGACGGGCACGCTGCGGGCCAAATCATGCTTGAGCATCGCCTCGACCTTCAGGGCGAAGGGCTGGCCGATCATCACGGCGTTGCCTTCGAAGTTCAGGCGCATCGAGCGGTTGTCCACATTGGAGCTGCCGATGCAGGCGATGTCGTCGTCGACCAGCATGACCTTCTGGTGCATATAGCCCGGGGTGTAGCGGAAGAACTTGATGCCGTTGGCCTCGCACTCGGGTAGATACGAGAAAGCGGCCAGGTACATGAAATAGAGGTCCCAGCGCTTGGGCACGATGACCCGCACGTCCACGCCGCGCAGGGCGGCCAGCTTCAGCGCGTCAATCACCGAGGGGTCGGGCACGAAGTAGGGACTGGCGATCCAGATGCGCTTGCGGGCGTTGTTGATGGTGTGCACGAAGTACAACAGCCCCACGTCGAGCTCGTCGGAGGGGCCGCTGCCCATGTAGAGCACGTTGGTGTCGCCGCCCTCGATGCTCTGCGGCTGCCACTCCAGATCGAGCAGGCGGCCAGCGGCCCAGTAGTAATCCTCCTGGAAGACAAGCTGGACCCCCTGCACGGCGGGGCCCTCGATCTCGAGATGCGTGTCGCGCCAGGGACCGTAGAACTTGCTGGTGCCCAGGTGCTCGTCGGCCCAGTTCATGCCGCCCACCCAGGCAGCACGGCCGTCACAGACCACGATCTTGCGGTGATTGCGAAAGTTCATCTGCAAGAACTGGGCGCGCCGCGGGGTCGAGCGGAAGGACACCACGTCCACGCCCGCCTCGCGCAACTCCTGCACATAGGAGCGCTTGAGCGTGATGCTGCCCATGAAGTCGTACATCACGTGCACGGAGACGCCCTGACGAGCTTTGCGGATGAGTGCCTGCTGAAGCTGCTTTCCGATCTTGTCACTGGCCAGGATGAAGAAGAAAACCAGGATATACTTCTCCGCCTTCTCGATGCCCCCGAGAATCGAAGGATAGGCGGTCTGCGCATCGACCAGCAACTTGACCTTGTTGCCTGCGGTCATCGGAATGCGACCCAGGCGCTCGTAGCCCAGCTGGGCCTTTTCGCGACCCTGGCACTGAGCCCGGTGCTCGCGCAGGGGCGCCAGGAAGCGGTCGACCACCGGATCGCTGCGCCGCAGCACTCCCGCCCGGAAAGCCTGCAGGTAGCCCACGAAACGGTAGCGTCCGAACACCCAGTAGAACGGGAGCGTGATCCAGGGCATCGTGGCCAGCGAGATGCCCCAGGCGATGGCCGAAGACGGGGTGCGCGAGTAGAGCACGGCGTGGCCGGCCGAGAAGAGGCCGACCGCGTGCACGAGGAGAGTCAGGATGAACCAGACCCAGGCGAGGTAGATCCACATAGGCGCGGCTCTTCGCAGCCCTCGCGCAGGAACCTGGGAGCAGAGGGGTAATTCGTCGTACTGATGCGGTGGGTGGTGTGGTTCTGGCTCGTGACGGCGCTGGCGTTCGCTCAGCCTGCCTGGCAGAAGCTCGAGTCGCAAGACGGGCGCTTCACCGTCTCGATGCCGGGCGTGGCCCGTTCCAGCGTGGTTCCGCTGCCCTCCTCCGCGGGCAGCCTCAAGCAGTTTCAATTTCTGGTCGACCAGGGCACGCGCGCTTTCATGGTGACCTACCTGGACTATCCGGAAGCCACCGTCAAAGACCTGGGCCCCGACAAGATCCTCAACAACATGCTCGAGGGCATCAAGAAAGACGGCGGCTCCATCCTGCAAGAGGCCGAGCTGGAGATCACCGGTACGGTTGGGCACGAGGTCTTCTACCGCAAGAACATGTTCTACATTCACAGCCGCCTGATGCTGGTCGGCAACCGCCTCTACCAGTTAACGCTGGCCCAGGGCAAAGACCAACCGGATCCCGACGCAAAAAGATTTTTTGACTCGTTTAGCGTCACGCGGTGAGGCGCTCCGATGCCTTGACATCCGTGCGATAATGATTTATCACTTTAAGAAGAAGTTCTGACGATCTAACGGAGCGGGCCCCAGTCATGAATCAGGTGAAAACGGTGCGGTTTTGGGATTATCTGGGGATGGGCCTCTCGCTCCTCTGCATGGTGCACTGCCTGGCGATCCCGGTGCTGATCGGCGTGCTACCCGTGCTGGCCGCCAGTCTCTTCGACCACGAGGGTTTCCACCTCGCCATGATCGCCTTCGTGCTGCCCGTGGCAGGCCTGGCCCTGCTGCCGGGCTATTTCCGGACCCGCCGCCAGGGCGCGCTGCGCTGGGGCTTCGCCGGTCTCGTGCTGCTCGGCACCGGGGCCCTCTTCGGACACGCGCTGGGCACTCTGCCCGAGACGGTTCTTTCGGTGGCGGGCGCCTCGATGCTCTTCCGCGCCCACTGGATCAACCACGCGCGCGAATGCGCCTGCGATCACACCCACTGAGGTGTCCCCCCGCAAGTGGGTCCTGCTTGGCTTTGCCATTACCATCGTATCGGTGGTGCTGAATACGTTCGTGATCAGCTGGCTGTCGGGCAAGACCGCCGACATCGATCAGGAGATGTCCAAGATCCGTGCAAGCCTGACCCGCCAGGCCACCGAGCTGGTGCAGGCCGAGGTGAAATACGACCTGGCCCGCGTCCTCCGCTACGCCTCCATGGCTATCAAAGACCCGGAGAACAGCCGACGGGGACGCCAGGAAGCGATGGAAGCGCTGAGGTCTTACCTGCGTCGCAACTATGCCGCGGTCCACGATATCCCCGTCATCGAGGTCATGCGCGTCGAGAACGACGAAATGGTCGACGACATCGAGGTGATGAAGAAGGCCCGCTCGCTGGGGGAGCAGCTGGCCAAGACCGAGGACCCCAAGGAAATCGACCGCATCGAGAAAGAGCTCAACGCTATCGACGAGAACGCCGTGGCGGTTCCGCACACCGAGCTTGGGAAGAAGTTCGTCGACGTCGAGAAAGCGGCCGAAGCCGACTTTACCTCGGACGACCCGACCGACTTCTTGTGGGAGCTGATCCCGCTGCTCGACTCGTTCCAGAAAGAATTCACGGCCTCGGTCAACGCCAAGCAGAAGCGCCTCGAAGAGCTGGCCCGCGAGAAAGACCGCCTCGACTTCTGGTCCAAGATGGCATCCTACGGAGCCATCAGCTTGCAACTGCTGGGATTGATGTTCGTGCTGGCCAAGGACCTCTGGGACACCCGCCCCGAGACCTAGTCGAAAGCGAGCTTCTTCTTGATCACGGGGTTGGCACCGTCCCACCAGGCCCAATTGTGGCCGCCAAAAGCGTAAGCCGACGGCTCCCCTCCCGGAATCGTGTCCGCCTTCGCATAGCGCTCCAGGCGAATCGGAGTCTCGGTGTTGCCGTGGGGGAAGAAGGTCAGGTGCCCGTCCGGCCGGGCCAGTTTGCCCGGAATGCTCTCCCCGTAGTGAGGATACTCCGCGCGCTGCACGCCGTAGTTCTTGTGGCCGCTGTAGAGTCCAGCCAGGAGGCTCGTGCCCATGACCAGGCCCGTCGCGATGAAACCAGCCTCGGCCCCCAGGCCCGGTCCCGTGATTCCTACGGCGATGGCTCCCAGCACGGTCAGGCCGGCGCCGAAGGCCAGGAACGTGCCCACCTCACGAGCCATAGTGGTGGCGTAGCTGGTCATCGTAGCCGGTCCCATGTAGCTGCAATCGCGCTGGAGAAAATAGACGACGTCGCGGCCTTCGCTGCCTATCACGCCGGGATCGGCCAACAGGTCCTCCGTGCCGCGCAGCGGGGAGGTGGTGAAGTCGAAGCTGTCGGCCTCGCTCTGCTCGACCCAGGCGTGGCGTGGGGGGCGGGTCCAGCCCATGGCTTCCGAGCTCCTTACGGGTTGCATAGTGACACCATAGGCCGGCGGTCTGAAATTTTTCAGACCGCCAGCTTAGACTTGGACGCGATGGATGTAACCCAGAAAGGCTGGCAGCCGACCCCGCGCATGATTCTGGCCGACCGGCAGTCCGAGGAGAACCTCTGGTTGGCTCTGGCCGAGCAGAAGGACGAGATGTGCTCGAGCCTGGAGCACGGCCTGGACGTCTCCTACAACTGCGGGCCGGGTTACAACGTGCACCTCGTGCAGCCGAGCACGCGCGACAGGGTAGCCCGGGGGCTCTTCTGGGCGGCGGGCGCGTCTTTACCTCTGTCCCTGGTAGGCCTGTCCACCGGCCACGAGATGCTGGCGGTGGGGTTCGCCTTCTCCGCGCTGGGCGGACTGGTGGCCGGGATGGTCGTCGGATTTGATCAAGCGCAACCCTCGGAGGAGTCCTGGCGTCGCGAAACGCAGGCCGAAATCAGCCATCTTCGTCGCGAGAGGGACGAGCTACGGAAAGGAGCTGAGCGCGTCCACGCCGAGAGCGCCGATTTGCGGATGGCCTGCGGCACGCAGGGCACCAAAGCCGCCATCGATGTCAGCGAGGAGAACGTCACGCTGGGCGCGGTGCGCCTCAAGCGCAAAAACTCTCAGGGGGTCGGCGCGGTGTAGTGAATCGGGCCGCCGCCCGACATCGCCATGCCGACCACGAAACCGAACGAGAGGATGACCGCGGCCATCACGATGGCCACCGCCAGATTTCCCTTCTTGAGCTCGGCCGTCTCGTCGATGTTGGGAGTCAGCTTGTCGTAGACCATCGTCAGGATGGCCAGCGAAACGCTCATCGAGAGCGCCGCCACGATCGCCCATCCAAAAGTGGCGAGGTATTCCATCATCAACTTGTTGGCATCCATGGACCGGCCATTCCCGGGGCGAGGACCGGGCTCCTCTTCGGGCGAAAGGTCCGGTCGTGCTGCAACTCGCCTGTCCCTCATGTGGCTCCCCCGTGGTCTTCAGGGCCGCCAGCACGGCCTATGCGACCTGTCCCGCGTGCCGTTCGCTGGTGGTGCGCCATGATGTCAACCTCGAGAACCTGGGCAAGGTGGCCGACCTCCAGCCGGATGGCTCTCCGATCCAGCTCGGCACCAGCGGTACGTTTCTCAACCGCCACTTCGAGGTCATCGGACGTATCCAGGTGCAGTACGGCAACGGTTTTTGGAACGAATGGTATCTCCAATACAGCGACGGCAAGAACGGCTGGCTGGGCGAGGCGATGGGCACCTACTTCGTCAACGAGGAGCTCGACCCGGGCGCGCCCCTGATGCGCGAGGGCGACCTGCGCGTGGGGTCGTTCGTGACGCTCAAGAACGAGTTCTTCGTCTGCACCGAGATCGGCCAGGTGCAACTCAGCTCCTACGAGGGCGAGGTCCCCTTCCTGCTCGATCCCAAGAACCGCTTCACCCAGGCCGATCTGCGCACGGGGGGGCAGCTCGCGGCCACGCTGGATTACAGCGACCCCCGAAATCCCAGCGTTTACATCGGGTACTATGTCGGTTTCGACGATCTGAAGCTGCAGGGGCTGCGCGACTTCGACGAGGAGCGTGAGAACCAGCGGGGCGTGGCCACCGAGACGCTCAAATGCAAGAGTTGCGGGGCCCCGTTCGAGTTGCGCGCCGAGGGGATCAGCCAGGTGGTGGCCTGCGAATACTGCGGCACCACCATGGACGTGCAGAACCGCAACCTCCAGGTGATCGCGCAGGTGCAGCGCTCCGAGAAGATCACTCCCCAGATCGCCATCGGGGCCAAAGGGAAGCTCGATGGGGTGGAATGGGAGTGCATCGGCTTCATGCGGCGCTCGGTGATGGTCGACGGGCTGAACTACCCGTTCACCGAGTACCTGCTCTACGACCACTACCGCGGCTACGCGTGGCTGGTCGAGTCCGACGGCCACTGGATTCTGGCTCGTCCGATGCTGATGCTGCCCAAGAACATGGGCTCGGGCGACCCGGTCAGCTCGCCGTCGCAGAACACGCTGCTTTACAAGGGCCAGTCCTACCGCCATTTCCAGTCCGCCGTGGCCACCGTCAACTACGTGGCGGGCGAGTTCTACTGGCGTGTGTCCGTGGGCGACCGGGCCCAGATGCACGACTATGTCTCCCCACCCAACATGCTGAGCTGCGAGGAGTCGGCCGGGGAGCAGGTGTGGAGCGAATCACGCTACCTCGAGCCGCTGGAGGTGGCTCAGGCCTTCAAGCTGCCCCAGATCCGGCAGCCCTACAAGGTCGGCCCCTGCCAGCCCAACCCCTATCTCAAGCTGCGCAACGGCGCCTGGCTCACCTTCGCGGCCTACCTGGCGGCCTCGTTCATCCTGATGGTGCTCTCCACGATGATGTCCAGCGACAAGCTGGTGTTCACCAAAAGCGGCCAGGCCACCAGCGATCCGACCACGCTAACGCTGGTCACGGACAAGTTCGAGATCCCCGGACGCACCTCCAACGTGGTGGTAAAGACCTATGCCGGCGTCAACAACCGCTGGGTGTACTTCCACATGGCGCTGGTCAACGACGCCACGGACGAGGCCCTGGACTTCGGCTCGGAGGTCTCCTTTTACTCGGGCTCCGACTCGGACGGCGCCTGGAGCGAGGGCAGCACGACCAACGAGGTCACGCTTCCGCGCGTGCCTAAGGGCACCTACTACATGCTGGTCGAGATGGAAAGCGGAACCTACGGCGCGGCCGACATGAAGCCCCCCGAGGGCGACAAGCCCCCTCCCGCGCGGGCGACTCCCGGGCCGTCCTTCGGCTGGAGTGTCTCCGTCGTGCGGGACGTGCCCACCTGGATCTTCTTCTGGATCGGACTTTTTGGAATGCTGCCCGTGCCGTTGTGGTACTGGCTGCGGGCGTCCAGCCTCGAGACCCAGCGCTGGACCGAGTCGGACCATCCCCCAACGACGAGCTCGGAGTGACGATCGGATGCTGATGAACCTGTACCGCGTGTTTGGAGTCGGCCTGCTGGGCATGAGCCTGGCCTTCAACTACTTCGGGATGTCGCTGACCTCTCCCGAGCGGGTCGAGGGCGTGCCCAAGACCGTGCGCCAGAATCCGGGCTCCTACCGCTCGCATTACCAGAGCCATTACGTCCACGTAGGCGGAAAATAGCCTTTGCAGCCTCTCATCCTGGTGTCGGTCTTCCTGATCGCCACCTGCGGGCTGATCTACGAGCTGATCGCCGGCACGGTCTCGAGCTATCTGCTGGGAGACTCGGTCATGCAGTTCTCCACCGTGATCGGCGTCTACCTGAGCGCCATGGGGGTGGGCTCGTACCTGGCCCAGTACGTGGGCAAAGGGGTGCTGCACCGCTTCGTGCAGATCCAGATCCTGGTCGGACTCCTGGGGGGATGCTCGGCCAGCGTGCTGTTCCTGGTCTTTGCGCACGGCACGGGGTTCTTGCTCGTGCTCTACCTGATCGTGTTTGCCATCGGCGTGCTGGTCGGCCTGGAGATCCCCCTGGTCATGCGGCTGCTCAAGGACCACATCGAGTTCAAGGAGCTTGTCTCGCAGGTGCTGGCCCTCGATTACGTGGGCGCCCTGGTGGCTTCGCTGGCCTTCCCCATCCTGCTGGTTCCCCACCTCGGCCTGGTGCGCACCGCCTTCTTCTTCGGGCTGGTCAATGTCGGGGTGGCCCTGGCCTTCCTGCTGCGATTCAGCGGTCCGAAGGCCTCGCGCGCCCTGCTGGCCGAGGCCATCGTGGTGTTTCTCGTCCTGGTGGCCGGATTCGCTCTGAGCGAGCGGCTGACGCGCTACGCCGAGGAGGAAATGTTCCCCGATCACATTTTGCTGGCGCGCTCCACGGCCTACCAGCGCATCGTGGTGACCGAGCGCAGTGGGGACGTGCGGCTCTACCTCAACAACAACCTGCAATTCTCGAGCCTGGACGAGTATCGCTACCACGAGGCCCTGGTGCATCCCGGGCTGGGCGGGTTGGAGGCTCCGCGCAAAGTGCTCATCCTGGGCGGGGGCGACGGGCTGGCGCTGCGCGAGGTGCTGAAATACCCTTCCGTCACCGACGTGACGCTGGTGGACCTCGATCCGGCCATGACCGCGCTCTTCCGCACCCACCCGATGCTGTCGCAGCTGAACCAGGGCTCGCTGAGCAGCCCGCGGGTGAAGGTGATCAACGCCGACGCGTTCGTCTGGCTGAAGCAAAACCCGGGCCAGTATGACTTCGTGCTGGTCGATTTCCCCGACCCCAGCACGTTCGCGCTCGGAAAGCTCTACACGGTCAGCTTCTACCGGGCTCTGAAGGAGCATCTCGCCCCGGCCGGCGCGGCCGCGGTGCAGTGCACCTCTCCCCTCTTCGCGCGCAAGTCCTACTGGTGCATCCTCAAGTCGATCCGGACGGCGGGCCTGGAGGTGCGGCCCTACCACGTCTTCGTGCCTTCGTTCGGCGAGTGGGGATTTGCTCTGATCGGCGCCGGGGCCGAGCCCGGCAAGCACCTCCCGCCGGGCCTGCGTTACCTGAACGAAGCCGGAATGGCGTCCCTGTTCGAGTTCGGGGGCGACATGACAGAGCTGCCCGTGGAGGAGAACCGCCTATACAACCAGGCTCTGGTACGCTACTACGAAGCCGAGTGGCGCGCCGTGGTGCAGTGAAGCGGCGCGAGTTCCTGCAGGGATCGCTGGTCTTGGCGGGGCTGGCGCTGACGGGCTGCCCCCGGGCGCCGGAGACGGTGGTTCAGGGCGCCATCGCGGGGGCCTCCTGGCAGCGCGGGCACCGCGTGCGCCTCGAGGACCGGCCCAAGCCGACGCGCAAAGTCACCACCCCGGTCGCCATCCTGGGAGGCGGCGTGGCGGGCCTTTCGGCCGCCTGGCGGCTACGCCGTGGGGGCCTGGAGGAATTCCTTCTTTTCGAGCTCGAGCGCGAGCTGGGAGGCAATTCGCGCGCGGCCAGCTATCCTGCCAGCCGGGCCCCGTGGGCGGCGCACTACCTGCCCTTGCCCGGTCCCGAGGCGCGCTCGGTGATCGAGCTCCTGCAGGAGCTTGGCGTGTTGGACGGCCTCATTCCGAAGGAGGAATTCCTCTGTCAGGAGCCCCAGGAGCGTCTGTTCGTGCACGGCCGCTGGCAGGAAGGGCTGTATCCCAATCTGGGCGCCAGCCGGGACGACCTCGACCAGCTCGAGGCCTTTCACCGCGAGGTCGACCGACTGCGCGGCCCTGGCTTTCGCATCCCCTCCCGACTGAGCACGCGCGAGCACCTGGAGCTCGACCGCATCAGCCTGCAGGAATTCCTTCAGAAGCAGGGCTGGACCTCGGACCGGCTGCGCTGGTGGGCCGAGTATGGTTGCCGCGACGACTACGGTTGCTCCCTGGCGGACACCAGCGCCTGGGCCGGTCTGCACTACCACGCCGCCCGTGCCCGCGAGGAGCAGTTGCTGGTCTGGCCGGAGGGCAACGCGTGGCTGGCCGAGCGCCTGGCCGCGCCTCTGAAAGAGCGGGCGACGCCCGGATGCGTGGTGCGCCAGGTGGGCAGCGACGGGGTCTGCCTGCTCGAGACCGAGGACGAGGTGCTGGAGGTGCGGGCCCGCCGGGTCATTTTCTGTCTGCCCCAGTTCCAGCGCCCCTATCTGCTGGGAGAGGCGCCCCGCAAAGCCTTCACCTACGCGCCCTGGGTCGTGGCCAACCTGGTCCTGAGCCAGAGCGATGACGCGTACTGGGACAACGTGATCTACGACTCCCCCTCGCTCGGCTACGTGGTGGCCACCCATCAGAGCCTGGCAACCCGGCCCGGGCCGAGTGTCTGGACCTGGTATCGTCCTTTTCCAGGACAAGACCCGGCGACAGTCCGCGAGCAGCTCCTGCAACGCTCCTGGGAGTCGTGGCGCGACGAGGTGCTGGCCGACGTGCACGCCCCCCACCCCGACCTGCTCGACCGGCTGGAGCGCCTGGACGTGATGGTGCTGGGCCACGCCATGGTGCGTCCGCTGCCCGGACTGATCAGCTCCGGCGAGTTGGAAAAGGCCCGCCGGCCGGTCGGGGTCGTCCACTTTGCCCACTCCGATCTGAGCGCCTTCTCGATCTTCGAGGAGGCCAACGACCACGGCGTGCGGGCCGCAGAAGAAGTTCTGGCCGCGTTGGGAACTTCCGACCGGACCGAGAGGTTTGCACGTCTATGAGCCGACAGCCGAGTCTTGGGAAGACCAGCCCCCAGGAGCCAAGATCTCCCCGCTACGACGTGCAGGACGAGATCGGAGCGGGTGGGATGGGCGCCGTGTTCCGAGTGACCGACCACGACCTCGGACGCCAGGTGGCGGCCAAGACGCTGCGACCCGAGCTGAGCGGGGACCCCGCACAGGTCTCTCGCTTCCTGGAGGAGGCGCGCTCCACCGGACAGCTCGAGCATCCCAACATCGTGCCCATCCACGACCTGGGACTCGATGCCGACGGTCTCCCCTACTTCACCATGCAATTGGTCCGCGGCGAGACGCTGGGAGCCGTGGTGGAGCGCCTCAAAGCCGGTGACAGGACGACCCACGAGCACTTCACCTGGGCCCGCCGACTGAGCGTCATCATGCAGGTCTGCGACGCCATCGGCTACGCCCACTCGCGCGGCGTGCTGCACCGCGACCTCAAGCCGGAGAACATCATGATCGGCCCCTACGGCGAAGTCCTGGTCATGGACTGGGGTCTTTCGGCCCGTCAGGACGCGCCCGAAGAGGAAGAGATCACGGGCACGCCCGCCTACAGCCCTCCCGAGCAGTTGGAGGGCAAAGCCCCCGACAAGCGCAGCGATGTCTACGGCATCGGCGCCACGCTCTACGAGCTGCTGACGTTGCACCCGCCCCACGAGGGAAAAGACTTCATGGAGACCTTCCAGCGCGCGCTCACGCAGGAGGTCGCGCCCGCCGACGCCGAGGTGCGCCCGCTACAGGGCCGCGTGCCCAAAGAAATCGCCCGGATCGTGCGCAAAGCCTTACGGCGCAGCCCCGAACGGCGCCACCAGTCGCCCGAGGAGCTGCGCCAGGAGCTGCAGGACTACCTGGACGGCGAAGCGCCGGTGGTTTGCGTGCACACCGGCGCCAAGAGGGCCACTAACTGGATGGCGCGCTGCATCGACAACTACGGACGGGCCGCCATTCTCGCGCTGGTCTTCCTGATCGCTTTTCCCTGGCTGATGCTCGCCGGGGTGCTGCTGGCCACTCTGACGGGGAGTTAACAAACCTCACAAAGTCCTGCAACAACGCGCCTGCGTCCGATCTTTATCCTGGAGTGCATGGCCATGCACATCTTTCGGACCAAGGCAGTGGGGGATCTCATCCCGGATGGGGAGCATCACGGAAACCTGAAGCGGGCCCTGAAGGCCAGGGACCTCATCGCGCTGGGCGTCGGAGCCATCATCGGCGCGGGTATCTTTACCACCACCGGCACCGCCGCGGCCGGCGCCGCCGACCGTCCGGGGGCCGGTCCGGCCGTGATCATCTCTTACGTCCTGGTCGCCATCGCTTGCGCCTTCTGCGCCCTTTGCTACGCCGAGTTCGCCAGTATGGTCCCGGTGGCGGGTAGCGCCTACACCTACAGTTACGCCACCATGGGCGAGCTGGTGGCCTGGATCATCGGCTGGGATCTCGTGCTGGAATACGCGGTCGGCAACGTGGCGGTGGCCATTTCATGGTCGGAATACCTCAAAACGACGCTGGCCACGGTAGGAGTCAATCTGCCCGACTGGATCAGTACGTCACCGGAAAAGCTTAAATGGGCCGAGGATGCCAAACCCGAGGTCGCAGTGAAGGCAATCGCACTGTCTTTTGGCGCCCCTGAGCTCTTCGGCCATGCCTTCGTCTTCAATCTGCCTGCCGCGCTCATCGTGCTGGCCCTGACGGCCCTGCTGGTGCGTGGCATCCGCGAGTCGGCCACGGCCAACAACCTGATGGTGCTGCTCAAGCTGTGCATCATCGCGCTCTTCCTGGGCGTAGGCATCTTCCACGTCGAAGCTGCCAACTACACGCCCTTCATGCCCAACGGCTTCGGCGGCGTGATGGTGGCCGCGGGCATCATCTTCTTCGCCTACATCGGCTTCGACGCGGTCTCGACCGTGGCCGAGGAGACCGAGGACCCCGGCCGCAACCTCCCGATCGGGATGATCGGGTCGCTGGCGCTCTGCACCATCGTCTACATCCTGGTCTCAGGGGTACTGTGCGGTCTGGCCCCCTGGCAGTCGCTGGGCGTCGGGGACCCGATGGCGGGCGTGTTCAACAAGCTCGGAATGCCCGTGGTGGCCGGCATCATCGGGGCCGGCGCCGTGGTCTCTCTGACAGCCGTGCTGCTGGTCTTCCAGATCGGCCAGCCGCGCATCTTCTACTCCATGTCCCGCGACGGGCTGCTGCCCGGCATCTTCGCCCAGGTGCACCCCACCTTCCAGACCCCCTACGTGACCACCGTCGTGACCGGCTGCCTGGTCGCCTTCGCGGCGGCCTTCATGGACCTCTCGAAAGTGGTCGAGCTGACCAACATCGGCACGCTGTTCGCGTTCGTGCTGGTCTGCATCGGCGTCGTCATCCTGCGTTACCAGAAGCCGGACGCCCATCGGCCGTTCCGATGCCCGCTGGTTCCTATCGTCCCCGCGCTGGGCGTGGCCTCGTGCTTCTGGCTGATGCTGGCTCTGCCGCGCGTCACCTGGGAGCGCTTCTTCATCTGGCTGGCGGTCGGCTTCGTGATCTACTTCCTCTACGGCTATCGCCACAGCAAGCTGCGCAAGGGCGAATAGCTCAGTCGGCTTTGACGATCAGCACCGGCACGGGACAGTGGCTCACCACGTAGTTGGAGGCGCTGCCCAACAGGTAGCCGGTCACGCGACCGTGCCCCCGGCTGCCCATCACCACCAGCGAGAACTGCTCTTTCTCGGCGGTCTCGGAGATAAGCTCGGACGGGTGGCCGAGCACGGCCCGCGTCTCGGCGATGTTGGCTTCGCCGACGATCTGCTGGGCCTCGTCGAGCATCTGGTCCGAGTCGCTGCGCAGCCGGTCCTCGACCTGCTGGGGCAGGATGTCGCCCCCGGCCATCGGCGTGCGGTAGGACAGCAGCTCGAGCATTGGCAGCGGCAGCACGTGCAACAGGGTGACTTTAGCGCCGTAGGTCTCGGCCAGGTTGCGCGCCAGAGCGAGCGCTTTCTTGCAGGCGGGGCTCCCATCGACGGGAGCGAGAATCTTGGTGATCATGGCCACGCTTTCCGCAAGCGCGCGGGGCCTTCCTCCGGAAAAGGAATCGAGAGAGCCCGGGACGCGGAGAAGGAGCAAGACGCCCGGTAACCCTCTCGATTTTGAATACCGACGCAAAGCTCTGCTCAGCGCCCTCATTCAATGCCGAAAACGGCCGGACGACAAGAATGCGAGCGCTCGAAAAACGCTCACTTTACTCTCCCGGACGCGCCTACGGGGTTAGCTGACGGGCTCGGGTTGGAAGAGTTACCCGGAGCGGTGTTGCCACCGCTCTTCGCCCCAAAAGTGGTTCCCCCGTTCCCCAACTATTTTCGGGCTCCGCTCGCAGGCTCGCTGCGCGCTTCGCTTGCGTTGGGGACTCGGCGCCAAATGAGTAATCTTATCTTAGCACAGCTTCGCGCTGCTGGCTACCTCGCCGAGGCCGCTGGATCAGGCCGCGCAGCATCGGCTCGAAAGGCGATGTCATCACAGCGGTGATCACCTGGTTGAGGGCTCCGGGCACCACCACGTCGCGGCCCTGCTCCAGGCCGGCCAGCGAGGCCTCGACCACCTCGCGAGCGGACATCCAGGCCCACG
Organism: Vulcanimicrobiota bacterium; assembly: GCA_039809865.1. Lineage (GTDB taxonomy): Bacteria > Vulcanimicrobiota > Xenobia > Xenobiales > QWHO01 > QWHO01. The sequence continues at coordinate 18,285 of JBDHVW010000059.1, forward strand.
GCTTGCCGTCTCCGGCACTGGTCTTGTAGTGCGCGGCCTCGTGGAATTCGGTGCGGGTCAGGCCCGGGCAGAGCGCCTGCACGCAGATCCCGCTGCTGGCGGCCGTACGCGCCAGGGCGCGGCTGAACACGGTCAAAAAGCTCTTGGTGGCGCAATAGGTCTCGCTGCCCGGAATGGCCATGAAGCCCATGATCGAGCTGACGTTGACGATAGCCCCGCGCCCGCGCTGCTGCAATCCGGGCAGCGCCGCGTGGCAGAGTCGGATGCTGGCTTTCAGGTGCACGTCGAGCATGCGGTCGAGCTCGGCGGGCTCGATCTCGAGGAACTCTTTGCCGAAGCCGAAGCCCGCGTTGTTGATCAGCACGGTGAGCGAGTCGGAGCCGCTGAGTCGGTCCTCCACCCGGCGCACATCCCTTTCCTGGGCCAGATCGGCGACCAGCGTCTCGGCGTGGATGCCGTAGTTGTCTCCCAGCTCCTGGGCCAGGGCCTTGAGCCGATCCTCGCGCCGGGCCACCAGCACCACGTTGTAGCCGAGCTGGGCCAGCTTGCGGGCGAACACGGCTCCGATGCCGCTTGAGGCGCCCGTGATCACGGCCGTCTCGGGACGACGGCTCTTGAGGCGGAATTGCGGGCCACCTGAGGCCATGAGGCGTTGAAAGGCGAAATAGCCGGCGGCTGCGCCCGCGGCCAGGGCCAGGCCGGTCATCCAGCCCGATTCGGTTTTCTTCTCGTTGCTCATGCCGCTCGACTTCGAGCGGATCCCGCCTTTACCTGGGGGGCGTGCTCGAGTCGTTGGCCGTCCCGCTGGCGGGGCTGCCATTGGCGCTCGGTGACGTGCTGGGAGCCGTGTTCGTGACGCCGGTGTCCACGTTCTTGGGCGCTTCGGGAGTCGTGCAGCCGACCAGCAGCGTGGCGGCCGCGATGAGGGAAAGTAGCGTTTTCATGCTTTCATGGTAGGCGGACCGAGGACCCGGGGGAACGGATCGGCGTACCGAGACGTTCAGAACCTCGCAACATCGCGAGGGACGCGCTGAGGTAAATCAAGAGGATGCACAATCCGAGCTCTGCACCGCCCCCGTCGACCCCCCAGTCGGCCACTCTCTTTGGCCACCCGGTCGGCCTCTATACGCTGTTCTTCGCCGAGATGTGGGAGCGCTTCTCGTTCTACGGAATGCGGGCGCTCCTCATCTTCTATATGACGAAAGCGGAGTTCCTGAAGTACGCCGACAAGGACGCCTATGGCATCTATGCCGCTTACGGCGCCATGGTGTACGCCACTCCGTTCTTCGGGGGCCTCCTGGCAGACCGTGTTCTGGGACCACGAATGGCCGTGGTCGTCGGCGGCTTGCTGATGGCGGCGGGCCACCTCTTGATGACGGTCGAGGTCAAGCTGGCGTTCTTCGTCGCTCTGGCCCTGCTGATCGTGGGCAACGGGTTCTTCAAGCCCAACATCTCCACCATCGTCGGCACGCTCTATCCCGAGGGCAGCACCAAACGCGACGGCGGTTTCACCATTTTCTACATGGGCATCAACCTGGGCGCCGCTCTGGCACCGCTCGTCTGCGGCTATATCGGGGAGACCTACGGCTGGCACTGGGGCTTTGGGCTGGCGACGCTCGGAATGCTGGTTGGTGTTGCGGTCTTCGTGGCCCCCAACTGGCTCACTCAGGTCCTGATCCTGACCGGCGCCGTCGGCTGCTCGGGGGTGCTGTTCTTCAAATGGGACAACACCTACCAGCTCGTTGTCAACGCCATCTCAGGCGTCGCCCTGCTGACGGCAGCCGGGGTGGCCGTGATGGCGTTGGCCCGCGGCGGCCTGCCCAAGAACGCCGGCCGTCCAGCCTTCCCCGAGGCCGCCAGCAAGCCGACCGTGATCGGTTTGCGCGCCGACTTGACCATCTACCTCGGCATCCTGCTGGTCGTGCCCGTGATCGCCTTTCTGGTGCAGCGCAGCGAGATCGCCGACAAACTCCTCTATGCGCTGGCCGTTACGGCTTTCGGGTGGCTGCTGTTCCAGGCGGTGAGCAGCAACAGGATCGAGCGAGAGCGCCTCTTCGTGGTGCTGATCATGATGTTCTTCTCGATGACGTTCTGGGGCTTCTTCGAGCAGGCCGGCAGCTCCATCTCGAACTTCACCGACCGCAACGTCGATCGCGTGGTCGAGGAGGAGCGCATCCTTACGACTGCCGACGTGGGCCAGACGCTCCAGCTCAAGCCCAACCAGGAGATGCTCGGCTATCCGGACGGGCGTCCGGGCAAGAGCGGAATCTTCAACCTGACGGCACTCGACGCGTCGCGGGAGGAGTTGGCCAGGTCCAAACAGCAGACGTTCGACTTCGTGATCAGCGAGCAGCACGTCGGCATGAAGGTCGGCGGCTCCGAGGTGAAAGCCTCGATGTTCCAGGCCTGCAACCCGATCTTCATCCTGATCTTCGGACTGGTCTTCACCACGCTCTGGGACGTGATGGGCCGGGCCAACCGCGAGCCGAGCGTCCCGTTCAAGTTCAGCCTGGGCCTGTTCCAGCTGGGGTTGGGCTTCTTCGCGCTCTGGTACGGCGCCAACCACGCCGACTCGCGCGGAATGGTGGCCATGAGCTGGCTGGTGCTGGGCTATTTGCTGCACACCACGGGTGAGCTCTGCCTCTCCCCCGTCGGCCTGTCGATGGTCACCAAACTCTCCCCCGCGCGCATCGTCAGCACAGTGATGGGCGCCTGGTTCCTCTCCATCGCGATGGCCCACATCATCGCCGGCAAGATCGCCTCGCTGACGGCGGTCACCGAGAAGACGGTGCCGCCGCCCATCGACACCGTGCACGTCTACGGCGACGTCTTCGGAAAGGTGGGCGCGGCCGCCATCGTGGCCGGCCTGATCTGCCTGGCGCTGGTGCCGTTCCTCAAGAAGTGGGTGCACGCCGACGTGGTGGGCCACATCCCGGAGGTGGACGAGCCCATGGGCCCGCCCCCGGGGCTGACACCGAGCTGAGCTCGGAGAAGTCCTACGGCGTGCGGACCAGGACCTGGCTGGCGACCTCGCGGCTCAGGGCCACGGCTTTGCCGTCCAGCTTGATGAGGAGGGGGCCCTGGAAGGGGCCGACCTGCTCGACGAGCACCTCGCGGCCCGGGTGCAGTCCGACGTCCTCGAGATAGCGGAGGATTTCCATCGACTCCTCGATGACCCGGTCGACCACGGCCGTGTCGCCCTCGCGGCATTCCGACAGCGGCGTGGCGGCCGTCAGCTCGAGGATGCCGGCCTTATTGGGAATCGGGTGCCCGTGCGGGCAGGTCTTGGGATGCTTGAGAAAGATCTCCAGCGCGTCCGCCACCTCGTCGGTCAGGATATGCTCCAGGCGGCACGACTGCTCGTGGGCGACGTCCCAGGACAGGTGCAGGCAGTCGGTGAGAAGGCGCTCGGCCAGGCGGTGCTTGCGAATGACGCCCAGGGCCAGCTGCTCGCCGGCCGTGGTGAGACCGAGCCCTCGCCCGTTCTTGGCCACCAGGCCGCGCTCGGAGAGCTTCTTGATCATCTCGGTGCTGGACGCCGCGCTCACCCCGAGACGGCTCGCCAACCGGGCGATACCCGCGCGTTCCCCCTCGAGGTTGAGACGATAGATCGTCAGCAGATACATCTCGACCGACTCGGACACTACAGAAAGCACTTCAACGGTGGAGGTACGGGGACCTGTATCAGGCTCCCCCGAGCGCGACCTCCCAACCCCTTCCCTCTACGACGAGAGCGCCCCGGTATGGCGAGGGAAGCTGGAGGTCGAACATCGTCCAGCGGTCGAGCTCGCCCGGGTAGAGGCTCCAGAGGAGGTTGGCGGGCTCATCAGGGAGCATGCCGACGCCGAAGCTGTCCAGCGGGCGCGCCAGGCCGTCGCCCAGGGCTTTGATGTAAGCTTCCTTCCGAGTCCAGCAGTTGAAGAACACCTCGCGCTGCTGTTCAGGAGGCGTGGCATCCAGCTTCTCCACCTCGGGCGGCGAGAAGAAGCGCCGTCCCACCAGCAAATGCTCCACGCGGCGCTCGGTCCACTCCAGGTCCACCCCGACCTCTGCCCCCTGGCACACCGCACAGACAGCCGCCTCGTGCGAGTGGGACAGATTGAAGCGCAGCTCGGGGTGCTCGGGCAAAGAGGGCTTGCCGTGGGCCGCATAGGCAAATTGCAGCTCCCCTGGAGCCTGCCCTGTCTGCTGCGCCAGAAACCTGCGCAACTGCCCCCGGGCAGCCCGAAACCGACGGCCGTGCTTGGGGTCGAGAAACCTGGCGGCTCGGTCGTGCTCCTCCGCGCTCAGGGTACTCGACAACTCGTCAAGGTCGGGCGGATCGAGGCTCCAAAACCGAACCTCTACTGCCAACTGCCAACTGCCAACCGCCAACCCGCTCCCGACAAAGGGCTAAGTCTCGCGTCCGCTGGCCATCGAGAGGCCCAACCACACCAGACCGCCGATCATCAGGCCGTAGGGCCAGCCGAAGATGTCGAAGCCCGCGTGCAGCACGGCCAGCAGAAAGTCGGCCACAGGCGGCTCTTTGAGCGACCACACCTGGAAGAGCGCCAGGGCGGCGCACCCGAAGCCGACTCCGGCGTTGAGCAGGTCGGCCCGCGTGGGGCGCCGGGGAATGACCGCCAGCAGCAGCGGCGCCACGAAGGTCGAGGCACAGGCCAGCGGAACCAGGCGGATGAACATGATCACGCCCATGATCTTCAGAAACGTGAGCTGATCGGGCAGCCGCTCGGCCAGGTGGAACAGGAACAAAGCGGCCAGGAGAAAGACGAACGAGGCGCCGCTCATCAGGCGCAGCGCGAAGTTGCGATACGCCTGCAGGTCAAACGATTTGAGCGAGGCCATGCGGCTGGCCACATAGCCTTTGGGCTGCGGCTCGAGCTGGTTTTGCAGCGCCTGGCGCAGCTCGCTGAGGTTCTGCGGGCCGCGGCGCGCCCAGGGCGAATCCTGGGTCATCCAGCCGATGGCCTCGAGGCCGCCCAGCCAGCCGAGAAATCCGGCGATCTGGAAGAGCATGACCGTACCCGCGCCATTGTCGCCTCCGGCCAGCATCACGCTCACGGCCAGGTCGACGGCCAGCGTGGCCAGGCCAAAAAGCAGCAGTTTGGGGAAGCGGATGGGCAGCAGCAGTGTCATCGCAGGGCGCTTCGCCATGTCCGGGAAGGTCTCCCGTCGACACAGACCCGATACAGATGCCTGACGAATCTTTACGAAGATCTGCTAAACTTCTAATAGCCCGTGTACGCACCAGTCGACGAAAACTTTCCTTCCAGACGGCAAGTCCTCGCAGCGGTCGGGATCGCGCTCCTGACCGGACTGATGGGGTTCGGACTGTCCTACAGCTGGTTCCTGGCCTTCCACACCTTCGGCCCGCCCTCGCCGGTCGACCGCCGCGGCGCCGAGGGCGGCGTGCCCCGCTACGCGCAAGGCTCGGTCAACTCCAAGCGCTGGGAGGCGCCTCCCACCTTCCTGATCGTCCAGGGCACGGGCTATCGCTGGCCCGAGCGCAAAGAAGAGGACGACGTGATGCCCAGGGAAGTGGCCGAAATGAAGGCCCGCCTGGCCGCGCCCGCCTCCGCGCCCACTCCCCAGGAGCGCCGCGTGGCCCGGGTCGACCTGCCCGGCAGCGCCTATCCCGAGGGCGGCGCCAACAATCCGCACCGCCCGGTCGGCCGGCCGACCCCGCTGGCCGAAGTTCCGGTCAGCGCTCCCCCGGCCAATCTGGGCCGCCAGTTCCCGCCCGCCGGTACCCGGCCGCCTTCCGGCAGCCTGCAGGACGGATGGGCCAGGGCCCAGGGGTCGGTGGTCCAGATCCAGGGCTATGCCGACCAGAGCTGCTACGGCGTACTGGTGGACAACGAGGGCTACGTCATCACTCGCACCTCGCCGATGCTCGGCAACAGCGGCCTGCGCGCCACGGTGAACGGCGCCTCGCTCCCGGTGCTGGACGTGCTGGGCTACGAGCCCCAGTACGAGATCGCCGTGCTCAAGATCCCGCCCGTAACGGCCGCCCCGCTGGCTCCCGAGGCTCCCAGCACCAGCGAGGAGCTGGCCCTGGCGCCCGGCGCCGGCCTGCCCTCGACCCAGCAGACCGCCGAGGTGCTGGAGAACACGCCCACCGTGGGCGAAGGCACGTTCCGGTTCCAGGGCGCGGTCTACCCCACCAACGCCGGCAGCCCGCTGGTCAACAGCCGCGGCGAGGTCATCGGGATGGTGCTGGGCAAGCCGTGGTCCTATCCGGGGCAGAACTACTCGATCGGCGTCGACAACGCGGTGCTCTGGTCGGTGTTGCAAAAGGCCAGAGGCAACCAGCTGGCCCGCATGCCGGGCGACCCCGAGACCCTCAGCCGCTCGGTGCGGGCTCTCATGCTGTCGCAACTGACCAACCCGGGCGCCTGGGCGCCCCCGAGCCGCGCCAACGCGCGCGTCCTGCCGGGCGAGTCCCTGGGGATGTACAACCTCGGCATGAGCCGCAGCGACCTCGAGCGCGCCTTCGGAGCGGGCAAGGTCAACTCGTTCCCGGGCGGGTTCAACTCGGTCCAGGTCGACGGCTATCCGCTCACCTTCACGCTGCTGGATGACCGCGTGGTAGCCATCACCACCACCGACCGCTTCTACGCCACCCCGCGCGGCGTGGGCGTCGGCATGACGGCCGCCTCGGCCGCCGCCGACCCGTCGTTCGCGGCCGCCATGACCGGCTACGCGCCCGGAGGACGGCGCCAGTTAGTCGGACGTGGCATCGCGCTCAACCTCGACGCCGGCGGCACGGCCGACAGCTTGATGGTCGTCTCGGAGCCCGTGCGATGAGGCATCACCGCGGCAACGTGCTGGTGATGGCGATCTTCATCGCCGTGTTCCTGTTCTTTCTCTCCGTGGCGCTGGTGACGGCCAACCGCCAGGACATCCTGCTGGCCCTCACGGTCGACCACCGACTGCGCGCCCAGCTGGCGGCGCGCGCGGGCTCGGAGATCTGCCTGGTCAAGCTGCGCGAGACCGAGAACCCCGAACAAGCCGTGAGCGGCTACTCCGAGGAGCTGGCCTCGGGAGCCCACGTCAAGGTCAAGCTGCAAGAGTACGACGGCAGTTACGGCGGGGGCGGCGACAAGCTGCTCAAGCAGCTGGTCGCGACCGGCAGCTCGGGCTTCCTGGGCGCGGACCGCACGTTCGTGCTCGAGGAGGTCGGGCTGGGCCTGGAAGAAATCGGCGGGCTTCCGTTCCTGTTCGGCAAGGACGCCGGCGGCAATCTCTACGCCCTGGGACCTTCGTTCAAGTGGACCAGCCTGGGTGCATTGCCCCGCCCCGACAGCTGGTTGGCGGCCCACGGCGGCCCCCTGCACGTGATGGCCCCGCTGGGGACGGCCGACAAGCCGCCCGACGTGTACGACTTCAACCTGCAGCCCGGGCCGGCCGGAACGTTCGTCCCCACCATCGGTGAAGCCTCGCCGCTGACCACCACGCCGCACGAGCACCTGCTCTACCTCACTTTTGACGGCCAGGCGGTCAAGTGGGTCGACATCCCCGACCCCAACGACCTGAAAGGCACCGGCCTCAACAAGCCGGCCACCATCGACGGCAAGCCCGACGGAGTGCCCCACTGGGCCACGGTCACCGCCGGGCCCCAGACCGTCACCTATACCGATTCGCAATACCAGGGCCCGCTCATGGAGTGGTGGGGCCTGGACGGGCCGGGCCTGGCGGCCGAGGAAGGCACGGTCTACTGTCACGCCACTCACTACTTCTACCGTGGCCTGACCTTCCAGAATAACGTGCAGGTCGTGGCCGGAGCCATCGTCAACAATCCGACCAAGGTCGATGCCAAGCTCTTTGCCGAGCCCTGCGTGCTGGCCTATGACGGCGGCAAGTGGAACAAGGTCGTGGACCTGATGCGCGTGGACGACCCGCTGGGCGAGCCGGTCATCAGCCGGGGCCCGCGGCCGAACAAGGCGACGCTGGCGACGGTCTCCAACAAGGTGTACGCCTTCCAGGGCAACGACCCGACCCAGCTCCTGGTGGGCGGCCAGAACGATTGGTCGCCCAGCCAGCGCAGCCAGGGCATCTCGCAGGGCGTCGTAACCTACGGCGGGAAGGTCCGGCTCTACGAGGCCGGCGGCCAGTTCTTGGACCAGAACACCCAACGCACCATCGTGGACGGCCTCAATCCCAACCTGGTCTACCAGCGCGACGAGGTGGTGGGCGAATATCGCGAGAACGGCAGCTTTCAGGACATCAGCTGCGAGCAGGCCCTCGCGATGGAGCTCGATCTGCTGCCCGGGCTGAACAACGGCGCCAGCTACGGCAAAGATTTCTACACCTTTGCGCGCCTCAAGAAATCGCTCCAGGAACCGAGCTGCAAGTCGGTCCAGGAGCTCATGGGCGGCGAGAAGCCGGTGGCCTCGAGCAACTTCATCTCGGTGCTGGTGCACTACAATTCCGACAAGGGCTGGCAGGTCTGGCCCATGGGCATGCAGGGCTACCAGACCATCGCCGCGGACAGCGAGCGCAAAGGGCTCGAGGTGGGCGCGGGCGGCACGCTGGACATCCAGCAACTGGCAGTGGGAGCCTACAAAGGCAAGGAGGACCGGCTGTCGCACTGGGTGCCGGTGCTGATCGCTCGATGAGGCGCCGCGGCGGCTTCACCCTGGCCGAGTGCATGATCGCGCTGCTGTTCATCAGCATCGGGCTTTTCGCCTACGTCAGCCTGCACATCCGCCTCATCCACAGCGGCCTCAAGCTCGACGAGCGCGAGACGCACCACGGGCGCGTGAGCAAGAAGATCGGCGCGGCGCTCTTCGGCGAATACCCCGTCCCGCCCCAGCCGAAGTGGCTCCCCTTCGACTACCTGCCCGGGGTGGAGATCACCAAGATTCCTCCGAGCCCCTCGAGCCTGGCACTGCCGGAGGGCGTGCTCTACTACCAGACCCTCGAGGAGTGGAAGGACCGCAACGGCACGCAGTCCATTCTGGTGGATACCTGTAAGGCTGAGAAGGTGTTCGTCGGATGGTGAGGCGGAGAGGCGCATCGCTGATCGAGCTCATGGTGGTCTGCTTCCTCTTCTTGCTCATCATGTCGCTCATTCTCGGCTTCTATGTCTACGCCAACAACGTCACGCGCTTTCGCGACGCCAAGTCGGCCACGTACCGGCGGGTGGCGGTGACGCTCGACCACATCGAGACCGAACTGCAGAACGGGCGCATCTATGCCGTGCGCGAGGACCAGGTGCTGTATACGCTGCCGCACGTCAAGAACCGGGTGACGGACTGGGAGCCGAAGGCCTATCTGCTGGTGGCCGAACCGCCCCAGCCGGGCCAGAAGAGCGAAGTCTACATCCGGCACGACAAGACAACTTCCCAGCACCTCGGGTGGCTCGAGGAGGGCGAGAAGATCGTGTTCCTCATCGGTCCCCAGTACGTGGACGTCTGGTACAACGGAAAGCCCAAGGGTGTGGGCGGCGAGCCCGAGTTCCAGGTGCTGCGCCGCGTGCTGGTGGAGAACTACTGATGCCCGAGTTTCTCTACGTCGTCAAGGACCGGGAAGGCAACCGCGTCAGCGGCGAGGTGCACGCCGCCACGCTCGAGCGCGCCGCCAAGCGCCTGCAGGAGCGCGGTTATACCGTGCTGCGGGTGGACCCGGTCAAGCCCAAGCACTGGATCTGGTACTTCATCCAACCCGTCAAACCCTCGCTGCTGGTGTTGTTCGTGCGCCAGATGGCGGTTATGATCGCGGCCGGGGTCACAATCCGCCGCATCCTGGTGGCGCTCAAGCCCAACCACGGCGGAGAGCACTTCAAGAAAGCCGTCCACCGGCTGCTGGTGGACGTCAACTCGGGATACTCGCTGTCGCAGGCGATGATGCGCAGCCCCGAGTTCTTCAGCTACTTCGTGGTCGGCTCGGTGCGGATCGGCGAGCACACCGGCCGGCTCGCCGAGGTTCTGGACAACTGCGCTGGCCATCTGGAGAAGGAGTTCGAGTACGGGCTCAAGCTCAAGCAGGCCCTGATCTACCCGGCGGTGCTCCTGTCCGCCTGCGGGGTGCTGGTCGGCTTCATCTTCACCTACATGATTCCAAAGTTCGTGGGGCTCTTCGTGGACCTCAAGGTCGAGTTGCCCTGGACCACGCAGAAGCTGATGGACATCACCCACTTCCTGGAGACCTACGGCACGGTGGTTTTCTGTACGTTCATCGGGCCCGTGCTCTCACTGGGCTGGCTCTTCTTCCACTGGAGTCGCACGCGCCGTGGCCGGCGCACGCTGGAGCGCATGATGCTGCGCATCCCGTGGTACGGACTCCAGATCCGCCGCCGCATGCTGGCCCAGTATTTCCGCTCCTTCGGCACGCTGATCGACTCGGGCGTCACGGCCGATACCTCCCTCATCCTGATGGGCCGCAGCCTCAATCGCGTCGTCCTGCAGGAGACCGCCCTGGCCCAGCTCGACGCGATCCGCAAAGGCAAGCGACTGACCGCCGGCTTGAAGGCGGCTGACAAGGGCAAGCTCTTCCCTCCCATGGCGCTGGAGATGGTCTATGTGGGCGAGGAGACCGGCACGCTGCCCAAGATGCTGGCGCGCCTGTCCAATTACTACGACGAAGAGATGGTCCGCGGCCTGGAGAACATCTCGCGCCTCATCGAGCCCATCGTGCTGTGCATCATCGGCGGCATGGTCGCCTTCGTCCTGCTGGCCGCCTTCATGCCCATCTACCAGCTGGCCTCGAGCTTCTAGCGCAGTCGCTCCACCGCGTAGAGCAGCTCGCTCAGCTCGATCGGCTCCAGGCGTCCGAAGTACGTGCCATGGGGCAGGCTCAGTTTGAAGTCCGACTGGGTCGGATTCTCATTGATACCACCGACCCAAACGCCGGGGTCGAACGTAAGGGTGGCGTCTCCTTCCGAGGTGGGCCACTGCAGCTCGCAGACCACGCCGGACTCGACGTAGCCGCGGCGCCAGCCGCGGTCCTCCATGCCGAGCACGGAGCCGGACGGCACCGTGAGTCCCGGGAACTGCTTCTCGCGCGCCTTGGACTCGGCCGGGTCCAGCTTGAAGACGGGGCGCGCGAGCTGCGGGAAGGGCTGTAAGATCTGGTAGTCGCCGAACAACCCGGCCCACAAGGACGGGTCGAATTCCAGCGGGTGGGCCACCCCGACCGAGGCTCCGTCCGGCAAGGCGAAGCTCTTGTCCGTGGAATCGGCATAGCTGCCGTCCTCGGCCACGCGGAACGTGGTCTGCAGCTTGTCCGCGGCGTAGACGCCCCACACCAGGCGGCGCACCAGGTGGCATGCCAGCGGGTGGCGCGCCAGGAAGGTCTCGAACGTGGCCTTGTCCCAGCGCCGACGGCGCGCCATGGCCGTCTCCAGGCGCAGGACCTGCTGGCGGGCCACGGTCTTGGCGTCCTTCTTGAGGGCTTTCCAGAGCTCGACAGCCTCGGCCGCCTTGGCGGCGTCGTCCGTCTTGGCAGGCTTGGGCAGCTCGCCGACGTCTTTTACGTACGGGCGCAGCTCGTGATCGAAGCCCACCCGAAACTGCCGCGGGCCGAAGTCGAGCAGGCGCGAGCCATCCTCATCCAGGTCGAGGTCCGGCACCAGGCGGTCGGCCAGCTCTTCGAGCGTGAGTCCGCGGGCCTCGGCGATCTGCTCGATCTTCTCGCGCGCTTTGTCCTGCAACGCCTTGTAACGCAGCTTCTGGGCGATGCCGTGGAGATGCATCAAGGCCACGTCGGTGCCGATCGCGCCCAGGATCTCGAGCCCCTCGGCCGCGCGCGTGCTGAAGCCCTCGCCCGGCCAGCGGCGCAGCAGCGGGGTCAGCTCGCGGGCCACCTGGTCGCCTCCCAGATGGGCCAGAGCGTGGTAGGCCCAGGCCTCCTTCGAGTTGGCGCCGGCGTGCAGCCAGGCCTGGAAGAGCGCCCAGCTGAAGTCCTCCAGGGAGCCGGGGGTGCAGGCTTCGGCCACCTGCTCGATCCCCGGATAGGGCGGGTCGAGCGGCGAGAAGCTGAGCATCGTCAGCAGAGGCTCGACCGGCACGGCCTTGCCGTTCTTCAGAACCGGACGCGGCAGCGCGGCCGGGTTCAGCCACGCGGGCCGGACAGGGAGCTTGCTCGGGACCTCTTGCAGCGTGTCATAATCGAGCACCTGGGCCACGGCCTCGCGGGCACCGTAGCGGTCCGCCGCCTGCTCGATCACCCCGCGGTGACCCCGCGAAGCCACGTAACGCAGGGCCTGGGACGCCGCATCGCGGGTCTTGCCCGTGGGGCCCACGGCCACAGGAATCAATCCCAGCGCGGCTGCCTTTGGATAGCTTTGCAGCCACTGGGCGCCCAGCTTGCGGAATTTCTTCAGGCGCGCCCAGGCGTCGGCGTAGAACCAGGCGAGCCGTGGCGACTCCACCCGGGCCAGCTCGCGGTAGAACAGGCTCTGGGCCACGTTGGCACTCTGGATCAGGCCGGGGATCACTTGCGGCCCGAAATGCGCCAGCAGCTTGGCCGGGTAATTGCTGTAATCCGAGCCCAACATATACACGTTCCACTTCTCATACGGGGTCGTGTTGAAGATCTCCGCGCCGTCCTCGACTCCGAACAGATGGTCCGGGTCGAGGTCCTTGCGGTCGCGGAGCAACTGCCGCAAGTCACCCTTGCGTGCCCTGATGTTGTGGGCGATGCGCTCGCGCTCATGCTGCTTCCAGTGGATCGTCTCCCCCTCGACGATCGGCTCGAGGCCTTTTATCACCAGCGGCGGGGCGGCTTTGACCGGATGGAGCCAGGGGGGCGCGGCGAGCACGCGGGGAAGCTCGGCTCCGTCGGCCTCGGGCCCGGAGGCCACCGGGGCCTCCTGCAGGCGCGACTGCAGAGCGGCCGCGGCGCTGCCGCGAGCGTTCTCCACCAGGGGCGCGGCCAGGTCCTTGGCCGAGGCCAGGTATTCCTGAGCGATGGGCCCGAGCACTTTGTGGCCGAGCTGGCCGGCCATGAACTCGGCCACCTCGGCGCTGCGAACGGTCGCCAGCAGGCCCGCCAGGACCCGCTTCTCGTCGGTTTTGGACTCGAGCTTCAGCAGGCGCATCAAGAGGCCGGCACTTTCGGGCCCCACGCGCTGGACGGCCGTGGGCAGAAACTCGATGACGCGCTCGAACATGGGATAGACCTCCAGCTGGGCCACGAACCGCTCCAACTGGCCGAGCTCGAAGACCGAGGCCAGAATGCCGTTGAGAGCCCAGGGGAAGTTGTTGTGCTGGGACTGGGACGCCAGCCAGCCCCTCTCCAGAGCGCTGCGCACCCACTCGTGGTGGTCCGGAAACGCATAGGCCAGCGCTACCGCCAACCCCAGCGGGGCGTCTCCCCAGAAGCGCTCGACCGCCTGGCGGGCCGTCTCATGGTCCGGATCGACGGCCAGATAGGCCCGCAGGGTCTTCCACGGGCCCAGGGTCAGGTATTCCGGGTGCTTGTTGGGGATCAGCTTGCCGTCGTTGTCGGCCATGGTGGCAAAGCTGGTCGCCAGCGTCTCGGCGGCATAGACGACGCCGCGGTGCGCGACCCAGTGGTGCACCAGGTCGCTGCCGATCTCCTCGGCCCGGGGCCAGGTCAGGTCGTTGATGCCCATCAACGCGGCCACACGGGCCTCGGTGATCGGGTCGGCCGGAACGGCATTGATATCCTTCCAGCGGTCGATGGTGGCCTGATTGCCGGGCTGGGCACGCACCAGACCCCTGACCTCGGTGAGGCGGGCGGCGACCTTCTTCAGATCGGGCTTGGGGCGGGCGCTCTCGAAGCCCCGGTAGGGGTGGACTTTGCGCTTGAGGGCGTCGGGCCAAGACGAGCTGGGAGTCGGGGGAAGAGTGACGGGCGGAGCGGGTTTCGGGGAGCTGGCGACGGTGGCGACGGCCACGGGCGCCGGCGCTCCGACCTCGGTGTAGCCCTTGGCGAGCTTCTCGGCGATGAGCTTGTCGTGCTCGGTCTGCGCTTTCGTGGCGTTGGGAAAGCTCTTCGTCTGGGACTGGCCCTGGGTCCCCAGTTTGCCCCAGCGCACCTGGAAGCCGTCCCCCTGCAGGTCGATCTCCCAGAACTTGTTGGATTTGCCCTCCTGGAACTCAAAGCGACGCATGCGGCCCTCCCCGGTGCTTTAGGGTCCTACTTTGTGCGACAAACCTGTTGAGGTTTCCTTCGAGCGGGGCTGAGTCAAGCCACGCTGAGGATCTCCATGGTGGCACCGTTGCACACGATACGGACCGTCTGCCTGGAGGCGCGGGCCTCGTCCAACTTTTCGGCCATGGGCCCGTCCGGCAACCAGTAGAAGGCAGCCTGGCCCCAGAACGTGACCTCGACTCGCCCATCGTTGCGCTCGAAAGACCGTACCTCGTCCTCGAATTTAAGCGCCATTGAGCTTTGTTTCGCTCCACCGCCTCTCGAGCTCGCGCGGACCCTGAGCGACGAGAGGCTGACTGCTGCCGTACGGCACAAACTGGCTCATCCGAGGTGGACCCATCCCAAACATCGAGGGGCCATATCCACCCATGCCCATGCCCAGCATGCCGCCGTACATGCCCCCCATCCCAAAATTCATGCCATTCATGGCCGAGGCCGCCATCCGGTCGGTCATCGCCTTCAAGATGGCCATCAACTCGGCGGGGTCCTGGGCCGTCTCGGCCGCTGCCGGCAACCCTTCAGGGAACAGCTTGAGCTCGTCGCTCTGGCCCAGCGCCATGTTGGCGCCACGGGCCGGCCCGGAGCGATCGGGAACCAGAGACTGCAACTCGTCGGCGTAGTTCAAGCAGGTGCGCTGGGCGTAGCCGAGGTTCTTGGCAAAGTCCGTCTCCACACCCTTCCCCTCGCGCGGATAGTACTGGGCCGCGCTGGTGAGGTCGATCTTCACCTCGCCGCCACGATTACAGGCTTTGACCCAATCCTGCACGGTCATCGGCTCGCGGCTGAGACCGGGGTCGATGACCCGCGCATCGACGGCACCGGTTTGAGGGTCTTGCACGAACACCAGCGGAGCCACGTGATACCACCACCTGGTGTCCTGGACCTCGTTCTTGGCACCCAGGCTGCCGAACACGAACACTTTGCTGTGGTTGATTCCGTGCTGGCGGAGACTCTCGCACATCAGGTGAGCGCGGGCGTAACAGCCGTCCTTGATGTATTCGAATGGGATGTGGCTCGAATCATAGAAGGCGTTGCTGAGCTTGCTCAGCTCTTCGGGGCTGGGGAGGCGCCCGTTGGGCTCGCTGATGTCGTCCAGGTGTTGCAGCCGGGCGACCCCCGGCCCCCCCAGATCCAGTTGCAAGCAATCTTGGAACGCTGTCTGATCGATGCGTGGCTGGTTGGCTGACTGCGGCTCGAACTGCGTCAGCACGGCGGGAGCCCGCGTGTCCTTTGGTCGAGCCTCGAGGCCAGGGGTCCCCACCAGGCCCTGGCCGAGATGTCCCTCCAGGTCCACCAGTACGCCGGGGATCGGCGGCGGGGCCACCGGAGCGGATCTGGCGGGCTCGACCGGCGCCCCGGTGGCTTTGCTCTTGGGCCAGGTCAGAAGAACCTGGTCGCTTGGAGCCTCGCGCTCCGCCTCGGGAGCAGCCGACGAAAAGGCGCTCGTGGGCGCTTTGAAGCGGAAGTCGCGCACGGGGCTGAGGAAGTTGACCGTGTTCACGTCCTGTTAACTTCGCGGTCCCGGGGGTGGGGGCCCTTCCCTGCTCAGCACGGCCAGGCACTCCTCCAGACTGGCAAAGCGATCGGCAGGCTCCCTGGCCAGCATCTTGAGCAACCAGGCGGCCACGGTCTTGCTGCAGTTGGCGGGGGGCTCGGGGTCGGCGCTCAGGTGCTGGAAGAGGCGCCCGAGGGGCTCCTCGGCCTGAAAGGGCTTTCGTCCGGTCAAAAGCTCGTAGAACGTGGCGCCCAGCGCATACTGATCCATCTGACGCGTGGCCTGCTCGCCTCGGATTTGCTCCGGCGCCATGTATCCCGGGGTGCCCATCACGGCAGCCTGCACGGTGAGCTGGTGGGAAGACTCGATGGGACGGGCGAGGCCAAAATCCAGCAGCACGATGCGCCCGCTGGGACGCACCATGATGTTGTCGGGCTTGAGGTTGCGGTGGATGACCTGCTGTTCGTGCGCCCACGCCATCGTGCTGAGGATCTCGCGCATGAGCGGGAGGGCCTGAGCGAAGGGCATCCCGCCCGGGCGAATGAGCTCGCGCAGGGTCTGCCCCTCGACCAGGTCGCAGACCATGAACGGAGTCTTGTCGGGGGTAACGCCGAAGTCGATCATCCTGACGATATTGGGATGCGCAAGGCGCGAGACGACCTGGATCTCGCGCAGGAAGCGTTGGCGGAGCTCTTCTTGTTGCAAGAGGTCGCGGTGAGGGATCTTGATCGCGACCGGACGAGCGTCCGGGTTCTCCAGGTCGATTCCGCGGTAGACGCAGGCCATCCCGCCCTGGCCGATCTTCTCGTCGAGCACCCATCGGCCCAGGCTTTGCCGGCCCTCACGGAGAGCCAGCCGAGCCTCGGCCCGGCGGACCCGCCCGTAGAGGGACACCAGGCGAAGAATCAGGCTCAGGCCGAACAGGATGAGCACGACCAGCGCCACCGGGTTCGCGCGGGCGAAGGCCTGCAGAGGCACCCACCAGTGCAGGGGCTCGAGCTGGACCGAGCCGCTGGTCGGGTAGCGTCGCGTGACCGTCAGGGCCGATCGGTCGACCTGAAAGGTCTGGGGCTGATAGCCCTCGAGCTGAAGGGAAATCGTGACGACCGGTTGGTCGCCGAGATCGACCCGCAACCGCTCGCCGGACAGACCTACGATGCTTTGATTGACGAACACCCGGGCCCCGGGGGGGTCGGTGACGAATTCCAGGGTCTCGGCCCGTGCGCTTGCCAGACCCAGAAACAGCCACAGGAAAAGCCACCACCCCCGCATGGAGGAAGGATTTTCGCGGCACCCTGCCGCGGACCTCTCTGATCTGGCTCAGGAGTGAGAGGGGGCCACGCGGGTGCGGACCCGCACGTTAGCGACGTCCACGAACCCGCGACCCTCGCGCACGACGAGGTTGCGCTCGGGCTCGAGCTGCTCCATGAGCGACTCCAGATGGCCGGCCACCACCGCGTCCTGATTGCGCTCCAACAGATCGGCCGCCTGCTCCGGCTTGACGCCCCGTCCCACCAGGCTGTCAAACCCTTTCGCCATGGCCCCGACCTCCTCGGGATCGGAGCGGTCCCGCATCAGGTTCGCAAAAGCCGGGGCAGCCCCGGGAACTTTCTCCCGGCCCTGCTGACTGAAGTGATTCAAACCCTGGGCCGCAGCCTGCGGCGACAAACCCTGGGCGAGAAACTGACTGAAGCGATCCAATTGTTGCTCCGAGGTGGGGGCCGTGCTGGCCTGCAGAGCGCTCTCGACGGCGGCCGTCGGGGCCGTGGCCGGCATGCGCGACAGCAGGTTGTCGACCTCGTCCCGAGCCGTTTCCACGCTCTGCCCGTGCTGCACGCGACCGCTCATCGCGTCCAGAGCCGCCAGCTTGTTCTTGTGCAGTTGCAAGGCCGGCCCGTGGCTCTTCATCAGCTCGCCCAGCGCCTCGATCTTCGTGGTGGCGCTGCCCGCTTGCTGACACACCTTATCGGTAGCCTGGCCGGCGAAGAGAGCGGACATTCCGACCTCCAGGCACTTGAGATAGGTTTCCTGGCGCTCGGGCTCATGCAGGCGAAACTCGCGGAAATCGGAGGGCCGCCCGCCCAGCGGGCCCGAGCGACCCAGATAGTCCAGCACCTGCTTGCGGGCGGTCTCGAAATCCTGGCCGTTCTGCATGCGGTCGGCCACCAGTTGGAGACTGTCGAGCTTGCTCTGGTGCTGCTGCAACGAGGGCAGCTTCTCCAGCTCGCGCATCAGCTGGTCGCGCTGCTCGAGCGTGGTGTCCCCCAGGGGCCGGTCCAGCTCGTGCATCATCCGAGAGGTCCATTCCCCACTGTAGCCGCGCGCGCCGAGATCGAAGTAGCGGGTGCGTTTGCCGGGGTCGGACAGCCCCAGAGCGGAATAGTCTTTCAGGGCTCGCTCGCAGCTTTCTGGACGGCCAACCTCCTTCAGGAAGCCCCCCACCAGCGCTGCTGCCCGGGCCGGGTCGGTGCGCGCTGCCTCCTGGCGGAAGAGCTCCAGGGCGGTGACCTTGTTGGCGTGATACTGGCATACGGGCCCGGCTGCGTGCTCGTCGAAGAAGCTCTGACGTTGCTCGAGCGTGGTGCTGGCATCCGAGTCGGCGATGGCGTGAGCCAGCTTGCCGGCCCACTCGACGTTGTATTTCCCGCCCTCGACGAGGTCCAGGAAGATCTTGCCCGCCTCGTCGCCAGCAAAGTCTTGCGAGTAGGCCTGCCAGAACTCGTGGCGGGTCTCGGCCTGGCCCATTCCCCAGGTAGCCCGGTCCGCGCGGGTCACTTCGGCCTCGGCCGCGGCGCGGTCCCAGCCGGAATCGACCAGGCGCTGGAATGCGACGCGCTTCCCGGGGTCGGCGGTCGACCCGGTAGCGGTTACGGGCAGGCTGGCCAGGGGACGGATCAGCACGACTGATTCTGCCATGCCTTCCTCAAAGAAACCTGGATCGGCGAGTTGCAGGCGACCCGATCAAAGAGCCAGAGGGGGGACCTACCTCCGAGGCTGCGGCGCACCCTGGGCCCCGCCCGGCCCCTGGGGCTGCAAGCCCGGGGTCCCGCCCTGGCCCGGCAGTCCGGCGCCTCCGCCGCCAAGCTCGGCCAGCACCTGCTGCTCGACCTCGGGCCGAATCTGGGCCTGGCTCTGCTTGGCCTGGTTGTAGTCGGCCTGCAGCTTGCCGCGGGCGTTGCCGCCGCCGGCCGCCATCGGGTTCTGGGCGTTGGCTCCCCCGAGGCCGGGCACCCTGCCGGCGCCGCCGGCCTGCCGCTGGCCTCTCTGGCCTTGCTGCTGGGGATTGTTGCCCAGATTGCCGGCGGTCTGGCCGAGGCGCTCGGCCTTCACGGCCATCACGTCCTGCAGAAGCACGTCGTTGATGTCGCCCTGCTGCTGGCCCTTGTCGCCGGAGCCGTGGGACTTGCCGCAGCAGCCGCCAAGATCTTCGGGCTTCTTCTCTTCCTCTTTCTTGGGCTTGCCCATCTCGTCGAGAAGCTTCTTCATGTCGTCGATGTCCTGGCGCATCGAATCGAGCTCCTGGTTCTTCTCGCCGTTGCCTTCGCCGGGCGCCTGCCCGTCCTTGGCTTCTCTGGAAATCTGGGTGTTGTCGGCTTCGCCAGGCTTCTTGCCGTCCCTAGCGTCCTTGCCTTCGCCGGGCTTCTTCGCATCTTGAGCCCTGGTGGTGTCGGCCTTTCTCTCGGTCCTGGGCGCCTCTTTCTTTCTCTCGGGGGCGGTATGGGTCTTACGGTCGACTTTGCTGGCCATGCTGTGGCACGCTCCTTCTAGTGGGCATTTGACTCTCCATCAACCCCTTCGAGTGTTTCGTCTAGTACGCGTTTGTTAACATTAACCGAACGGATGGGGCACTTTGGCTCCCCAATCGCGGTGGTCCGGGGGCGGATAGAGCAACGAGGGAGCGATGACACGCACCACGCGCAGACCGAGGGCGCGCACATCGGGAGGCGTCAGCTCGCGCCAGTACATCGGCACCTCGATCGGCGTCGGCCGGGGCAGGCGCCTGAGTCGCGGCAACCGCGGCAGCACGAGCCTCTCGGGATGATGCCAGTAATAGCGCAGGTGCTCCTCGTAGGTCGTGGGAACGTCCGAGAAAGGGTGCGTATCCGCGAGATAAGCGGCGTTCTGGCGCGCCTCGGTGCGAGCGCGCTCGACCGCGCGGGGGCCGCAGGCCGAGCCGGTGGTGACCCCGACGCCGCGGTAGATCGCCAGAGCGGTCACGACGGGCCCTGGTAGGATGAGCACGTCGTCCGCCCACGCGAATCCCTTCCGGGAGAGCCAGAAGCGCGCCAGCGCATCGCGCTCGAGCAGCTCGAGCATGCCGCGACGGCGGGCCCGCTCGAGCGTCGTGGCGGCGGCCAGACCGTGGGAAAGCCCGGGAAACTGGGGGGAGAGGAGCACCCGCTCCAGCGGGGCCAGGACGCGCCCTTCGGGTCCTTCCACGGGGAGAGCCAGGGCCTTGCCCGGCACGCCGCGCCACAGCGGGTGCACGAGCGGCTGAACCTCGTCGACGTCGGGTGGGAGAACGCTCGCGCTGTATCGCTCCAGGGCCTCGGCCAGAGCAGCATGGCGCGTGCGCCCGGCCCCGCTGGCGTAGGGCCGCAGTCCCGTGGCCCAGGCGCCCGGGTAGAGCCGCGCTGCCATGAAGCCCGCCGAGAAGCTGACTTTGCGGACGATCGCCAGCCGGTGGCCCTGCCAGACCCTCCGAGGGGAGAGCTGTGGAACGCACCGCAAACAGGCCGGCACCGGCATGAAATCGAGCTCCTCGAACCCCTCTTGCGAGACGAAGACCGCCCGGCCCGGAGACCGGCAAGCCCTGACAGCCGCCTCACGCAACAGCTCGTCGGGCAAAGGCCGAAAGGCCAGCGGACGGTCGCGCGCAACCAGCCAGGTCAGCCCCGCCCCCCCGTCGTCGAGCCCCTGGAGCCAGCGAGCCAGGAAGCAATCCGCGCAGCCGGTCCGGTAGAACCACGCGCTTTCGCCCTCCGAGACAAGTCCCAGCAAGCCGGTGGCGCGGCGCCAGCGGCTCACCTGGAAGCGCTCCAGCACGACCCCGCCGGGAGCCAGTTTCTCCAGCCATGGAAGCCGGGAAGGAGCGGCCAGCCAATTCCCCTGACGGCGCTCCTTCTCGGGCTTCTCGGCCACCTTCACCAGGTAGCCCCTCTCGCGTAACAGCTCGGACACAGGGTCGCCCGGGACGGGCCGCTCCAGCGCCCGGAGCATCGGCTCGGTGAGGCGAGGATTGCGGGTAAGCGTGAGCCCGGGCAGAGAGGGCACCCACAGAGCCTGCTCTGCGTCGAGCCGGAAGACGTGACGGTAAGGGCTCCGGACCACCCCAAGAGTTTCTAGCCGGGTCGGAGCATCCCCCTGCTCGGTCGGAATCGCCCTAACGCGCCGCTCTCTTCACGAACCGTCCGGCCGCCATCAGGGCCAGCACGATGGGCACCACGAACGCTGCCAGGTGGACGAGCCAGGTGCCAAAATCGGCCGAGGAGCGCTGCGGCCAGAGCGCCGCCACGGCCAGGTAGGCGAGGCCGGCCAGTGCGAGCGCACAGCCGGTCAGCCGGTCAGCCGGTTTACGGCGTACCAAAGGCGCTCGTCCGCCATGGTCTCGGGCACCCTCACGCCGTACAGGCGATTGCGGGGAACGACCCCGAGGATTAGCGGAATCGAGAGCGCCACCATCAGGAAGGATGGGACTGCGAAAGGCATGCTCAGTCATTCTTTGCCGCGCCACCGCCCCCTCCCGACAACCTCTTGACCCGGACGCCTGTCTGGGCTGAAGAAAGGTCAGCTCTTCTTGGGTAGAGCCGTGCCGCCGACGATCAGCCAGCCATCGCGCTGCTCGACGCCGCTCGCGCACTTCTCCCCGACCTGGTCTTTGTCGTGAAGTGGATCGAGGCGCAGTTGGAAATCCTGCTCGCTGACGATCCAGTCGCCGACCAGGCGGGGATTCTGACCGCAGCTCGATACCGTGTCCACCACCTGGCCGGTCCTGGCATCCAGCACGTCCAGCCTCGATGAGCCCGGCGCCTGGACGTAGAGACGACCGTCCTGCCCGAGCTGAGCGCCATACTGATAGTAAGTTTGCTGGACCGGATCGGCGGCGTCCCGACCGTAGGTGAAGAGCTGCTTTCCGGTGGCCTCGTCCAGAGCGATCAGCTTGCTCTGGCGCGGATGGAAGTAGATCACCCCTGGAGGCCCGGGCGTCACGCACTGGGCCGAGACGTTGCAGGCGTTGGGACTGCGTCTCCCCACGCTCCATAACCGCTGGCCGGACTGCGGATCGAGCACCTGCAATCCGCCCGAGTTATTGGGAAAATACCAGCGTCCCCGGTGGAACGCGAACTCACCCAGGCAATCGTCGAAAGTGTGGCGCCACTTCACATTGCCGTCGCGGTCACGGCAAACCCCGTCGAAGGCCTCGAACACGAGGACCGAGCCGTCGGGGGCCACCGCCGCGGTGGTCGGGCACTTGCTGCGAAAGAAGTGCGTGAATCCATTGGAGGCGATGCGCAGCTCCTGCGGCTCCTTGCCCTCCTCGACGCGGACGGCGGAGCTCTTGGAGGTCGCAAAGACCAGCTCGCCATCGGGGCCGTATTCGGGGCCGTACGCGCCGGGAGGGGCCTGGTGCGAGGCGATCGTCTGGCCGTGCTCGAGCTCCAGTCGGTCGTAGTGATCGCCGCTCCAAAGCAGCACCTGCTCCTGAGGACCGACGAGCTCGCGCGTGTAGGGCTGCCCCTGGGCTTTCCACTTGACCGAGCCGTCGGGGGCGACGCGCATGACCTGGCTCTCGGTCTGCAGCAACACGTCCCCATCCGGCAGGGGCGCGGCGTTGCAGAGCCGTTTGGCGGGGATACGCAGGGACGGCTCGCCCGAATGCAGCACGGTCTTCATCTTGTTGAGCTTAAGTCAGACGTCTGAAGCGGGCCTGAAAAGCTCCTCCATGCCGTCTCTAAGGGGGCTTCCGGATCGGCGGCTTGCACGAAGACGATGGTTCAGGTTTCTTTCAACGGTCCCTGGTAATCTGTGGGCGAACAGGTAGCGCCGGTAGGAGCACCCCAGATGATGATTCTCGCTCAACCCCGGCAGTATTCTAACGTTTCCGTCAGCAGCGGCACGACCGCGCAACAATCGAACAACGCGCCACCGGCAGTGGCCGAAGAGGTCTACACCCCGACCCCTGAGTCGACCATTCCCGAAGACGCCGGCCAGAGCCCCACGCCCTTCAAGCACAAGTTGGCCTGCGCCGCCGTTGTCGGCTCGGCTGGCTGGCTGGCTACCAACATCGCCCTGGACGCCATCAAGACGGGCAGCATGGCGGGGGCGGCCGCGGTGGGAGTCGGCGCCCTGGCATCCCTGGCGGCCGGGTATATCTCCGCCGACCTGGTCAGCGGCATCGCGCACCACGCCATCGACAACTATCCCACTTACAAGACCCCCATCATCGGCAACACGGCCTACGAGTTCCAGGTTCACCATCACAAGATCCACGACCTCGAGACGCAGTCCATCTGGACCAACATGGCCGCTGCCGGCAAGTGGATGTGGATGCCGATGGCCGCGGCCGCGGCCACGAACTGCCACTGGTCCGTCCAGGCGTTTGCGCTGGGCTTCAACGGCGGAGGCTTCCTGGCCCAGGGCTCGCATCGCTGGACCCACATGAAGAATCCTCCGGCCATCGCCCGCGTCGTGCAGAAGCTCAACCTGATGCAAACCCGCGAGCAGCACGCGCTTCATCACAAGATGCCCTGGGCCGACAACTACTGCATCGTCAATGGGATGTGGAACCCGCTGCTGAGTAAAACCCACTTCTTCCGCAAATGGGAGAAGGCCATCTACAACATCACCGGTGCCCAGCCCCACTGCTGGAAGGACCCCGGCGTCAAAGCCTTTGCCCTGGGCCAGATCAGCGAAGACGAGTTCCTCAAGAACCAGGGAATGAACCGGAAGATCTTCCGCGAGATCGTTCGCGGCGAGTTCGATGCCGAGTTCGAGCGGCGCGCCAAGCTCCGCATGGAGGCTGAGGCCAAAGAGCACGGAAACTCCGTCCGTTCTTGACCGGCGTCAAAGACGCCGAGCGCGCCCCGGAGCTATACTGTGAGCAAGAGCCGCGCCCCCAAATAAAATCAAGGCGCACCTGTTCACCTAAGGCTCTTGAGAAAAATGCCGACGAGGTTTGAATACCTGTCGGCTTTTTCTCATGTCCGGCCCGAATCGGGCGGGGCGCCTCCTGAGGGTCTGTGCCCTGCCGGAACGTGAGGGCTTGCGGGTCGCGGGCAATCCCGGCTCCCTCGACTCCCCCAGGAAGCCCTGACGCGCCCCCCGGGCGCCCGGCAAGGGGACGTTTTTTCGGCTATGCTAAGGTGCATCAAGGAAGGGAGCCAAACGCGCTTGAAGACCCTGGGGCTGATCCTCTTGTCACTCATTCTGTTGGGAGCTGGACCGAGCATGCTGACACCATCCGCCCAGTATCGTGGATTTCTGAGCGTGGGGGGACCGGGGTCGAGCAACCCGCCGGGCGGCCTCCTGGTGATCCGTGATCAAAAGGGCCTGGACGCCTTCATCTCCCGGATCCCTCCCGAGCAGATCACGCCCACCCGACCGGCTCCGCCGAGCGACGACCCGCTCCTGGCACATCCCCGGATCGATTTTGGTAAGTCCATGGTTCTGGTGGCCTACAGCGGATCCATGCTGACATCGGTGGAAATCCTGGAGATCCGGGCGGAGGGCAACTCGACCCGGGTGTCGGTGAAGAGAGAGCCGGTCAAGGAGATGTCCTCGGTGCCCCTGGGAGTCGGCCGCTACCACTGCGTGGTGGTCGACCGGCGGGAGGGACCGGTCAGCGAGTAACCGCCGTAGCGGAGCTTTCGGGCACGGGAGCTCGCAGCTTCCTGGGATTGTGCAGATAGTAGCGCCAGTTCTCGGGCAGCTGGCCCTCGCGGGCCAGCGTCTGGTCGAGCAGCATGAAGAGCTCCTGGCCGTCGTGGGCGGCCAGGAGCGCGCAATTCTTGCCCCAGAATGCGCTGCGAGACGGGTCGACCCTGGGCGTCGCGCCGAAAGGCTGATTGAAAGTCTTCTCGAGCGCGGCCGCGTTGTAGAGGGGAGCCTGCGTCACGCCGATGATGATGCTCTGGGCGCCCTCGGCCTGACTTTCCAGCCGGGGCATCGCGGAGACCGGGGTGGCTCCGGCGAGGGCGCCGCTGCCCCAGGATAACATCGGTTTGTAGAAAGCAGGGCCCGGCCCATTCATGTCACCGAAGAACGCCCAGGTCCACATAGGCCTGGTCGTTCATCACCAGGAACGGGCGTTGCTCGAAGGTCAGCCCGCCGTGACCGTCGTGCTTGACGATCTCGAGCTTGCCCATGCCGTAGCCCATGGGGCCGCGGGAGTAGTAGTGGGCTTGCAGCCTGTAGGGGCCGGCGCTCGGCACGCCGGGGATGGCGAAGCACTCCGGGCCGTAGCCCGTCGTGACGTCGGCGAAGAGCTCGCCGCCGGAGGGCAGGTCCAGATGGCTGTACCAGGCGTGGCCGCCTTTGGCGTCCTGGATGTGGAAGTCGACGTCGTTGGCGTCGGTCTCCCAGGTCAGTACGCAGCGGGTGGAAGGCTTCTCGGCCAGGGTGGCGCCGGACTTCTTCAGGCGCTCGAGGACGTCGGCTTTGACCTTCGGGTCGTGGGCGATCCAGGCGGCTCCCAGGATGCCCAGGTCTTCCTTCAGGATGCGGTCGTAAGCCCGGAAGCGATCCGAGGGATAGGTGCGGGCCAGGCCCGCTTCGATAGCCTCGAAGGCAGCCTGATAGTTCTTCTGGCGCAGGCGGGCGTAGGCCAGCAGCCGGTGGCTCGAGGGGTGGTCAGGGCGCTGCGCGGCGGCCTTCTCGTAGGTATCCAGCGCCAGGGCGCCGGCGTTCAGGCGGTCCAGGCGGTTGCCGGCGTAACGGCGCAGGTCGGCGCGGCCCGGGTAGAGGTCGATCAGGGAGCCGTAGACCCGCGCGGCCTCAGCCTTCCGGTCCAGGGCCTCCAGGGCCTCGCCCAGGGCTATCAGAGCGACCACGTCGCCGGGCTCGGCGGACTGCCAGGCGATGGCGTCCTGCAAAGCCTTTTCCTTCTGGCCATTGGCGATCAGCTGCATGACCTTCGCCATCTTCCCGGTGTAGGCGGGGGCGCTGCCCTTGGAGTCCCAGGACTCTTCTTCGTCGGACTGCTCGACCGTGACGGAGCTCGATGGCGGGCGGGGAGGGGCGGCGGGTTCCGGGGAATCGGCCGGAGCGCCGTCGCTGGCGAGGTCGGGGCGCGGTTGCGGATTCTGAAGTCTGGGGCGTCGATTGGATTCGTCGGAGAGGTAGCCGCTGGCCTCGCCTTCTCCAGGGTCCAGGGCAGGGGGCTCGCCCCCTGTGCTGGGAATTCCGGCGGTCGCCCGCGCCAACTCTTGCTTCTTCTCTTTCTCCGCTACCCGGTCGGGCAGGACGACCTCGCCGCGGTTCCTCAGCTCCAGGCCCGCCTCCCCCACCGTGAGCACGTCCGCCAGAGCTTTGCGGTCGATCTTGAAGCGCGCATAGTCCGCTTCCGTCTCCAGGACCAGCAGGCCCGTCAGGTCACACACCACGCGATGCGCGCACGAAAGCTGCACGATGTCGCTGCGCAGGCTCGCTCGCATCTTGTCCTCCCCGGCCTCGGCCAATCGCTGCATGAGCCGTGCGATCTGGGCCGCCGCCAGCGAGCGCTCCAGCAGGGGCGCCGCGGCATTCGCCAGGGTCACCTCGCTCGCTCGAGAACCGACGCGCACGCGCACCGCATCCGCGGGCTCCTTCAGCTCGCAGTAGACCAGGCGCTCGTCACCCGGCTGCACGTTGGCGAGTTTCTCGGGCCACTGCCACAACGCGCCTTCGACCTCGACCGGGACGTCCGACTCCACCGCCTGGCTCAGACGGCGGGTGATCTCCTCGAGCGGCCGGTCACCGTCCAGCACGACACCCCCCAGCCCGGCCAGTCCCGCGGCCTCGCGAATGCCCCCCACCAGCACCGAGTCCACGCGCTCGAAGCCGGGCGCGGCCAGCTTGTCGAGGCCGGCGGTGGTCATCCCATCGGACATCACGAGCAAGCGCGGATAGCCCGCCGAGTTCTCCCCCGCCCACTTCAGCGCGGACGCGAGATCGGTCGCGCCCAGCGGGCGACGAGCGCGCAGCGGCGCGGGCGAAAAGTCGCGCAGCGGTCCGCTGTAGACCGACTGGACCTCCTGATCGAAACAGACCACCTGCACGGGCAGCGTGTCTCCGTAGCGCTTCCCCAGGTCGGCCAGCATCCTCTCCAGCAACTCGATCTGCTTCTCGTAGCCCGCCGCGCGGGAAGCGCTCGTGTCGAAAAGCACCATCAGGCCCGTCATCGCGACCGGGGCCGGGGGCACCTCGGGGCGCACCTTCACCAGGGCGAGCTTTCCCGAGGTCAGTCCGTCCGGGGAGGTCCCCTGCTCGACGACGTAGTCGCCCGCGGGGGCTTCGTTGTCGCGCCCCAATGTGAGCTTGACGGGCCTGGCAACGCCCACGTGAGCGGTCACGCTCAGACGGTCCATGCGCGGCAGGCCGGCCAGCGGCAGCACGTAGGGCTGGTTCCCGGGCAACTCTTGCGAGTAGGACAGGATGATCTCTTTCTGCCCGCGCGCGGGAATCGGGAAGACGCGCGCCTGGAACTCGTTGCCCGCCTGCTTTTCGAGCAACGCCGGGTCCTGGCGGCGATGGAGGAAGTCCTCATAGGCCTGGCGGGCCGCCTGCAGCTCCACCACCTCGGCCTCCTGCCAACCTTTCTCGAGCCGCATCGCCAGACGGCTGACCGCCGCGCCCGGCGGGAGCGTCACGGCGAAACGACCTTCAAGCACGCGGTCCTCGGGGTTGACGAACGTCATGTGCAGCTCGGTGAAAGCGAGCGGCCCCTGAATCACGGTGCGCGCCTCCAGCGACTTCAGCTTCAGGCCCGTGCCGTCCGAGGCCGTCAGGCTCAGGGGCGCCACCTCGCGCTGGACGGGGCGGAGCTCGGCCCGGGGCGCCGTCTCCTGGACGGCGCGGGGCTTCTCCGGCGAAGCAGTCGAGGGGGTGACGGTGGGCGGCTGGCAGCCGAGGGCGCAAAGCATGAGCAGGAGGCAGGTGCGTTTCATAACCCTCTGGTCGCAAGCGGGGAGCTTGCCATTCCATGCAATGGGGAGCGTTCCGGGCTCGGCGTGGCGAAATCCCCCTCGTGGTCAACCCCAGGCAGGCGCTTTACAGCGGTGGTCCGGGCGTACTGGCGGAGCAGCGCCAGCAGGCGCTTCGGTTGCTGCTCGAGCGCCTGCGGGCGGGGCAGCCCGAGGCGTTGCATACCCTGGCTCGCGCCCTGTCGGACCACTTCGACCCCGAAATCCGGCAGACCATCCGGCGAGAGCTGGCGACGGTGCATGAGGGTTGGATCATCCGGCGGCTGACCGAGGTGTGGAAAGAGGACCGCACCCCCGAGCTGCGCGAGCTGGCGCTGAACGGGGGATGGCTTCCCGGCATCGACTCCCCCGCCCGCGCTTTTGCGGCCATCGAGCAGGGGCGGTCGGCAGCGCTGAGCGACGACCCCCCCGCGATCGCGGTCCAGCTGATCTGCCTGGGTTACGACCGGGACCACGGGGTCCGGCAGAGGGCACGCGAGGCGCTCTCGTTCCTCCGGCGCCCCGAGACGCTCGATCGGCTCTGGTTTACCTGGAGCGGGGAGCGGCAGGAGTGGCTGGCTTCAGCCCTCCATTCGGCCGCGCAGTCGCCGAGCTGGCTGCGGGTGTTGAGCTTGCTGCAGCGTCAGGAGAGGTTCGACCCGAACCCCTATCCCCAGGAGCTGATCCGCGCCGCCCGCGACCGCGACCCGGACCTCGCGTGGCGGGCGCAGGCGGCTTTGCTGCAGCTCGCGGAGCCCATCAAGGTCTGGCGCGAGTGGACCCTGAACCGCAAGGAAGATTGGCTGTGCGAGCTGGTCTCGCGACTCCCGCTGCCGGAGGAGCCTCCCGAGCTGGCCACCCGGGCCCGCCTCGTGCAAGGCGCTCCGCTCGAGGCGCTCCACGTCCCCTACGCCCTCGAGGCGCTGAACGACCCGTTCGATCTCTCCGAGAAAGCCCGCAAGGCGCTGGGGGAGCTGCGTTCGCAGGAGGCGCAGCAGGCTCTCTGCCACCTCGCCCTGGCCGATGAGCAAGCCGCTGCCATCGCCAAGAGCGCCGGTTTCGCCCCCGAGCAGAGTCACGAGCGCGCCCTGTTCTTCTACCTGACCGAGCAGTGGGAGGCCTACCAGGCGGTCGACTTCGACCACTCGCTGCTGCGCGTGGCTTACGAGATGGCCGACCGGCAAGTGCGCCTGAGGCTCAACCAGATTGCGCGGCGGTCGGGTCGCGCCGAGTGGGCCACGGTGGTGTCCTCCACCCTGCGCCCGGGCGAGCTCTCGGACACCGACTGGGAGGCGCTTGTCGGCATGCTGGAAGGCTCAGGTCGGCACGATGACATGGCTCGTCTCGCCCGGGTCGCCCCGCCTCTCTGGAGTCAGAGGCTGCTGTCACTTCTGCCGGACGACCCCCTGCACGCGCTGGCCCGGGCCTGCTCGGGCGCGAACCTGCCCGAGAGCCTCGACAGCCTGCGCCCCGCGGTGCAGCACTCCGGGGGGACCGGCTCGGTCACCAGCCTGGTCGAGCGCCCGAGGGGGCTCGTGGCGGGCTATCAAGACGGCTCGATCTGCCTGCTGCCCGACAAGTTTCTACCCGGGCACGCGCAGGCCGTGACCAGCCTCTCTCTCGAAGGGGGCATGCTCTTGAGTGGCGGCCGCGAGGGCGCCTTCCGGCTCTGGTCTGAGGAAGGCAGCCGGCAACTCGATGTCCTGCGAGGACCCGTCCACGCGGTGGCCCTTTCGCGCGGCGCCGAGCGGGCAGCCGTGGCCGGAGCGGACAGGACCGTGAGGATCTGGGACCTGACCCGCATGCGCAGCCAGCGGAAGATCACCTGCCGGCGGCCGGTCAACGCCCTTTGCTATGGCCCGGAAGGGCTCTACTACGGTGGCGAGGAGGGCTGCCTGCGCCACGAGCACGGCCGGGAGTGGCCGGTCGGGGCCGTGATCATGTCCGTGGCCGTCAGCCCGGACGGCGGAATGCTGGCCGCCGGGGGCGAGGACGGCCTCGTGCGCCTGTGGAGCCCGGACCTCCAGGTGCTGGAGGGCCACGCCTCCTGGGTCACGTGCTTGCAGTTCAGCCCCTGCGGGCGGCTCCTGGTGGCGGGCGCAGTGGATGGGTCGGTGAAGCTCTGGCGCACGGCGGACGGCGGCTTCGTGCGCTCGCTGCAAGCCAACCCGGTGGGTCTCTCGAGCCTGGTGGTGGACCGCGGAGGCCGGCGTCTCATCGCGGGCGGAGACGACGGATCGGTGACGGTCTTCGAAGGCTCCCTGCTCTCGGTGCCCGTGCTCCAGGACCTGGGAAGGCAGGACTTCGAGTGGATCCAGAGTCGCCTCCAGGATCCGACGGACCCCTCCGAGGAGGCCTGGATCCGCTTCCTTTTGGCGTTGCACCAGCAGCGCTTCGGCCATGACGTCGAGCTGGACCACTCCCAGATCGAGGTGGGGAGCTTCGCCATCCAGCTCGCGGAGCCAGAGCTCACTTAAGAAGTTTTGCAACCAGGCTCGCTGCCAGGTAGAGCGCGAAGGTGACGGCCACGATCGCGGCGCTGGTGGGCAGGTCCCAGGTCACCGAGGCCCAGACCCCGGCCCCGGACGCGACGCAAGCGCTGCCGACGCTGAGCGCCGCGGCGGACCACCATCTTTTGGCCAGTTGGAGGCCGATCAGCGGTGGAAACACCAGGAAGCTGAACACGAGCAGCACTCCGGCAAAGCGAATACCGACCGTGATGGCGGCACCCAGCGCCAGGAACAGCGCCAGGTTCCAGAGGGAAACCTTATAGCCGAGCGTGCGGGCGGTGGTCGGGTCGAAGCTGGTGAGGACGAACTCCTTGCAGAGCAGCCCGTGCAGCAGCAACACGGCCGCGAATACCCCGGCCATCACGTAGACCTCCTCGGGCGCCACGCCCAGGATGTTGCCGAAGAGCAGGGACATCATGTCCGCCTCGCCGTGGGGCACGAAAGACATCAACAGCACGCCGGCGGCCCCGGCGGCGGCATAGGTGACGCCCACCGAAGCATCGGCCGGGATGTTGCGGCGCTCCCCCATCGAGAAGTAGATCACGCCCGCGAGCGTGCAGAGCCCGGCCCCCACCTGGATGGGCCAGTCGAGCAACAGCGCCAGCGCGACTCCCGCGGAGCCAAGTTGGGCCAGCGAGGCGCCCACGAACACCATTCTGCGCAGGACGACAAACAGGCCAAGGTAAGCCATGACAAGGCCGACGAGCAGGCTGGCGGTGACCGCCGTAGAGACGAAGGAGCCGAAGAGAAGGTCAGACATCAGGGAGTGGCCTCGGAAAGACAGGTTGGCAGTTGGCAGTTAACAGCAAAGGTTTCATACGGTGACCACCACGGTCTGGCCGTGGACCTGTCCCACGTCGACCTCGCGCCCGAAGAGCTTCGTCAGTCGCTCGCTGGTCA
>JBDHVW010000060.1:0-49455 GCA_039809865.1 Vulcanimicrobiota bacterium
CTGGAGGAAAGCTGACATGGGAGCCTGGGGCCACGAGCCGTTCGACAACGACACCGCCATGGATTGGAGCTACGACCTCGAGGAGAGCTCCGATCTGAGCGTCTTGACGCGCTCGTTGCAGCCCGCGCCGGGGTATCTCGAGGCCGACCAGGGCACCGAGCTGGTGGCCGCCGCTGCCGTCGTCGCGGGGGCGCTGCACCCCGTGGTGCGGTTGCCGGAGAACATCCAGAACTGGCTCCAGCGCCACGCCACGCTCGAGTTCGCCAGTCTGAAGGTGCCGGCCCGGGCGGGCATCGACCGCGTGCTGGGGGCCGACAGCGAGCTCCGCGAGCTGTGGGAGGAGTCAGAGGAGAACTTCAGCGCCTGGCAGGACTGCCTGCAGAAGTTGACCGTGGCGCTGGCCTAGAAGTCCGGCCCCAAATCCCCTTGTGGAGTCGAAGGAGACCTCCACCTCCACAAGATATTGTTTAGGCGGCCAGCTTCTAGGCAAAACCTGTAGATCGGCCCGGCCTTTCCGGCCGGGCCTCTAGTCTTTCAAGCCCTCGTAGCTGTTGTACTGCGGGTAGTTGGGCTCGCGCCGGCCGACGAACTTGTGATTGTCGCCCTGACAGTACACGGTAAAGGCATCGGGCTCGCTGGCCCATTCGTATTTGGCCGAGTAAGTATCGTGCTCGGCGGCCGGGCAATTGGGGATGATCCTCAGGTAGTTCGGGGTCAGCTGGGCCAGGCTATGGGGATAACGCCCCTCGTTGTCGGTGGAATACATCTCGCAGGCCGTGGCGATGTTCTTGAGGTTGGACTTGCAGCTGGTATATTGGCCCTGGGCGCGGGCTTTGACGAAGTTGGGCACCAGGATGGCGGCCAGGATGGCCATCACCGGCACGAACATCACCATGCAGATGCATCCGATGGCGGCCACGATCGCGAGGCTGGAGGTCTTCTTGACGACGGCCCCGCAGGAGGGGCACTTGGGCGCTCCGGTTGGAATGGGATGGTTGCACTGCTTGCAAGGGGTCGTGCCGACCGTGAGGGGCGGAGGCGCCGCCGGACTGCTGCCCGGCGCGTTGAAGGCCACTCCGCAGGCCGTGCATCCCCCTCTGGCCTGCACGCACTTGAGATGCTGCTCGGCCCCGCACGAAGGGCAGAAGATTCTACCCTCGGGCTCCACGGTTAGCCCACATCCGGCACAATTCTGCATCTCATTGACCTCCCGCTCGAATGGGTCTCAATTCGCGGTGTCGCGAGTGAACTCCCGCTGTGCCAGCGACGGTCCCCCGTCCTCCCGTGGCAGGGATTTTCGCGGCGTCCAGAACTTCCGCATGACGATGTCCACCCGACGTATGGCGTTCCGCCTGCTGATGCTGGAAACCCTGCTGTACATCCCTTTGGTGGCGATCTACTATTACGCCGTCCTGCGCCTGATGGGCCACGTGCTCTACGAGGTGTCCGAGGGCAGCCCCCACGCCTACGCGCTCACCGCTCTGGCCATCCTGCTGGGACAGGCGGTGCTGCTGGACGCAGGCGCGCGCATCTTGCTGAAGTTGCTGAAGAAGTAAATGGATTTCCCCATTTCGGGCGTCCAGCTCGACCCGCTGCTGCTGATCTTCCTGGGTTTCTCCATCGGCCTGATGGGTGGGTTTTTCGGAGTGGGAGGCAGCTTCATCGCCGGGCCCACCCTGATGTCTCTGGGTGTACCCACCCATTTCGTGGTCGGCACCGACCTGGCCCACATCGCCGGGAAGTCGGTGGTGGCGGCCCGCAAGCATCGCGCGCTGGGCAACGTGGACGTCAAGCTTGGCCTGATCATGACCGTCGGCACCATTCTGGGCGTGGAGATCGGCGTGCAGACCATCGAGGCGCTCAAGCGCATCGCGGCCGTAGACCGGGTCGTCGGCATCACGTTCATGGTCGTGCTGATCTGCATCTCGACGGGAGTCCTGATCGAGGCCCTGCGCTCCTCGAAAGACGCCACCAGCGACAGTCCCGTGGCCCGCTTCGTCCACAAGCTCCGCCTGGGGCCGATGGTGAGCCTCCCGACCTCCGGCATCGAGCGGATCTCGGTGGTGGTCATCTTGCTGGTAGCGCTCGTCGGCGGCTTCTTTTCGGGCTTCCTGGGAGGGGGCGCGGGTTACATCCGGCTGCCGATGATGATCTTCGTCCTGGGCATTCCCACCCACGTGGCGGTCGGCACGGATCTGTTCGAGATCGTGGTCAGCGCCAGTTATGGAACCTATAGTCACGCCACCCACGGCAACGTGGACATTCTGATCGCCCTGGTCATGCAGACCGGCGCCGCGGTGGGCGCCAACCTGGGAGCCGGCCTGACGCAGTTCTTCTCGGCTCGCAAGATTCGCCTGGCGTTCGTGCCGCTGCCGCTGATCGGGGCGGTGTTGATCATGCTGAAGCTGATGAAGGGGAGCGCGCATTGAAGAAGATCTTGATTGGCTGGGACGGCGCACCGGCGGGTGCCGGGGCCGTCAGTCTGGGCGGACGCATCGCCCGGGCTTTCGAGGCCGAGCCCACGCTGATCGGCATCAGCGAGGACTCGTCGCAGCAGCCCGCCTTACTTACCTCGCTGACCGAAGCCCAGACGCGCCTGCGTCAGGAGTATCAGGTGGAAGCCTCGATCCTGGCGGCCCAGGGCCCGCCGGTGGAGCGCATCGCGCGGGCGACAGCCGAGTCGAACTACGTGCTGCTGGTCATCGGCGGCGCGCGCGCGGGGGGACAGGCGGCCACGGCGCTCAAGCTGATCCGCAAGGTGCATTCGCGCATCCTGGTGGCCCAGCAAGACACCACGCGCATGGAGCGCATCTTGCTCTGCTCGGGGGGCTCGCGTCACAGCGAGAAGGCGGTGCGGTTCGCGGGAGAGATGGCCCGGCGAATGGGCGCGCAGCTGACGTTCTTCCACGTCATGGCGAGCCCGCCCGCGGTCTTCTCGGAATTCGAGAACGAGGAGAATCCCCAGGCCCTGGTGGGCGCGCTCGGCAAGGTGGTGCAACGGCAGAACCACATCCTCGACTCGCTGGGCGTGCAGCACTCGGTGCGGCTGCGCTACGGCTTCGTGCTGGACGAGCTGCGCAAAGAGCTGGCCGAGCAGCCCTACGACCTGGTCGTGATCGGCGCGCGCCAGAAGGGTGGGGGGGGATTCTTCCTCGACGACCTCACCAAGGAGATCCTCGAGAGCGTGGCCTGCTCGGTGCTGGTGGTGCGCACCGTGCTGGAGCCCTCGGGCGGTTGGATGAACCGCTTGCGGCGCTGGATCAGGCGGCGCTGATCGTCCCGGTCACCTGACCGAAGTCCACCCGGGCCTCGCCCTCGCCCGCCCAGGCGCGCATCGTGAGCGTGTCGCCGTCGAGCAAGAACTTGCGCTCGCTGCCATCGTTCAGGCGCAGCGGCTCCTTGCCGCCCCAGGAAAGCTCGAGCAGCGAGCCGCGCTCCTCCTTCGAGGGCCCCGAGATGGTGCCGCTCGCGCACAGGTCCCCCACGCGCAGCGCGCTGCCGTTGGAGGAGAGGTGGGCCAGCTGCTGGGCCATGCTCCAGTAGAGGTAGCGCATGTTGCTGCGGCAGATCACGGTTTCGTTGAGCATCACCTCGAGCTGCACGTCGAAGTTGCCGGGTCGGGTTTGCTGCAGGTAGGGGAGGGGCCGGGGGTCTTGCCCGGGACCGGCCACGCGGAACGGCTCCAGCGCCTCGAGCGGCACGACCCAGGGCGAGATGCTGGTGGCGAAGCTCTTACCCAGGAACGGGCCCAGCGGAACATACTCCCACTTCTGGATGTCGCGGGCCGACCAGTCGTTGAGGATGACCACCCCGAAGATGTGCTCTTCGGCCTTCTCGATCGGCACGACCTCGCCGACAGCCGTCGCCTGGCCGACCACGAACGCCATCTCCAGCTCGAAGTCGAGATTCTTGCAGGCGCCGAACGTAGGCGGCTCTTCGCCCGGTTTGAGCTGCCCGCTGGGGCGCTTGACCGGATGGCCGGACACCACGATCGAGCTGGCGCGCCCGTGATAGCCGATAGGGATGTGCAGCCAGTTGGGGTTGAGGGCGTTGTCCGCGCCGCGGAACATCGTGCCCACGTTGGTGGCGTGCTCGCGACTGGAGTAGAAGTCGACGTAGTCGCCCACCTGGAACGGCAACAGCATCTCGACCTCGCCAAGGGCGTAGTGGGTGCCGGCTGGTCCGTTCGCGAGCAGCTCTTTCAGGCGGGCGCGGGTGGCCTTCCAGATCTGCGGTCCCTGAGCCATGAACGGGTTCAGCGTGGGATGGGCAAAGTCGCCCGGCAGCTCGAGCGAGGTCAGGTCCACCACCCGGTCGTGCAGGGCCACGCCGGCGCGCGGATGGTCGTTCTCGTGCCGGAAGATGCCGTAGGGCAGGTTGGCCAGGGTGAAGCTCATTCGTCCTCCAAGAAATGGTGCATCCGCAGCGTCTCCATCGGCTCGTCGAAACTGCACGAGCCGAAGCCGGTCACGATCTTGCGAAAATCTTTGAGCTCCTGCGTGGTCAGGCGATGATCGCGCAACTCCAGGGCGTCGTCCGTGAAGCGGAACTCGTCGGGGCGGTCGTAGCCCAGGATGGTCTTGAGCTGCTCGACGTCGAGGTGGTCGCGGTGGGCCAGCATGGCCGCGGTGAAGACGTTCAGAAAGCCGTAGTGGCGCACTTCCAGCTCGGGGTCGTAGTGGGGGAGGGGCTGGTGCAGTCCGGCCGTCAGCTTCAGAGGAACGGTCAGAAGGCCCCACTCGGCCAGCAGCGCCGCCAGCTCGCCCGCGGTGGGGAACTTGTCTGCCGTCGTCCCCCCGGTGCGGATCTTGAGCCCTGCTTCTCTCAGGTTGGCCAGGTCGCGCGTTTCGTAGAAGACCTGCACTCC
The DNA here is from genome assembly GCA_039809865.1 of Vulcanimicrobiota bacterium. Lineage (GTDB taxonomy): Bacteria > Vulcanimicrobiota > Xenobia > Xenobiales > QWHO01 > QWHO01. The sequence goes on from JBDHVW010000060.1 coordinate 4,868, forward strand.
GTCGGAGAGCTGCGCGTAGATGGGGAGCTGGCCCGAGGGCACTTCGGAGGCCGCGATCTCGATGGAGGTGATCCGCACGTCCTGGCCCAGGCGGTCGCCCAGCTCTCCCGCCACGGCCTCGGCATCGGCCTCGGCCAGGCGCGGACCGGCGTGGGCGCTCGGCACGGGCGAGCCGACCAGCACCAGGGGCCACTCGCCCTCCGGCAGGGGCGCCACCCGGGCCACGTTGAGCACGAAGCCTCCCAGCATCGTCTGCCCGCGGTAGCGCTCATAATTGGCCAGCGCGGTGGGCAGATCGAGCGCGGCGGGGGGGAACAGTCCGGCGTAGTCCAGGATACGCTCGAGGAAGGCGTGCAGGGATCTCTTCATCGCCGGGGCCCGTTCAAGCAGGCCGAAGGCGATCCTGCTCAGAATCTGGCGCTGTCATGCGACGCTGGCTTCTTCTCCTCTTGCTTTGCGCCACGGCCCTGGCCCAGCCCCAGCCCACGGGGCTGGTGGAGCTGATCACGCTCGAACCGGGTCTCAAGCTGGACGTGCATTACGCCCGCAAGGACAACTTCATGGGCCGGGTCCTCTATCCCGAGGCCCGCGCCTTTCTGCAGCAGCCCGCCGCCGAAGCGCTGGTGCGGGCCCACCGCTCGCTGGCCAAGCAGGGCTACGGCATCGTGGTCTTCGACGGCTACCGCCCCTGGCGCATCACCAAGCTGATGTACGACGAGTCGCCCCCCGAGTGGCGCGGCGTCTACGTGGCCGACCCCAAGGACGGCTCGCGCCACAATCGCGGCTGCGCAGTGGATTGCTCGCTCTACGTGCTGAAGACCGGCAAGCAAGTGGTGATGCCCAGCGGCTACGACGACTTCACCGAGAAGGCCCACGCCGATTACAAAGGCGGCACCTCCGAGCAGCGCCACCTGCGCGGCGTGCTGCGCAAGGCGATGGAGGCCCAGGGCTTCCGCGTGCTGCCCGAGGAGTGGTGGCACTTCGATTATCGCGATTGGAAGAAGTATCCGGTGCTGGACGTGGAGTTCTCGGCCGTGAAGTAGCGGGCGGGAGAGGTAAGGGGTTCACAGTTGACAGTCTACAATCGACAGTAGAGAGGGGTTGGGGGAGTCTCTGCGGACTTGACTTCGTAACTGTCGACCCTACTGTTGACTGTCAACTGTTGACCCCCAAACAAAGGATTCACCCCACAAAGTACTCAGGCCTGAATCTTCGCTCGCAGGTTCTGGATGCTCTTCTCCAGTTGCAGATGCCCCAGGTGGGTGGTCAGATCGCCGCGGGTCTTCTCCAGGCATCCTCGGGCCACGTCGGTGCTGCGCCGTAACCCGCGCGTGATGGCGTCGGGGAAGTCGATGCTGATCAGCACGTAATAGATGTCGTCCATCCAGCCCAGCAGGCGCTCGCAGTTGCCCACTTCGCCGCGGCGCAGCAGGTCCAGAATGTGCCGGCGCAGCTCGCCCACCGACTCGGCCAGGCCGTTCAGGTAGGGGGCATCCTCGACTTCCAGCTCTTTCGGAGTGGGCAGCCGCTGATCGCGGACCACGGCGTAGGTGCAGCGGGCCTCGGCATACTCTTTCTGGGCGTCCTGCAAGAAGCCGCCGTGCTTGACGCAAGGGTGGGCTTCCAGCAGGGCTGTGGCTTTGTCCAGCGTGGTCTTGGCTTTCTCGAGGTGTTTCTCGGCGGTCTCGAACTCGAGCCGGTGGATCGCACGGATCGCGAGGCTCGACTCGCGAATGACCTCGCGATGCAAAACCAGACCCTGGTCACGGGCTCGATCCGCTTCTTCGAACTGGGAGGAGATGGCCTGGGCGATTTCCGCCAAACGGTCGCACATACTTGCGCAAGCCATTCGGCGAGGAGGCCGCGGTGACCCTGCTGGACGCTCTCGACCTTCAGCCCCTGTCCCGCGTGGCCCTCATCGGAGGCGGCGGCAAGACCACCTTGATGCTGCAACTGGCCCGCGAGGCGCGCGAGCGGGGCTGGCCCGTCACCATCACCACCACCACGCGCCTGGCCGCCACCACCCGCGACCCTGACCTCCTGGCCGAGCCCGCCGAGGAGGGCAAGCTCCAGGGCCCCGGGCTCGCCGCCATCCAACAGATCAGGGACCGATTCGTGGTCGTGGAGGCCGACGGCTCCCGGGGCCTGCCCCTGAAAGTGCACGACGACCACGAGCCGGTCGTGCCGGACGGCTTCAAGGTCGTGCTGGTGGCCGGAATGAGCGGCCTGCATCGCCCCGCTCACCAGGTGGTGCACCGTTACGAGCTGCTCGGGCTGGAGGGGGTGGTGGACGAGGAGATCTTCCGCATGATCGCCCTGGCCTATCCCGCCGACGCGATCGTGCTGAACCAGGCCGACGACCCCGAGCCCGCGCGCGCTCTGGGGTTGCCGGGGCCGGTGGTCATCCGGGGCTGCGACGTGCTGGAGCGCTCGCCGTGAACTCCGGCCTCTTGTTGGCCGCCGGCCGCGGCTCGCGCATGGGGGGCGAGCTCAAGCCCCTGCACGTCGTGGACGGCCGCACCATGCTGCAGATCGCGCTCGACTTCCTGGGCCAGCTCGATCTGGGCGAGATCCTGGTCGTGCTGGGCCACCGGGCCGAGGAGATCGAGCCGCACGTACGGCCCGCCAGGGCGGTCTACAATCCATCCTGGGAGGAGGGGATGGGCGCGTCCATTCGGGTGGGCGTCGAGGCCCTCTCGCCCGCCTCCAGCGCGGTTCTCATCCTGCCGGTCGACCTGCCCGGACTGACCGATCCGAGCATCGGGCGGCGCGTGCTCCAGGCCCCCGGTCCCATCGCGGCCCCCATCCACCGGGGCCGCCGCGGCCATCCGGTCAGGTTCGACCGTCAGCTCTACGACGAGCTGAAGGCGCTCACGGGGGATAAAGGGGCTCAGGTGCTCCTCGAGCGCTATCCCGTCAGCCTGGTCGAGGTGGACTCGCCCGGAATCCACCGCGACCGGGATTCTCCCGTCAGCGAGTAGAATGGGCGGCTCGTGGAATTCCCCCGAGTAATTCTTCGTGGCGGTGGCGATCTGGGCAGTGGTGTGGCGCACCGGCTGTTCATGAGCGGATTTCCCGTGACCATCCTGGAGCTGCCCGAGCCGCGCGTCATCCGGCGCACCGTCTCCTTCGCCACGGCGGTTTTCACCGGTGAGCAGGTCGTGGAAGGCGTGCTGGCGCGCCGCGACGCCCCGGCCTTCGAAACGGGCCTCATCGCCGTGCGGGTCGACCCGGACGCCTCCGAGCTGGCCGGGCTGGGGGCGGAGATCCTGGTGGACGCCCGCATGCTCAAACGCAACGCCGGCACCGCCATGGACCAGGCGCGGGTCGTGATCGGGCTCGGCCCTGGCTTCGAGGTCGGCCGCGACGTGCACTACGTGGTCGAGACCCAGCGCGGACACGACCTGGGGCGCGTGGTAGACAGGGCCCTGCAGGATACCGGCGTTCCCGGCGAGATCGGGGGGCAGACGGCCCGCCGGGTGGTCAAATCGCCCGCCGCGGGCGTCTTTCAGCCCTGCGTGCAGCTGGGTGCTCACGTTCAGGAAGGCCAGCTGCTGGGTCACGTGGAGGCTCACGAGGTGCGCTCGCACCTCGGCGGCCTCCTGCGGGGCCTGCTGCACGAGGGGTTGACGGTACGCCTCAACGAGAAGCTGGCCGATGTCGATCCGCGCCTGGATACCGACCTCCACACCATCTCGGACAAAGCCCGAGCCATCGGAGGCGGCGTGCTGGAAGCCATTCTGCGCGCCCGGTCGCTGCGATGAAAGGCAGCCATTTCCGCCTGGTCAACACCTGGCTGATGGTGATCGTGCTGGCGGCTTTACTGCTGCTGGTGTTCGAGCCGTTCATCCTGCCGTTGACCTGGGCCGCCGTGCTGGCGGTGTTCTTCAACCCGATGCACAGGCGCATGGGGACGCGCGTGAAGAACCCCCGCCTGGCGGCTTTCTGCTCCACGATGCTGGTTACCGTGGTCCTGATCGTGCCCGCCTCGTTCGTTATCCCGCTGCTCATCCGCGAGCTGATTCACATGCTGACGGTGATGCCGACTTCGGAGTTCATCGAGCGCGTCCAGCAGCTGGTGAGCGATCTGCCCACGCGTTTCCCCATCCTGAGCCGCCTGGGACCGGGGCTCCAGGTGGAGACTTTGATCGGCGAGATGGCCGAGTGGGGCCGGGCCCTGGTCGCCCACGAGAGCGCCAGCCTGGCGGGTGGATTGGCCTCCTCGCTGTTTCACCTGATCCTCACCCTGTTCATTCTCTACTACTTCTTCCTGGGCGGCCGGCGGATGGTGGACCGCTTCAGCCGGCTCACCCTGATCGAGCCCGAGCGCTGGGAGCACCTGGTGGGCGAGGTCGACCAGATGGTCCGGGCCACGGTCTGGTCAACGTTTCTGGTGGCGGGCTTTCACGGCTGCGCGGGGGCGCTGATCTTCTGGATCCTGGGCGTGCCCTCGCCCGTGGTGGCGGGGCTGGGAATGGCCATCTGCTCGCCCCTGCCCGTGGTCGGCGCCCTGGCGGTCTGGTGGCCCGTGGCCGCCTGGTATCTCTATAAGAAGGCCTACGCGATGGGCGTGCTCTTGCTCGTGATCGGCACGGTCCTGGTGCCCGGGTTCGATCTGACCGTCAAACCCCTGCTGATCTCGGGCGGAACCCGCCTGAACCCGCTGGTGGTCTTGCTCAGCGTGCTGGGGGGCGTGGCCGCCTTCGGCGCGGTGGGCTTCGTGGCCGGTCCGGTCATCACCGCGGTTAGCGCTGCTTTACTTCATGCCTTTCTGGGACCCGAGGAGAAAATTTCCGACGAGGAGCCGGTTCCTTCAGAAGCTTTTCAGGACCCACCCGTATAGTGGGTCCATAATGATTGAGAACAGCAGTCTTCGAGTAACCAGCAGCAACCAGTATTTGATGAGCAGCTCCGGCAGTGGCGCGGCGTGCCTCACGGCCCCGACCCACGGCGAGCTCCTCCTCGACAGCGGCCTGAGCAATCTGGCCTGGCTCGAGCAGCCGATGAGCTTCAGCGAGATGGCTCACAGCGGTTGCACCAGCTTCGTCTTCTAACCAGAGCGGAGAGCAGGGAATGGGCCCGAGCTGAGCCTCGGGTCTTTCTATTTGTCAGACCTGGCGCAGAACGGCCTGCAGGCTTTCCGGAGTGACCTGAGCCTGGTCCCGGAGCTCCGCCGGGAGCCCTTTCCAGAGCGAGACCGAGGATTCCAGATCGCGCTTGACCTCCGCCGAGATCAGCGTGTTGCGCAGCGCTTCGCCGACCGTGTTGAAGCACGAGGCCACCTGGGCCAGTCCACCTTCGGGCACGGCCGGATTGGCCTGGAGGGCCTGCCCGATCACGAGGAGGGCGTGGATCAGCCGCCCCAGAGCCCCGGTCTGTGACTTCTGCACGGCAATCTGCAGGAATCCCGCCGCCAGCACGGCCAGAGGAAGGCGCACCCGGGAGCTCTTGTCGCCCGCGAGACGATTCGAGAGTCCCAGCAGCAGATCACCATAGGCCAGCGGGTCCGCGGGTGGATTGCTGCTCTTGAGAAGCGCGTCCGAGAGCGCCAGCACCGACTCCGGCAGACCGCCCAGCAGGTAGGCCGCGCCCTCGGCGATCTTGGAGACCACCCGCACGAAGTGCAGCGGGAAGCTGGCCGTCACCTGGAAGCCCGCTTTGAGCGTGGTGGTCACCACGCTGATGGCCTTCGTCAGGGCCTTGCGGGCCTCCGGATCCTGGGCGGGGTCGGGCCCCAGCACGCCCTGGGCCAGCAGGCAGCGGGCCAGCTCGTTGCCCAGATCCAGGCGGCGCCGGTTCTCCACCAGGTCCGTGAGAATCTCGGAGGCGGCCCGATAGTCCATCAGAGCGTCCGCCGTGCGACCATCCTTGTGGTAGGTCAGGCCCCGCGTGGAGTAGGCCGTGGCCAGATCCACCAGCACCTCCGGGTTGGACTGGTCGCGGGCCGCCTTCGCGCGCACGTCCAGCGCCCTCGTAAAGTCCTGCACCGCCCGATCCATGACGGCCATTCCCTGGAACAGCAGACCGCGGTTGTTCAGGGTGGTCGCCAGGCGAGGCCGTAGCTCGGGCTGTCCGCCCTGCTCGACCAGGAACGTGTAGATATCCACCGCGTTGGAGTAGTCCTCCAGCGCGCCCTTGGGATTGCCGGCGATGTTGTGGGTGGCGGCGCGGTTGTTGTAGGTCCAGGCCAGGCTCTTGCCCAGGTCGAGCCGCTTTTCTTCCAGCACCAGCTTGCGGTAGAGGGCCAGCGAGCGCTCGTAGTCGCCGAAGGCCTCCTGATATTGCCCCAGGCAGGTCCGGGTCCAGGCGACGTTGTTGAGGGCCTCGGCCAGGTCGCCGCGCAGGTCGTAAGTGTCCTTCACGGTCTCGGCGATGCGCAGGTAGTCGTGCAGGGCCAGCTCGTACTGCCCGGCCTTGAGATAAGTCTCGGCGCGGCGCTTGAGGGCGTCCAGGAAGTCGTTCAGGCCGGCGTCCCCGCGGGTCTGGTAGTAATCGATAGCGTTGCTCGCGTCCAGCAGGGCCGAGGAGAAGTCGCCCAGCTCCTCATGCAGGCGACTGCGCGCCACGCGACAGCGCGCCGAGGCGCTCCGGACGTCCTCGGTGACGGGGGCCATCTCGTAGGCCTGGAGGGCGTGGTTGTAGTCGTCCAGCGCCTGTTTGGGAAAATACATCCGATCGGGCGTGTCGTAGGAGGCCTTGCCCAGCTTCAGCAGCGCCTGGGCGCGCTCGTAATAGACGTTGCCCAGGTCATCGAGGAAGATCGACTGCTCGCGATCCTCGATCAGGAACTTGTAGAGGTCGATCGACCGGCCCAGGTCCTTCAGACCCGCCTCCAGCAGCTCCAGGCGCACCCGGGCGATGCCGCGCGTGGTGTAGGCTCCCACCAGGTGGGGCAGGACTTCGGCGCGCCCCTGCTCCTCGAGCAGCACCAGCAGGATCTCGAGAGCGCGGGTGCTGTCCTCCATCGAGCCGGCGAAGTCGGAGGTGGCCAGCTTGACGCGGGCCAGGTTCTGGCGCGTGATGGCCAGCTCGCGGAAGGGCTGCTGTCCGCCCGCCTGCACCTGATCGTGGTAGATCCCCATGGCCTCGTCGAAATCGCGCCGGGCCTCGCCGTAGCGCTTGAGACGGCGGTAGGCCTCGCCCCGGTTGTTGAGCGCCACGGCCACATCGGTGACCACCTCGGCCGGGGGCAGGCGGTCGTAGAGGTCGAGCGCCTCGCGGCAACTGTGCAGCGCCTCGTCAAAGCTCCCCTGGTCGAGCTGCACCAGCGCCAGCCCGTTGTAGGCCAGCGCCAGCTCGCGCGAAGGGGGCGCCTCGCCCGGCATGGAGCTGTACACGTCGATGGCGCGCTGATAGTCGTCGCGGGCCGCCAGCATCTGGTTTTGAGCCCGCAGCACCTGGCCCCGGTAGATGTGCAGTTGGGCCAGCTCGGGAGCCAGATCCAGGCGGCTCTCGCCCTCCACCAGCAGGGTGCGCAGCTCCACCGCCTGCTCGTAGTCGGCCAGGGCGTCGTTCAGCTTCCCCAGGCTCTGGCTCACGATGGCCCGGTTGGTGTAGGTGCTGGCCAGGTCGTTGCGCAGGTCGCGGCGACCCTGGGCAACCAGCTCCGAGCGCAGCTTGATGGCCTGGCTGTAGTCGGCGTGAGCCTCCTCGAAATGGCCCTGGCGGTGATGGGCCGCGCCGCGGTTGTTGTGGGCGCCGGCCAGCTCGTTGGCCACGTCGAGTTGCTCTTTCCCGCGCAGCTCATCCAGCAGGTCGATGGCCCGGGCGGCGCTCTGGACCGCTTCAGCCAGCTGGCCGCGACCCAGCAGCAGGCCCGAGCGCGTGTGCCAGGCCGTGGCCAGGTCGCGCCGCAGGCGGAGAGCGGTCGAGCGCTCGGCATGCGGCGTGAGCAGCTCGATGGCCTTGTCGACGTCTTTCTCGGCGCCGGAAAGGTCGCCCAGGGAGCGCCGGATGAGCGCCCGGTTCTGGTGCGCCATGGCCAGCGTGGACGACACGTCGCGGTCGGTGACCTGGCCGTAGACCTCGATGGCCCGGGTGGCCCCGGCCAGAGCCTCGCCCAGCTGGTGGAGGTGACGCAGGGCTTCGCTGCGACGGTTGGTCGCGGCCGCCAGGCCGTTGCGCAGGTGGGTCTGCTTCTCCTGCTCGACCAGCTGCTCGAACCACCGGATGGCCTCGTCGATGTCCTCCAGGCCCCGATGGAACAGCCCCAGCGACAGGTAGGCCAGTCCCCGGCTGTTGTGGGCCCAGGCCAGCTCCTCGCGCACCGAGATGTCGCCGAGCTCGGCCAGTTTGGCCAGCAGCGAGCGCCAGCACGAGAGCACCTCGACCTTCTGGTGAAACCGGAACTGCATCTCCAGTCGCGCGAATAGACTCAGTCGAAGGTCATTGAGCGTTTTGGCGCGGCTGACTTGCTCCATCAGGGCGCGGTCCCTGGACTCGACGGCCCAGGTGTAGAGTCGCACGAAGTCCTGCACGCTCGCCTCGGGCTGCTCCCCCGAGAGCCGCGCCAGCAGGCGGCGCGAAAGATCGAGGCACACCGGAGCATAGGCGGGATCGCGACGCAGGAAGGCGCGAAATCCCTCGTCCTGCAGTCCGGCATAACCCTTGACGTGCCGGAACAGCGGCGGGCAGCTCGCGAGGAGAAACGTGACCAGCTCCGTCTCGAAACCCCAGGCGGCCAGTTGCTCGAGCGAGACCACGGGTGTGCAGGCCGCCAGGGCGCACAGGGCCTGGCGCAGGCGTCCTGGCTGCTCGGGCCAGCTCTCGTCCAGGGCCTGGAGGAACGGGCCGTAGAACCACCCGTCCAGCTGGCTGTAAGCTGGCAGCCGGGCAGGCTCGCGGAACGTCGGCAGGGATTGTCCGAGCCAGGAGAGGGCGGTCAGATGGCCCCCCGAGCGCTGCAGCAGCACCGCCAGCGGGGCGTCCGGCCAGCGCTCGTGCAGCCAGACCTCGAGAAAGTCGGGCAGGGGCTTGACCTCGAGGCGCAGCGTGTCGTTCCGCCGGGCGGTCTGCTCCAGCCGACTGGCCAGCAGCTCGGAGAGATGCTGGCGAGAATACGTGCACAGCAGATAAACACCGTGCGGCAGCTCGCCGGGGATCTCCAGGTCGGCCCCGTCGCTGGCCTGGTCGAGCCCTTCGAGGGCCAGGATGATGCCGCGCTCGTTAACCAGAGCCAGCGCACCCAGATAAGCCGCCAGCCGCGCACCTCCGCCCGGGTTGCGCACATTGAGGTCACGCAGCACCTGGAGCTCGAGCACCTTGAGGTCGGTGGTCAGGCGCAGCCAGTCGTTGACGTTCTCGACCAGAGTGGCACCGTCGCGCGCCGCGCAGACCCGGACGGGAGCGCGCAGCAGCGCGAGGTCGAGCTCCTCGGTGGACCGGGCCAGATCGTCCAAGAGGAGCGATTTCCCGACGCCACGGTCTCCCTCGAGCAAGATGCAGCCGCGGGGGTTCTGGTTACAGAAATCCACCACGGGGGTGGCCAGCGGATGCACCGCCAGCACAGCATCCTGGGGTAGCACGAAACTGTTTTCTCACCTCACCAGGAGCGTCCCTCCCTGGCTGGCGAAGGGCCTCGTGTGGCCATGCATTTTCAGCCCGACGAGGTGTTGGAGAACATCGAGGGAGATCGCGAGCTGTTGGGAGAGATGCTCGAGATCTTCCTGGAAACGCTGCCCCAGCAGCTCGGCGACCTGAAGGCCGCCTGGAGCGACGGGGCGCTCGACCGCGTGGCCGGCGCCGCCCACAGCTTGAAAGGCTCTCTCCTCACGCTGGCGGCGCCTCGTGGCTCCGAGCTGGCGGCCCGCATCGAGAAGGCCGGGCGGGGGCAAGACGCGGACACGATTCGCGCTCTCTTACCCGAGTTCGAGACCGAGCTCGAGGGCCTGTGCCAAGAGCTGCGCTCGTTCAATCCCGCTTGAAGCAGTCGTGAGACCAGATGACCACCTTCTCGGGCGGCGATTTCTGGTAATCGGGTAGCGTCTTCTCCAGCATGTAGATGACCTCGAACGTCTTCACTTGCTCGGTGGCCGGATGGTGGTCGTTCCACTTGCGGCAGAGATAGCGCCCGTAGTAGAGCCGGTAGCCGGCGTAGTCGCGCAGCCAGAGATTCATCATGTATTTGCGCCAGCGCTCGTTCTTGTAGGTGGCCGACACCCATTCGGGCTTGTCCCAGCTGAGCGGCGCCCCGTCGCGGAACAGGTCGATGTGGCGGTTGACCCGTTGCTGGGCGTCCACGATGTACCACCCGTCCTCGGTGAGCGGGTAGGGAGCGAACATGTTCCAGATCTGGTCCAGTTTCAGCGCCAGCCCGATGAACTCGAGCCGGGGCGGCACCCGCACTTCGCCGCGCAGCGTTCCGATGTTCCACAGAATCATATAGCCGGTCAAGAAAATGACGATCAGGGCCTGCCACAGGGGCAGCCGATAGTTGGGCGGCAGCTCCGAGCGCACCGGCGAGGCCGGCAACCGGCTCAAGAAGCCGGGTGGACGGAGCTTGATGCGGTCGACCTGGTTCCAGAACCAGGCGGGCAGCAGTCCCAACCCGGTGATCATGGCGATGGGCGTGAACACGCCGATGTGCATCGAGGTGCCGAAACCGAGGTGCATGAACGAGATCCCGAGCACTCCGATCGTGCGCATCGGGCCGTGGAAGAACGGAAAGACCAGCAACAGGGGAGCCAGGGCCTCGAACCACCAGGTGGCGTGGGTGAGGAACCGGCACAGCTCCGGGTGCACCCAGATCGTCCGGCCCAGGGCGGTCGTGAACTGGTCGAGGCTGAGGGCCAGGTAAACGGCCGAGCCTTCTTGATGCCACTGGGCTCCGGTCTTCAGAATGGCCGCGAACAGATAGACCACGCAGATCTGGAACAGGTAGGCCAGAGTGGCGGGGCTGTAGGTCGAGTCGGGCAGGTCCTGCCACTCGGGATTGTTTTTGGCGTCCAGGCTCCAGCGCGCGCCCCAGGGCAGGAAGATGGCCCAGAACAGCACGACCCGCACCAGGATGTCGCCCCCGTTGAGCACCATCGGGTTGCGGTTTTGCAGCGAGATGAGCATGAACCACGACAAAATGGTCATCGGGTAGGTTCGCCAGCCTACCATCAGCAACAGGTTGACCCCCATGGCGAAAAGGAACAGGAGGAGCATTACCAACCAGTGACCGCTGATCATGTGGATGCTGACGTAGGCTTCGTTCCAGCCCAGCTGGATCAGCGCGTCGCGCGGCAGGACGCCGTAGTCGGTGTAGTGGGCGACGAGGTCGCGCGAGCGCAGCACCAGATCCCAGAACATGATGAAGCCCAGCAGGATGCGCAGCAGGGCCAGCGAGCGCAGATCGGCCCCCAGGATCTCCATCGCCCAGTGGGGGCGCGGCTTCATCCCAGGGCCACCACTTTGTCGAACTGCCGGAGCATGCTGACTTCGGGACAGAGAGCGCGCGCCTCATCCAGAGAGGCCCAGCGCAGAGCTTTGGACTCGGCGCTCACGGTGAAAGGACGGCTCGAGTCGGCGGTCAGCAGGTAGCGCACGTCGTAGTGGTCGTGGGGGCCGTCGGGGATCTCGTGCACGTCCAGGTCGAAGGGGAGCGGGCCGGGCACGCCCAGGGCGCTTTCGTAGGGCCAGAAGCTCAGCTCGTCCAGCCCCGATTCCTCGCGCGCCTCTCGCAGCGCGACCTCGTGCAGCAGCGGGTGGCCGTCGGCGTGGCCCCCCAGTTGGAGCCACTTGCCCAGCTTGCGATGGAGCGTCAACAGCACGCGTTGCGTGTCGGGGCACCAGACCAGCGCCGAGCCGGTCAGGTGGCCCGGGGGGTGGAAACGCTGAAAGCAGTCGGCGGACGAGTCGATGAAGCGCTCGAACCTCTCCAGGGTGCGGGTTTCAAAGTCGCGATTCCCCGGATAGCCCGGCCGGCCGCTCGCCCAGGTGCGGCGATAGTCGCCCAGAGTGGACTTCAGTGGAGCGCGGTGCATCTGCCAGCAGGATACTGCTTCGCGGCATGCATTCCTGTCCAACTTTAGGGGGAGATCCTTCACAGACGGAACATTGATCGGGGTGTTTCCTTTTCTCGGGTGGACGTTTCTCAGCTTCGCCGTGGTGGCGGTCTACCAGCTGGTGTCCACCTGGATGGTGGGGCATTACCTGGATGCGCACTCGCTTTCGGGATTGAACCTGACGCTCGTGCGCGGCCTGTTGCAGGCGGCGGGCTGCCTGGCGGCCGGCCTGGTGGTCGGCGTGGTCTCGCCGGGCTGGCGGGTGCTGGAGCCGGCCCTGGGTGCGCTGGCCGCCAGTCTGGTGGTTTCGGGAACCCCCTGGGTCGCGTTTCCGGTCACGCTGGTGGGGGCCTGGTTGGGGGAAAGGTGGAGTCGTCCGTGAGAACGCTGGTTCTGATCTTGCTCTGCGCGGCCATGGCCCTGGCCGAGCCGCTCGTGGTGGAGCGCATCGCAGCCCTGGAGGCCGCGCGGCAGCCCTACGGGCCGGAGTTGCAAGCCTATCTCAAGCACCCCGACGCCGAGGTGCGCGCTCGCGCGGCGCGCGCCGTGGGCCGACTGCAGGATCCGGCCGGGGTGGCCGACCTGGCGCCCCTGCTCGAGGACGAGTTCCCCGAGGTGCGCTGGGAGGCGGCTTTCGCCCTGGGCCAGATTCCGGGCCGGGCCAGCGAGAAGATCATCCTGGCGGCCTTGCGCGAGGATATCGGGGTGCCGCTCCGGGTGCGCCTGATCGAGGCCTCGGTGAAAGCGGGCGACGAGCAGATGCTGCGGGTGCTGGACGACTGGCTCGAGGCCGACGACGTCGAGGTGCTGCGCGCCGCGGCCCTGGCCTGCGGACAGTACGTGATGCGCCGCCAGCGGTGGGAGCCGACGCTGCCGGTGTTGCCCGACCGCATCGTGGTCAAGCTCCGCAAGTTGCTCGACCACCCCGACCCGGAGGTGGTCGAGGCCGCTCTGTATTCCCTCTGGCGGGCCGAGGACAAGGGTAGCTCGTCACGGGCCGCAGTGCTGCTGAGCTCGCCCGAGCCCGAGGTGGCGCAGGCGGCCGCCCGGCTCGAGTCGACCTGTGCCCAGCCCGAGGCGCGCACGGCCCTGTTGCAGGCGCGGGACTCGCGCGACTGGCTCGTGCGCGTAGAGGTGGCCAAAGGCCTGGGTCTGGTCGGCGAGGTGAGCGGGCTGAAGCCCCTCTTGAGCGACCCGCAGCCCAGCGTGCGGCGGGTCGCCTGCGTGACCGTTGGCAAGCTGGGGGCGGCGGCCCTGTCGCTGGCGCCCGAGCTGAGCCGGCTGGTGGACGATCCGGAGGCGGACGTGGCCGAGGCGGCCGTCGAGGCGCTGGGCCTGGTGGGCCGCGACTCGGTGCTGAGCGAGCTGCGCGCCGCGGCCCGCTCTGCGCGTTGGCGGGTGCGCCGGGGGGCGGTGAAGGCGTTGACCGCGCGGCGGGCCGACGTGTCGGCTTTTTGCGCCGATCCGGCCACGGGCGTGGTCGAGGCGGCGCTGGAGGGTTTCAAGAAGGAACGCACGCCGCAGGCCGAGGAGATTCTGCGCGGAGTCCTGTTGCGCGATGACCCGGCCCTGACGGCCGCGGCCGCGGGGGTTCTGGCCGAGTGGAAGGACCCCGCCTGGACGCCGGTGTTGCTGGAGGCCTACGCGCGCACGCAGGACAGCGAGGTGCAGCAAGCGCTGCTCGAGGCGCTGGGCCCGCTGGGGGACCGTTCCGCCATTCCGCTGCTGCAGGAGGTGGCGCAAGGGTCGGATCTGAACCTGGCGCGGGCCGCGCGCAAGTCGCTGGAGGCCTTCCAGATCGCCGTGCCGATCGAGGCGGGGGAGCTGCCGGGGTCGGGTCCGACGCCTCTGCAGGCGCTGCAGCCCGACGTTTGCGAGGAAGAGACCGCTTTTATCACGACCGCTCGCGGCGTGGTGCGTTTGCATCTGCTGGGCCGCGAGGCGCCGGGTACGGTGCGCAACTTCGTAACCCTGGCCCGCAAGGGCTACTTCGACGGGTTGACGTTCCACCGGGTCGTGCCCGACTTCGTGACCCAGGGCGGCGACCCGCGCGGCGACGGCTGGGGTGGTCCTGGCTACGCGATCCGCTGCGAGATCAACCCGGTGCCCTACAAGCGCGGCACGGTCGGCATGGCGTTGGCGGGCAAGGATACGGGGGGGTCGCAGTTCTTCATCTGCCAATCGGCCCAGCCGCACCTGGACGGCCGCTACACGGTGTTCGCCCAGGTCGAGGACGGCATGGACGTGGTGGACCTTCTGCAGGAAGGCGACAAAATCGTCAAGATCGAGATTCCTTAGGGCAGAACCTCGAACCCGAGAGCCGCAGCGTTGTCGCGGATACGCGCATCGAGGCTGAGAACTTTGAGGTCGGGAATTCTCGTGCGAACAAAGACGGCGGTCGCAAGATGGAGCGCGTCGAGGGAACGGATGGGCTCGACTGGAAACAAGACGCGGGCTCGCTGAAGGCAATTCTCATCCAGCGCATACGCGGCCCATTCGCTTTCCAGGCGAGCAAGCCGCTTCCGAAGGCGAGTCAGTAACTCTTCCTCTTCGCTTTGAGCCTCGAGCCGGCGGAAGGCACGGTCGCACTCGACCCAGGTCAAACTGGAGGTCACAATCACTTCTTCTGATTTGACAATGTCAGCGACCCGGCGAGCGGGTGACTGGCCCAGAATCCAGGCAACCACAGCGCTGGTCTCGGCGTAGAGACTCACAATTTGTCTTCGCGTATGAAGTCAATGAGAGTCTGCGTCGTGCCTTCGGGGAGGCCTGCATCCTCGTCGACCCAATCGTAGAGATCAGGCGTGAGAGGATATCGTCCCAGCTTTACTCGACCCTCCGCCGCGTCGCGCAACATTCCCGGGTAGGGAAAATCCGCTGGCACCGGACCTGGAGCACTCAACCGTGCCACGACTCGACCGCGATCGGTAACCTCGATCACCTCTCCGGCGCTGGCCCTTTTGACATACTCGCTCAGTCTCGCCTTGAGCTCCCGAATGCCAACGCTTTCCACAGGAGTGATTGTAGGCTCAAGTAGTCACCTGGTCAAGCATCGGGCCGGATCTTCTCTTACGATCTTGCACGCTAGCCGTTCGGCGTCGGGGCCGGGTCGGCCGGGGCCGGGTCCGGATCGGGCGGGGGCGGCGGGGCCGGCTCGGGGTTGGCGGGCTCCATCGGCACCTCTTGGGGCTGCTCGTCGGGTTGCGCCGAGGTATTCTCGGGGTCTTCCTGGGGCTCGGGGGCCGCCGGCTCGGCGTCGGGCTCGGGCGCCGGCTCGGGCTGGTAGTCGGGCTGGGGCGGCACGTACTGCGGGTAACTCTCTTCCTGCGGCAGCGCCACCGGCGGGGGAGGAGCGTGGTCCTTGCCCAGCAAGATCGAAATTTGCGGGCCCTTGGGACGGGCCACCTCCACCAGCACGTCGGCGCCCGGGATCATGGTCGCGATATGCGTCCGCAGGCGTCCCAGGCCGTAGAGCGTCACCTGCGTGACCTCCACGTCCGAGACGTCGGCCTTGGCTACCCGCACGATCTGGAAGCCCTGGGCGCGTAGCGCCTCCACCAGGTCGCGCCCGGCACCCTGCACGCCGCTGCCGTTCAAAACTTCGACCTCCACGCCGGCCACGTTCAGGTTGGGCGGCATCTTGAGCAGGCTCATGATGACCTTCTCGTTCTCGGGGGCGTAGGGCTCGATGTAGCTGATGCCGTTCCCGTCGATCTGGTCGTCGCCGTCCACTTTGCCCTTGCGGATCTTGGACCGGTCGAAATCCTTGTAGAGCCGGGCCAGATCGAGCATCTGCTGGGCCGAGAAGTCGGTCTCCATGCTGTCCTTGACCACAGATGCGATCTTGTCGAGCTTAAGCATCACGGACGGCTCCTTGAGCCGGTCCACCAGCGCGCTGATCACCTGCTGCTGGCGACGGATGCGTCCGCGGTCGCTTTCCTCGTCGTGGCGGAAGCGGGAATAGCCGATGACCTGCGGTCCGTTGAGGACCTGGTGGCCCTTCTTGAGGTGGATGTGCAACTGGCCCCAGTTGTCGTCGTAATCCATGTCCTTCTCGACGTCGATGGGGATGCCGCCGAGCGCGTCGACCAGTTTGGGAACGCCGTACAGCTTGACGATGACGTAGTGGTGGATGGGCACGCCCAGGAACTGGCTGACCGTCTCGCGGGTCTGCTCGATGCCGCCGTAGCTGTAGGCCGTGTTGACTTTGTCGTAGCCGTATTCCTCGCTGATAAGCACCCGCAGGTCGCGCGGGATGGACAGCACGTTGAGCATCTGGGCTTTGGGATCGATGCTGAGCACCATGATCGTGTCGGTGCGGGCGCCCTTGGTGTAGGGCATGCCCTTGGAGTCGTGGTTGTAGTCCACGCCCACCACCAGGATGTTCAAACGCTCCCGGTCCTCGAAGGCCAGCTTGCCCGGCGACTCGGCAAACGTCTGGAGTGTCTTCAGCGTGCCGCCCGTCTTCTCGAGCTCGGGCACGACCTGGATGAAGAGGAAACCGGCCACCAGGGTGGCGGCGGCCAGGGGGAAGACGATCAGGCAGAAGATGATGAGCCTTTTGGCGCTGGGGACGCGCTTGTACCAGGGCACCTTCCGCTTGGGAGGCTCAGGTGGCGGGGTGGGGGGACCCGTGACCGACTCACTCATCGCACTGTCTCATTCTACCTTCGCCTGCCCTTATTCTGCAGCTTGACGAATATTCCTTATTCGCGAACGTCCTTGCGACGAACGCGCACAGACCCCACCACGATCCACTGGTCCTCTTCGCGGATGAGAGGGCTCTGGCGCGCCTGCGTGCCGGGGTTGACAGCCCGCAAACCCTTCTCGCTGGAGACGATCAGGTTGCCATCGGCGGTGAACGCCAGTCCCAGAACCGACCCCTCGCGTCCCAGTTCGACCAGTTGGCCCCCTTCGGTAAGGGTCGCGGCCCCGCCAAATTCCTTCCAATTCCAGCTTACGTCAGCCAGGGCCAAAGTCCCGTCGGGGGCCACGGCCATTTGGAAGCCGCTCATCCCCGTGGTCATGCGGCGATCGCCCGCGGCTTGAAATTTCCACAACTCCTGACCCTGGTCCGAGAGGCGCTCCACCTCGTTCACGGAGGCCACGTAGAACCCGCCCTGGGGGGCCGGCAGCAGCTCCTGGCAATGGGTCGTGGAGCTCCATGAGAGGCTACCGTCCTTTTGGAAAGCCTTCACGCCCCGGGGACCGCCCACCACCGCGCAGCCGTTCTGCACCTCCAGGTCGGAGGGCTGGGGAATCGGCCTGGACCAGAGCTCCTGCCCGCTCGCGTCGAGCGCTTTCAGCTCCCATTTGGGGTCGGAGAGCATCAGGCCGGTGGTGACGTAGGTCACGCCGTCCGGTCCGGCGGCGCAGGGGCCGAGCTTCGTCTCTTTGAGAGGGTGGGGCTTCGGCTCGAAGGTGAATGTGATCTGTCCGTTGGCGTCGGTGCGGGTCAGGTGGTTTTGGTGCCGGGCCAGGATGCCGCCGTCGGGCGTCCAGCGCGCGGGCGTATCGGCCTGCAGGCCCTGCCACAGGATAGCGCCCTCGTTGCTGAGCCGGTAGACGGTGCCGCTCTGGCCGGTGACCAGCAGCTGGCCCTCGGGGCCCTGCTCCGGGGCGGCCTGGGCTTTGTCGGGGTTGTCCACGGCCCAGAGACGTTTGCCGTCCTGGACGGCCACGGCGAGGTGCTCGGAGGTGCCCAGCACCACGGCGTCGCCTACGCTGACCGGCGCGGTGACCGGAGCGTCCTGGCCGAGATCGGCCTCCCAGCGCACCTCGTAGGGTTGCGCCTGCTTACCGGGGTCGAAAACCCTGGCGGCGGTGGCATCGAGACGAATGGGCGTGGTCCTCCGGGCATAGGATAGCCCTTTCGCGGGGCTTGGGGGTTGCCGGGAGGTTAACAGCTGCGTGGAGAGGTGGAAGCTCCGAGGTGATGTGGAAGCTTCGAAGCTCCGAGGTGATGTGTAAGGAAAGGAGAGGTGGAGAGAATGGTGAGGTGGAGAGGAGGTTTTTTGTGAAGAGGCCGACTGAGCCGAGGCATGAAGCCCCCCGGCACCCTGGTGGTTCCCGTGGACGACGATTCGCGGGTAGGGGGAATGGCGAATCAGGGCAACGTGGCCGCTTCGCGCATGAGCTCCGCTTCGCGCGCCGCGTCGAGCTCGCCCTCGTGCATCCAGGCGATGCCTACGACGGCGCGCACTTCGCCGTCCGGCCCGAGCACCGGCAGGGCCACGCCCGCTTTGGCGTCCACGGCCTTCGCGCCCGGCTTGACCGCCCCGGTCTCGTCGGTCTTGAGGTTGCAGGTCTGCACGGGCGCTTTGCGCACCTGCGCCAGCCCCGCCATGCCCTTGCCGCGCGGCACGTGCTCGACGGCCGCCCGCACCGGCGGCGGGATGTTGTGAGCTGCCGTCAGGTAGAGATCCTCGCCGCGTTGCACGTGCACCGTGCCGGCCACCGCCTGGTGCCGGCCCAGAAAATCCACCAACCACTCTTGCTCGCTCATTCGTCCGCCTTTCGATAGACGCGCACGTAGTCCACCTTCAGTTGCTGAGGGAAGACGGTCGTCGCGTCGGGATTCCCCGGCCAGCCCCCGCCCACGGCCAGGTTCAAAATCATGAAGAACGGGTGGTCGAACACCCAGGGCTTCGCTTCCTCTGGCGTCAACGTGCGGTAGAGCTGGCCGTCCACGAAGAAGCGCAGTTCGGCGGGCTCCCACTCGACGGCGTAGACGTGGAACTCTTGAGGATTATCGATCGCCAGCGCGGTCGAGATGCCCTGCGCGCCCGAGTAGCCCGGCCCGTGCACGGTGCCGTGGACGTGGCCCGGGTCCTTGCCGACCCACTCCATGATGTCGATCTCGCCGCAGTCCGGCCAGCCGACGGCTTTGTCGTTGCCACCCAGCATCCAGAAGGCGGGCCACATCCCCTGTCCCTTCGGCAGTGCCAGACGGGCCTCGAAGCGGCCGTATTTCTGCTCGAAGAGGCCCCGCGACTGGAGGCGCGCCGACGTTATCCGGTCGCCCTCCTGGCGAGCTGTGATGACCAGGCAGCCATTCTCGATGGTGGCGTTGCGCTCGGTGTAGACCTCCAGCTCCTGGTTGCCCCAGCCGCCTCCGCCCAGGTCGTACGTCCAATGGCCCCGGTCGATGCCGGGGCCATTGAATTCGTCGGCGAAAGTCGGAATCCAGGGCACGCCCGTGGACTTCTAGATGTCGTCCATCGGCCCTGGCGCCGGGTCGTACCGCTCCGTGTTCTCTTCGCGGATCTGTTCGTGACGGGCGGGCTCGGCCGGCTCGTTCAGAGGGCCGATGGTCGCGCCCGCGCCCACATGGTTGCCGCGTTTGTGCTCGCGCCCCAGGCGCTCCCCCTCCTCCTCGGCATCCTCGAACTCTTGCTCATCGAGCTCGATGTCCGGGTCAGGCGCCGAGAAGACGACGTCCACGACGGCTTCCGTCATCTCGCGATCTTCTTCCACCGGGTCCACGATCCGCATCCCGTCGAGCGGGTCGCTCGCGTCGGGGTCGCCGGGCTCGGCGCTCGAAGAGTCGTCCCGCTCTCCCAGCACGGCCTGGGGAGCGCCCTCTTCGTCCGCGTAGGCGTGGTGCTCCTCCGGCTCCACGTAAGCCGGAACGCTGTCATCGTTATGGTTGGCCAGCGCAACATCGCGCTCGAGTCTATCCATGGTGTCAGTCCTCCTGAGCCCCATGGTAGTCGGCCGCGCTTTTCCTCGGTATGGACCGGGGTACCCGGCTTAGCGGTAGCTCACGCCCAACTGGTAGAACAGGAACCCATACGTGTCGGCCGCCAGGGCCACCCGTTCGTCCATCGAGGAGCCCATCCCGTGACCGGCCTTGTCGCTGGTGCGCAGCAGGAAGAGGCCTTTTGGATCCTTCTCCTGCAGCATCGCCACCATCTTGCGGCTGTGGTAGGGGTCCACGCGCGGGTCATTGGCGCCGGTGGTGAACAGCACCGCCGGGTAATTCACGCCCGTCTTCACGTGGTGATAGGGCGAGTAGGCGTAGAGCGCCTTGAACTGCTCGGGGTCCTTCACGGTGCCGAACTCGGTCACGTTGAACGCCCCGTTGGGCGCCAGCTCCACCCGCAGCATGTCGTAGATGCCCACGCTGGCGGCCACGCATTTGGCCATCTCCGGGTGTTGGACGATCATCGCGCCCATCAGCAGCCCCCCGTTGGAGCCGCCCATCAGCGCCAGCTTGTCGGTGGTGCAGTAGTTCAGCTCTTTGAGGCGCTCACCGCAGGCGTACATGTCGTCGAAGACGTTCTGCTTGCTGGTGAGGTTGCCGGCCTTATGCCACGGCTCGCCATACTCGCCGCCGCCGCGCAGGTTGGCCACCACGAAGACGCCGCCCTGCTCCACCCAGAGGATGCGGCGCGGGCTGTAGCCAGGCGTCTGGTTGACCCCGTAGCCGCCGTAGCCCCGTAGCCCCAGAGGAGGGTGGGATTCTTGCCGTCCAGCTTGGTGCCCTTGAGCCTGACGATGGACATCGGGACTTTGGTGCCGTCTTTGGAAGTGGCGAACTCGCGCACGACTTCGAGGTTCTTCAGCGGGCCTTCGGGGCCGGAGAGGGCGGTGCGCTTGCCGTTCAGGATCCACGCGGTGGGGGACCCGAACGTCTCGGACTCGTACAGGACGTGGTCTCCTTCCAGCCGCACCATCTCGCCCACCGCCGACACGGGCGGCAATTCCACCGGGGCTTTGGCCACGCCGGTCAAGCTGAAGGCGCGCAGCTCGCTGGGCCCGCCAACCTGGTAGTTGACCATCAGCTCGGTGGCCGTCGGCAGAATGGCCTCGATGGCGCCCTCGCTCTCGGGCACGATCGTCTTGTCGGGCCACTGGATGACCTTCCCGCGCGGCGCCCCTTTGTGCGTCACCAGGAAGACCTCGTTGTTGGGCCCGAGGGCCCCCTCCACGGCCTGGTCCTCGAACTTCGTCAGCTGCTTCCACCCGCTGGCGTCGCGCGTGTAGAAGGCGTGCTCGCCGCCGTCGCCGTTGGCCACCGAGGCCAGGATGGTGGAGCCGTCGTCGCTGGTGGAGAGCTCGATCTCGGCGATGCGCGGGAAGTCCTTGCCGATCTCATAGCGGTCCTGCTCTTGGAGCTGGAGGTCGGCCCCTGCGAGCTTGGACCCAAGCTGGTGGTAGTAGACCTGCTGGTTGAACTCGGTGTCGCCCGTCTCCGGGTAGTGCGTGTAGTAGAAGCCCGTCCCGTCGGCATTCCAGGCCAGGCTGCCGCCGGCGGTGCCGTTCTGGGCGTGCACCACCACATCCCCCAGCTCCTTGCCGGTGGCCGTGTCGAAGACGTGCACGTCGCCCCGCTCGCTGCCGTTCTTGGAGAGGCTGACCGCCACCAGCTTGCCGTCCTGCGAGGGGACGAACCAGTCGATGGCGGTGGCCCCGCTGGCATCCAGCTTGTTGGGGTCCACCACGACCTGCTCGCTGCTCAGGTTGTCCGGGTTGCTGAGCGACACGATGAACGCCTGCTGCAGCGGGGGCTGCTGCTTCAAAGCGAAGATGCGGCCCGGCCGGTAGGTCAGGCTGTAGTAGCTGACGCTGGTGGCCGTCTCCAATTGGATGAGCCGCTGGCGGATCTTGTCCAGATAAGGGATTTTGTCCAGATAGGCCCGCGCTTCGGCGTTCTCCGCCTTGCTCCAGGCCTGGACTTTGGGGCTCTTGGAGTCCTCGAGCCAGCGATAGGGGTCGTCCACGGAGACTCCATGGAAAATATCAGCGACGACAGGAGCGGCTGTCGGGTCTTGGGCCAGGGCCGCGGCGGTAAGGGCGATTAGAAGAAAGAAGGTCTTTTTCACAGCCCCGGCAGTTTATGCCAGGGCGGCGGTTTCCGCAACATAAACGGTACGACCCTCTTTGATCGTTTGCAGCACACGAATCTCCTTGATGGCCATCGGGTCTACGGTGAGAGGATTGTCGCTCAGGATGGTCAGGTCGGCCAGCTTGCCCACCTCCAGTGAGCCCTTCCGGTCCGCTTCGCCATACTGGTGGGCGCCCTCGATCGTGATGGCTTTGAGCGCCTGCAGCGGCGTGACCCGCTCGTCGGGGCCGATCACGATGCCGGAGCGCGCGACCCGGTTCACCGCCGTCCACATGGTCAGCAACTGATCCACCGGGAGCACGCTGAAATCGGTGTGGTTGGTGCAGTGGAGCCCCATTCCCATGGCCGTCTTCATCGGGCTGCACGGGTGGGTGCGCTCGGGGCCGAGGTTCTTGAGGTGCGTGTCGGCAAAGAAGAAGGTGTGCTCGGTGTAGAACGACACGTTGATGCGGTAGAGCGCGTATTTCTCGAGCTGATCCTTGCGCACGAACTGGGAGTGGATGATGGTGGTCCCGCGGGGCTCCTTCGGCGTATCGCCCGCGGCCAGCTCGTGGGCCTCGAGCAGCATGTCGATGGCCGCGTCGCCATTCGAGTGGATGCTGATCGGCAGCTTCAGGTCGTAGGCGCGCTTCACCATGGCCCGGAAGGTTTCCAGTGGGAAGGTGGACTCGCCCCGCCAGGGCGACTCCCCGGAGGGCCCCGGCAGCAGGTAGGGCTGCGTGAAGAAAGCGGTGCGCGACATCGGGACCCCGTCCGCGAACGTCTTCACCCCGTGCAGCTTGAGGCGCTTGCGGTAGGTTCCGAAACTCTCCACCGGATGCTGCTTGAGCACTTCGTCGAGGTCGGTGACGAGGATGAGCGAAACGACGTCCAGGAACAGCCGTCCCTCCTCGGCTCCCTTGACGATGAGCGCCAGATCGTGGGCGCTGCTGGCGCCCTCGGTCACGGTCGTGACGCCGGCCGCGGCGTAGATCTCCTGGGCGGCCTTGAACCGCTCGAGCAGCTCTTTCTCATCGGGCTTGGGGATGCGAGGGAAGATCGGCAGGAAGGCCGTCTCCATCACCAGACCGGCGGGCTCGGTGGAGCCGGGCTTGCGGGCGATCAAGCCGCCCGGCGGGGTCGGCGTGTCGGCCGTGATGTCGAAGATTTCCAGCGCCCGAGAGTTGAACACCGCGCCGTGGTTGGAGACGTGGATCAGCATCACGGGATTGTCCGGGCTGATGGGATCGAGGTCGTCCCGGGTCAGCTCGCGCCCTTCGGCCAGCATGTTGGCGTCATAGCCATAGCCGATGAGCCACTCGCCCGGGGCGGGATTCTGGCGGCGCTTCTGCTCTTCGACCACCTTGAGGATGTCCGCGATGTTCTCCACGGGTCCCACCGGGGGCGCCGAGACATTACACCAGCTCACGATCTGCAGGGCGTTCATGAAGTGACTGTGGCCATCCACGAAGCCGGGTACCAGGGTTCTCCCCTGCAAGTCGACGATCTCCGCGCCCGGGTTCTGGGAGACGATCTCGTCGCGCGAGCCCACGGCGACGATCTTGCCGTCCTCGACAGCGAGCGCTTCCGCCTGGGGCATGTTGTCGTTGATTGTGAGGATGGTTCCGTTGGTGTAAATCTGCATCGAGCGCGCTTCGCGCGTCTAGGTCGAGCCTCCTAGCAGAAGATGGATATCTCCGAACTCATGCCAGCGATAACCGTTGCTTTCCGCTTCCCGGTAGATCGAGGCGACGTGCGGCGTCAGGGCCTGGAGCATCCAGAGGTGGGTCGACCTGGGCTCGTGCAGACCGGTGATCAGACCGTCGACCCGGAGCCTGTCCGTCGGGCGGATGATACGGTCGGTCCAGCCGCGCACGCCCTCGCTGTGCAGGGCGCGGATGACGGTGGTGCCGACGGCGATCACCCGCCTGGCCCTCTCCAGCTTGCGCTGTGTTTTCTCCGGAATGGCGAACCATTCGGGATAGGGTCGCTCGTCGTTCTCGAGACTGGCCACGCCGGTGTGGAGGGTGAGGCGCGCGAACTCGACCCCCTGGCGCTGCAGGTTCTGGATCACCCTCTTCGTAAACGGGCGCCCGGCGCTGGGCATCTCCGCCGACCCGTACGTTCGTGCGAAAATGGTCTGGTAGTCCTCCAGCGGGAACTCCTCATGGACGTAGCTGTAGCGGATCGGGCGGCCGTGCCGGAGCAGGAACTCCGTTCGGTTCCGCACGCTGGTCTCGGCCAGGAACAGCCTCTGGGAGTCGCCGTAGGGAGCCAGCAGCCGCAGGGTGTGGCCGGGCAAAGCGAACGTTCGTGCTTTTGCCTGGCGCGGCTCGACGACCCAGCGACCCGGCGCCAGCTCGGTGGAGACGTGCAGGAGTCCCTGCGGAGTCACCAGCGCGCTGGGCAGGGTGCCCGAGTCGTTGACGACCAGGAGGTCGCCCGGCTCGAGAAAGTCGTGGAGTTGCGTGAACTCGGCGTGGGTCGTGCGGGCGCCGTGGCTGACGAGCAGCTTGACGCCGTCTCGTTGGGCGGGCGGGCGGGAGGCTTCAAGTAAGGCTGACATCGCGCGCCTCCAGGCGGGTGCGAAGGAAGCCGCTCGGGCCCTCGAGGAGCTCGACCAGAGCGGGGGCGATCCGCTCCGGGCCGGGCAGGTGGCCGAGATCCACGCCCGGCTCGGCCTGGCGGTGCATCTCCGTGTTCATGTCGGAGGGGTCGATCAGCAGCACCCGCAGGTGGGGATTCTCCTCGGCCAGAGTGCGGGTCTGGTGCTCCAGCGCGGCCTTCGAGAGGCCGTAGCCGCCCCAGGTAGGGTAGGCGTTCACGCCCGCGTCGGAGCTGATGTTGACCAGGGTCTTGAGGTGGTTCTTGAGCAGCTGGGTCAGGTGGAGTGGGGCCAGTACGTTCGTGCGGAGCACTTCCAGAAGCTGCTCCCAGGGGTAGTCATTCAGGGGGAGCATCGGTCCCAGTGCGCTGGCGTTGTTGATCAGCACGTCGACGTTCTGGGCCTCGTGAGCGATGCGCTCGGCGTCCTGGCCGACGTCGGCCACAACGGCCTTAGCGTTGAGCTCTTTGGCGGCCCGGTTGAGCTTGTCCGGGTGGCGCGCCACCAGGATGAGGTTGTGTTTGGGCGCCAGCAGGCGGGCCGTTTCCAGGCCCAGTCCTTGCGAGGCGCCGGTGATCAGGATGTTCATGTGTTCGTCCTCCGTGCCTCGATTATGGCGTCCGGGCTCCGGGCCAGAACCGAGCGGAGGTCCAGTTCCAGGACCTGTCCTTTCGGACAGGGAAGCGGGTGTGCGATGCTCGAGATCCTGTATCGGGTGGCCGAGGCCCTCAACGAGGCCGCGGACGGCTCGGTGGCCCTGGAGGCCACTCTGCGCCTGGTGGACGAGCTGATGGGGCTGCCCACCAGCTGGGTCTGGCTGGAAGACGCGGGGCGCTTCTTTCTGGCCGCGGCGCGCGGACTGCCACCGCTGCTCGAGGAGCCTCTGCGCATGACGGGCGAGCCCTGCTGGTGCCTGCAGGCCTACCGGGCCGGCTCGCTGGGCTCGGTGAACGTGCTCAAATGCAGCCGCCTTGAACCCGGTCGTCGCCCGGAGACCGGTGGCCTGAGCACGCACGCCTCGGTGCGACTGGCCTTTCGCGATCGCCCGCTGGGCGTGCTGAACGTGGGGGCGGGGCGGCGCCTCTCGGCGGAGGAGCTGCGCCTTCTGGAGGCGATCGGCTATCAGCTGGGGCTGGCGCTGGAGCGCTCCCGCCTGGCCGAGGAGGCGCTGTCGCACGCACGTCAGGACGAACGCGCGCGCCTGGCGCGCGAGCTGCACGACACGCTGGCCCAGGACTTGACCGGCGCGTCGCTGGGCGTGGAGGGAGCTCTGCGGGCGCTGCCGGCCCGGCCCGAGGTGGCGCGCGAACGCCTCTCGAGCGCTCTGGATCAGCTGCGCTCGAGCCTGGAGGAAGTGCGTGGCTCGCTGGTCGGATTGCGCTCGGGCTTGCGCGGGCAGCCCCTGGAGGTGGCGGTGCGCGAGCTGGCGCGCTCGTTCGCGTCCCGCACGGGCGTGCGGGTGGAGGTGAGCGGGTCGTGCTCGTTCGGTTTCGAGGTCGAGAACGAGCTGTTCCGCGTGGTCCAGGAGGCGCTCTCGAATGTCGAGCGTCACTCGGGCAGCCCGCGGGCGCGGGTGAGCTTGCGTGAGGACGGGCTGACGGTGGAGGACTTCGGGCGCGGTCTGAACGGCTCACCCGGCCACGGATTGCAGGGTATGCGGGAACGTTGCCGGGCGATCGGAGCACGACTGGTCGTGCGCTCCCGCCCGGGCGGCGGCGTGCGAGTGAGCGTGAGCCTGTGAAAGCACGACCGGTCGTGCTTTTGTTGTCCGGGACGCCGCGCGTGGGTCCCGCGGCTGGGACGGACATGTCCGGGCCACGGGGTGGACGGCGGGTGGGTCCCGCGGCTGGGACGGACATGTCCGGGCCACGGGGTGGACGGCGGGTGGGTCCCGCGGCTGGGACGGACATGTCCGGGCCACGGGGCGGACGGCGGGTGGGTCCCGCGGCTGGGACGGACATGTCCGGGCCACGGGGCGGACGGCGGGTGGGTCCCGCGACTGGGACGGACATGTCCGGGCCACGGGGTGGACGGCGCCCGCGAGGCGCGCCGTGATCCGCGTCTACCTGCTGGACGACCACCCGGTCATTCGTCAGGGCCTCGCGGCCGTGCTCGGCGACGAGGAAGACCTGACGATCGTCGGCACGGGGGCGGTCGTCAAGGACGTTCCGCGCGAGGTGGACGTGGTCGTCATCGACCTGGACGTGCCGGGCGAAGAGCCCTTGACGCTGGCCGCGAGCCACCGCGTGATCGCTTTCACCGCCTGGCCCGAGCGGCTGATGGCGGCTCTGCGCGCGGGCGTGCGCGGATACGTGCTCAAGGGCGCCCCCACCGAGGAGCTCGCGCGCGCCATCCGCACGGTCCACGCCGGTGAGCTCTACCTCGAGCCGCGCGTGGCGGCGCTGTTAGCACGAACGGTCGGTCAGCCCACCTCCGACCTGACCGCTCGCCAGCGCGAGATTTTGCGTTTGATCGCCGCGGGGCGCTCGAACAAGGAAATCGCCGCCGATTTGAGCATCACCGAGCGCACCGCCAAGTTCCATGTCACGGGCATCCTGAACAGGCTCGCAGCCGATAATCGCGCCCAGGCCGTAGCCATCGCGCTGGAGCGAGGCCTGCTCTAACCCCGGCTACCAGGGAGCCGCGCGCGGAAACAGCTCCTTGGCGATCTTTAGGAAGACGTCGGTGGACTGGCTCTGGTCGTCCGCGTCGAGGCGGTTGACGCTGACCACGATGGTGGCGTCCTGGGCGGGGTAGTAGAAGCACTCCGTGCTGAAGCCCTGAATCGTGCCGTTGTGGCCCACGAAGGGGCCGATGTGGGCGATGCCCTGGCCGTAGCCCACCCAGGCCGGGGAGCCCGCGAAGGGGCTCATCTTGAGCCGCCGGGCCTGGGCCGCCGGACTGAGCAACGTCCCTTTGCCCAGCGCGCGCCCATAGACCGTGAGATCGTCCAGCGTCGAGATCATCGAGCCGGCTCCGCCCGGCGGGACCGGGTTCAAGAGAGTCTTGTCGTCGAACGACTTGCCATTCCAGCCGTAGCCGTGCAGCGGGCCCGGAATGCCGGTGTCGTGGGCGAACGTGGGATAACTCGTGCTCTCCAGCGACAGGGGGGCCCAGATGCCCTGCAACAATGCCTGATCCGCCGTCATCCCGGTCGACTTGAGCAAGATCTGCTCGAGGAGCACGTAGTTGAGGTTGACATATTCGGTCACCGTGCCGGGGCGCTTGAACCGGTCTTTCAGGGCCGCCCCCTGGGCGATGACATCGTCCGCGGTCAGGTTCCAGAACGGGTCGGCGTAGTAATGCTCGAGCCAGGCTTTGTCGAACGGGTCCTGGATGCCGCTCTGCATGCGCAGGAGGTCATCCACCGTGATGAGCTCGGCGTTGGGGAAGTTGGGATACCACTTCGCGAGGGGGTCCGTCAGCCGGATACGCCCCTTCTCCACCTCTTGCAGCACCGCCGTGGCGAAGAACGTCTTGGTAACGCTGCCAATGCGAAAAGGCGCGTCGGGCGTTCGAGCCGCCCCGGTGACCAGGTCGCCCTGCCCGAAAGCCTTGCGGTAGATCCCGCGCCCGGGCACGCTGACCTCGACCGCGACGCCCACGCGATTGCCCTGCTCCAGCGCAGTGCGGCAAATACCATCCAGAGCCGCCTCGGGCAGCCCGCTCTCCGAGGGAGCCCCCACAGCCAGCAGTCCAAGTCCGAGGGTCAGGGTGAGCAATGCAGGTTTGAGCATCGCCCGCCCTTCGCTCCCGATTGAACCGATCCCCCGGAAAGAACGTAGTCGGGTCATGAGCACCCGGAATCTTTCGGGCTGGACCGTGCGTCCAAAGAGCGAAGTGGCTGAAACTCCTCTCACGATTTTCGATCGCGGTCTTCAAGCAGCTTTCTTCCTGAGCGCTCCTCTCGGGTGGGCCGCGGGCGGCTGGCTGGGCCTGCTCCTCGGGCCCATGGTGGGGATGCCGGTTTGCGCCTATCTCGTCTATCGCCTGGCCCGCGCTCTAGCCCGGGTGCGGGGCTTCTGGGGCTCCCAGGCGGGAGACTTTCTGCAGGCCTGGACCATCGTCGTCGAGGAGCCTGAGTGGCTGAGGACGCGCTCACTCCAGTAGGCGGACGGGATATCGGACCCCCCCTTCCGGTACTCACGCCCCTGTCTCGTTTCTGGTTTGGACTCTACCATGGGAACTGAACACTAATCCTGGAGGTAGAGATAAACCATGAAGAAGCAAGTTCTCGGACTCGTCGCGCTGGCGGCCATTACGCTCGGCCCGGTCGCGGCCCAGCAGCCTTACTGGTATCCGGAGCAGAACCAGCCGTACCGCTACCAGCAGCCTTACCGCAACAACTATTACATCAACAACCAGAATCCGTACGTCAACCAGCGCCTGCAGTTGAGCGTGAACAGCCCGGTCAACGGATCGAGCTTCCGCGGCAACTTTACCCTGGCCGGCACCGGAACCCCCGGCGCGCAGGTCATCGTGACGGGTCAGATGAGCGGCTCGACGGTGGTGCAGAACAACGGCCACTGGCGCATGCCGATGTCGCTGGGCGGCTTGGCCCGCGGCACCACGGTGCACCTGAACGTCTTCGCGCGTGACCAGTTCGGCAACGAGTCGAACCACACCCAGCTGAAGTACGCGGTGGCGTGGTAGGATGCGCAAGCTCGCGACATTCTTCGTAATGTTGCTGCTCGTGGGTCTCACCACGATGCAGCCCTCGTCGGCCCAGGACACCTTCCTGACGGTGGACACGCCTCTCAACGGCGCGTCCCTGAACGGTGGTCCCCTGGTGCTGACGGGGCGCGCCACGCCCAACTCCGTGGTCGAAGTCCGCGGTGACCTCTCCGGGTCGACGGATGTCGGCTCCAATGGCATCTGGTCCCTCGCTCTCGACCCCGGAAACTTTTCCGGGCGCACGGTCAGCCTGACCGTCACCGCCTGGCACCGCTGGAGCGGACGCTCCGCTCCCACCGACCTGGCCCTCGACCTGAGTGGCTCTTACGCCTACAGCGATAACTACTACGCTACCCGCAGCGTGCAGGATAGCCTGACGGATCCCTACTACGATTACCCGGATCCGAACAACACCAACTATTACGTGACCACCCCGCAGAGCGTCGATCAGGCGCTGCAGCTCAGCGTGAACAGCCCGACCAACGGGTCGAGCTTCCGCGGCAGCTTCGTGTTGACCGGCACCGGCACGCCGGGCTCCCAGGTGGTCGTGACCGGCTCGATGAACGGCACGACCGTCGTCGACGGGAACGGTAGCTGGGAAATCCCCCTCTCGCTGAACGGCCTCGCGCCGGGAACCGTGGTCAACCTGACCGCCTTCGCCCGCGATTCGTTCGGCAACCAGTCTCGTGCGACCGTGCTGAGGTACGCGGTCAGCTGGTAGGCGGAGACAAGAAGGCAGCCCCTGCGGGGGCTGTTTTTCTTTGGCTACAGGTGGTGCTCCACGAAGTACTCGCGGTAGCCGCCCTGCGCCTGCAGGATCAGTCGGTCGGCCTCGTCCGGGATGGACGCGGCTGCCGCGCGACTCAGAGCCAGGAAACCTTCCCTGTCGCCGTTGGCCTGAAATTCGATGATTTGCCGCCAGAGCGAGTGCGCGGCGCTTTCCATCTTGGCCAGGTCCATCCCGAGTTTGTCGCCCTCCAGCCTCAGCGCGCCCTGCTGAAAGAACCAGCCCGTCTGGAGCACGAACCCGAAGCGGTGGTCGCGCAGGTTCTCGAGTCCGGCCTTGCCGGGGTAGAGCGTCATCATATACTGCAGATTGGCCACGTAGAGATCGCGCTTCTCCTGGTCGGAGATGTGACCGCGGGTGTGCCCGCGCGAGATCATCTCCAGCGCCGTCAGATCGGCTTTGGGCTCGTCGGCGCTCCCCCAGTGGTCGGCGAAAACCGTGCCCATGTGTTGACCCGAGGGGGTCACGTGGTCGCGCTGGGGACCCAGCAGATGGCCGGACTCGTGACCGGTGGCCAGCAGCACCTCGTTCCACAGGTCCGTCTCGGGAGCCGGAAGCGGCACGTTCATGAGCCGCTCCAGCACACTGCGGGAGTGGGCCAGGATGGGCGGGTAGGCGTCCAGGGGAATGAAGCGATTGCTGCCGGTGGTGCCGTAGGGGTAATTGGGGAAATTCGTCCCGCGCGGCTCGCGCGCTGCGAAGGTCTGGCAAAAGCCGCCCGTGGTCACGTTCCACATGGGGTCTGAAAAGCCGCCGCGCAGGTCGAGCGGGCGCGGATGGTAGTGGGGGATGTCGGCCAGGGATTGCTCCATGGTGGGGAAATTGGCCTGCCAGTCCTTCAGGTCGGTCATCATCTTCGGGTCGCGGATGCCGACCTGGAGCTCGTAGGGGAACTTCATGTTGTCGGGCCAGTAGGACTCGCTCGGGCCAATGTGCAGGCGCAGCAGCCCCGGCGCGTCGCCGGCGTCAATGGTGGTCTGCACGGCGATGCGCTCGTCCTCGGCGGTCCCCGTGCGGAAGAAGTTGGCCCAGGCGGTGCACTGCGCTTTCAGCGCCGGCTCCACGTCCAGCTCGGCCACGCGGTCCAGGGCGCCGGCCAGCGCCCGGTGGTCCTCGCGAAAGGCCGGGTCGACGGGCATCGGAGTCGACACGATGGCTCCCGTCTCGTCCCGTTTGAGCAGCGTCGTGGGGCGCAGAGCTTCCGGATCGGATAGCTCCTGGATCTCCTCGAGCGTGATGGTTTTGTCCACCATCCCGTTGACGGGGGGCCTGTCCGGAAAAAACGGCATCAGGCTACAAAGCTCGTTTTCGCCGGGTGGACCCACGCCCTCGTCGCGGTGGGTGCGCTCGAAGCACTGTTTGGAGTAGAAGTCGCCGTGGCGGCTCATCCAGCCTTTTTGCTCGTCGGACCGGGGGTCGTGCTGGCGGGCCTCGATCTTGTCCAGCAGCGGTTTGACCTCGTAGGTGAGCCGCTCGAGCGCCTGCCGCTCGGGCTGGCTCAGCAGCTCCAGCGGGCCGCGGAAGGGGATGCGCCGGTGAAACAGGGCGCTTTCTTGCACGGCCCCGAGCCGCTTCTCCTCGAGGGTCTGCAGGACGTGCTGCAGCGTGCCCTTCAGCTCGGGGGTGAACTCCGCGGGCGTCTCGGCGCCCACGCGCAGCTCGCCGGGATCGATGGCGTTGGCGTTGTGGGTGTCGCCGGTCCACTCCAGGTCGAGGCTCAGCTCCCGCGCCGTCTTGTTGAACATCGCGCGGTAACGTGCCGAGGGGTGGTCGTATTCGCGGACGCTGTCGTTGAGCGCCACGCTGTCCGGATTCTCGTCGCGTGGGATGCGCTCCGGCTCGGGACGTGTCTGCGGGCTCCGCGTGGGGATCCCGTGGTCTCGGTGGATGATGGAGCAGCCCGCCATGCTCCCCAGGATAACGTCCCCGGGGGCCGGGCGGGCTGCCCGGATGTTACCCTTTCGCTACGGTCTGGGCGATGGCCTGACGGAGCCAGTCCACCTCGTGGTCCTCGAGCGGCGACCAGAGGCGCACGATGCTGAAGTCACCCACCAGGAGAAGGCCGCCATACTGAGGGTCGAGGCGGATTTCAGCCAGGTCGTCCAGGTCCACGTGCTCTTTGAGCCCCATCGGGTACCGGATGGCCAGGGAGTCGAACCCCACCACGACGGTCGGGCCCGCCAGCGTCATGAACGTCAGCGAGACGAGCACGGCGGCTGTGACGGCCGTAAAGAGCACCGACCCGTTGCTCAGGACGTGCGCCCCGTAGCCCGCGCCACCGGCGACGCCGAAGCCGAGCAGCCAGTAGAAGCCGTGCTGCGGGGGCAGACCGATCGCCATCCCGCGGAAGGTCGTGCGGACGTGTAGCCGGGACGGCGCCGGCCCGAG
Source organism: Vulcanimicrobiota bacterium (assembly GCA_039809865.1). GTDB lineage: Bacteria > Vulcanimicrobiota > Xenobia > Xenobiales > QWHO01 > QWHO01. The sequence goes on from JBDHVW010000060.1 coordinate 37,138, forward strand.
GTCCTGGCGGCGGATCGTGTCGGTCCACCGCTGATTCAGCACGCCGGGCTGGCGCACGGTGGCCTCGCCGAGTCCGCCGTCGAGCACCTCGGCGCCCGCCAGGATGCCCAGCGTCTCAGACAGGCGGCGCGCCTCGAGGTAGTCGGTGGGAGCCTGAACCTCGTGGTTCCGGGCACCCGTCTCGATCACCACCGGGTAGCAGCGATAGTCGCCCTTTCCGTAGGACCGCTGCTCGACGTTGAGAGTGATCCGACGGATGTCGCTGGTGGGCGCGTCGAAGGAGTTCCGCAGAGGGCTTTTCAGGCGCAGACGGCCGTCGGCCAGGATCGCTTCGAGCGGCCAGTCGAGGCTGTAGAAGCTCCAGAGGAGCACGACCAGCGCCACGGCCAACATCCACGGCTCGCGGCCGAAGAGGAGGGCGGCATACCCCAGCAATCCGACGCAGGCGACGATGTTGACGATCATCGCGTACTTGGACCTGATGACCACGGTTCGCTTGTTCATAAGGCGATCTTAGCACCGGCCCGGGAGGCGGGGCGCGACCGTCAATCCCTTTTGCGATGGGGACTTGCGACGTCCAGGGCGGAGCAGATCGTTTGGTCTGCGCTTAGAGGCGCTCCAAGGCTGCGCGAATCACCTCGGATGGATGACAGGCGAACGGCCGCAGGGCTGACCGATCGAGCAGTCGGGGGCCCACCGACTCCAGGACGTCGGCGACGAGAGCCTCAGGGAGGCCGTCCAGGCGGAAGGCCATGATCTCGAACAAACGGCCGGCGTTGGCCACGACGGTGAGCCGCTGCAGGTTACCTTCGCGCAGCAACGCTTCCAGCTCCTCATCCGTGTAGGTATTCAGCTGCACCTCACACGGCAAGTCGTGCCTCTCCTCGGCGGAGAGTCGGCACTTGCCGAGTGCGCCCTGGACGGCCGGCGTGACATCCTTCAAGCGCTCCAAGACGCGGCGCCTCATCCATTTGTCCATGAGATAGTCGAGGGCCAGAGCCTCGTCATCCGGATAGAGCTCGAGAAGGGCCGCAACCGCCTCGACGGCGACGTCAAGATCAGGGTCCAGGGTCAGTCGCTTGAGACAATCGACGCCCTCGAGTCGAGACCGCAAACCGGCGGCGGCCAGCAGGCGCACACCGGGGTGTTCATCCGTGGCACACATCTCGAGCACTTCCAGAGTGAAGGTGCTCAGTTTCGAGAGCCTCAGGAGATGCCAGCGGGTTGCTCCCCGCGTCACAGAAATGAGGCGTGAGACCGAATCGTCGTCCTCCACCAGCTCGCAGGCTGCGCGCGCCACCTTCAACGAGAATTCTTCCTCCGACATTACGGAGCTCAAGCGCTTCTGCACATCCGGCAGTTGGGCGATGAAGGGGAAGAAGCTCTCGTCCCGGAGCAACGGCCGCAGGGCCTCCTCCGGGTGATACTCGACCAGTGTGCGGGCGGCCGTGGTGGAGAGGTCGGGGTCGTCCAGGCAGGCCGCCAGCAGCTTGACGGCCGCCTCCTGGGCCGGGCCGAAGCCCCGCAGGGCGCGCACGGCGCGGCGGCGGCGCGCCAGGTTGTCGAGGCCGTAGATCTGCTCGGCCAGCTCGTAGACGGCCGCGTCGTCCAGATACACGACCTCCACGCGCCCGTCGCGGGCGGCCTGTGCCGCGGCGCGGCTCTCCAGGTTGAGCAGGACCGCTTCCGCCATCGGCTCCGCCCAGCCCAGCAAATCCTTCTCCACCCCGTGCGCCTCGGGACCCAGGAACCACAGCGCCAGCAACAACCAGTGCCGCACCGCGGGCGAGGCTTTGCGGGCGGCTGCCAGCGTCTCGGCCAGGATCGTCCGGCCCAGCGTCCCCAGCGCCCAGGCCACCGCCTCCGCATGGGCCTCCGAGCGCGCCACCTGCGGCAGGACCTCGAGCAGCGCCGGGATCGCATCCTGCCCGTGCAGCTCCACGAGCCGCATCGCGTGAGCCAGGCAGGCCAGAGGATGCTCCACCCGGCGGAAGCTGGCCAGGCACTCCTCGCGAGTGAGCTTACGGCGCCGCTGCACCATTCGACGGCGCACCAGCCAGCGGGGGCCGGGCTCCCCCGTAAAGCCCGTGCGCGCCAGTGCCCACCACAGCACCACCCGCGGCAGACGACTGGAACGAAGCTCCGCCGAGCTCTCGGCCTGCCGGGCCGCATAGAGCCTCACGGAGAGCAACTCGTTCTCCAGCAAGGACCGCATGCATGAGGAATTCGCCCCGAGGGGCGGATCCCCCGCGCCTTGCCAGCCGAGTCGTGCCGGCATGCCAGGGCGACTCGCCCGGCACGCCCCGCGCCCCCAGCAAATCTTTATCCAAAAATCCCGAACAATGGGACAATCGTCCACCTTGACGATCGGCGCGAATCGCGCATAATCCCCGGGTGCAGATTGTGAAGCTGGCCCTGTCGCGGCCCTACACGTTCGTGGTGATGGCTTTGCTCATCGTGGTGCTCGGAATCACAACGATCCAACGCACGCCGGTGGATATCTTTCCCAATATCGACATTCCCGTCGTAACCGTGATCTGGAGCTTCACCGGAATTTCGGCACCCGAAATCGCCAACCGGATCGTCACCATCTGCGAGCGCGCCATGACCACCACGGTCAACGACATCGAGCACATCGAGTCGCAATCCTATCCCGGGGCCAGCGCCATCCGCGTCTTCTTCCAACCCGGCGCCCGCGTCGAGGCGGGCGTGGCGCAGGTGACCGCCATCAATCAGACCCTCCTCCGCGCAATGCCACCCGGAACCACGCCCCCCGCCGTCCTGCGCTACAGCGCCTCCAGCGTCCCCGTGCTGCAACTGGGCCTCTCCAGCCCGACCCTGACCGAGCAGCAACTCTACGACCTGGGCCTCAATTTCGTGCGCACCCAGCTGGCCACGGTGCAGGGGGCGCAGGTGCCACTGCCCTACGGCGGCAAGGCGCGCAGCGTCATGGTGGACCTCAACCTGCAGGCCCTCACCGCGCGCGGGCTCAGCCCGGTCGACGTCTCCAACGCGCTCAACCTGCAAAACCTCGTCCTGCCCGCCGGCACCATGAAGATGGGCGTCAAGGAATACGACGTCAAGCTCAACGCCAGCACCGACGCCGTCGACGCCCTCAACGACCTGCCCGTCACCTCGCAGCGCGGCACCGTTATCCGCATGCGCGACGTCGCCAGTGTGCGCGACGGCTACTCGGTGCAGACCAACCAGGTGCACCAGGACGGACGCCGCGGAGCGCTGCTGGTCGTGCTCAAGAGCGGCAATGCCTCCACCATCTCGGTGGTCGAGCGGGTCAAAAGCGCGCTGCCCCGCATCCTGTCGACCCTCCCGCCCGATTTCCACATCCAGCCGCTCTTCGACCAGTCGATCTTCGTGCAGGCCTCCATCACCGGGGTGGTCCACGAGGCCACCATCGCAGGGCTGCTGACCGCCCTGATGATCCTCCTCTTCCTGGGCTCCTGGCGCAGCACGCTGGTCGTGGCGACCTCGATCCCGCTCTCCATCCTCACCAGCCTCATCGTGCTGAGCGCCTGCGGCCAGTCCATCAACGTCATGACGCTGGGCGGACTGGCGCTGGCGGTCGGCATCCTGGTCGACGACGCCACGGTGGCGGTCGAGAACATCTACCGCCATCTCAGCCTGGGCGCCAGCCTCTACGACGCGGTGGTGGAAGGCACCCAGGAGATCGCCGTCCCCACGCTGGTCTCGACCCTGAGCATCTGCGTGGTGTTCATCAGCGTGGTATTCCTGACCGGGCCCGCCAAGTTCTTGTTCACTCCGATGGCGATGGCGGTCGTGTTCGCGATGCTCGCCTCCTACCTGCTGAGCCGAACGCTGGTGCCGCTGATGATCTTTCACCTGCTGCCCAAGGAGCGCCCGGGCGGACTCATCACCCGGCTCCACCACACCTTCGAGGCCGGCTTCGACCGCTTCCAAAAGCTCTACGAGGCCATCCTGCAGAGCGTGCTGTCCGGCCGCAAGACGACTCTGCTGGTCTTCGCGGGCATCTTCGCACTGGGAGGCGTGCTGCTGCCGTTCGTGGGCGAGGACTTCTTCCCCAGCGTGGACGCCGGCACGTTCCGCCTGAAGGTGCGCGCGCCCGCCGGCACGCGTCTCGAGGAGACCGAGAAGATGTTCCTGGACATCGAGAGCGACCTGCGCACGATGTTCCCCGGGCAGATCGACATGGTGCTCGACAACATCGGGCTGCCCCAGGGCGGTGTCAACCTGGCTTTCAGCGACTCCGCCAACGTGGGGCCCTACGAGGGCGAGATCCTGGTGAAGCTGGTGGCCAACCACCAGCCGACGCCCGACCTGGTGCGCACCATCCGCAGGGAGATGCCCGTGCGCTATCCGCGCTGCCAGTTCTTCTTCCAGCCGGCCGACATCGTGACGCAGATCCTCAATTTCGGCGTGCCGGCGCCGATCGACATCCAGGTCACGGGCAAGGATCCGGGCAATTACGCCCTGGCCCGGAAGATCGCCGCCCGGGTGCGCGATATCCCCGGCGCCGTGGACGTGCGCGTGCAGCAGGTGGTGGACGCGCCGGCCATCCTGGTCAACGTCGATCGGGAGCGCTCGAGCACCATCGGCCTGACCCAGCGCGAGGTGGCCTCCAACATGCTTATCGCGCTCAGCGGCAGCGGCCAGACCGCGCCCAATTTCTGGCTCGACCCCAAGACCGGCGTCAGCTACCCGGTCGCGGTGCAGGCCCCCCAGTATCGCCTCGACTCGCTGAACGAGCTCAAGAACATCCCCATCGGCACCACCCAGGTCCTGGGCAACCTGGCCTCGCTCAGCCGCAGCCAGAGCCAGCAGCTGGTGAGCCACTACAACGTGCAGCCGGTGTTCGACGTGATGGCCTCGGTGCAGGATCGCGACCTCGGCGGGGTGGGCCGCGACGTGGACAAAGTGCTGGAGGAGTTCAAGAAGGAGCTCCCGCGCGGGACGTTCCTGTCGGTGCGCGGTCAAATCGACAGTATGCGCAACGCTTTCTCCAGCTTGCTGTTGGGCATCGCCTTCGCGATCATGTTCGTCTATCTGCTGATGGTGGTGAACTTCCAGAGCTGGGTCGACCCGTTCATCATCATCACGGCCCTGCCGGGAGCCCTCACCGGGGTCGTCTTCATGCTGTTCGCCACGGGGGTCACCTTCAGCGTGCCCTCGCTGATGGGCGTCATCGTGTGCGTGGGCGTGGCGACGGCCAACTCGATCCTGATGGTGACGTTCGCCAACCACCGCATGGAGCAGGGCGACACGCCGCTGCAAGCGGCTCTGGCGGCGGGCGAGACCCGCCTGCGTCCCATCTGCATGACGGCGCTGGCAATGATCATCGGCATGGTCCCGATGGCTCTCGGACTGGGCGAGGGAGGCGAGCAGAACGCGCCGCTGGGCCTGGCCGTCATCGGGGGACTGATGCTCGCGACGGTCTGCACGCTGTTCTTCGTCCCGGTCAATTTTACGCTGATGAAGAAGGCCCGAACATGAAGAAAGCCATCGCGGGCACCCTGCTGGTGATTTTGCTGCTGCTGGGCTTCGTGCCGCGCATCCTGCGCGACATGCGGCGCACGGCCGAGGAGAAGGATGCGGGAAAGCGTCCGCGGCCTGTCAGCGTGGTGCATCCCGAGGCGGTGCAGGATTATGACCTCTCCCTGCCCGGCACGCTCGAGGCGGTGGAGTCGGCCGTGGTCAACGCGCGCGCCACCGGTTACCTGCGCGAGCGCAACGTCGACATCGGCTCGCGCGTCAAGCGGGGCGAGGTGCTGGCCATCCTGGAAGCGCCCGACCTGGACCAGAGCCTCATGCAGGCCCGCGCCACCACCGCCCGCAGCCGGGCCAGCACGGCCCAGGCGGCCGCCAACCGCACGCGCTCCCAGGCGGGCGTGGCCCAGGCCCAGGCCAACCTGACCCGCGCGCGCGCCAACCTGGCGGCCAGTCGCGAGAAGCGCAAAGCGGCCCAGACCGCCCTGGCCAACCAGGAGGCCGCGCTCAAGCGGGCCAACGCCTCGCTGGAGCTGGCCCAGGTTACCTTCAAGCGGTACGACGAATTGGGCCAGGCAGGAGCCGCCCCGGAGCAAACCGTGGATGAGCACCGGGCCGCCCTGCGCGAGGCCGAGGCGGCGCGGGATGCCGCGGAAGCGGGCGTGGCCGGAGCCCAGGCCGACCTGGCCGCGGCCAAGGCGGATGTGGACGGCTCCATCGCCGACCTGGCCGCCTCTCAGGAGAGCCTGAGCGCGTCGCAGGCGACCTTGCAGTCCGATGCGGCGGCCGTGGAAGCCGCCAACGCCGAGCAGCGCGCCAACGAGGCGGGCGAGTCGCGCCAGGCGACCCTGACCGGATTCGTGCAGGTCCTGGCCCCGTTCGACGGGGTGATCACCTCGCGCAACATCGAGGTGGGGGCGCTGGTGATGGCCGGCTCGGCCGCGCAAGATCCCAACCAGACCGCCCCGGGAGCGGGCCTGTTCGGCCTGGCTCGCATCGACCGCCTGCGGGTGGTGGTGCAGGTGCCCGAGGAGAACGCGGGCCAGATCTCCTTGGGGATGCCGGCCAAAGTCGCGTCTGGAGGAGCCACCGTGGACGGTAAGGTCTGGCAGCGCTCGGGCGCCCTGGCCCAGACGACCCGCACCCTGCGCACCGAGGTGCTGTTGCAGAATCCCAAAGGATTGCTGCTGCCGGGGATGTTCGCCCAGGTCCACTTCCGGGTGGCCGGGCGCGGCTGGATGCTCCCGTCGACCGCCCTGCGTGTGGACGCCGAGGGCACGCGCATCGCGCTGGTGCGCGACAACCAGGTGGTGCTGCAAGAGGTCGACGTCGAGCGCGATCTCGGTCAGCAAATCCTGCTCAGCACCCCCCTGCAGGCCACCGATCAGGTCATCCCCGATCCGGCCGCGGACCTCAAGGACGGCACCATCGTGGAGATCCGCCAGCCGGCCAGGCCATGAGTTGGCGCGCGCTGATTCTGGGGGTTCTGTTGCTCGGGCTGGCGCGAGCCGACGTCCTGACGCTGCGCCAGTCGGTGGACCGCGCCCTGGAGACCTCGCCCGTGCTGCAGAATTTTCGCGCCCAGGTGGCCCAGGCCGAGGCCAACGTGGACCTGGCGCGCTCGCTCGGGCGTCCCACGCTGAACCTGCAGGGAACTTATCAGTATGCCACTCCGCCCGGAGGCCAGTTCGCCACCGACAACGGGATCGGCGTGCTGGTACTGCAGCAGGCGATCGCCACGTTCGGACGCCTGCACTTCTCGGTGCTGGCGGCTCAGCTCTCGGTCGAGCAGGCGCGTCAGAACCTGACCTACCAGCAAGACCTGCTGGTGGAGCAGGTGGTGGCCGCCTACAGCCAGGCGTTGATCGCCCGCCACGCCGTGGCCATCGCCGAGGATAACCTCAAGAGCCAGCAGCGCCATCTGCGCGACGCCCAGGTGGCGCGCAAGGCGGGCATCGTGGCCGATTTCGACGTGCTGCGGACCGAGGCGGCCGCCTCGCAGGCCGAGCGCGATCTGCTGGCCGCCCAGAACCTGCAGCGTCAGACGATGGCGGCTCTGCAGACACAGTTGAGCGAGCCCGTGCGACAGGAGCGAGAGCTCGAGGAGCTGGCCATGCCCGGCCCTCCTCCAGACCCCTCCAACGACGAGGTCGAGCAGGCGCTTTTGCGCCGTCCCGACCTGAATGCGGCCGAGACGGCGGTGCGCCAGGGGGAGGCCCTGGTCGGCCTGGCCGAGAGCGGGGACGCACCCGCGCTGAACCTGCAAACCCAGCTGCAGGAGCGCAATCCGGTGGGGACCACGCCGCAGCTGCAATACACCGCCGGGCTCGTGTTCAGCTGGCCGCTGTTCGATGGGGGAGTGGCCGGGGCCCAGTCGGAGGCCGCGCGGCAGGCGGTCCTCTCGCTGCGCGCCCAGCTGACCGACGCCGTTCGCCAGGCCAAACTGGACCTCTTCAACGCGGGCTCGGACCTGGCCACCCAGTGGGAGACGGTGCGCGTCGCCGAGCGCAACGTGGTGCAGGCGCGTGAGGCCTTGCGCATCGCCGAGCTGCGCTACAAGTTCGGCCTGGGCACGAACGTCGAGCTGCTGGACGCCCAGTCGGCCTACACCACGGCCCAACTGGCCGAGGTGCGCGCCCACTACGACTACATCGCCAAGTGGGCGCGCTTCTCTCGTTTGATGGGCGTGGAATGGCCTCCGGCCGCGGCCAATCCTTGATGTTAGCATTCTGTTAATGGACCCGGCGTCCCGCTGCGCGTATACTCCGCCCGACACGATGGAAACTCTACGACGCGGGTTCGACTCTCCCGAAGAGCTGCCGAGGCGCTCCAAACGCTGCTCGGTGGGCATCGTGGGCAGCGGCAATGCGGCGCACTCCCTGAGCGCCTACCTCACCGCCCTGGGCCACGGCGTGCACCTTTACGTGCGCGACCCTCTCAAAGCCAGAGCCATGGAAGCCCGGGGCCACGTGGTGGCCACCGGCAAGCTGGAAGGTGCCTATCGCCTCGAGGGCGTCACCTCGAATCCGGAGGAGCTTGCCCGGCGCTGCCAGACCATCTTCCTGGCCACCACCACCGACGCCTACGGCGACGTCGCCAGGGCCCTGGCTCCGGCGCTCGGTCCGGGCCACGAGCTGATCCTGTTCTCGGGCAAGTTTGGCGGCAGCCTGCTGGTGGACCACACCCTCAAGCAACTGGGAATCGAGGGCGTGGAGGTCGTCGAAACGGACGCCCTGTTCGCCTCGCGCATCCAGGGCGACGCCAGCATCTGGGTGCGCGGCATCAAGAAGTGGAACCTTTACAGCGCTCCGACGCGCAGCCGCACCCGTCGCTGCGGGGCTATCCTGGAGCGTTACTTCAGCGGGCTCGAGCCGGCGGACAACGCGGTGCAGCGAGGGGTGACCGACTTTGGAGCCCTGGCCCACCCCCTGACGATGCTGGTCAACATGAACCGCGTGGACCGTCAGGAGCCGTTTCTCTTCTACTGTGACGGCTTCACCGAGCGCACGGTCGGGCTGCTCGAGCGCATGGAGTCGGAGTTCCGAGGCGTCGCGCGGGCCTATGGCACCGACCTGATCCCGGCCGCCGACCTGCTCAACCGCTACTACAGCTGCAACCGCAGCAGCCTGCTGGAAGCCATGCGCAGCGTGCCCAACTACCGCACGAGCTACGCCCCCACCACGCTGGACCATCGCTATCTCAAGGAGGACGTGGGCTGCACCCTGGTGCCGCTGCAGGCGTTGGCGCGGGTGGCCGGACTGGCCACCCCCATGATCGACTCGGTCCTCAACCTGGCAGAGGTTTTACTCGCGCAAGACTTTCAGGCCGAGGGACGCACGCTCGAGCGGTTGGGCCTGGCCGGCAAGACTCAGGGGGAGATCAGCGAATACCTCGCTTCGTGAGGGGATTATCGCTGCTCGAGGTGGTCGTCGCGCTGGCGCTGCTGGCGCTGGTGCTCCCCTTCCTGCTCAACCTGGTGCCGTCGAGCGCCCTGGCGCTCAAGCGTGCCGAAGACGTCAACGCGGCCAGCGCCTACGCCGCCAAACTGCTGGATGAATCGCGCTGCGCGCCCAACTTTACGGTGGGTGTCGACAAGCAGGAGACGGTGACTTTGAACAATACCGAGTTCCAGGTGGCCCGCGAGATCTATGCCGTCCAGGGGATGGACGAGATGCGCGACGTGGTGGTCTCGGTCACGGGACCCAGGAGATTCCAGCCGATTCGCATGGCCACCCGCCTCTTGGGGAAATAGCGTTCGGAGTATGAATCAACCATGTTGGAAGCTGGACCGAACGGTTATAATAACATGATCTTACCTGTGTTGAAGGGAATCGATTCGCGTGAGCAACCAAAACCAGGGCAAGTTGAACAAAGACATGGAAGCTCTTCTGGCCGGCACCGGCCCCAAAAAGAGCAATGCCGGACCCAAGACGATGACGGTCCAGTTGGAAGTCTCCGAAATGCCCAAGAAGATTCCGGCCGGCTCGTTGATCGAGATTGAAAAAGTCGCTCCCGCCGATCTCAAGTTTGGCGATATCGTTTACGTCGGACGCCGCGATCGCGCCGTTCTCTGCCGTTATGTAGGCACCAAGGGCGACATGCTCGAGGTCACCCAGCAAACTCAGTCGGGCGCCCAGATGGTGCCCGCTAACCAGCTCGTGGGTAAGGTCACCAAGGCCAGCTTCGAGGGGAAGACCAAGGAGTTCACCAAGGACCTGACCATGTCGCGCATGATGTTGCGCGCCAAAGTCTCGGTGGACAAGTTGACCGGGAAATAGTGCCGGTTGACAGTCTGAGCCTCCGCGCGAGAGAATCGGACTGAGCATGAGGATGTCGTCGCTGCAAGTTCTGGCCATCGCAGCCCCCACCGCGGGGGCGGCTATCTTTGAGGTGGCTCTCATGCAGTGGCGGGGTGGAGCTGCGACCTGGCCGGAAGTGCTGGGTCGCATTGCTTTGATGGCGGTCGCCTCGGTGGCTTTCTCGGCCGTCATGTTCAGCCTGATCGAGCGCATGAACGCCGCCATCCGGTCCGAGAGACGCCGCCTGGAAGCGATGTTCCAGAGCTCCTCCGAGGCCGTGCTGCTGGTGGACCACAACCGCGCCATCACGGCTCTCAATCCCGCCGCCGAAGCGATGCTGGGATATCCCGCGCGGCCCGATGGGCTCCATCTCTGCCGCCTGTGTGTCCCGACCGAGGAAGGCGCTCCCTGTCCGGCCGGATGCCCGCTGAACCTGGGCCAGCCGCGGCCGTTCTTCGAGTCGGTGGTGCGTCATCGCGACGGCTCCTTGCTTCCGGTCGCGGTCAGCACCTCGAGCCTGCCTGCCTCCGAGGAAGGCCATCCCGAGTCGATGCTGACGCTGGTGGACATGTCACGCCACCGCGAGAAAGAGCACGCCCGCCTGTCGAGCATGCTCACCCAGCGCACCATGGAGGCGCAGGAAGAGGAGCGGCGCCGGTTGGCCCGCGAGTTACACGACGGCGTGGCCCAGGAGTTGTACGGGCTCAAGCTGGCCGCTCGCATGGGCACCCCGGTCGAGGACAAGATCTCCGAGATCATGGACGGTGTGGGTCGCCTGGCCAAGAGCCTGTGGCCGCCGGTGCTGGAGAAGCTGGGGCTGGTCCAGGCGCTGCGGACCCACCTCGACTCGCTGGGCCCGAACCTGGTGCTGGAGGCGCCCGACACGTTCCCGCGCCTGGGAATGCCCGTCGAGGCCACGCTCTACCGCATTGCCCAGGAAGCCGTGGGGAACTCCCTGCGCCACGGGCATCCCGGCCGCCTGACCGTGCGTCTGTCCGAACGCGCAGGCGAGGTGCGCATGGAGATCGAGGATGACGGCTCGGGCTTCGACCCAGCCGCCCTCACGGTGGAAGGTTTAGGTCTGGTGGGCATGCGCGAGCGTGCCCAGGGATTGGGGGGCACCCTGGCGGTTCGCTCCGAGCGGGGGCGCGGCACGCTGGTGACGGTACTGGTTCCGAGGGAGGTAAAGGCGGTTGTCTAAAGCGATACGAGCCCTGATTGCGGACGATCACGCGGTGGTGCGTGCCGGATTGCGGATGCTCCTGGAGTCGGGCGGCATCATGGTGGTGGCCGAGGCGGCCGATGGGGAAGAGGCGGTGACGCTGGCCGAGCAGCTCCGACCCGATGTTGTCCTGCTCGACCTGACGATGCCCCCGGGGCAAGACGGCATCTGGGCGGCCGAGCAGTTGTCACGTCGCTCGCCCCAGACGCGCATCCTGGTACTGACGATGCACGACGATGAGGCGGTGAAGCAGCGCGTGCTCCAGGCCGGCGCCCACGGCTACGTGCTCAAACAGGCGCCCGACGCCGATCTGGTAGCGGCCATCCGCGACCTCTGCGGAGGCAAGCTGGCTTCCGCCAGTCCGCTGACCGAGCGCGAGAACGAGATCCTCAAGCTCATCGCCCAGGGCTATGGCAACAAAGAGATCGGGAACCTCCTCCAGATCAGCGTGAAGACCGTCGAGACCCACAAGGCTCACGGGATGCACAAGTTGGGCCTGCAGTCGCGCGCCGACCTGGTGCGGTATGCCCTCCAAAGCGGCTTGCTGAGGCTGAACCCGACGACCTGAGCCTCAGCTAGCGTGGGGGTCGACAGTTGACAGTCGACAGGGGTCAGTGGCCGTGGTAGTTTCCGCGGGGGTGGCCGTTGGGGTTGTGGCCGTGGCCGTTGCCGTTGCCATTCCCGTTACCGTTCCCGTTGCCGCCGCCGTTGTTGCCGCCGCCGTTGTTGCCGCCGCCGTTGTTGCCGCCGCCGTTGTTGCCGCCGCCGTTGTTGCCGCCGCCGTTGTTGCCGCCGCCGTTGTTGCCGCCGCCGTTG
>JBDHVW010000061.1:0-49294 GCA_039809865.1 Vulcanimicrobiota bacterium
CGGTGGTGGCGCGGGAGCCCGAGACATAGCCTTCGCCCGTGTTGATCATGACCGACTCGTCGATGACGCTGAGAGGCATCGCGTCGCGATAAGCCTGATAGCCGGCCTGCGCCCCGGCCAGACCGCTGCTGGCCAGGAGCTGGCTGTCGCGGGTGCTCAGGGTGGTGTCGGTCTTGGGCGCCGAGGGCTTGACCTCGGTGGGCTCGGGCGCCGACGGTTTGGCCTCGGTGGTTTCGGACGCCGAGGGCTTGGCCTCGGAGTCGGCCGCGACCTGGCTCCAGCCGTTCTGCAACTGGTCGGAGGTCGTCAGCGACTCGCGGGCCACCTGGGCTTGCTCGGCCGGGGTCATGACCGGCTGGGTCTCGGGAGCCGAGGACGCCGGAGCCTGCGCCTGGGGCCTCTCCATCGGTTCGATGGGCTCGACGCTGGTGGTGTTGACTCCGCCGATGGTCGCCATATTCGTTCCTGTCCTCCTCGCCGGTTCTGCTGACTCCGTCAGGGTAGCCGGGGAGGGTCTACGGGCGTCCGACTCGAGCGAGAAGATGTTACCAAAGTGTTACAATTTGGTTTCCGAGTTGTTGCCTGAGACCGAGGCAGGTTTTGGAGTGTTCAGTCTGAAATTTTGGACGTGCAACTTCGCCACCATCCCCAAAAGCTGCCGGATGCGGGTCAGCCATCCGTCGCCCTCGTTGGGACGCAGCGCCTCGGCCAGGTAGCGGAGTTTGGGCGCGAGCCCCGGAAGCGTGTGCAGGGGCAGCAGCATCCCCAGGAACTCGGGGGCGTCGCGACGCTCGATTCGCTCGAGGATCCAGCGCTCGGTCGGGTGCAGTGGACCGACCTCCCCCGGGAGCCCCAAGAGGCTCTCCAACAGGTAGTTGGCATACCAGGCGTAGCGTTCAGCCCGGATGAGCTCGAGACCCCGAGGTTGCAGGCGGGCCACGTCCACCAACCAGATCAATCTCGAAAAGGCGTGTTTGGCGCCGTGCAGCAGGGCGATCACCGCTTCGTCCTCGGCGGCGAACCTTCGCAGCGCGCGCGCCCCTTCGAACAATGGGACGCTTCGCTGGATGGCTTGTTCCAGGTCCCAGCGCGTGACGGCGCGCTGCCTCCCCAGGGGATGCTCGTGCAGATCGAGCAGGATCTCGTCCTTGCGCACCACCAGGGGCCTTCTGGTGACCACCTCGAAACCCGCGGGAACCTCGCTGCCCACCAGGTCGATGTCTCCCACGGGACGCTGTCCCAGGCCGTAGAGGCGCCCCAGGTAAGCGGCCCCTTTGAAGGCCACCGCGGGCTGCTCCAGCACCCTGTCCAGCTCCTCCAGAAAGCCTCGCATGCGCCCTTCCCCGGCCGCGAGCTGCAGGTAGCCGGGCCGCACGTCGGGGTGTTGGGCCAACTGGTGGAAGTAGAGGCCGAGCAGTCCTTCCCGGCGCAGCCGGTGCTGCTCGTCGGCGCTGACCGGATCCGTCAGGCGGGGCCCCGTGCCCAGGAAGGCGCGCGCCACGCGCAGGCAGACATCCACCGGGGACCTTTCTCGTGATCCTCCTGCTCTCCCTGGCCGCCCTTCTCTCGGCCTGGTGTCGCTGGATGCCGGCCCCTTCCATTCTGGCCTGGCTCTCTCTGGGGCTGTGGCTCGTTGGCATGGCGCTGGCGCGACGCAGTCGACTGTGGCCCCCGCTGGCCTGCCTGGCTTTGCTGCAGCTGGCATCCGGGGCCACGCTGACGGCCCCCCTGGCCGGACTGGCGCTGGTGGCCGAGAAGCTGCCGCGTCCGAATTTGCGCTGGGTGGCACTGGTGGCGGGGCTGCTCGCCTTCCATGCGCTTTTCGCGTTTCTTGCCTTCCGCGCGCTGGGGGGTTATCACTGCTTCCGCCCCCTCGCGGGCCCCTGGATGCCTCTGGTGTGGCCCTACTACACCGAGCAGTATCCGGTCGGGGCCCACGCGGTCGGGCTGTTTCTCAACGACAACGCCCTGGGAGTGTGGGCCGTGGCCATGCTGGCGCTTACGCTGGGGCTCAGCACCTGGCTCACCGCGCTGCTCTTCCTGACCGCCGTCTGGAGCTACTCCCGCAGCGCCTTCCTGGCCCTGCTGGCGGTCACGCTCTACCTCCGGCCTCGCGCTCTTGCGTGGCTGTTGCTGATCCCCGTCCTCTATCTCTCACTGGCCACCTATCGCGATCACGAGCGCCTCCAGCTACCCATGGACCGCGTCTACCAGGCGCAACATGCGCTTTCCACCCTTTCCCTGACGGGCCACGGACCGGTGGGGCTGGTCGACTCACAGCCGTGCAAGACCCTCCGCGAGGTCGGCTTGCTGGGTCTGGCGGCCTACGCCTGGTTCTTTACGCTGGTGCTGCGGGGGCCGCGCAACGCCTACAAAGCTGCCGTCCTGGCACTGCTGGTGGCTTCGCTGGGCAGCGACCTGTTTGGCTGGCCCCACCTCGGCGCGCTGCTCTTCTTGTTGGCGGGCTGGGCATGAAGATTTTGCACGTCATCACCCGGATGGTCCACGGCGGAGCGCAACTCAACACGCTGATGTGCGCCGCCGAGCAGGCGCGTCAGGGTCACGAGGTGACGCTGGCCACCGGTCCCGAGACCGGCTCCGAGGGCAGTCTGCTGGACCGCGTCTCGGTGCGCATGGTCGTGCTGCCGCATCTGCGCCGTGACCTGGGGTTGGCCGACTTGCGGGGCTTCTGGGAGCTCTACCGGCTGATGGGGGAGGGGTTCGACCTGGTGCACACCCACACGTCCAAGGCCGGTTTCCTGGGTCGCTGGGCGGCCTTCCTGCGGCGCGTGCCGCTGGTGGTGCACACGCCTCACGGGCACGTCTTCCAGGGCTATTTCGGCCGTTCTGCGGAGCGGCTGTTCATCTGGCTCGAGCGCTTGACGGCCCTGATCACGCACCGGCTCGTCATGCTGACGTCCGGTGAGTTGAACGACCACCTCGCCGAGCGGATCGCGCCGCGCTCCAAGTTTGTCGTGATCCCCAGTGGCGTCGATGTCGAGAGCTTCGCGTGCAGCGGGCGGGTGCGGGGACAGCGGCTGGGGTCGGTGCTGCGCCTGGTAGAGGTGAAAGGGGTCTTCGACCTGATCGAGGCCTTCGGTCAGGTCTGTCGCAGGTTCCCGGGCTGCGAGCTGCATCTGGCCGGCGATGGTCCCTGCCGGGCCGAGCTGCAGAGGCGGATCGGCTCGTTGCCCGTGGTGCTGCACGGCCACGTGGACGACGTGGCGGGCTTTTTGCGCACCCTCGACCTCTTCGTGCTGCCCTCCCACAATGAGGGGATGGGGCGCGCGGTGGTGGAGGCGATGGCCTCCGGTCTGCCCATCGTGGCCACTCGGGTCAGCGGCCTGCCGGATCTGGTGCAAGAGGGCGAGAACGGCTGTCTGGTGCCTGTGCGCCGCCCCGATCTGCTGGCGGCCTGTCTGGAGAAGGTTCTGAGCGACCCGTCCGGGATGGACCGTATGGGACAGGCCTCCCGCTCCCGAGCCCACGCATTCTCCTCGCGGGTGATGTACGAGCGGCTCGAAAGGTTGTATGCAGGGATTCCCCTCGGCCACAGCAAAGCTTGAACTTTGTAGTACAATTCGGGAGCATTTTCAGATGGGTCGATGGTGCATCGTACTGGCCCTGGCGTTGTTTACGCTGGCCGCGGGGGCTTCCGCCCCCATCGTGGATTCGGACGACGGTTTCTCGCTCGTCCCCGCCGAGGGTTGGGTCCAGCTCCCGCCCAACTCCAAGATGCCCTACGCGCGCCTCAAGCTGCAGAGCGCGCTCTTCCCCGGCAATCCCGACTCGGAAGGGCTCTTCTACGTGGATGTCTTCCCGGGTGGCGTCGACAGCCTCGACAAATGGGTGAAGGATATGCGCGCCTTCGTCAACACCGAGATGAAGGGCAAGGTGCTGGTGGATGATGAGGTCACCATCAACGGCTATCCGGCCCACAAGATCCTCTACACTGGAATCGCCCGGGGCTACACCGAGCGTGACAACGGCTATTTCCGCCTGGCCATCATGGTGAAAGACCGGCTCTACGTCGTGCACGGCGTGGCCACCCAGGAGAATTTCGACAAGCACTGGGATGACATCCGCGGAATGGCCGGCTCGTTCCGCCTGTTGGAGTCGAATTGATGAAGATCGCGGTCAGCCTCATGACAGTTGTCGGATTGCTCAGTCTCTCGCTGCCCACCGCCTGGGCCCAGGAGAGTTTCGACGTCACCGTGCTGCAGGGGAAGGTGCAGCACGAGGGCTCCTCCGTCTCGACGGGCGGGGACGGCTCTGCGGTGGTCACCTTTCCGGGCGCCGTGCGCGTGCGGCTCGCGTCCTCGACCTCTTTCACGGTCCAGCACGCGGACGGCCAGAGGGTCGAGCTGGTTCTGCAGTCGGGTCAGGTCTATGCCCAGTTGCCCGAGCAGCCTCTCTGTCCGCTGGTCATCCACGGGCCGAGCAGTGAGGTGCGCGCCACGCTGGGGACCTTCGTCTACGACATCACCGGCCCCGAGAGCAGCCTGCGCGTGCTCCAGGGCAATGCGGAGCTGAGCGGCCCGCAGGTGGGCTTCAGCCTCTTCCGAGCGCTGCCCGCCGTGGCCTCGCTGACGGTGCCCGCCGGGTTGCAGGCGATCGCGGCCGACGTGCTCGGTCCGGTCGCGGTTGACCAGGTGCCGCCCGGCACGGTCGATCCGTCCGGGTTCGGGCCGGTCGAGTCGATGGGTCAGGACGAGGTGAAGCAAGACGCCAAGGACTTGCTGGCGGCCAAACCCCAGCCGCCGACGACCACCGGGGGCTTCAATCCTCTGCTCATCCTGGGCGGTCTCGTGGTGGCCGGGGGCCTGGTCGGTCTGGTGGCCGGGGGCGGTGGTGGTGGTGGCGGCTCGGCCTCGGGCGGCACGGCCGATGGCGGAGCGACCGCCGGCGGCTCGGCCGCCGGTGGCGGCACCGATGGGGGAACCGACGGCGTCCCGGTCAGTCCCTGACGGGTGTTTCGTGACCGGAGAATCCTGGTCGTCGCGCCCCACGCCGACGATGAGGTGCTGGGCTGTGGCGGCACGATCCTGAAGGCCGTGGCGCAGGGCGCCTCGGTGCACCTGCTGATCGTCTCGGTGGGCGATCTGGTGCGCGTGGGCGATGGGGGAGAGCTGCGCACCGGGTCCGAGCGCGTGGAGGAGGTCGAGCGCGTGGCCGCCTTCCTGGGAGCCGCCTCGTGGGAGGTAGCGTTCCACGACTCCGAGTCGCACATGCGTCTGGACGCCATGCCGCGCCGCGATCTGGTGGCCGTGCTGGAGCGCTCGGCGCGGTTGTCTCTTCAGAGCTTACGCCCTGACATCGTGTTCCTGCCGGCGCCCTCTTACAACCAGGACCATGAGGCGGTCTGTCGGGCTGGCCTGGTGGCCTGTCGTCCGCATGACCCCGAGGCGCTGGCCGTGCCGCCGGTCGTGCTGTTGTACGAGTATCCGCCCAATTCGTGGTGTTTGCCGCAGGAGCGGTTCGTGCCGAGCGTCTACGTGGATGTGTCGGGGTTTCTCGAGGCCAAGCTCGAGGCGTACGCGCTGTATGCTTCGCAGTCGCGGGCGGGGATGCACCAGAACGCGCCGTCCAATGTGCGCTCGCTGGCGTTGTTACGGGGGCGTGAGGCGGGCGTGGAGGCTGCGGAGGCCTTCCAGGCCATGCGGATCCTGGTCTGAGATGCTGGTCAGCATCCACCAACCCCACTACCTGCCCTGGCTGCGCTACGTGGACAAGCTCGCCCGCAGCGAGTGCTTCCTGCTGCTCGACGACGTCCAGTACTGTCGCGGGGGCTGGCAGAACCGGCAGTATGTAAAGACCGCTTTCGGAAGGCAGTTGTTGACGGTCCCGGTGCACGAGCGCTTCGGCGGCCGGGTCTGCGACGTGCGCATCGCGGGGGACTCGTGGCGCCGCAAACACTGGCAAACGCTGCTACAGAGCTACGGGCGGTCAGAGTTCTGGGATCCGTCTCTGGAAGTCTTCTTCAACGTCGCCGCTGACAGCCTGTCCGCCTTCTCCGCAGCGATGCTCTCCCATCTCCTCGAGCAACTCGCGGTGCAGGTCCCGGTGCTGTGTACGTCGCGCCTCGACGTCCGCTCGACCGCGACGCAGCGTCTCATCGACCTGGTCAAGGCCGTCGACGGGACAGCCTATCTGACGGGGGCCCACGCCCTCCAGGAATACCTGGACCCCACCCGGTTCAAAGACCAGAAGATCGCCCTCTACCTCTACGAGTGGACCTGCCCACGGTACGCCCAGCGGCACGGGGAGTTCATCCCCGATCTGGCCACGCTGGATCTGCTTCTGAGCGAAGGACCCGAGCGAGCGCGTGAGGTTCTGTCCGAGGGGGGAAGGGTGCGGCGCTATGAGCTCTGACATCCCGCATTCCCGTCCCTGCCTCGGCCCCGAGGAGCTGCGCGCGGTCTGGCGTGTGCTGGAAAGCAAGCAGCTGGCCCAGGGTCCCGAGGTGGAGGCTTTCGAGCGGGAACTGGGGGCTCTGCACCGCCATCCCGCGCTGGCGGTGTCCACCGGCACGGCTGCTCTGCACCTGGGTTTGGTGGCGCTGGGGGCGCGCCGGGTGGCCATCCCCTCGTATGCCTGCGTCTCGCTCTTGAATGCCGTGAAGCTGGCGGGCGCCGAGCCGGTCGTGCTGGACTGCGAGTCTCCCGACCGTCCCGAAGCAGCTTTCGACGCTCCCGACGCCGACGTATGCCTCGTGCCGCATATGTTCGGGCGCCTTTCTCGGCTTCCGCGCGGCAAGGTGCTGGAGGACGCCACCCACGCGCTGGGTGTGCCCGGGGTGGGCCACGGCAACGTGACCGCCTACTCGTTCCACGCCACCAAGATGCTGGCGGGCGGAGAGGGTGGCGCGCTGGTCTTTCGCAGCCAGCGCCTGCTGGAGACCGCCCGGGACCTGCGCAGCTACGACGGTCGCTCTACCTGGAAGCTTCGCTACAACTACAAGCTGACCGACCTGCAGGCCGCCGTTCTGCGCGTGCAGTTCGCCAAGCTCGAGCGCTTTCTGGCGCGGCGAAGGCGTCTGGCCGAGTTCTACCGCCGCGAGCTTCCCATGCTGCGCGTGCTGCCCAATACGCTTTATCGCTTTGTCGTGCTACACCCGGACAGGCTTCCGTTCGCGCGGCGCCCCGTCTTCCGACCGATCCACCGTTATCTGAAACTGAAGGGCTTCCCCCACGCGGACGCCTTCTGGCGCCAGGCCCAGTCGCTGCCGCTCTATCCCGACTTGACCGACGCGGAGGCCCGGCGCGTCGTGGAGGCGATCCGCCTGAAGGTTTAGCGGGCAGCCAGCCCAAACGACCTCGGATGCGATACGAGTTTGCCAGCGACAATACCGCTCCGATGTGCCCCGAGGCCAGGGAGGCGTTGCTCGAGTCGGACGCTGGCTTTATCCCGTCCTACGGCAACGACGTCTGGACGGCGCGCGCCAGTGACGCCATCCGGGCGATGTTCGAGCAGGAGTGCGAGGTCTTCTTCGTGTTCAACGGCACCGCGGCCAACTCTCTGGCGCTGGCCTCGCTGTGCCAGAGCTATCACAGCGTCATCTGCCACGAGCTGGCCCACGTCGAGACGGACGAGTGCGGCGGCCCGGAGTTCTTCTCCAACGGCACCAAGCTGCTCCAGGCCCCGGGTGAAAACGGCAAACTGGTGCCTTGGGAGGTCGAGCGGCTGGTCACGAAGCGGACCGACATCCACTATCCCAAGCCGAAGGTGCTGACGCTGACCCAGCCCACCGAGTGCGGCACGGTCTATTCTCTGGAGGAGCTTTCGGCGCTGCGAGAGACGGCTCGGCGCCACGAGCTGAAGGTGCATCTGGACGGCGCCCGTTTCGCCAACGCCGTGGTCAGCCTGGACGTTTCGCCCGCCGCCATCGTGCGCGCCGCGGGCGCTGACGTGATGTCTCTGGGGGGTTGCAAGATGGGGATGGCGCTGGGCGAGGCGGTGGTGTTTTTCAACCTCAAGCTGGCCGAGGACTTCGCCTGGCGCTGCAAGCAGGCCGGCCAGCTCGCCTCCAAGATGCGCTACCTGACGGCGCCCTGGCTGGGGCTGTTGAAGGACGACGCCTGGCTCCGCCACGCCCGCCACGCCAACGCCATGGCCCGCCGCCTGGGCGAGGGCTTGGGCCGGTTGGGCATCGAGCTGATGTATCCCATCCAGTCGAACGCGGTCTTCACGCTGCTCCCGGATGCCGACGCGCTGCGCGCGCGAGGATGGGCTTTCTACCAGTTCATCGGCACGGGCGGCGCCCGCTTCGTGTGCTCCTGGGCCACGACCCCGGAGCTGGTGGACGCTTTGCTGAGCGACCTGGGCGCGTAGCGAGGGGCAAGGTTGGATCCACGCCCGCGAGCGGATCCGGATCCGTTCCGGGGAGCGGATCCCTCGCACCCCGATGGATCCACGCCCGCGATAAGGGTGGCAGGCCCGCGCAATATCGAGGGAGCTCCCGGGACCTCTCCTGTCGACTGTCAACTGTCGACTGTCGACCCCGGACTGGATCCGTTCCGGGGCGATAGATGCAAAGCCCGAGCCGGCCGCCCGGCAGCCGCGGCGCAAGCCGAACTTCCCGCGCATGAAGGATTCCCGAGCCTACCTCCTTAATAGACCGCCGAGTACACTCCACCGGAGGGTCACAACTGATGCAGGCGGTCTTGGTCACCGGTGGTCTGGGCTTCGTCGGGTCGCACCTCGTCGATGCCCTCCTCAAGCAGGGCAAGCAAGTCACCATCGTGGACAATCTGTCCAGCAACGTGATGCCCCCGAGCCACTATCCCCACGTGATCCAGGGCGCGATCGAGGAGTGCTACACCCAGCTTCTGGACCAACCCTTCCACGAAATCTACCACCTCGCCAGTGTGGTCGGCCCGGCCGGCGTGCTCAACTATGCGGGCGACATGGCGCGCTCCATCGTGATGTCCGCCGAGGCCGTCACGCAGCTCGCCCTGCGGCACAAATCGAGGCTGATGCTCACCTCGACCTCCGAGGTCTACGGGCGCTCCGGAGCCCTGCGCGAGCAGGATGGCTGTCGCGTCTCCGCGGACTACAGCGTGCGTCTCGAATACGCCGTGGCCAAGCTCACCACCGAGGTGGCCGCCCTCAACAAGGCCAAGGTCACCGACCTGCACGTCAACGTGGTGCGCCCCTTCAACATCGCGGGCCCGCGCCAGCTCCCGGACGGCGGGTTCGCCCTGCCCAGATTCGTCACCGCCGCCCTGGAAGAGCGCCCCCTGACCATCTTCGGCGATGGACAGCAGGTGCGCGCCTTCACCGACGTGCGCGACATCGTCAGCGCCCTCATGGCCGTCCAACAATGCCCCCAGAAAGGGCTGATCCTCAACCTGGGCAACCCCGCCAACGAGGTCCGCATCCTCGAGCTGGCCCGGATGGTCAAGCGGCTCAGCCACAGCGCCGCGCCCATTCAGCACGTCGATCCCAAGGAGCTGTACGGGCCGCTCTTCGAGGAGGGCATCGAGCGCGTTCCGGTCATCGACGAGGCGCTCAAGGCCCTCGAATGGCGGCCTCGCTACGCCATCGAGCAGACCATTCTCGACACCATCGAGTACTACCGGCCCCGCGTGGCCGCGCCATCCTTCGTGGAACTCGCGCCTTGACGTGCTCACTCTCGTCCTCAAGCCTTTCCTGGTAGCCCTCCTCGCGGGCATCGCGGCCACCTGGCTGGTGCGCGCCCTGGCGCGCCGTCTGAAAGCCCAGGACAACCCCGGCGCCCATAAACAGCACGCGGCACCCGTCGCCACGCTGGGCGGAATCGCCGTGTACGCGGCCTTCGTGGCCGGCATCCTGGCGCGCGGCGAGATGTCCCGTCCGGTGATGACCATGCTCCAGGCCGGGGCCTTCCTGGTGCTCGTCGGCGCCATCGACGACCTGCGCGGAGTCGGCGCCCGGGTCAAGCTCGGCTGCCTGGCGCTGGCCTGCTTCTACTTCGATCCGCACCACTTCATCCTGACCTTCCTGTGGCTCGGACTGGTGGCCAGCGCTTACAACGGCGTCGACAACGCCGACGGGGCCGCCCCCGGACTGGCGGCCATCACCGCCCTCTCCACGTTCGCCATCGCCTGGGTCCACTGGGAGCGCGACCTGGCCCTCATCTGCCTGGCGCTCGCGGGCGCCTGCGTGGGCTTCCTGGTGTTCAACAAGCCCAAAGCCAGCATCTTCCTGGGCGACTCCGGCAGCCTCTTCATCGGGTTCGCGCTCGGCGCCATCACGCTGATGGGCCACGTCAGCCCGCTGGTGCTGGCGGTGCCCCTGGCCGACTTCGCCCTCATCCTCATCGCCCGGGGCCTGGCCGGGCAGTACAAGCGCTGGTCGCACCCCATCACGATGTGCGCTCGGGATCACACCTTCCACCGCCTCAAGAAACTTGGCTTCACCCACTGGCAGTGCCTGGCCATCCTCTACGCCGCGGCAGCCGCCACGGGCGTGGCCGCCTTCCTCAACATCCCCCTCGCCGCAATCCCACTCGCGGCGGCTGTCCTGCTCCTGGGCCGCATCCCGCTGCACGGTGTCTACAATCCCGAGGCCACCACGCGATGAGGCCGACCCGCACCGAGGTGGACGGCACTCTGCTCATCCTCATCTACGTCATCGCCGTCGTGGTTACGCCCGAGTTCAACTTCCTGGGCATCCCCAAGGTGCGCGTCTCGGACCTGCTGCTCATCCCCATCCTGGTCTACATGGTCGGCTCGCTGAACTCGGTGAACACCCTCAAGGCCGCCACCCCGCTGCTGGTGCCCTTCGCGGCCCTCATGCTCTGGGATCTCATCGTGCTGGTGCAGTTCGGCAGCCTCTACGGGCTCTTCTACCTGGCCAAGCGCTTCAGCTACGCGCTCACCTTCGTGATCGGCGTGCTGGTGGTGCGCTCGCAGCAGGGCTGGCAGCGCCTCGTCACCATGTTGCTGCTGGCCACCCCCATCCTCAGCCTCAGCGTGCTTTACTCGATCAACGTGCTCACCCCCGTGGCCGAGGCCCAACGCGGCTCCGGCACCATCGCCGCCCAGGAAGGCTCCACCGCGCTCTTCCTGGTGGTCCTTCTGCTGCTGACGCTGGGCGTGCTGCTGGTCAGCAGATCCCCCCTCCTGAGGCTCTCCAGCCTGGCCACGCTGGCCCTGGGAATCCCCGCCCTGCTGGGCACCGGCACGCGCGGAGCGCTGATCGACCTGCTGGCCGGCGCCCTCGTGCTCGAGCTGCTCAGAAGGAGCTTCAAGCGCAGCGTCCTCATCCTGGGCATCAGCCTGCTGGTACTGATGACGAGCTGGGTCTTCCTGCCGAACGGGCTCAAGGAGCGGCTCGGGTCCACCGTCCCGCAGCTGGTCGAGGCCTGGAACCACCTCGATCAGTCCGAGGACCTGGCCGGGGGGAACTCGGTCGCCGCCCGCTACATCAGCAACCGCGACGCTTTCAACAACTACGTGGTGAGCAATCCGATCACCGGGCTGGGCACCGCCTGCCGCCCGCTCGGCTTTACCGACAACGTCTACCTGACCGAATGGGTTTACCACGGCCTGGTCGGGCTCGCCCTGCTCCTCTTCGTCCTCTTCCGGCTGGGCCAGATGCTGGTCAGGGCCTACCGAGAGGAGCGTAACTCGCTCGAGAAGGGCGTCATGGCGGGCACGCTGGCGGCCTTCGCGGCCATGGTCCTGGCCGGGCTGCACTCCGATTCGTTCTACCTGATCCGCCCGATGGAAGCGTTCATGCTGCTGGCCGGCCTGGCCGTGGGACGCGCCGGCCTGCCGCGTCCCGACGCCGTCATTCAGAAACCCGCCAGACCACGCTTCGTCGTCCCCGAGAGGAGCCCCGAAAATGAGTAAAATCGCCCAGGTCTCCGAGCACCTCGTGCTGCTGCGCGAGCCCAACTCGGCCGTCACCGAGAGCTACCGCTCGCTGCGCACCAAGCTGCAGCTGGCGCTCTCGAAGGGAGTCAAGAGCTTTTGCGTGGTCAGCGCCTGGGGGCGCGACGGGAAATCCACCGTGGCGCTCAACATCGCCCACTCGCTGAGCCAGCTCTTCTTCAACGTGACCCTCATCGACTGCGACCTGCGCAAACCCACGCTGAGCCGCCTCTTCGAGCTGCACGACCAGCCCGGACTGGCCGAGCTGCTGAGTCAGGGGGGCGACGTGACGAAGGTTCTCTACCGCACCCCCGCCGAATGCCTGAGCTTCCTGCCGGCGGGGAAGGAGCGCGACAGCCCCGCCGACCTGCTGGGACGCGGCCATCTGGCCAGCCTCTTCGAGCAGCTCCACGCCGCCAACCAGGTGACGGTGGTGGATACCTCCCCGCTGGCCGCCTGCAGCGACGCCTTTCTGCTGGGGCCGCACGTGGGCACGGCGCTGTTCGTGATCAACGCGGGCCACTGGGAAGGCGAGTCCGAGGTGCGCCTCAAGGAGTCGCTGGAGGACCATCACTTCAAAGTGCTGGGCGTGATCCTGAACGGCGCCCCCGAGTCGGAGCGCAACGCCGGCTACGGTTACGGGTATGGCTATGGATACGGTTACGGCAACGGGTACGGCTACGGCCAGGACGAGCGCAAGCCGCGCAAAGCCTCGCTCTGGCAGCGCCTGTTCAAGCGGGGGAGTTGAGCCATGGACCTCTGGAAATCGTTACGCGTCATCCGCTATCGCAAGTGGACATTTCTGCTGGTCAGCCTGGCGGCGTTCCTGGTGGCGGTGCTCATCCCGCGCAACAACGTGGTGACGCCGCCGCCGCCCACCTACCAGTCCACCGCCAAGGTGCTGATCACCCCGCAGAATCTGAACACCCAGGTGAGTGATCCTGGTGTAGCCCCGGTTGGACCGGCGGCACCCCTTACGGCCTGGTTCGCGGACGAGATCACGTTCCACGAGCTCCTCACCAGCGAAGCTTTGCTCTCGCGCGTGGCCGCCAAGCTTCCCGGTCAGCCCAGCTGGCTCGTTCTGCGAGCGCAGATCGAGGTGAAGCCACTCAGCCAGCGCTCGCTGGCCATCTTCACGATCTCGGTGACGGGTGCCAACGCGAAGGAGGCGCAACAGGCCACGGACGTGCTGATCAGCGAGTTCGTGGAATACGTCCAGGAGCTGAGCTCGAAGGAGTTCGCGGCCACCCGCCGCTACCTCGAGGAGCTGATCGCCCAGGCCAACGTGCGCATCCAGAAGACGCAGGCCGACCTGGAGCGCGTCTCCGCGGGGCTCCCCTCGCAGGAGGAGACCGACCAGCAGGCCCGCCAGCGCGTGGAGCTGGAGGCCCAGAACGCGGCCCTGTCCGAGCAGATCGACGGGCTGCGGAACCAGGTCTCGCAGCTGAACGCCTTCATCTCCGGAGCGAGCAAGACTCCCCCCTGGGAGATCCTGGTACAGAAAGACGCGGCCCTGAGCGGCCTGGCCGAGGACCTCTCCAAAGAGCGCCTGGCGCTGCTGGAGCTGGAGAAAGTCTACAACGAGGACAACGAGCAACTGCTCACCCAGCGCAAGCGGGTGGCCGATCAGGAGGCGCTCTACCTCAAGCAGGTGGCGGCCGTGGTGCAGTCGCTGGCGGGGGACAAGTCGCGCGAGCTGGCCGAGAAAGAGGGTCTGCTGGCGGCCAACAAGTCGCGCCTCGAGGCGCTGCGCTCGAAGCGCGTCCCGGAGAGCGCCCGCCTGAAGGTGGAGCGCCTCAAGCGCCAGCTGGACATGCACCAGGAGAGCTACATCGAGTTGGTGCGTCAGCTCAACCGCGCGCGCGTGAACGAGCTGTCCAGCCGCCGTCAGGGGGCGATCACGGTGCTGGAGCGTCCGCTGCCGGGGCAGCCGACGTTCGTGTTCGTGCCGCCGACGCGGTCCTACAAACAGCTCTTCCTGGCCCTGCCGCTCTGCCTGCTGCTGGGCGCGGGGGCGGCCCTGCTGGCGGACTACCTGCAGGCCAGCCTGCGCCTGCAGCCGCGCATCGAGGCGATGATGGACCTGCCGATTCTGGCGGTCATCCCGCAGCTGGCGCCGGAGGTCACCCAGTCGTGGGATGAGATCAAGCAGGAAGCGGTCATGAAGCGTGAAGCTTCTACTCCTGGCGGACGTTGACCTCACCGGTCACGACGCCTCGGCGGTTCACGTGCGCGAGGCCGCGCGCGGTTTTTCGGAGCTGGGGATCGAGGTCCACCTGGTCACCCCGTCTCTGCCGATCAAGCGGGGTTTCTGGCACTATGTGCGGCTTGGTCTGAACCTGTTGCGGGCTTTGATTCGCGTGCGCCCGGACGTGGTCTACGAGCGCGAGATCCCCAGTCTGCTGCCGGTGGTGCTCTGCGTGGGGAGGCCGCTGTTCCTGGAGATCAACGGCGACGCGGTGGCCGAGTCGCTGGACTACCGCAAGCCCCGGATCGGATTGGCCCTGGCGTATCTGCGCTTCAAGCTGTGGGTGAAGTATCGCTGCGCGGCGGGGTTGCTGCCCGTGGCGTCATTCTTGCAGCGGAAGCTTCCCGCGGGGAAGCCCGTGTTGGTAACGCGCTGCGGGTACTCTCAGTCGCTGGTCGAGACGGAACGCTCCGAGCGCATCGTGATCGGCTTCGTGGGCAGCTTCCGCCGCTGGCACCGGGTGGATCTGCTGGTGCGCGCTTTCGTGGCCTGCGGTCGCTCCGATCTGGAACTGCTGCTGGTGGGGGAGGGGCCCGAGCTGGCGGGGGCCCGCGCGTATCTGGAAGAGCACTCGGCTCGCTACGAGGCCGTGGGCTACCAGCGCGAGCTGGGGCCGTACCTGGCCCGCATGGACTACGG
Source organism: Vulcanimicrobiota bacterium (assembly GCA_039809865.1). Lineage (GTDB taxonomy): Bacteria > Vulcanimicrobiota > Xenobia > Xenobiales > QWHO01 > QWHO01. The sequence continues at coordinate 14,746 of JBDHVW010000061.1, forward strand.
CTACAACTACGTCACGCCGGGCTTGAACGACGAGCTGAGCAATTCGAAAGTGAAGAGCTACCTGAGCGCCGGCGTTTCGGTGGTGGGCAATTCGATGCTGCGCGACGGGGCAGCGTTGGATTTCGCCCGGGTGGAAGCCAATGAGACCGTCGAGGGATTGGCGGCGGTTCTGTCCGGTTTGGAACGACCGAGCGCCACGCAACGCCAGGTGCTGTCAGCGGCCGCGGCCAGCCGCTTCGACTGGGGGGCGACCATGCGCGCCCGCCTGGATTTCATCTGCCGTCAGATGGGCGCGAAAAGCGCTGCCAGGTCGTAAGCCACCTCGGGGAAATCGGCCCAGACGAAGCGGTCCCCAACGGTCAAGCTGGCTTCCACTCTGTACGAGCCTCCCTCGAGTCGAAGGGCCAACAGAGTCTGATCCTCGGGGTCGACGATCCAGTACCAGGGGATGGAATTCTGGGCGTATTTGCTCAGTTTCATAGTGCGGTCGCGCCGAGCGGTCGAGGGGGAGAGGATCTCGATCACGAGCCGAGGAGCTCCGCGCACGAATCGCTCCTCAATCTGGGACCGCTGGTCGGCACCCAGGAACACCACGTCCGGTTGGACCGGGGTGGCTCCCTCCATGATCAGGTCCACGGGCGCGCTCAAGACATAGCCTCTGCCCGCGAGTTGCAGGCCATACAGCGGATGCACCAACCGCATCGACAGGAGTTGGTGGACTGTACTCGGCACAGGCGTCACGTAAAGCTTCCCGTCGATGACCTCATATCGATTGCCGTCCTCGGGAAGCTCGCAGTAATCCTCGTAGGTCCAGAGTCTTTCTTGCTCGAGTGAAACGTCGCTGCCATTCGACGAAACGAGCGTCGGGCCCTAGAAGAAGTGTTACGGCGTCAGATGTAACATCGAGTTCCGATACACGGACAGGTTCCCGTCGTTGATCTCCGGCGGACCGCTCACCGAGTAGAACCTGGCGAACAACTCGGCTTTGGGCGTCCCCGGAACCAGGAGAGCGTCCAGCTTCTCCAGTTCCAACCCGCGCAGCCCGTAGGCCTCGCTGAAGGTATACTCCAGCTTCCACGTCGGCGCGTTCAGGTCGAGGTAATACATCCGGTAGTCGGACATGTCGGTCGCGAAGACCCCAAAGCCCGGGTTGTTGCCATACACCGGGCTCACGGCCGGCACGATCTTGCAAGGCACGCCCGGGCGAATCAGCCGAAAATCGTCCCGGTGGGTGTGCCCTGCGATGGCCATCTCAACGCACGGGTGGGCCTCCAGGACCGACAGAAACCGCTCCTGGTATTCTGGCCGCCACAGCTCCAGCGGGTCGGGACGCCCCGCCTCGAACGCCCGCGCCGTGTGGTAGTTGTCCAGGCCCGGGGGGATGTGCATGATCAGCCAGGCTTTCTTGCCCGAACGCTCCAACCGCGAAAGCTCGGTCTCGAGCCAGTCCAGCTCCTGGGTGCCGTCGTCCAGCCCGATGCGGTTGGCCGAGAAGAAGACCGAGTTCAGCGCGATCAACTGGCGATCGGGACGCCCGGGCATCGGCAGCGAGCAGTATCCGCCTTCCACCATGGTCTCGCGCACCAGCGAGGGGAGCTGCGTCAGGGGGGCCCAGATGCGGGCGTATTCCTTCAGGAAAGGGCCGTCGGGCTGAACCTGGTAGTTGCCCTCGAACGAGTCCTCATTGCCCGGGACGGGCACGATGGGCGTGTCCGGCCAGCGCTTGTGCAACTCGGCGGCGACGTCGGCGGTCGTGTCCGTGGTAAACTCGCGGAAGCCCTGGCGCGGCTTGTGCTCGGCGTAGAGCTCCTCCCACTTGTGGGCCAGCAGGTCGCCCGTGACCAGGATGAAACGGGGGTGGGGGCAGCGCCGCTGGGCCTCGTCCAGGGAGCTGCGCAGGAGCTCGCCGGTGGTGTCCTCGCCGCGCTTGGAGAGGCCCTGCTGCACGAACGGGTTGTAGTGCAGGTCGGACAACACCAGGAACTGCGCCGGCCCCTCGGCCAGCGCAACGGTTACGATCAGCGCCAGGACGATCAGGAACGCACGCATCGAAATACTTCCAGTCGCCGGCCCTCGCCCGTGGGGTCTTCCAACGCAGAGACGGACCAGCCGCCCTCCGCCAGCAGGTCGATCCACGTCTGGCGCGGGAAGATCCCCACCTGGTGGCGGTCCACCACGGTCCGCACGCCCCCTTCTTCGAGCAGGGCCAGGATATAGTCGCACTCCACCACCTCGCCCGACGCGCGCACCCACTCGAGCCAGCGAAGCGAGCCCTCGCCGCCGTGCTCCGTGGTTTCCTGGAACGTCTCGGCCAGGTGATCGGGGGCCACCACGAGGATGTCGGCATGGCGCTTGGCGGTCGACAGGGCCGCCCGCAGGTCTTCCAGCGTGGTCATATACATCACCGCGTCGTGCATCAACACGGCATCGAACTTTCGGTCGAGCGCGAGCGTTCGCATATCCCCCTGGATGTGCTCGCAGTCAGGGTTCTGGCGGGCGGACATCGCCAGCATCTCGGGGCTGAGGTCGGTCAGGGTCATCTGGAACTCCGACTTCAGCCACCAGGCCACGTTTCCCCCGCCGCTCCCCAGCTCCAGCACGGTGCGCGCCGGCCGCAGCAAGCCGGCCAGGAACGCGGCCTCCTCGGCGTACTCGTGGGTGGGCGAGAAGTCTTGCCAGTGCTCGGCCAGCTCGCTGTAAAGCTTCACTCGGGGAGGTCTTCGTAGATCCGCGCCAGAGGGATGCTCAGCGCCAGGGATTCGAGTCGGAGCTGGTCTTCCAGGCGCAGGTGCTCGCGCCAGCGCCAGTCGCCCTCGGCCTCGCGATGATGGCACTCGACGCGCACGGTATCCTGGCTGACCAGGACGTATTCTTGCAGGGACGGCAGACCCCGATAGAGACGAAATTTCTCGCCACGGTCGTAACTCTCGGTCGAGGGGGACAGGACCTCGATCAGGAGGCGCGCATCCACGAGCGTATCCGAGCGTCCAGGCATCTTGCGGATCGGGTCGCAGACGACCAGAATGTCGGGATAGGTAAAAAGTGTATGCCGCTCGACCAGCAAACGAACATCGGACTGGAACGCCCGGCAACCGGTGCCCCGCAGGGCCTCACGCAAGACGCTGAAAAGATTGCCGACAATCTGGTTGTGGTTGAGCGACCCGCCGGACATGAGATAGATCTCGCCGTCGTAGAACTCGCTCCGATTCTCGCTGTTGACCTCGAGCTGGAGATATTCCTCGGGCGTGAAGCGACGTCGTTCCCGTTGCAGCATGAAACCCACGTTCGCCCCCCACCGGCGATCTCCTGAAAGCCTCGCGGAATGGCAACACTTTGGCAATACCGCAAGACTATACTCGAAAACGGCCTAAAACACAGATAAACGCTGGAGGGCCCCGCCTGAATGGTCTCAATGGCGACCGCCATGTCCTCGGCCCAGGATCGGGCCGTGTTGCACGTCCATCTCGCCGACCAACCCGCCTGCCAACAAGTCCTCGAGCTCGCCTCGCAAGCGTGGCGCGACCTGAGCTCGGAAACACCCGCCACCCGCGCCCTCAAATGGTTCGCTCACCTGGAGCGCCTGCCGGAGCCGGCCGGCGCCCAGTTGCGACGGCAATCCAACCTCGAGCGCGTGGAGCGCATCGCCGCCCTGCAAGAAGAGCTCGACCGCACTCCCGCGGACCAGCGCTTCTGCCTCTCCTGCGCCGCCCTGGCCACCTGGGCGGTCAATTTGCGCCACTGGGGCTGCTCGGTCTGCCAGCCCCCGCCCCCCGTCTTCCGACTCAAAATTGCCCCCGAGAAACCCCGGGAACCGGCCCCTGACCTGGCCGTCCTCCAGGAGCGCCTGGAGGAGGTCGGCTACAAACCCCGGCGCCTGGAGCTGCTGGCCCTGCTGGCTGCCCTGCACCGCGGGGGTCCGCGCGTCTTTCTGCTGGAAGGGCAGCCCGGCACGGGCAAGACCTTCCTGGCCGAGTCCTGGGCGCGCGTCCTGCGCACGCCCTGTCAATACCTGCTATGCCACAGCTGGCTGAGCGCCGAGGACCTGCAGACCAGCATCTCGGTCAGCGCCGCGGTGCGCGGCGAGGCGGACGCGGTGGACCAGCCGGGCTTCCTCTGCGAGGTGGCCCGCCTCAGCCAGCAGACGCCTGTCGTGGTGGTGCTGGACGAGGTAGACAAGGTGCCCGAGCGGGTCGAGAACCTGCTCCTCGACTTCCTCCAGAGCGGCCGCGTGCCCGGCCCCAAAGGGCTGGAGCGGGCCAACCCGGACAACCTGTGGGTGTTCCTCACCTCCAACGGGGTGCGTCCCCTCGGACACGCCCTGCTGCGCCGGTGCTGCCGCCTCAACCTGGAGCCTCTGGCCGAGGGCGTCGAGCTGGGGCTGGTCACCACCCAGGTGCCCCAGCTGAATCCGCGCCTGGCCGGCAAGCTGGTGCGGCTGGCCCGCGAGCTGCGCGAGGGCGGGTTCTCGAGCCCCTCGCTCTTCGAGCTGATCCGCTGCGCTTGCGACCTGCACACGCTGGTGCGGCGGCTCAAAGGGCAGCTCTCCGACGAGGACCTGCTGGGCCTGTTGCGCTCGTGGCTGGGCAAGGAGCCCGAGGAGGAGGAGATCGTCCGCACCGCTGCCCGCGACCTGCTGCAAGTCATCGATGCTCTGCCTTAGCGATCTGCCGGGGTCGGGCTATTGCGGCACCGACCAGACCAACCAGGAATGGAAGGTCTGGTTGCGCACGCAGGTGGGGCACGAGTGCGCCTGCGCCAACCCCTTCGCGTGCCCGCCCTGCCAGCTGGCCATGATGCTCAAGCTGGGGGCCGACTTCCAGCTCGAGGTGGAGGAGGATGCGCCCCCGCTGCTTCCCAACGGACCGCTGAAAGCACGCCTCACCGAGGAGCGCTCCAGCCGCCTGCTCTACTCCTACGCCAGCGACCAACCGCCCGGCTACCTGGTGGCGCACTCTTACTCGCATCCGTTGCCGGGGGGCGCGTGGGGGCTTCCGGAAGAGGCTCCGGTGCCCCTGGAGGCGACCGGAGACCTGGAGGGTTGGCCCTGCTACAAGCTCAGCCCGCACGAGCGGGCCCGCAGGCAGATCGACCGACTCGAGGAGATCAGCCGCACCGGACTGCTGCCCGTGGCGCGCGATTCCTGGGCGGTCGCCGGGAACCTGGAAGAGGCCTATCTCCAGAACGGCCTGCGGGCGTCGACGCCCGAGGGAGTCTACTGGCTGGTGCGCGATCCGGCCCGCCTCAACCGGGGCTATGAACCCTGCGAGAAGGAGCTCCCGGCCGATCTCCCCGATATCGTCATGCGGCTCGCCCGAGAAATCGCTCCCCTCGGCAGTCCGCGGCGCAAGGCCGAAGAGATCGAGCGCTTCCTGCAGACCGAGTTCACCTACGGATTCGACCACCAGTTCCACGACCGCACCCCCGTGCTGCAGCAGTTCCTGGAGGAGCGTCCCCCCGTGCATTGCGAGTTCTTTGCCACGGTCATGGCGCTGATGCTGCGGGTGCTCGACATCCCCTCGCGCTACCTGGTGGGGTTTCCCATCGGCGCCCGCCAGTGGGACGGCACCGCTTACCTGCTGCGCGCCACCAACTGCCACGCCTTCGTGGAGGCTTACCTGCCCGGCGAGGGATGGGTCTTCTTCGATCCCACCCCCCCGGACGGACGCCTGCAGCCCCCGGCGCAAGTCCCGGAGCCGCCCCGGAACGAGAACTTCAAAGCCGTCGACCCGGCTCTGAAACCCGAGGAGATCGAGGCCATCAAGAGGGATCGCACGGCTCCGGGATGGCTCAAACGCGTGCTCCACCACCTGCGCGACCTCGATGTGGACGGCCTGGAAGAGTCGCCCGAGCTCGATCCGCGCCGACTGCTCAAGGAGATGCTGCGCCGCCGCTGCAGCGCCTCCCGGGCCACCCGACGGCAATTGAGCGCCCGCAAGCTGCTGGTCTGCGTGGACCTCTCGGGCTCATGTGCGGGCTATTGCAAAGCGATGCTGCACGCGGCGGTAGCCATGCAACGTGGGGACGACGGCATTCTGGTCTGCCTGAACACCAACGGGGTGCCCTTCGACTGGCTCCGGGGCGGGCGCACCCAGACCCGGGTCTTGCACCAGCTGCGCAACGCGGGGCGCAATCCGGCGGCCCTGGCGAAGCTCATCGCGCGCGCCGGAGTGGGACGCGTCCTCACGCTGGGCGACTGCCACGGGCTGCCGCTCTGGCATCAATTGCACCGCACCTACGGGCGCAAGTTCACCTGGCTCGAGCCCACCGCCACGAGTCTCATCCAGGATAAGCAGCACGGAGTGCCACGCTGGCGCTGCGACCCGGAGCGTCTGGGGGAAGCCCTGCTGAAGGCCGGATCCCCAGGCCGGAGTTGATCCTCGCGAACATCTCGCCGATCACGGCCAGCGAGTGGCGGCGCTCGACGTACTCCCGTCCGCGTGTACCCAACGCGCGGATCGCCTCGCGTGTCAAACCTTCCAGACACGAAGCCACCTCGTCGACCGTGCGACAGTTCAGCATCGGCAGGTCGTGGGTGCCGTAGAGGTCGATCCACTCGGGGTTGAGATAGCCGAGCACGGCGCGCCGGGCCGCCATCCCCTCCAGGGCGAAAAGGCCATACCAGCCGATCACGAGCTGGTCCACCACCACGTCCACGGTGGCCATCACGCGCCGGACCTCCTCGTTCGAGACCCGTTCCAAAAGCACCAGCTCGATGTCGCGACCCTGCGAGCGCAGGCGCTCCACCGCCTCGATCACCGTGGCCGTGCCCTTGATGGCGCGGTGATTGGGGGCGTGCAGCACGCGCAAGGGCCCTTCCGAAACCGGCGGCAGATCCCAGCGCGACTCGTCGATCGACAGGTGCCAGGGCACCAGCGTATCCCAGTGGTAGAGGTAGTCCACCGCGTCGCAACCGGCCACGATGTGGTCGGCCCAGCGGGTCCAGAGGTCGATCTGGGCGGCGATGCGGGCGCGCCGGAACCGGTGAGAAGGATAATCCTGCGAGAGCGCGTGCTTGTAGCGCGGGTTGCGGCAGCGGGACATCTCCTGGATGTCGCCCCCGTAATGCAGCATCACCACTTTGACCCGGGCCAGGCTGAGCAGGAACGGCTCCCAGCGCCACAGCCAGCGGGTCTCGAGCAGAGGGCCGCCGTTGAAGTAGAGGTAGAGCATCTGGTAGCGTCGGACCGCGAAGCGGAAGCAATGCAGGCTGCGCTGGAGGCCGCCGAGAGAGCTGAAGTCGTGGTCGAACTCGCGCGTGATGAAGTAGGTCGTGACCACGAACGTCTCCGCGCTGTAGCCCTGTCGACGCAAAGCCTCCGCGTGGCTGACATTGTTCAGCAACGGCTCGGGACCCAGGCCAACCTGCACCGGGCGGTGGCGAAAACGCGCGCCGTAGGCGATGAAGACGAGCCAGGGGAGAGCGAGTAGCTCGAGACAGTCTTGCCAGAGCCCACGCACGAGGCTAGAAAGCACCCTCATACCCGCCCGTTCTCCAGGCGGAACACGTTGTGGCAGGCGGCCAGGGTCGAGGTGCGGTGGGCAATGAGCAGGATGGTCTTGCGCGAGCTCAAGCCGCGGATCGCCTCCATCACGGCGCTCTCGGTGGCCTCGTCCAGCGCGCTGGTGGCCTCGTCCAGCACCAGCATGCTGGGGTCGTGATAGAGCGCCCGGGCGATGCCCACGCGCTGACGCTGCCCGCCCGAAAGCCGCACGCCGCGCTCGCCCAGCACGGTCTGGTAGCCCTCGGGCAGCTCGGTCTCCACGAACGTGTCCAGCATGGCGAGCTGACAGGCTTTTCGAACCGCCTCCAGGTCCGGTTGAGGCACCCCGAAGGCGACGTTGGCAGCCAGGGTATCGTCCACGATCAGGATGTCCTGCGGCACGTAGCCGATGGCGCGCTGCCAGGCAGGCAGGCTGGCGATGGGGGAGCCGTCCACCAGCAAACGCCCTTCGTCGGGCTCCAGCAGCCCGAGCACCATGCCCGCCACGGTCGACTTGCCAGCGCCGGTGGTGCCGATCAGCCCCACGGTGGTGTTGGCCTCGACGGTCAGGTCGAGCTGGCGCAGCACCGGCTCATCGCGCTCGGGATAGGTAAAGCTGACGTTCTCGAAGGCCAGCGAGTGCTCCAAAGGCAGGCGGTCTTCAACCTCGGAGACAATCGGGGAGAGCGTGGCCATCTCGGCGCGCAAGCTCTCGATGGCGGGCCGGTTCACCAGGTACAGCGCCACGTTGGCAAAAACCTGCTGCAGGGCGCTGATCAGCCGGTAGGCGGCCAGGGTGAAGATCCCCACCTTGGGCAACGCCGCCGCCAGATCGCCCCCGGCGGCCACGAAATACATCGTGACGGCCACCACGCCGCCGAACGCGATCGTCTCGATGGCGAAGCGGGGCACCTCGGCCACGGTCATGAAATAGGCCCCGATGCGCGCCGAAAGCTCGGTCTGCGTGGCGAAACGCTCCAGGGCCCAGGCCTCGCGCCCCATCACCTTCAGCTCGCGCACGCCGCTCAGCGCCTCGGCCAGGAACTTGTGGCGCAGCGTGTCGGCCTGGTTCTTGCGCTCGCCGCTGCGGCGAAAACGGCGTTGAGCGAAGCGGTGGATGCCGGCGTAGATCCCCCCGAAGAACACCACGCTGCCCAGCGCCACGTAAGGGTCGAGCCGCACCAGGCCCAACGCGATGATGAGAATGAGCAAACCTTTGGAGACGATCCGCACCCACGACTGCAGCCCCCCGAAGACGTAGGCGTTGACGTCGCTCAGGATGGTCTTGGTGGCCAGGGCCGTGCCCTGCTGCAGGTAGAGCAGGAAGGGACGGCCCAGGTAGCCCTCCAGAAGGCGTTTGGAGAGACGGGCCTGCTCGGCCCACATGAAGCGATTGTTGAACCCGTAGAGCCAGGCGGCGTAAAGGTTGGCAAAGGTCAGCGCCAGCAGCACGGCCGTGCCCAGCTCGACCACCCGGTGGGTATCGTGGCTGGTGGCTGCCACGCTCAGGAATGGGTAGACCGAGACGATGCCCACCAGGTCGGCCGCCACGCCCACCAGGCTGGCCAGGAAAAGAAGCGCCAGCTGGCGTTTGCTGGAGGGGGTCAGCATCGTTCTTGCACGGCCTTCTCGAGACTCGCGTAGAGCTGATCGGTGATGACGTTCCAGCGAAAGCGCTCGGCGCGCTCGCGGGCCTGGCGCCCGAGCTGCAAGCGGTAAGCGTGATCAGTCAGGAGACGGGTGATCGCGTCGGCGATCTCGTCCGGATCGGTGGGGTCGACCAGCAGCCCCGAGACGCCGTGCTCGACCGCGTCGGGAATGCCGCCCGAGTTGCCGGCCACGCTCGGCAAACCCGTGGCGGCAGCCTCCAGGAAGGTCAGCCCGAAACCCTCCACCCAGCCCTCGATCTCCCGACTGGCCATCACGAAAAGGTCGGCCTCGGCATAGGCCTGGGCCAGCTCCTGGTCGGAGACGATGCCGCGGTATTCGACCTGATGGCCCACGCCGAGCTCACGGGCTCGAGCGCGCAGCACGCTCAGGTGCGGGGTGAGCGGACCGATGATGAGGTAGCGCACGTCGGGCACGGGGATGCGGGGCAGGGCCTCGATGACCATGTCGTGGCCCTTGTTGGGGTCCAGGCGAGCGACCGTCAGCAGGGTGCGTCCGCGCGCCGGGCGCTCGGAGTAGAGCTCGAACCAGGAGTCGTTGACGCCGCCGTTCAGGACCTCCATGTTCCGGTAGGCCCCCAGCGCTTTGAGGCGCTGCTCGGTGTAACGGCTCAGGGGGAAGATGCGGTCCGCCGTGCGGAACAGGCGTCGCAACAGAAAGCCCAGGCGCGCCTTGCACCGTTTGTTGAAGGTGGCCTGACTGGGGATGAACTCGCTGGCGTAGGCCGAGAAACTCTGCACGATCTTCCCGCTCACGAGGTAGCTCGCGAAGGCCGCGTCGGGAAACCAGAGCGCCGACCAGATGGCGTCCGGCTTGAACTTGCGGACCATTGACGTCAGCTTGAAGGGCAGCGTCAGCTCGCGCAGACCGGGAGGCTCCAGCGCCGCCAGCACTTCGACCTGGGCGTGACGGGCCAGGCCCCGGGCGGTCTCCCAGGAGAGGCGCGCGATGCCGCCGGGCCTGGGCGGGTAGTCGCTGGACAGCACCAGGATCCTCACAGCACCTCCGCCAGCGAGCGACGCTTCTGCGAAGGCGCCTGATCGAGGTAGAGCCGGTGCCACAGCTCGACCATCAAGAGGGGCCAGAGCTGGGCACTGCGGTCCTGGCCGTGCAGATGGCTCTGGTAGAGTCGCGTGACCTCGCGCTCGCGGAAGAGCCCGCGGGCGCGCGTGGCCTCGGGGGAGAGCAGGCGATCGGCCAGCGTGCGCAGCTCGCGGCGCAGCCAGAGATCGACCGGGACGCCGAAACCCTGCTTGGGCCTTTGCAAGATCTCATGCGGCAGGCGGCCACGCAGCGCCTTCCGGAAGGCAACTTTGGTCTGCCAGAATCCAACCTTATCCCGAATCGACAGAGAGGCCGCATAGTCGGCGAAGCGCACGTCCACGAACGGCACGCGCACCTCCAGCGAATGGGCCATCGACATCCGGTCGGTCAGCGTCAGGAGGTCTCCGGGGAGGTAGGTCCGCAGGTCGGACAGCATCGCCGCCTCGGGCGTGGAGGCCTGGCACAGCGTGGAGCTAGGCGGCCAGTCGAAGCGGATCGAGCGCAGCAGGGCCAGCTTCTGGTCCTCGTCCAGCCCCTGATCGCAGGCCAGCAGGCGTCCGTGGGCGAGCTTCTGGGCGAGCCGGACCCAATTGCCCGCGGAGGTCGCACTGCCGGCCGGCAGCCGATCGACCAGGCTCTTTAGCCAGGCCGGCCGCGGCCAGCGTTGGGCCTGATAACGACGGTAGCCACCCAGCAGCTCGTCCCCGCCGGTGCCGCTCAGGGCCACTTTGACCATGCGTGAGGCCAGCCGCGCCAGCCGGTAGTTGGGCAACACCGAGGCGTCCGCCATCGGCTCGTCCAGCGCCTGCACGATGGCCGGCAGCTCCAGCACCGACTCGGGCTCGACCACCTCCTCGTGATGATCGGCTCCCAGGTAAGTGGCCACCCGGCGGGCGTGGGCGCTCTCGTCGTAGAGTCCGGCCTGGCGGAAACCGATCGTGAACGTCCGCAGCGGGTAACCCAGCTCCTTGACCGCCAGGGCCATGGCGCTGGAATCAAGCCCTCCGCTGAGGAAGACCCCGATGGGCGTATCCGCCACCAGGTGGGCCTGCACGGTCTCCAGCAGGTGCTCCCAGAGCCCGCCACCGGGCGTGGGGCAGGGCTGGTCCCAGTAGCGGCGCACCTCCACGCGGCCCTTCTCCCAGGTCAGCAAATGGCCCGCGGGCAGCTGGTAGATGCCCTCGAACATCGTCTCGGGGGGTGGCACGTAGAGAAAGCTGAGCTGCTGGTAGAGCCCGCCGTGGTTGAGTCGACGGGGGAGGCCCGCCTCGAGCAAGGCCTTGATCTCGCTGGCGAAGTGCAGCCGCCCCTCGTGAAACGCATAGAAAAGCGGCTTCACGCCCATCGGGTCGCGGGCCAGCAGCAGCCGCTGGCGGCGCTCGTCGTAGAGCGCCAGGGCGAACATCCCGCGGAGCTGGTGCACGAAAGCGTCCCCGTCGCGCAGGTAGAGGCTCAGCACCACCTCGGTGTCGCTGCGGGTCTCGTAGCGGTAGTCCTGACGCCGCAGCTCGCCAAAGTTGTAGGTCTCGCCGTTGTAGACCAGCCAGACACCGTCGCGCCCCATCGGCTGCGAGCCGTTGTCGGGATCGATGATGCTGAGGCGCCTCATCCCCAGTCGGCAGCACCCTGAGGGACAGGCGTAGAACCCTTCCTCGTCCGGGCCCCGATGCAGCAGCGCACCGGTCATGCGGGCCAGGACGCGATCCTCGGGCTCAGACCCGACTACGCCGCAGATGCCACACAATGTTCCGGATACTCCATAAAGCCGGTTGTTAGGGAGGCCCCGGGCCAAGTCCTGCGGAAACCCAGGTCGGTGTTCTTCCGATCGCCGCTGGCGCGAATCGCTTTCCGGCTGCTGAATCTCTGTCTCGAGCCCTGGCTGCGCAACTGTCCCGAGGGCTTCATTCTGCTGTACCACCGGGTTCACCCCGAGCCCGACCCGGCCTCACCCCCGCTGCCGCCGCAGTTCTTCGAGGCCCATCTGCACGAGTTGCAGCGCCACTTCCGCGTGCTGCCCCTGGAGGAGCTGGTGGCCCGCCATCGCGCCGGACGCCCGCTGAGCGGCTGCTGCAGCCTGACCTTCGACGACGGATTCGGCGACTTCCTGACCCACGCGGTGCCGCTGCTGCAGCGCTACTCTTTCCCGGCCACGAACTTCCTGGTGCTGGATTGCCTCACCGCGGGCCGCCCCACCTGGAACTACCGGGCCAACCGAGCCCGCCTCTCGCCCGAAGCCAGGACCGTGCTCGGCGCGCTGCAGCCGGAATTGCGCGAGCAGATGCTGCCTCCGGCCGAGGTGCCCATGGTCGACCTGGAGGCCGCGCGCCAGGCCCCTGCGCTGGTGTCCTGGGGTTCGCACACCCGCACGCATTCCTGGCTGAGCCGCCTGCCGGACGACCGCCTGGCCTGGGAGATCGACCGTTCCGCCTTCCAGGCAGCCCTGGGCCAGGAGGTGACCTTCCTCAGTTACCCCAACGACATGGCCAATCCGCGCGTCTACTGCGCTACCCGCGAGGCGGGCTACACGGCGGCGTTTTCCGTGGGCGACCGCCGAATCCGGGTGGGGGAAGACCCTTTCAGCCTGCCCCGCTTCGATGTGGGCGCCCTCTGGGGGGCTTTCCTGCGCCTCGAGGTGATGGGCGTGCTGCCCGCCCTGCGGAGGCTCAAAGCGTGAGGGTCGTGCTCTTGACCCGCGACTATCCCTGGCACCGGGCTCTGGCGGCCCGGCTGGCAGCTTTGCCTGGCGTGGAATTGGTCGGGATCGTGCAGCAAGCCGACTCGACCACGCGCACCTGGGCCTGGGTTCGCCGGATGGTCTTCAAAGACCCCATCTGGGTCCTGCGCAAAGTGCTGAACCGGCTGTTCTTCCACGCGTTCATCGAAGGGATCGACCGGGAGGCGCTGCGCGTTTTCGGCCGGGCCGCGTGGCCTTTGGAGCCGCACCTCGTGGGCGACATCAACGGGGCGGCGGACTACTTGCAGTCGTTGGTTCCCGACCTGGTCGTCGTCTCCGGCACGCGCCTGGTCAAGCAGCCCCTGTTTGCCCTGGGGTTGCCGTTCTTGAACCTGCACACCGGCATCTCACCCTGGTATAAAGGCGGCCCCAACTGCACGCTCTGGTGCCTGGCCAACGGCGAGGCGCACCGCATCGGCTCGACCGTCCATTACCTGGACGAAGGCATCGACAGCGGCCCCATCATAGGCACCGCGAAAGCTTTACTGGAGCCAGGAGATACCGCGGCGCGCTGCTGCTGCCGGGCGGTCGAGGCCGGCCACGAGCTGATGCTGGCGAGCGTCGCCTGGCTGAGCAGCGGCGAGAGTCTGGCGGCCCAACCGCAAGAGGCTACGGGGCGCACCTATTACGCCAGCGAGTGGGGCCCCTGGCAAATCCTGAAACTGAAGTGGTTTCTTTGGACCCGTTCCCCTGTCGACCGTTGACCTCTTCCTCAGGGGCAGGTAACAGTGCAGCATTGCGGACAGCACTTGTAGTTGGAGATAGCCCCCGGCACGCTGCCGCCGGCCACCCACTGGGCGATGACCTTGCCGCGTGACGTGTTGCAATCGCGCGACCAGAAGGGAGTCGGGTTGCCGGCGCTGGGCTGCGTCTGCTCACAGGTGTTGACCCCCGGCGAGCGCTTGTTGTCGCCGGCGCAATTGGTCGAAACCACCACGCTGCCGGCCGCGTTCATGGTGACCACATACCAGGTCAGGCAGTTGTTGAGATTGCACTGGGCGGTCGCCGGTCCGCCGGCCGGGTTGAAGGGGTCGCATCCGGCGCAAGCGTTTCCGGCCACCGAAGGCAGACCTGTCACGAGATCGTTACAACCGCTGGCATTGACACAGGTCGGAAGAGATGCGGCCCAGGAAGGCTCGGGCGCCATTGCCGCCAGCACGCCCGCCACCATGGCGGCCTTCCCGAGGAAGCTACGGCGGGGGAGAAGCTCGGGTGCCTGCAACAGGCCGTGCTCGGCCAGGGTCTCCAGGGCCTGCTGCACGCTCGCCTCGTCGCCCAACTCGGCGACCATTTGCTCGAAGCTATGCTGGCCGTCGCACATGTCGAAGACCCGGGTCGCCGTCTTGTCCAGAAAAAGAGCAGCGTGAGTCAGGTGGTGATACACCACCACCTCCTCGTCAAATCGCTCGGTTGTCAAGAAATCGACGCGCTTCACAGTGTCTCCCAAAGTTGTACTAAATAGTATATGTCGACGCAATCGCTTTCCAGTCCTGCCTTAAAGGACTATGTACTGAATAGTCATAAACTAGCGCTATGCAGTTCTGGAGCTGGGGGGTTCCCATTCGTCTGGAGGGTCCGCACGAGGCCGTGCGGGCCCTGCGAGCGCGCCTCCCGCGAGGGCGGGCGCGCACCCGTCTGGAAGAGCCGGCTCACTTTCGCTGGACCGGGCGGGCCTGGATGCGAGGCAATTCTCAGACGGTCGACCTGGAAAAGGCCATGGAGCTGGAAGTGGCCACCCGGGCTCCCGAGCACGTCTTCGTGCACGCGGGCGTAGTGCGCTTCGGCCATCAGGCTTTGCTCTTGCCGGGGGAAAGCCTGGCCGGCAAGTCCACTCTGGTGCGCGAGCTGGTGAAGCGCGGGGGAAGCTACTACTCGGACGAGTTCGCGGTGCTCGATTCCCGGGGTCGCGTGGAGCCTTATCCGCGGCCGCTCTGCCTGCGCTCGGGAGAGAGCATTCCCGCCTCCGAGCTGGGCTGGAGCCCTCGCCAGCGAGCCGTCCGGATCGCCTGGGTGGTGGATTGTCGCTACGCTGGCTCTCTGGCGCTGCAACCTGTGACCCGGGGCCAGGCGGTCCTGAGCTGCTTTGCCAACGCCGTGGCGGCCCGCAGCCGGCCGGCCGCCATCCTGAATTTGCTGGGCAGGGCTCTGGCCGAGGCCCGCTTTCTCCAGGGAGAGCGCGGCGAGGTCCAGCCAGCCGCCCATTCCATCCTGCACTGGCTGGGAAAGGAGGGTTGACACGTGGCGGACGATTGCAAGACACGCAACAAGGGTTGAGCCGGCGCCAAAATTGACCACCTAGGCTGGGTGGATGGGTTTTCGGTGCGTCCCTACGGTCTCAACGTGGCCGTGCGCTCCAACCATGTCCCGATGCTGGAGCGCATCAAGCGCGAGGTCTTGCTGCCGCATTGGGAAGTGCTGCCGCTGCTGGTCAACCTGCTCTACAGCTTCTTCGTCGGGGGCGAGGTTCGCAAAGGCACCCGAAAGTTCAGCTTGCTCTACGAGGCCGATGAGCGCATCGCCCGTTCCCTGGACACAGAGGAGGTCTACCGGGTCTTCGAGGAGACCTTCCACCGCCGCGTCACGGGTCTGGCCACGCAGACCTACGTGCGTGGGGTAGCCCTGGCCGTAAGGGGCCAGGCCGAGGTCTTCCTGGGCCAGAACGGCAATTTCGTGTACCAGTATCGCGATCGGCTCGAGGCTGCCGGCGCCTCTCTGCTGGCGCCCGAGTTCGTCTCGCTGCACGAGGGACAGGTTGGCCCCTACCACAATCGTGCCCTGATCGGAAGCGAGCGCACCGAGCCCCAGGCGCTGGGGCTGCCTTTGCGGCAAGAACCTCTTCCCCTGGGGCGACTCTGGCTGTTGCAGCCAGAGCTGGACGAGGGTCCCCTGTCGCCGGGCCGCTCTGCTTTCCACCTGTTCGAGAGCCTGGTGCGCATTTACGATTCGAGCGGGGCGGTCCAAGAGCTGGGCGCCCTGGCGCGCTCCACGCCAGCTGTCAGCGTGCGCGAGCCCGAAAGCGCTTTCAGAATTCTTTCAGAGCCTTGAGCGAAGCTACGGGGAATCATGCAGGTCATCCCCAACCGCGCCACCGCCCTTCGAGCGCTCGAAACGAAGCGGAACGAGCTGTTGCTCGAGGACAAGAAGGATGAGGCCAGGCAGGTCGAGAGTGACCGCCGCCTGATCGCCAAAGCCGATGGGGACGACCTCTACCAGATGACGCAGCTGGCTCAACAGAAAGCCCGCAAGCTGGAGAACAACATCCTGGTCAAGGACGCCCGCGCGGGCTGGCCCGTGGGTCCGATCGGGTTCGGCCTGGGTCTGGGAGGAGCCGCAGTCGGAGGCGTCATCGGCTACACGCTGGATGCGGTGGTGCACGCCCCCGTCGAGATCTCCCTGCCGGTGGGGATGGTGGCCATCATCGGTGGCCTGATGTGCGCTTTCATCCCGGACCACTTCCACGGCCAGTATCAGAATGCCCAGGCCACCGCGCAGGCCATCGATCGCAATTTTTCGTTCATCCAGAGCTTCACCGGAGCGCCCCAGGGCAAGCTGGCCATGGCCGACTTCCAACGGCTGGGAGCGGCCCGCGAGCAAGAGCTGTTGGTTCAGGGGCAACCGATGCGGGCGGCCGATCTGCGCCACGTCTGCGACAGCGTGGGCGAGCTCAAGCTGGCGACCCTCGAGGAGAGCCTGGACGAGGTCTTCCGGAGGGCCCACGACGGCCCGGAGCAGAAGCGCTGGGAGCAGGTGCTCGGAAAGGTGCAAGATTCGCCCGACGTGCTCGGGCTGGTACGCTCCATGCTGGAGGTGGATACGCTCAGCGGCGCCCTGGATGGCCGCGGCGGGTCGCTGGAGGTGCGACCCGACGCGGTCCGCATCGGCTCGGTGACGCTACGCCCTAAGCGTTGACCTTGGCGTCTTCCTTCTCCAGGACGCGTTGGACGGCCGGACGGGCTTCCATGCGCTGCATGAAAGCCTGCAGGTTGGCCGGGATCTCCTGCTTCGTCTTCTGGGCCCAGGTCAGCACCGTGTAGAGATAGGCGTCGGCCACGCTGAACTCACCCAGCAGGTAGTCCCGGTCGCCCAGCTTCTCGGAGAGCTGGACCCAGCGCGGAGCCAATCGTTGCTCCACAAACACTTTGCGAATGTCGTTCTGGGCCTCTTCGTTCTGGGTGATGCGCCTGGTGAAGAACACCGGCCAGAAGTTCTTGTGCACGTCGGTGGCCAGGAAGCCCAGCCACTGCATCAGCTCGTAGCGCTCGCGGGTGCCCGCGGGGGGCGCCAGTTTCCGATCGGGATTCTGGTCGGCCAGGTACTGCAGGATGACCTGGACCTCGCGCAGATAGTCGCCGGGGGCGATCTCCAGCACCGGCACCCCGCCGGTGGGATTGATCTTCTTGTACTCGGGAGTCTGGCCCTCGCCTTTCATCAGGCTGATCTCGTGCAGCTCGAAGGGAATCCCCAGCTCCTCCAGCACGATGTGAGGAGCCCGGGAACAGGTTCCGGGACAATGGTAGAGCTTCATTTCATGGCCTTCCTGGACTGCCAGGGAACTCCTTTGAGGCAATTTTCGGGGCTCGGCGTTACCTTGACAGAGTGAACATCCAGGCCCACCTGCCCGAGTTGCGCCGCCACTACAAGATGGACCACAGTTGGATGTCCGTCGACCCCGGCCGTGACGAGGGCGGAGGGGAAGAGCTCCATTACTGGTGGGACGACCGCGACTACCAGCACGGTTTTCACTATCACAACGCGGGTAGTGAGAAGCTCAAGCGTGGCTATTACATCCACGGCAACAAGATGGACCTGAGCAACACCATTGCCATGCGCGAGGACGGCCGCCGCGTGGTGGGTCAGGCCAGATTGAAGGACGGCGCCTACCATCTGGTTGACCTGCCCCTGAAGGGAAAAGTGCTGGGCTGCCTTCAGCGTTGGGGCTGGGTCGGTCTCAAGAGCTTGCAGAAGCTACCGGGTGAGGCCCGGGCATTCGACGTGCGCAACAGCCGTGAGGTCGCCGTGGCCATCGGCCAGGACGTGCGGCGCGGAGAGCTCGGCCACGGTCTGAGCCCGTGGAAGACCTACCAGGACACGGTCAAGGACGTCCACTACCTGCCTGACGGGACGCTGTCCGTGCTGCTCGAGCGCTCGGCGGCCGGCGGCTCCAATCGCTATCGGTTGGAGCTCACGGCTCCTGACGGTCAGGAAGCCTCGATTTCTTTCAAAGAGCTCCACCCCGAGAGATACTTGAAGGCCGTCCGGCTCGAGCTGGGACAGGCGAAATTTCTGACCACCGAGGTCACTGACGCCAACGCCGAGTCGTTGCTGGAGAACCTGGAGTGGCTGCGCGGAGGCAACGGGTATTTCCAGAAACACCAGGCCTTGCGAGAGGATCGGGTGCTGGTGATGGGCGCCGAGCCCACGCTCTGGACCTGCGACCACGCCACCGGGAGCGGCAGCGACGCGCGACTGCTGGAGATGCCGGAGAAGTTCGATTTCGAAAAAGGCCAGGTGGTCGGTGACGGCACCCTGGTCGCGCTGTCGGGGCCGAAGGCGCCGGTGTGGGACGGCGCAACCGGCAAACTGCTGACCGTGCTGCCCGAGGTGACCGGGCTGGAAGCTCGCAACGGCCTGCTGGGATTTACGGACCGCGAGGGGACCAGCCACCGGGTCGCCCTGGAGCAACTGCCCACGCTCAAGAACCAGGGGTGGTATCAGCGCACCCTGTTGGGACAGGTTCTTGGCGGCGCCTCGGATACACCGCCGGCCAGGACCGGCGTGCGCCTCGAGGGGCAGCACGTCAACGTGGGCGGCACCAAGGTGCGGATGCGCCTACCACTGACCGCCCGGTAGGTGATAGTGCCCGTCATAGGTCGGGGCGGACATCGGGTAGGGCCAGGTCGTCCCCTGCGGCAGCACATAAGGATTTTGCTCGCCCGGATAGTCGCCCAATCGCAGGTAGATGTTGTTGAGCGGCTGCAGCTTGTTGCCCTGGGTGGGCATCAGCTCCACCGTGGGCGTGCGCGGGTTCAGCGGAGTGTCACCGGGCCGCGTGGGCGCCAGCTGCTCGACCCGCTCGACCTGGCTCGCGGGCGAGGACGAGATGCGGTAGGTGGCCGCGTGGGCCGACAGGGACAGCCCTCCCAGGAGGGCGATGACGATCAGGTTGCGCATGAGATTGGTCTCCTTTGATCCGATCGTAGCAAGGGCCTTACGTTTCGGGCAGGTTCGGAGGTACCGCGCCCGCAGGGAGGCGCGTTGAGAGTCGGGAAATTCTCATGCGTGAGCGAGAAGTCCATGGTTGCCGTCGAATGGCGCCGCCGCTGGCGCGGGGCAGTGCCTGAAGGGGAAATCCAGGGAGACTTCGAGTTGGGCGCGATGCACGCGGGCCTCTCGGTGTGCCAGGTTGCCGCCTGGATCTGGCTGGTCGGCGTCGTCACGTGCCTTGTCCCGGGCCTCTATCTGGGAGGGGCCGCCGAGTTCATCCTGGTCCTGGTGTTCGGGATGTTTTGCGTGGTGGCCGGGTTGGGAGCGTTGGTCGGGCTGGCGCACTGCCTGAGCGCTCCGGCGCGGGCCGGAGGCCGTTACGTCGCGGCGAGCGCTGCGAGCCTGGTCCTCGGCACCCTCGTATTCCTCGACTACCAGAACCGCTCTATCGAGCTTGTTCGCTACTTCCTCGTGGTGGGCCTGATCATGTTCCACCTCTTTATGTTCCGCATCGCATCACTGACCCACAGCCCCCGACTGGCCCTGATGATCATCTGGCAAATGCTCGTGCTCCTGATGGTCCTGGCGTCGACCTCGGCTGCTGCAACCCTGGCGGGCCTGGCCTGGCTCACACTGAGCACGCCCTTCGTGCTGCGGGCGTTGAACCGATGAACCGCGACGCGATTCGGGGGGCAATGCAATCT
Organism: Vulcanimicrobiota bacterium; assembly: GCA_039809865.1. Lineage (GTDB taxonomy): Bacteria > Vulcanimicrobiota > Xenobia > Xenobiales > QWHO01 > QWHO01. The sequence continues at coordinate 34,581 of JBDHVW010000061.1, forward strand.
TGTCTGGGAGCTTCAGTGTTATGGCTGGGCGGATACCTGACAATGCTCTTCCCGGGATTTTCCGAGCTGTCACTGATCCTTCTCATGGTTTCCGCCTTCGCGGGCCTCTTTGGATTCGCGGCCTGCCTTTGCCTACCCAGGGACCTGGGCCAGCGCTGGGTGATAGCCAGCGGACTGGCGCTATCGAGCGCTCTGACAGCTTGCCTGAGCTTTAGCACGAACTCGTTCCTGGCGATGTTTTTGACGGTCACCTTTCTGGTGCTGGCAGCAATCTTCTTCCAACTCTTCTTGTTCCGCCTTGCCGTGAAAGTGGAGGCCCCACGAATCGCGGCCACGGTTGTGGTCCAGATTGCGCTCCTACTGTTTCTCCTCGCTTTCCAGGCAGGGGACTTCAGGATTCTTCTCGGCCTCATCTCCAGTCTTCTGTCCGTGACCAGTTTCCTGGCCCTGAGCCGTACAGTTAAGGGCCCGACCTCTCGGCCGGGCCCTCATTTTGCGCCTTCTAAGTGAGCGTTACGGAACGTTGCTCTCGTGGCGGGCGTCGAGGAACTCGCTCAGGCTGCGGCTGGCGTCGTCCTTCGCCCAGCCGTACTTCTCCTGCAGCTTGCCGATGAGCTTCTCACCGCTGCCTTCGGCTTCCGTGAGGTCGTCGTCGGTCAGCTTGCCCCACTGGGTCTTCATGGCCCCGGTCAGCTGTTTCCATTTGCCCTTGAGAATATCGTCATTCATATCGAATCAGTGCCTCCTGTAAGGTTCCTGGGCTTATCATAGGGCACGCGCCCGAGAAGTGCGTCCCTCCTTCGGATAGGCGGCCCCTATCCGGTACGCGCGTCCCGCAGGGCTTCCAGGCGCTTTCGAGCCCTGTCCCGCACCCGCCCCGCGGTGATCCCCGCGAGCTCCCGATACGCGTCCGCCGCGCGGCGCAAAGAGCCCGCTTTCTCGTAAAGGCCCGCCAGCAGCTCCAACACTTCCGCATTGTCCGGCAGCACCAGCCGGTAGACCTCGCCCAGGGCCAACAACGCCCCGGGCGTGTCCGGATACAAGCGCCGGCAATCCTCCAGCACGCGCCGGGCCAGCTCCAGATGGCCGGTCGCCAGATACAGGCGGCCCAGATCGAGGTGCAACTCGCCGCACAGGTCGGGCGGCAATCCCAGATGCAAGAGCTGATCGTAACGCCCCGCCAGCGCCTCGCGCAGGCCCGGCTCCCAAACGGCCAGCTTGCGCATGCGCGCCAGGGCGGCGGCGTAACTTCCGAGGAACACCATTCGATCGCACTCGTTGAGCCAGCTTTCCGCCAGGGGACGGCGCGCGCGCCAGACCGCCAACGACTCCAGCACTTCGGAAGCGCTCATCCGCAAAGACGGGTCCACCGTCAGGCAGCCCCGCGCCAGCCACCCGAAAGGCTCCAGCAGAGCGCCATCCACCACGGGCTCGAGCCAGAGCGGATCGTCGACGGCGAACTCCTCTCCAAACGGGAACACACCCGTCAGGGACTCCTGGACGATCACCCCCAGCGCCCAGAGGTCCACGCCGGTGCCCAGGGGAGAGCCCGCGAAGATCTCGGGAGCCTTATAGGCCAGCGTCCCTCCGGGCAACGGGCCCAGCTTCGCCAGCGAGGCCAGGGTGCGGGCCAGCCCGAAATCGCTGAGCTTCCAGGAGCCGTTGCAGAGCAACAGGTTGTCCGGCTTGACGTCGCGGTGCACAAGGCCCTGCTCGTGCAGGAATGCCAGACCTTCCGCCAGGGCCTGCACCACCTCGAGCAGCTCGTCCGGACTGAGCGCCGCCCGCTCCAGGTCGCTGCGCAGCGAGCGCTCGCCCAGCTCCATGGCCAGGTAGAGGCTGCCCCGCAGCGTGCCGGTGCGCACCTCCCCGCAGCCTCGAAAGCTGACCACCCGGGGATGGAAGACCCGAGCCAGGTGGCTGATCTCCCGAAACATCTCGACCTGCTCGTCGCTCCCCGGCAACATGATCTTGAGGCAACACCGCCCCACCCGCTTCCCGCGCAACAGCTCGTCGGCCGCGTAGACAGTGCCAAAGCTACCCTCGCCGCGACAGTCACGCAGGCGATAGCGACCCTCGAGCAGCATCCCCTGGAGGTCCATGGGTTCGCAGCTTTCTCACAGGGATAGCCTCGTCCTCCGCGGTTCGAGCCTCGTCGTCCGGACACGAGGTCGAGGAAATCACCAAAATCTCCTCGACCCCCCCTCGGCCTTCAGGCTTTTTTCAGCGCAAAGTTTTACCCTACCGCCAAATGCCCATCCACTACGACTACTACCTGACCGGCAACCCCGCTAACAGCACCGCCAAACCCCGCACCGGCCTCGTGCTGGCCGGGGGAGGCACGGACCAGGACCAGGCGATGACCTTCCTGCTCGATCGCAGCGATGCAGGCGATATCGTCGTGATCCGCGCCTCGGGGGCCGATGGCTACAACGACTACCTGGCCAACCTCCCGCTCAGCGACGGCCGCACGGTCGATTCGGTCGAGACGTTCTGCATGAAAGAGCGCCAGGGCTCGTACGACCCGTTCGTGCTCGAGCGGATCGAGAACGCCGAGGGGATCTTCTTCGCCGGAGGCGACCAGTACGATTACGTGAAGCTGTTCGAGGGCACTCCGCTCCAGGCGGCGGTCCAGAAAGCCTACGATCGGGGCGTACCCATCGGCGGCACCAGCGCCGGCCTGGCTCTCCTGGGCGATCCGCTCTTCAGCGCCGCCAACGACACGGTCGACTCGCCCGAAGCGCTGCAAGACCCGTTCGGACCGAAGGTCACGCTGAACGAGCGGTTCCTCGAGTCCGAGCCGATGCAGGGCATCATTACCGACACGCACTTCAGCGAGCGCGAGCGGATGGGGCGGCTGCTGGTCTTCATGAGCCGCGAGCCGGGCGCGCGCGGGCTGGGAGTGGACGAAGCCACCGCGGTGCTGGTGGACGAAAACGGCCAGGGGAAAGTGGTGGGGGAGGGCTCCGCCTACTTCGCCAGCCTGCCGGCAGGGTCCGCCCATCCACAACCGGGGCAGCCGCTCGATCTGGAGCGGGCCGACGTGATCAAGTGCGATTCGGGACAGACTTTTGACCTGCTGGCGTGGCGCTCGCCCGACGGAACCCGGCAGGTATATCGCGTTGAGCGCGGCGTCCTCACGGCGACGACAGGCACGGTCGAATGATGGATGGCAGGAGCGCCACAAAACGCGCAGAACTGACCCACGGCCGCCCGGCTCAGGAATAAAATTCAAGGGAAACGTTCGTGTTAAAGCTGCGCAAATCGCATGAAGTCAAGATCGGTGACCTCCTCATGGGAGGCTCGAATCCGGTCCGCGTCCAGAGTATGACGAACACCGACACCTCCGACGTGGAGGGCACGGTCAAGCAGGTGCTCGAGCTGGCCGAGGCGGGCTCCGAGCTGGTGCGGTTCACGGTCAAGGACGCCGAGAACGCCGATGCCACCCCCGAGATCGTCAAACGCGTGCGGGCCGCCGGCTGCAACGTGCCGCTCATCGGAGACTTCCACTACAACGGCCACCGGCTGCTGACGCGCCACCCCGAGTGCGCGCGGGCCCTGGACAAGTATCGCATCAACCCCGGCAACGTGGGCGTGGGGCAACAGCACGATACCAACTTCAAAACCATGATCGAGGCCGCCGTCGAGCACGGCAAAGCCGTCCGTATCGGCGTCAACGGCGGCTCGCTGGATCAGGCGCTGCTGCAAGAGCTGATCGAGGCCGACCTGGCCGCCGGGTCTCCCCGCGGCGCCAAGATGGTCTTTCTGGACGCGATGCTCGAGAGCGCCCTGCGTTCGGCCGCGATGGCCGAGGAATACGGGCTTGCGGCCAACAAGATCGTGCTCTCCACCAAGGTCAGCGAAGTGCAAGAGGTCATCCACGTCTACCGCGAGCTCAGCAAGCGCACGCGCTACGCGTTGCACGTCGGCCTGACCGAGGCGGGCATGGCCATGAAGGGCACCGTCTCCTCCAGCCTGGCGCTGGGCATCCTGTTGCAGGACGGCATCGGAGACACCATCCGCGTCTCCCTGACGCCCACCCCGGGCGAAGCGCGCACCAAAGAGGTCGAGATCTGTCGCGAGATCCTGCAGAGCATCGGCCTGCGCGATTTCGCCCCCCGCGTGACGGCCTGCCCCGGCTGCGGCCGCACCACCAGCACGCTCTTCCAGGAGCTGGCGCTCGAGGTCGAGGGCCAGCTCAAACGTCGCATGCCCGAATGGAAGGCCGCCGGCTACGAGGGCGTGGAGCAGATGAAGGTGGCCGTGATGGGCTGCGTGGTGAACGGACCGGGCGAGGCCAAGGGCGCTCACATCGGCCTCAGCCTCCCGGGCACGGGTGAGGTTCCCACTGCCCCCGTCTATGCCGACGGCGAGAAAGTGGCCACCCTTCGGGGAGACGACATCGCCGAGCGCTTTCTCGAGATGGTGGAAGACTACGTGAAGTCGCATTACGCGCCCGGAGCCGCCAGCGCTTGCTGATCGAGCGGTGCGAGGGAGTCTTCCCCATGCACCCCGAAGGACGCGCGACCAAAGTATCTGGGAGGCCTGATTGTCCCGCATCACCTTCATTTTGAGCACGCCGCCCCGCTCGATGCCGGGCGCCCGCACGCTCTACCACCTGGCGCTCGGAGCCCTGGAACAGGGCTTCGAAGTGGGCGTTTTCTGCCGCCAGGACGGGGTCTATCAACCCCTGCGCGAGCAACAGCCCACCGAGGGGCAAATCGGTTCGGCCTCCAGCTGGTGGGCCGCGCTGTTGGCCCGGGGAGTGAAAGTGATCGCTCACGAGAACTGCGCGCGCGCCCGCGGACTGGTCAGTAAAGCCCAGTTCCTCGATGGGGTCAGGTTCGGAGGGGCCATGGAGCTTTCCGAGCTTCTCAACGGCTCGGATCGGGTGATCAGCCTGTGAGCCGCGGCAAGAGCGTCCTCATCTCCGTCTGCCGCTGGAACGGCGGTCAGGCCCTCAACGAGTTGCTGCGGACGGCCGTGGCGCTCTCCTCCGGCTTTCGCGGCCACTCCGTCGACGTGGCGCTGCTGGGCGAGGGCGTTCTGACCGCGGTCAAACCCACCAGCGACGGCTGGGGGCGCTACTATCGCGCCGCCAAAGCCTATCCCGTCAATTTCTACGTCCAGAAGGAGAGCCTGACCCGACTGGGCCTCAAGCCCGAGGATCTGGCCATCGAGGTCAAGCTGGCCTCAGGAGAGGAGTTGCTGGAGTTGGGGCGCAAAGCCGAGCTCCAGCTCAAGCTGTAACCGATGTCATCGCTTTACGTCGTATCCAACCGTCCCAGCGCCGATTTTCTGGAGCTTCTGGCGGCCGATAAAGAGGCCGGACTGGTCTTGCTCGCGCGCGGGCTGCTGACCGATTCCTCGGTGCTCGAAGGCCGCGAGGTCTATTGTCTGGCCGAAGAGGTGCAGGAATTGGGCCTGGAGGGAAAGCTTCCAGCCGCCGTGAAACCTCTACCGGCGCGAGAAGTGATCACGCTGTTCTCGCAGCGACCGGTATTGAGTCTCGACTGAGGGGAAGTAGCCCGCATGGGTTCATTGTTCAAAGGCAAACCCAAAGAGTCGAAGACGGCCGCCACGACCTCCCGTCCTCGACTGGCCGCCCAGATGCCGCCGGCGCTCCCCTCCGAGATGATCGATCCCAAGGCGAAGTTGACCTCGCGCGACGTCGACTTTCGCGGCCGTATCGGCGAGGAGGCCGCCAGCAAGCTGGATGAGGTCATCCTTGCCGGCGCCCGCGGCCTGCTGATCGACCCCGAAGACGAGGAAACCCGAATTTTCGCTTTCTACGACGATCGCATCGCCGAAATTGCCCGTCAGCCCCTGGCCGGACATCAGGAGCTGCTGGCCAGCCTGGATACCTGTCGCGACGGCGCCTTCGCCTCGAACTCGCGGCGCTGGCGCATCGAAAACTTCCGCTCGCTGAGCGACTTTGGCGATCGCATGGTGGTCAACTTCTTCGAGGAAGGCGTGCTGGGCGACGAGGAGATCTACAACCGTCGCAAGGAGAACATCCGCCTGGTCAACCGGCTCAAGCCGGCCACCTCTCTCAGCCGCAAGAACGTGCTGGATTTGCTGGCCCTCCTGCGGCGCACGCCCAAGGAGAAGCCCTTCACGGAGGTCCTGCTGGAGGACCAGCTGATCACGATGGCCCAGTATGACCGCGTGAAAGACTCCCCGGACGTGCTCGAGTCGGTGCTGACCGACTACGTCTTCCCGCGCAAGGCCGCCGCCAGCGCCCTGGCGCGCTACCTGGGGGCCGACTACATCGACGTCGAGGCCGTCGACCTCGACAAGCGCGCCGCCCGGCGCCTGGACAAAGAGTGGGCCCTGAAGAACCAGGCGGTCCCCTTCAGCGAAGACAAGGAACGCATTCAGGTCGCCTTCATGGACCCCACCGACACGGCCCTGCAAGAGGAGATCGCCCGCCTGACCGAGCGCCGCGTCATGCCCTACTGCAGCGCCGCCCAGGACATCATGGTGATGATTCACAAGGCGCATAAAACCGGCAAAGAGTAGAGCGGAGTAAAGAGTAAAGAGTAAAGAGTAAAGAGTAAAGAGTTGAGAGTTGAGAGTTGAGAGTTAAGAGTGCCTCCAGTGTCAAGTCCCGCCGAGGCCTTCCCAACGACACTCCTTACTCCTTACTAATCTCCCGTCTACCGTCTCCCAAACTGGCAGGCAACTCTAGCGGGCGGTCGAACCGTGTCCGCCTGTGCGCAAGCTGATCCTCATCCTGCTTTGCCTGGTGCTGCCCGTCCGGGCCCAGGCGCTTGAGAATCGCAGTCTCGAGGTGTTCGAAGAGCTGCAGCGGCTGATCATTCGGGTCTCCGACCAGATCAAGCCGTCGGTCGTGCACATCGAGGTGGTGCAGACGCGCGGGGAGCAGCGCCGCAAGGGTCTCGGCTCGGGCCTCATCTTGAGCGCCGACGGGCAGATCATCACCAACCACCACGTGATCGAGCGCGCCTCGCTCATCACGGTCATCCTGGACGACAAGACCAAATTCGAGGCCCGGGTGATGCGTAAGGATCAACAGACCGATCTCGCGCTCCTGAAAATCGACGCGGGAAGGCCGCTGCCGTTCGCCAAGCTGGCCGACTCGGATAAGGTGCAGGTAGGGGAGTGGGTGCTGGCTATCGGGAACCCCTACGGCTTCGACCGCACCGTGAGCTTCGGCATCGTGAGCGGCAAGGGACGCTACATTCCCGATCTGGACACCGATGTGCCGCTGCTGAACGATTTCATCCAGACCGACGCCCTGATCGATCCGGGCAACTCGGGCGGTCCGCTGCTCAACCTGCGGGGCGAGGTGATCGGCATCAACTCGGTCGGAATCGGGCGCGGACAGGGCTTTACCATCCCGGCCAAGATCGTGCGCGAGGTCATCACGCGCTCGGAGGTGGAGGGGCGCATCGAGCGCGGTTGGCTGGGCGTCTTCATGCAACCGTTCAGCCAGGAGATGGCCGAGTTCATGAAGCTGGGCACCACGCGCGGCATTCTGGTCAGCGATGTCTTGCCGGGCTCGCCGGCGGCCGAGGCCGGCATCCAGTCGGGCGACGTGCTGTTGCGCTTCAACAACGAGCCGGTGGAAGCCGAGCAAGACGACGAGATCAACGCCTTCACCCAGGTGGTCACCAAGCTCCAGCCCGGCACGAAGGTGCCCGTCGAGCTCTATCGCAACGGGGAGCGCCTGGTGGTGCGGGTCACCATCGGCACCCAGCCGGCCGTCGACTCGGAGGAGAACTACACCGACTTCGGCATCGGGGTCCAGGCCATCACCCAGTCCCACGTGCTCGAGTACCGACTGGGCGACCGCAACGGGGCGCTCGTCTCCTACGTGACCCGCGGCGGGGCCGGAGACGACGCCGGTTTGGCGGTGGGCGACATCATTCTGGGGGTCGACTCCACTCCGATCAACTCGGTGGAGGATTTCAAAAAGCTCTTGCCCGAACTGAGCAAGCGCAAACGTTTCATGCTGAAGATCCGCCGGGGCAAGACGTTCCGCTATGCCCTGATCGATCGGAGGCAGCAGAAGAAATCCGACGAGGAGACGGAAGAGACCCGGTAGATGATGACCAGCGAGCAGTTGCTCAAAACCGAGCAAGCGGGCGTCTACGGCGTGAACGGCGACCCGCAAGGCCTGATGGACACCAGCGAGGGCGCGGGGCTAAAAGTCTTCGAGCTACGGCTGGATGGAAAGTCGACCCGGAAAGAGCTGCTGAAGGCCTGTTACAAGACCTTCAAATTCCCCGAGCACTTCGGCCGTAACTGGGATTCCCTGCGCGACTGCCTGCTCGATCTCGACGAGGCCGAGGGCTACGCGGTCAGCGTGCTGGAGGCCGACGACCTGGAAGCCGACGTGCTCGAGCGCTTCATCGATGTGCTGCGCGAGGTGGCCGAGCTCTGGCGCGACGAGGGCAAGGCCTTCTGGGTTTTTTGCGAAACCAGGGTGGGGCGACAGTTCGACCTGCCGTGGATCGCGAGCTGACCGGGCGCGCCTGAAGGAAATGCCCCTCGGGCGCGAAGGGTTCCCGCGCAATGCAGAGCGTACCCGAAGTCGATTATAAGGTTCTTACGGCCCTGGCCGGAAAAAAGGAGACCGTTTCGGTCCAGGATCTCGCCGCCGAGTTAGGCCTGGATCAGAGCCAGGTCACCGCCGTCTGCCTGTCGCGCTCCGAGGAGATCGAGGTCACCGAAGAGACCTACCTCGACCTCAAGCTGGGCAAGAAGGGCAAGGCCCTCAAAGAAGGTTTGCTGCCCGAGCGCCACATCGTGCAGGCCCTCCTCACCAAAGGCACCCCCACCGAGATGCCCGAGCTGGCCGAGCTGACGGGCCTGGACAAGACCGAGGTGGGGCAATCGCTGCGCTGGCTCAAGCAGAAGAATTGGGCCGAGCAGGACGGCAAGGAGCTCAAGCTCGGCGCCCAGGCCCCGACCAATGGCGAGAAACCCGGAGCCGACGAGATCCTCGTCATGGCCCTGTGGGACCTCGAGGCGGCCTCCGAAAAGGATCTCGTCAAGAAAGAGGTCGACGTCAAAGCCGGGCTCAAGATGCTGGAAGGCCGCACCGGCATCGTAGAAGAGAAGCCGCGCAAGATCCGCTTTGCCAAACTGACGGCCAAAGGCAAGAAGCTGGTGGAGGGCGGCCTCGAGGCGCGCTCGCAGGTCAACCAGCTCACGCCCGAGATGCTGCGCACGGGCGAGTGGAAGAACGTCGAGCTGCGGCCCTACGACGTCACCCTGGAAGCCTCCAAGGTGGCCCCGGGCAAGGCCCATCCGCTGGTGCGCGTGTTCGAGCAGACGCGGCGCGTGTTTCTGGAGATGGGCTTTACGGAAACCGTCAGCTCCTACGTGGAGTCGGGCTTCTGGGACTTCGACGCCCTGTTCCAGCCGCAAGATCATCCCGCCCGCGACATGCAGGACACGTTCTACGTGGCCCGACCCGGCCAGTGCCGCCTGCCCGACGCCGACATGGTCGAGCGCGTGCTGCAGACCCACGAGAACGGCGGCGATACGGGCTCGGTCGGCTGGCGCTACGTGTGGAATCGCGAGCTGGCCAAGAAAGCCGTGCTGCGCACCCACACGACCGCCAGCACCATTCGGGCGCTGGCGCAGAACCCGACCTCTCCGCGCAAGGTCTTCTGCGTGGGACCGGTGTTCCGGCGCGAGACGGTCGACTACAAGCACCTGCCCGTGTTCCACCAGGTGGACGGCATCATCATCGACGACAAAGCGAGCTTCTCGAACCTGTTGGGGACGCTGCAGGCGTTCTACCAGAAGATGGGCTTCCAAAAGTTCCAGTTCCGGCCGGCGTTCTTTCCCTACACCGAGCCGAGCGTCGAGGTCTTCGTGTGGAGCGACCGCAAGTCGGACTGGGTCGAGATGGGCGGCGCCGGGATGTTCCGCCCCGAGGTGACGCGCCCGCTGGGTTGCACGTCGCCCGTACTGGCCTGGGGGTTGGGCCTCGAGCGGCTGGCCATGTTCCGCTACGAGGTGGGGAGCATCGGTGAGCTCTATCGCGCTCGCCTGGCCTGGCTGAAGGAGGAACCGCTGTGCCGGTAATCGGGATTCCGGTGGATATGCTGCTCGAGCGCATCTCCACCCCACTCAACCGCGACGAGCTCGTCGAGCATCTGCAGCATCTGGGCTGTGACGTGGAAGGCTACGCCACCCTGCGGCGCTTCCGTTGCGAGCGCTGCGGCAACCTGATGGAGATCACCGAGACGGAGAATCCGCCGGTGGAGTGCGACCGCTGCGGCGCCGATTTCCGCGCTCAGGCCGAGGCTCGCCAGGAGGCCGGCACCAGCGAGGTGATCCGCATGGAGTTGCTGGCCGTGCGGCCCGACATGTTCGAGCCGGGCGGACTGGCGCGCGTGCTGCGGGCCTACCTGAACGAGGGCGACTCGACGCTCAATTACGAGGTCGGACCTCCGACCTGCCAGGTCACCGTGGACCCGGCCATGAGCAGTGCCGAGAGCTTCCGCCCCTGCATCGCCTGCGCGGTCGTGCGCGACATCACGCTGTCGGACGATATCATCAAGGTCATCATGAAGCTCCAGGAGAACCTGCACTGGGCGCTGGGGCGCGACCGCAAGCGCGCTTCGATCGGTGTCTACGATCTCGATCGGCTCGTGCAGGGGGCGGCTTTCACTTACGGTCCCATCGGCCCCGACGAGAAGAAGTTCGTGCCCCTGGGCTACCAGGACCGCGCCATCACCCCGCGCCAGGTGCTCGAAGAGCATCCGAAAGGCAAATCTTACGCCCACCTGCTCAAGGAGCACCAGCGCTATCCGCTGCTGTGTGACTCGCAGGGCCAGGTGCTGAGCCTGCCGCCCATCATCAATTCCGAGGGCACCAAAGTCACCGTCCAGACCAAGAACTTCTTCATCGACGTGACCGGCACCGAGGAGCGGGTGGTCAACAAGACCCTGAACATCCTGGTGACCAGCCTCCTGGAGCTCGACGGGGCCGCCCAGCTCGAGAAGGTCTCCATCCTGTATGCCGACCGCTCGGTGGCGACGCCCGATCTCTCGCCCCAGCTCGTCGAGCTGGACTCGGCCGAGGCAGGGCGCACCATCGGGGTGACGCTCGAGCCCGAAGAGGTGGCGCGGCTGCTCATCCGCATGGGGCACTCGATCATGCCCAAGGATGGCGGCAAGATGCTGGTGGCTGTGCCGGCCTATCGCAACGACATCATGCACCCGATCGACCTGATCGAGGACGTGGCCATCGCCTACGGCTACCACAACCTGGTGCCCTCGCTCGTGCCCACGCTGACGGTGGGGGAGGAGCAGTCGTTCGAGAAGGGCGCCACCCTCTGCCGGCGCGCGCTCACCGGGTTGGGCTACCTGGAGGTGCTGACCCTCATCTTGAGCAGCGAGGAAGCGCAGTATGACGCGCTGGGTCTCGAGCGGCGCGAGGACCACGTGGTGATCGACAACCCGATCAGCGTGGAGCAGACGATGATTCGCGCCTCGCTCCTGCCCGGGCTGCTGGACACCTTCAGCGCCAATACCGACCACGAGATGCCGCAACATATCTTCGAGGTAGGGCGCGTCTCGCGTCTCTGTGAGGAGGCCGACACGGGCGCGCGCGAGCACGGGCGCATCATCGCCGGCGCCGCCGGGCCCAAAGTGGACTACTCGGAGATGCGCTCGGCGTGCCACGCCCTGTTGCACGAGCTGGGCTGGAAGCTCGAGGTCGAGCCCCATGAGGAGCCCTACTTCATCAAAGGCCGCGGGGCCCGGGTGCTGGCTTCCCGCGGGGATACCCGACACCAGGTCGGAGTCATGGGCGAAATCCACCCTTCGGTGCTGGACGGCTTCAAACTCACCCAGCCTGTTTCGGTGTTCGAGCTGGAGCTGGATCGGCTTCTGGTTTAGCTGCGCAATTTGTTAACCTGATTGTCCGGAATTTGCGCCGATTTTACACAGGAAAATTCTGTCCCGTCTGACGAACTCAAGTCGTTAGATTTCCACGATCTGGAGCGGAGAGCCGTGGGCGTCTTCTTTGTGTTGGAGAAAACGCCTGACCATGAGCGACCCGCTGAAGGTTCTATTTGTGGAAGATTCGGTCGACGACGTCGACCTGCTCGTGCATGTCCTGCGCAAAGGCGGCTACCAGCTCGAGTACCAGCGCGTCCAGAGCGCGGTCGACCTGCGCCTGGCTTTGAAGAACGGCCCCTGGGACATGGTCTTCTCCGATTACTCCATGCCTGGATTCAATGCGCTGGAGGCCCTGGAGATCGTTCGCGAGCACGGTGATCTGCCGTTTCTCATCGTGTCGGGCACCATCGGCGAAGAGACCGCCGTGGCCGCCATGAAGGCCGGTGCCAGCGACTTCTTGATGAAGGGCAGCCTGGTGCGCCTGCTGCCCAGCGTCGATCGCGAGCTGCGTGAGGCGGCCGACCGCCGTTTGCGGCAGGAGCTCCAGGATCAGCTGGCGCGCGTCGGCCGCCTGGAAGCGCTGGGACGGCTGGCCAGCGGGATCGCCCACGACTTCAACAACCTCCTGATGATCATCGCGGGCTCATCGGAAATCATGCTCGAGATGATCACCGAGCGCGATCCCTTGCGCGAGGAGATCGAGGAGATTCTCAAAGCGACGCGCCACGGCACCGCTCTGACCTCCCAACTGCTCAGCTTCAGCCGCAAGCAGACCCTGACGCCTCGCCCCGTCGACCTCAATCACGTCATCGACTCCATGGGCAAGATTCTGCAACGCGTGCTGGGCACGGCCATCCGCCTCGAGTGCGAGCTGGACCCGGGGCTCCGCCGGACGCGTCTTGATCCGCACCAATTCGAGCAGGTGCTGGTCAACCTGGCCGTCAACGCCCGCGACGCGATGCAGGATGGCGGTCAGCTGCGCATCCAAACCGCAAACGCAGTCGATGACAGTCAACGGGCCGTCGTGCGACTCACCGTCAGCGACGACGGTGCCGGCATGTCACCCGAGACCCTGAGCCGCCTCTTCGAGCCGTTCTTCAGCACCAAAGGGCCGGGCCGGGGCACCGGACTGGGCCTCGCGACCGTCTATGGGATCGTAACGCAAAGCGGCGGCGTGGTCGAGGTCGAAAGCCGGGTCGGAGAGGGCACCACGTTCACTCTGGAGTTCCCCAGCACCGAGCAAGAGGCAGCGCTCGACTGCCTGCCGCGCCACCCTGCCGCAGGCTGTCTGGTGCTGATCGAGGACGAGACAGCCGTGAGGCGGGTCGTGGCGCGCATCCTCGAGCGGGCCGGCTACGAGCTGCACCCCGCCGCCAGTGCCGCGGAAGCTCGCGTTCTGTGCGCTCAGCATCGCGGCCGTGTGCAACTGGTGATCAGCGACATTCTGCTGCCCGACGAGAACGGAGTGAAGCTGGCGCGCGAGCTGCTGGACGCCGATCCCGGCCTGCGCCTGCTCTTCATCTCGGGCTCGCGGCACGCGTTCGAGCTTTGCGCCCCGCTTGGCCCGTCGGTCACGACCCTGGAGAAGCCCTTTCTGCCGGAGCGGTTGCTGGACGCGGTGGCGGCTGCACTGGAGACTTGAGACGCAGCTCCAACTCGTCGGACCCCATCCCCGGATAGTCGGACCCGTCCAGAATCAGGCGGTCCCTGGTAAGCTGCAAGCGGGGGGTGAGCTTCAATCCAAGCGAGCGCAGGGGCGGATAACCGTGCTCGGGGGTCCAGGCAAGCTGCAGAGCGATGGCGGCCCGCAGCTGGTCCTGCCGGTCGAGCGTAAAGCGATAAGAGAGGAGAAGCTGGTCGAGCTCGGGGAACTCCTCGGCCGCCATCGAGTCGCCGTTGCGAACCATCAGCGCGAGGCTGCGGGGCAAGTTGAGCCCGCGGGCAGCGCAAGACTCGAGGTCCTCCAGGCACGGCCTGATTCTGAGATAGCACACGTCGTAGACGCGCACCTCGCGTTGTCGGAAGGTTCCCTGTAAAAACCCTGGCAGGGCCTTTCCCGCACCGGAGATGGGCTGCCGCTGGACGTCGGCCTCGAAGCGAGCCGCCTCGGCGTCCCCCGCCAGCACCATCAGGTCCGGGCTCAGACGATTGGCATCCAGGAACCGGGCGAGCTCCTGGAGGTCCCCGGCTGAAAGCCGACCGTTGGCCACCAGGGGTTGCAGTCCCTCGGCGGCCAGCCAGCTCATCTCCATCCCGGCGCGCAGGGTGGGCAGCGTGCCGTTCCTGAGCGTCTGCGCCCCCAGACGCCAGGCCTGACAGGTGACGCGCATCATGCCGCCCTCGTCGGGCTGATTGGCCCCGTCGACAAGATAAGCGCGGGTGAGCCAGATCGCCAGCGTGATTCCTTCTTTGGAGCCCTCGGGAAAGAAGAGATACGGCCGTTCCAGGGCGTGGTCGAAGAGCGGCCGGCTGCGCCGGAAGGCCGTCAGTGCCTGGGCCAGCCCGGTGGTGACGGGGGTTTCCTGAGACGGATGGTGCAGGCTCAACGAGTAGATGGCACCGCGCTCGGGGGGGTTGCCCGGCCGGGGGATGAAGGCCAGCATCGTATAGCCGTTGCTCTCGTCGGGGATGCGCGCCTGGAGGTCCAGCCTGCGCCGTGCCTCCATCTTGAGGCGCCTGCTCTCCTCGGGCTCGGTGGGACTGAGCAAATAGCACAGCACCCCCAGCAGAAGAACCAGGGCAAGAGTCAGGGCATATCTCAGCAACCTGCGCACGGCCCTGCGGGGATGAGCCTCATGGCATCGTGGTGGTCGACTGGTTGGGACC
>JBDHVW010000062.1:0-49047 GCA_039809865.1 Vulcanimicrobiota bacterium
CCGATAATCGCCTCTGTCAAAGGTTCCAGAAGTACCCCTCCGTGCGCTCCGTGTGCTCCGTGGTTTTTCTCCTCCACCGGCATGGCCAAGTCCCCCTCTGCAGAATCGCGCTCGGCAATGCAACGGCGATAGAGAATATCCTTCAATTATCCACAGGAGGCGGCAGTCGAATGTCAACACGCTCTAGAATCTTTTTCGCGGGCAGGGGGCATCCGGCAGCTCAATCGCCGGAATGGCGCCCCTGAAGCGCCCCCCTGAGGAGCAATCGAAGAAGCAGGCTCCATCCCTTTTCATCCCGAACCTCTTGCGCGAGAGTGATTGGGTTTCCCCTCGAGGTTTGGGATAGGAGAGAGTTCTGCCATGAATACCTTCCGCAGCTGGCTTTCGAGCGCTTCGGTCTTGAGTTGCATTGCGCTGGCGACCCACGGGGCCCTGGCCAACCCTCAAGACGGGAGGGTGGTATCGGGCAGCGCCACCATCCAGGGTGGGCAGACCACCACCATCAGCCAGTACACCGACAAGGTGATCATCAACTGGAACTCGTTCAGCATCGGAGCCAACGAGGTCACCCGTTTCATCCAGCCGAGCCAGCTCGCCACCGCGCTCAACCGGGTTACCGGCGTGGACCCGTCCGTCATTCTCGGCTCGCTGCAGTCGAACGGCCGTATCTTCTTGCTCAACCCGAACGGCATTCTGTTCGGCCCCAGCGCGCAGGTGAACGTGGGGGGTCTGCTCGCGTCCAGTCTGAGCATGAACGACGAGGACTTTCTGAACGGCAATTACCGCCTGTTCCAGGACCCGGACAAGGCCCTGGCCTACGTCATCAACCAGGGTCAGATCACGGCCGAGGGGGAGGGGTCGGTCATTCTGGTGGCGCCGCTCGTCAACAACGAGGGCGTGATCGTGGCCAACCTGGGCAAGATCGAGCTGGCCGCCGGCACCGAGGCGGTGGTGAACATGGACGGCGCGGGGCTGATCAACCTGGCCATCAATCCCAGTCACGGCGACGTCCAGGCCCATCCCCAGGCGGTCAGCGACATGCTGGCCAGCGTGGTGAACCACGACGGCGTGGTCGAGGCGGGCTCGGTGACCGTTGACGGCAACACCGTCACGCTGCACGGGGCCGAGGGCCTGGCCGTGAACTCCGGTACGCTGCAGGCCGAGCAAGGGCGCATCGGGATCAACTCGACCCAGACCAGCCTCTTTACCGGCGAAGCCCATGCCGATGGCGGTCCCTCCAACGGCAGTGGCGGGGACGTGCGCCTCCTCGGCCAGGGCACCACCATCTTCGCGCCCGGCGCTTTGCTGACCGCGCGCGGGGGCGACACGGGCGGCGACGGCGGCTTCGCCGAGGTGTCCGGAACGAAAAACGTCTGGGTGAACGGCAGCGCGGATGCAACCGCGCCCAACGGGCAGACCGGCACCTTCTTGATCGACCCGACAAACCTCACCATTATCGACGCGGCAGCCAATTCGGGCTCGCAAGATCCCCAGCTCCCGGACATCTTCTTCGGCGACCCCGATGTGGGGGCCAACACCGTCTCGCGCGGGTCCCTCGAGGCCCAGCCGGCGGGCAGCAACATCGCGCTGGTGGCCGACAACACCATCACGGTCAACAACATGGCCGCCGATGCCATCACGCTGACCAATAACACCAGCATTTCCTTGCAGACCACCAACGGCTCGATCACCTTCCTGGACGTGAACGACACCCTGACCACGAGCGGCACCGGCGTCATCAGCATGCAGGCCGGCCAGAATCTCACTCCCGGAAACCTCGTCACGGGCGGAGGAAACGTTATGGCCACCGCCCGCAACAACATCAACCTGGCGGGAGCCAATGTGGGTTCCGGATTCATCTCGGTCGCCGCCGGCGCAACCGTCTTCGATAACAACGGTGCGGCCGTGAACATCGTCGGCAACCAGGTCTTTTTGGGAGGAGGAGACGGAATTGGCACGGCCGCCAACGCCATCGAAGTCGATGCCAACAACCTCACGACGACCACGTTCACGCCGGGGGCCCTCACCAGCGTCAACGATGCCGACGGTTACAACGCGCTGGAAGTCAACATGGACGACGGCGAGCTCTCGTTCACGGGCGCCGACACCCTGAGCATCACGAGCGGTGGCACCCGCAACCTCGTCGGCACGCTCCTGGGTTGCGATGTCACGATCAACGAGAACGGCACCGTGGACATCGACGACGGCTCCATCAACGTGGGCAACGCCAATGACATCCACATCGTTCTGAGCCAGGCCAACCTGCACGACGGCGGCACCGGCCTGGACTTCGTCGCGGATGGGCTCGAGCTGCGCGTGCCCAACGGCACCATCGGCGATGGGGACCCGGCCGATCCGACCTTCGACGCCTGGGAAACCCAGGTCAACACGCTGGCCGCCCTCTCGAACGGCTACATCGGCATCAAGCAGACCGGCGACCTGACCATCGGCACGGTGGGCGCCACCTCGGGCGTGACCAGCACGGGCGCGGGTCCGGTCATCATGTCCGTCAGCGGAAACCTCACCCTCAATCAGGGCATCAACGCCGGCACCGGCAGCGTCAACCTCGACGTCACGGGCGCCATTACCGACGCCACCACGGGCGACCTGGATCTGCGGGGCAGCAGCGTCTTCATCAACGCGGCCTCGGTGGGCACCAATGCCGCCCCGATCGACACGAACATGGGCAACGTGGCCATTGCGGCCGCGGGGGGGATCTTCCTGGAGGACCAGGGAGCGCAGGTGACCGTAACGTCGGGCACCAACCTGTCCACCCGCCTGGCTGTCTCCGGTCTGACCGCGGCCACGGCCGGCTCCGACGTGGGCCTGCGCACGGCGGGGGGCCTCGTGGTCCTGCAAAATGTTACCGCCGGTGGCGCGGGCGCCGACGGCGGTAACATCACCCTGGCCAGCGGCGGCAACATGATCCTCTCGGCCAACGTCAATGCCGCCACCGACATCCTGGTGCTCGACTCGGGCGGGTTCATCAGCGCGCCCATCGGCAATCTGAGCGCGCTCGACTACGGCTTCCACGCCGGCACGGGCGACCTCACCTACACGTTGGACGCCCGCAACCTGGCCGCCGTGGCCGACAACGGCAACGTCTCCATCACCGACACGGCGGGCACTCTCACCATCGCCTCCGTCACCGGCCCCCTCAGCGACACCGTGCTGGCCGTCAATGCCAGCGGCGACGCCACCATCCAGGCCACGGGGGGCAACCTGATCCTCGACGATGCCTCACTGGGAGCGACGGCGGCCCTCACCGCGGGCACCACCGCCTCGGCCAGCGCCTCCGGCGACATCGTGGCCACCGGCTTCGACGGGAACGCCGACCTGGTGGCGGCCAACGTCATTTTGCGCGGCAACCAGGTCGGCTCGTCGGCGGGCTACGTGGAGGTCGATGCCGACTTCCTCGCGGCCCAGTCGCAAGATTTCTACCTCTACAACATCGGCCCGGTCACCCTCGATCAGCTGACCGACTCCATCGGCACGGTGACCGGCTTGCGGGCCACCAGCGTCGGAGGCGAGCTGCAGGGCAACGACGACGTGAGTCTGAACGGCCCCAATCTGGGCAACGCCCCCGCCGTCCAGACGCCAGAGTCGTTCACGATCGAGAACTTCTTCGGCGACCTGACGGGCGACACCGACGACACCCTGCCCGACATCGACTCCCCCAACGTGGCCATCCAGCTGGGCGGCGCAGCCGGCACCGCCACCGAGCCGATCGAGCTCGAGACCTCGAACTTCGCCACCTTCGTGCCCTTCGACCAGTTCTGGACCGATGCCAGCGACATCACGCTGGATGGGGTCTTCACGTTCGACGGCTCCAACTTCCTGGCCGGCCTCAACGGCAACCGGGACATCAGCCTTACGACCGTCGGGAGCATCAGCATGGACGGCTCCACCCTGGCCGGCAACGTCGGGGTCTTCTCCAACGGCGGCAACGCCAGTCTGCGGGCGGGGGGCAATATCACCGGCGACACGGATGACGCCTTCCTGGGAACCGAAGATATTTCGGCCAACTCCATCACGCTGGAAGCGGGCGGTCTCATCGGCACCACCACCGTGCCGATCGAGTTCGCGGCTTACTCCATCGCGGGCCAGACGACCGACGGCTCGATCATCCTCGAGCACGTGGGCGGGGGCGAGGTGATGACACTCAGCGTCACCGACATCCTTCGGGTGGACGGCTCGGCCACCGTCCAGGGCCTGACCGCCACCGGCAGCGAGAAGAACATCTACCTTTATTCGCCCGTCAGCATCCTGCTGGATTCCGCCGCCACCGCGGCCGGCGACACGGTAAGCCTGGTCTCGGCCAACGGGTCCATCAGGGATGACAATGACCCCGACGTGGACGTGGTCGGAGGAGAAGTGACGCTGCAGGCGTTCAACAGCATCTCCAGCAATGCCGATCGGCTCGAGATCGACGCCACCTCGCTGGCCGCCACGACCTCCGCCGGCGGCATCTTCCTCGTGGAGCTGGACACGACCACGGCCGACGGGCTGGGCGTAGCTGACCTGCTCGACGCGCGCGGCAACATCGTCAGCGGCGTCGTCGCGTCAGGCGTGGGTGACGTCTACCTGCAGGTCAACTCCGGCGATCTGACCCTGGACAGCTCGGTGCAGGCGCAGGGGGACACGGTCGCCCTGTTTGTTCCGACCGGGGCCATCGTCGACAATACCGGCGGCACGCTGGGCACGTCCGCCGATACCCTGCTGATCTCTTCCTTCGCCGCCATCGGCTCCGCCGCCGCTCCGCTGGTGACCGACGTCTCGTTCCTGGCCGCGCAGAGCTCCAACGGAGGCGTCTTCATCCACGAGACCGATGCCACCACCGCCAACGGCCTGACGATCGTGAGCTCGACGCCCTACGGCATCGGGCAGGTGACCGGCCGGAACGTCAGCCTGGTCACCGATACCGGAGACCTCAACCTGGGCGATGCCTCCCTGCTGGGCAATCCCGCCATCTCCTCGCCACTCGGGACCGTCAGTCTGGAAGCGCCTGGGGGCGCCATCGTGGGCGATGGGGACGATGCCGCCGAGGATATCCTGGCGGTCTCGCTGGTCATGCGGGCCAACACCACCATCGGCACGGTGGCGCAGCCGCTCGAAGCCGTGGCGGGCAGCCTGGCGGCCAACGCGCCCGGGGACGTGGTGCTGAGCCTGCTTTCGGGCACCACGACCCTGGCGGGGCTCACGACCCTCGACACCAACACGCCGACGAACGGCGTCGTCTCGACTGGGGGCAGCGTCAGCCTGACGAGTGCCGGCACGATCCAGATGAGCGCCGTCAGCCTGGGCGCCAACCCTGGCGTTTCCGCCAATGTGGCCGCGAGCCTGAATGCGACCGGCAGCATCCTGGGCGACGCCGATGACACCAGCCCCGACGTGGTCGCCCCGACCCTCACGTTGCAGGCGGGCGGCACTGTCGGCACGGCTGCGAACCCCCTGGAGGTCTCCACGCCCCGGATCGCCGGCACCGCCACGGGCTCGATCTTCCTGTCGGCGACCGGCGCGATCGCTCCGGTTCAGCTGACGACGGTGGATACGACCAGCACCCTGACGGGTCTGACCGGGGCCGACGTGTGCCTGGTCGGCACCGGCGCCATCAACCTGGGCGACGCCTCGCTCGGCAACAGCCCGGCGATCAACGCCGCGGCGGGAGTCGCCTTCCTCTCGGGCAGCGCCATCCTGGGCGACCTCGACGACGCCTTACCGGACGTGATCGCCAATCAGACCGGCCTGGTCGCCACCGGCTCGGTCGGCACGCTGGCGAATTCCCTCGAGCTGCAGACCTCGGTGGTGGGCGTTCAGGGCAGCACCATCTTCCTGCTGAACAACCAGAGCGTCGCCGTGGACGCGGTGACCTGCCCGGGCACCGCCGTGACCGTGACCGGGATCGCCGCCACGGGCAACAACTCGCTGATCGTGACGGGCGACGTGGCGCTGAACGAGGCCATGTCGTCGGCCACCGGCGTGGTCAGCCTGAGCGCCACGGGGGCCATCACGGACGACGGCGACGCGGCTCTGGACCTCATTGCCCCCAGCGCGACGCTGGAGGCGGGCACGGGGATCGGCACGGCCGCCGACCCGATCGATACCAGTGTTGGAATTCTGGCCGCGGCCAGCACGACCGGCGATATCTCCCTGCAAGAGGTGAACGGACTCACCGTCGGCACGGTCACGCGCGCCACCGGAGGCTCGCTGTCGGGAATCACCACCGGCACCGTCGCCACGGGCGACGGCGACGTCCGCCTGGTCGTCAGCAACGGGAACCTGGTGCTGAACCAGAATGTCTCGGCGCTGGGCGATACCATCGGGCTGGACGTGCCCAATGGCGGCATCAGCGGAGCCGGCTCCGCTCTGTCGCAGAACCTGGGCATCCGGACCCTGTTCGACATCGGCAGCGCCGGCACGCCGTTCGTCACCGACGTGACCCGCCTGGCGGCTCAGAGCACCGGAGGCGATGTTTACATCCGCGAGGTCGACGCGCTCACCGGAGACGGCCTTGTGCTGAGCGACATCTTTACCATCCAGGGCGTCCGAGGCGTGAACAACGTCAGCGTCACGGTCGTGAAGGGCGACCTGACTCTGGGCGATGCGGCCCTGGGTAACAACGCGGCCGTGACGGCGGGCACCCAGGCCAGCCTGAACGCCCAGAGCGGCTCGATTCTCGGCGACAACGACGATCAATTGGCGGACATCGTGAGCCCGACCGTGACCCTGGAGGCCGGTCTGACTATCGGCGGGGCCGTTCTCCCGGTCGAGGTGGATGCCTCCACGCTGGCGGCGGAAGCGTCAGGCAACATCCTCCTGAGGACTCTCAATGACACGACTCTGGATGAGCTGACCAGTTTGACCGGATCCACGGTCACGGGCGCCACCTCGGCCGCCGGCGGCGTCGGCATCGAGGTGCTCGGAGCGAACGATCTGCGCCTGGACGGCGCCAACCTGGGCGCCTCCCCGGCCGTCTCGGCAGTGGGTGGGGTCTCGATCGCTATGTTCAGCCTCGGCGACCTGGTGGGAGACGACGACAATGCGCTGGATATCGTGGGTACCGACCTGTTCCTGGTGGCCGGGAGCGTGGGCACGGTTGCCAACCCGCTCCTGACCAGTGGGAATCGTCTGGCCGGTCAGGCTCTCGGGGCGTTCGCGCTGATCAACGACCAGACCATCACGGTCGATCGGGTGACCCCTGTGATTCCGGGTGCGGGGGCCGTGACCGGCGTCCAGGCCAATTCGGTCACCTTGACGACCATGGCCGGAGACATCGAGCTGGACGGCGCCGGACTCGCCAACTTTGCCGCCTTGACGGGCGTCAACCTCAGCCTGAATGCAGCCGGCAACATCCTCGGCGACCTGGATGATACCGCCAGCGACCTCACCACCAGTAATCTGACGTTGGTCGCCGGGAACAATCTCGGCACGCTGGCCAATCCGCTCGAGCTCCAGGTCAACAGGGTGGCCGGTTTGGCCTCGGACGGCTCGATCTTCTGGACCAGCGCCATCAACCTCGCTCTGGAGAACGTCACCGCCACGGACGGGACGGTTCTGAACGGCGTCACCTCCAACGGAGTCCACGACATCGGCATCTCGACCACCGGCAGTCTGACCGTGAGCACCAACGTGGCGGCGGCGGGCGACACGCTCTCGCTCGTCTCCGGGGCCGCCCTCACCACAACCGCAGGCTTGCTGACCGCCACCAACGTCACCCTCGAGGCCGCCACCGGAATCGGGACCAACGCAGCTCCGCTGCGCACCTCGGCCGACAACCTGGCAGCCGTCAGCGGCACGGGCGACATCGCCCTCACCGAGGCCAACGGCCTGACCGTGGATACCGTGACGCGCTCGTTGGGCGGCACGCTCTCGGGCGTCCAGACCGGAGCGGCCGGCGTGGCCGGGGACGGCGACATCGTGCTGCGTTTGACCGCGGGCAACCTCACTCTGAACCAGGCCGTGCGGGCCGAGGAGGACACCATCGGCCTGCTCGTGCCCGGCGGCAGCGTGCTCGGCGCCGCGGGCACGTTCTCGGCCAACCTGGGCATCCAGACGCTGACGGCGATCGGCTCGGCCGGCACCCCGTTCCAGACCGACGTGACCACTCTGGCGGCGCAGAGCTTGAGCGGCGACGTCTACATTCAGGAGACCGACGCCACCTCGGCCGACGGGCTCACTCTGGGCAGCATCTTCGGCATCACCGGGGTCAGCGCCGTGGGCGACGCCTCGGTGCGGACCGCCGGGGGCAACCTGGTGCTGGGCGACGCCGCCCTGGGCAACACCGCCGCCGTGACCGCGACCGACGACGTCAGCCTGCAGGCCGTGGCGGGGAGCATTCTGGGCGACACCGACGACACCTTGCCGGACGTGGTGGGTGACGACGTGACCCTGTTGGCCGCCGGCTCCATCGGCAGCGTGGCCACCGGACCGATCGACCTCCAGGCCAACCGCCTGGCCGCCCGGGCAGCCTCGGGGGTCTACCTGGCCGAAGCGGACGGCGTCATGGTGGCCCAGTTGACCGCCCTCACCGGCGGCCTGGTCAGCGGCGTGCAGGCGACCGCGGGCGATGTCAGCCTGGATGCGGGCACGGGCGACCTCGACCTGAGCTCGGCGACACTCACGATCAACCCGGCCATTCAGGCCACGGGCACGGCCAGCCTGAGCGCGGACGGCGATGTGATCGGGGATGCGGACGACTCGCAGTTCGACATCATCGCCAACACGCTCACGCTCGACGTCGGCGGGGTCGCGGGTACGGTCGCCACGGGAGTCCTGGAGATCTCCGTCAACAACCTGGCCGGCACCGTGGGCTCGGGAAATCTCGTCAATAACAAGCTGGTGACGCTCGTCGCCACTCCCGACGCGCTGGGCGCCACGACCTACACGGGCCTGACGGCGACCGGCGATCTCGCCCTGAGCACCAACGCGGGCGGAATCGACCTGGGCAGCGCCACGCTGGGCAACAACCCGGCCGTCTCGGGCCTGCGCGTGCTGCTGGCTACCGGCGCGTCGATCCTCGGCGATGCGGACGCGGCTCCCGACGTGGTCGCCAACGACCTGATCCTGGTGGGCACGACCGGAGTCGGCAGCGCGGCCAATCCGATCGAGACGTCCGTGCAGAACCTGGCGGGCACCGCCGGAGCCAACCCGTTCTACCTTTCCAACGACCAGTCGCTGACGGTCGCGCAGGTCACCCTGAACGCCACCGTTACCGGCATCACGGGCAGTACCGTCAGCCTCGACGTGGCCGGCGACCTCACCCTGGACCGCGCCCTGAACGGCTCGCTGGTCAGCCTGCAAACCACCGGGAGCATCCTGTCGGGCGCCAGCGTAACCGACATCTTTGCCAGCAATCTGACCCTGGAGGCCGGCACGGGCGTGGGCACGCTGGCCAATCCCCTCGCGGCCGACGCCAACTCGCTGGCCGGCTCGGTGACCAACGGAGGCTTCTTCTACAGCGATCCCGACACGGTGACGCTCGACCGGCTGAACGACGCCTTCGGCACCACCTTCCAGGGCCTCACCGTGGCCGGCGGCGACGTGGCGATCACGACCGCCACCGGCAATATCGTGCTGGGCACCAACACCCTGTTTGCCAACCCGGCCATCACCGACCTCAATGGCACCGTGAGCCTCAACGCCGCCGGTCAGGTGCTCGGCGATCCCGACGACGCCGCACCGGATGTCATCGCCAACGCGCTCACCATCGAGTCGGGCGGCAACAGCGGATTCGTGGGCGTGCCCATCGACGTGGACGTGGTCAGCTTCGCGGCCAGCACCACCAGCGGCCACCTCATGATCAACGAGGCGGACGACCTGACCGTGGCCGACGTGGCTCGCGCCGGGGGCGGCGCCGTGCTCTCGGGCGTGACCGCGGGGGGCACGGGCGACGTCTCCATCACGACCGGCACCGACCTGCTGCTCGACCGCGCCGCGCTGGCCGCGGGCAACACCATCAGCCTCAAT
This sequence comes from Vulcanimicrobiota bacterium, assembly GCA_039809865.1. GTDB lineage: Bacteria > Vulcanimicrobiota > Xenobia > Xenobiales > QWHO01 > QWHO01. Next base: position 9,967 of record JBDHVW010000062.1, read on the forward strand.
GCCGGTGGGGCCATCAACGACGACGGCGACCCCGAGCTCGACCTGCAGGCCGCCAGCGCCACGCTCGAGGCGGTCGGAGGCATCGGCGACACCGACGCGCTCGAGGTCGACCTGGATACCGTGGCGGCCAACGCTGGCGCCACGATCCGGCTCATCGAGACCAACGGGTTGACGGTCGGCTCGGTGACGCGTGCCGAGGGCGGCGTGCTCGCGGGCGTTACGGCCACGGGCGCGGGCGACGTGCTGTTGCAGGTCCAGAACGGCGATCTGACCCTGGACAGCCCCGTCATCGCCCTGGGCGACACGATCGGGCTGCTGGTGCCCAACGGCGCCATCATCGACAACACGGGCGGCGTGGGCGCGCAGAGCGCCAACCTGGGCCTGCAGACGCTGGGAGACATCGGCAGCCAGGCCACCCCGTTCGTGACCGACGTCACCAGCCTGGCAGCCCAGAGCACGGCCGGCGAGGTCTTCATCGAGGAGGTCGATACGACCACGACCGACGGCCTGACGTTGACCAACATCTTCGGCGTGAACGGGGTCATCTCGACCGGGGACGCGCTGGTGCTGGTGGACGACGGCGACCTGCGACTGGATGGGGCGACTCTGGGGAACAACCCGGCTGTGACGGCCGTCAATCTGGCGTCTCTGCATGCGGTCAACGGCGCCATCGTGGGTGACACCGACGACACCGCGGCCGACATCATCGCGGGCAGTCTCACGGTGCAGGCGTCCGGCGACATCGGCAACTTGGCCGAGCCGCTCGATCTGGATACCAACGTGGTGGCGGGCTCGGGCACGAACGTCTTCCTGCGCAACGACATCGCGATCACGGTGGACCAGCTGGTGACCCTGGACGGCCTTACGCTGACCGGCCTGCGCTCGACGGCCTTCGATGTGGGACTGTCCAACACGTCCGGGGACATCAACCTGGATGGCGCCGCGCTGGGAACCAACGCGGCCATCTCGGCGGCCAACACGGCTTCGCTCCAGTCGCAGGCGGGCGACATCAATGGTGACGCCGACGACACCAACCCCGACGTGCTGGGCAACAACGTCACGTTCCAGGGCGTGGCCGTGAACGACGTCGAGATCGACGCGGACAACCTGGCCGCGAGCACGACCGGCGTCACGGTGATCACCGACGTGGACGGCGTGGTGCTCGACGCCTTCGCCGATGCATTCGGCACCACCCTTACCGGCGTCAGCGCGGGTGACCTTTTACTCACCACCCGGGCGGGCGACATCGACCTGGGTGGCGCCGGGCTGGCCGGCAATCCGGCCGTCAACGTCAACCTGACCGCCAGTCTGAACGCCGCGGGGAGCGTGCTGGGCGACCTCGATGACGCGGCCGACGACCTCTCCGCCACCAACATCACCCTGGAGGCGGGCGGCACGCTGGGCACGGTGGCCAATCCGCTCGAGCTGTCCGGCTCGAGCCTGGCGGCCGTGACCACCAACGGCAGCATCGTCTTGAACGCCAGCGGCGGGGTCGTGGTGGATGTCGTGAGCCGCGCCAATGGCGGCGCCGCGCTCGACGGCATCACAGCCGGCGGCGCGGGCGACGTCAGCCTGATCGGAGCCGGCGATATCGAGCTGGCCACCGGCGTGCAGGCGGTGGGCGACACGGTCAGCCTCAACGCCACGGGTTTCCTGTTCGGGGATACCGCCCAGGACGTGCTGGCCGACGAGGCCACGCTGGAAGGCCAGGCGGTCCTGCTGGAGATCGACGTCAACCGCGTGGCCGCGGTGGGTACGGCCGGCGGCGTCCTCCTGTCCGACCCCGATGGCCTCGACGTGACCACCGTCACCCGCGTGACCGGAGGCAACGTGGTCGGTGTGACCGCCAATGCGGCTGGCGACGTCGGTCTCACGGCGGGCGCCAACCTCACCATTTCGGCGCCCATCTCCGCCACCGGGGACGACGTCGTGCTGCAGGGCGGACAGAACATCGTGGACAACCAGCCGGGTCTGGCCACCGACGTCTTCGCCAACACGGTCGCGCTGGCCGCCAGCTTCGACGTGGGCTCGTCGGCGAGCCCGATCACCACCGACGCCACCAACCTCGCGTCGACTTCGCTGTTCGGCAACGTCTTCGTGACCGAGGTCGACACCACGACGACCGATGGTCTCGCCCTCATCAGCTTTGGCGGTCTGGACGGGGTGACATCGGGAGGCGGCGTGGACCTGACCGTGCTGAGCGGCGATCTGGATCTGGGCGATGCCTCCCTGGGGAACAACCCGGCTGTCAGCGCCTCGACGACCGTGGGTCTCGAGGTCGCCAATGGCAGTATCGTGGGTGACACCGACGACACTTTGCCCGACATCGTCGGCAGCGATCTCGTGATGCTGGCCTCGGGCACCATCGGGGCACCGCGACTCGAGACGAACGTCACGCGCATCGCGGCCAGCGGCAACACGGGTGTGTTCGTTCAGGACGTGTCCAGTCTCGTCGTGGCGGGGCTCACCGACCTGGACGGGGATACCGTGGTGGGCGTGGATGCCACCGCGGGAGGCGTCTTCCTCGGCACGCTGGCGGGCAACCTCAACCTGGCCGGGCCGGGCCTGGGAGCGACGCCGGCGGTGAACGCCAGCAGCGTTGCCAGTCTGCAGGCGGCGGGCAGCATCATCGGCGACACGGACGACACGGCCCCCGATGTGGTCGCCCAGGGCCTCACCCTCGAGACGGGGACCGGGGACGCGGGCACCCTGGCGACGCCGTTGGAGACCCAGGTTCAACTCCTGGCGGGAGACGTGGCAGGCAGCACCAACCTGGTGGAGCTGGACGGAGTCGCGCTGAGCACTTTGACCAGCGGGTCGGGCGCCAATCTGATGGGCCTGCACGCCGATGGCTCCATCGGCCTGACCAGCCTGACCGGGGACATCGACCTGGGTGGAATCGCCCTGGGCGTCAACCCCGCCCTGACGGCTGGCAACACCGTCAGTCTCAACGCTGCCGCGGGCAACATCCTGGGCGATACCGACGAGACCGGCTCCGACGTGACCGCCCAGAACTTCACCGCGGTCGCCTCGGGCGACGTCGGGAGCGCGGCCACGCCCATCGACATGAACGTCGACAACGTGGCCGGCTCGGCTACCAACCTCTACCTGAGCGAGATCGACAGCGTGCAGGTGGATCAGATCACGGACGCCATCACCGGATCCTCGGTGCTCGGCCTGCGGGCCACCGGCGAGGTCGGCGTGGTGGGAGGCGGCGACCTCGACCTGGACGGCGCCTTCCTGGGCGCCAGCGAGGCCATCAACGCCGGCACGACGATCAGCCTGAACGTCGCCGGGGATGTGCTGGGTGACGCGGACGACACCGCGGCCGACCTGGTGGCGCCCGATCTGACCCTGCAGGCGGGCCAGGCCGGCACGGGCGCGCAGCCGCTCGAGACGAGCGTGACCAACCTGGCGGCCGAGGTCACGGGTATGGCCCTGGTCAACGATCAGACTCTCATCCTCGACACCCTGACGACCGTTTTCGGGGCCACCCTGACGGGGGTCACCTCCACCGGCGACGCGGGTCTGCGCACCACCGCGGGCGACCTCGACCTGGGCGCCGCCGGTCTGGGCGCCAACCCGGCCGTGTCCGCCGGCGCGATCTCGCTGGACGCCGCGGGCGACATTCTGGGAGATGCGGATGCCAATCCGGACCTGGTCGGCGCCAGCCTCACCCTGCAGGCCGGCGGTGACGCGGGAACGGCGGCCTCTCCGCTGGAGACGAGCGTCGACTTGCTGGCCTCGCAGACCACCGGCTCGACCGTGGTGGACGAGGCTTCGGGGATCAGTCTCGGGGGCCTCACCACCGTCTTCGGAGACCCGCTCCTGGGCGTCAACGCCGGCACGGACGCCGGTGTGCGGGCCGTGGGCGACCTGCGCCTGGACGGCGCCGGCCTGGGCACCAGCCCGGCCGTGACGGCCGGCAACCTGGCCTCGTTGCAGACCACCACGGGCAACCTGCTGGGTGACGGCGACGAGACCAATCCGGACATCGTGGCCACCGACCTCACGCTGCAGGCGGCCGGCCAGAACGGTCTCATGGACTTCCCGATCGAGACGCAGGTCGACCGGCTCGCGTCCGCGTCCAATAACAGCTCCTACCTCGACGAGGCGGACGGGGTCACGCTGGACCAGCTCACCACGGTCTTCGGAACCACCCTGACCGGCGCCACGACGAACGTCGACTTCGGCCTGCGCTCGCAGACGGGGGACATCGGCCTGAACGGCGTCGGACTGGGTAACAATCCGGCCGTGAACGCGGGCGGACTGGTCTCTCTGAACGCTCTGGCCGGCAACCTCAACGGTGATGCCGACGACACCGCGCCCGACATCCTGGGCACGTCGCTCAGCCTGGAGGCTTCGGGCAACGCGGGCACCGCCGGCACCCCGCTCGAGACGACCGTGACCACGCTGGCCGGCAATGTCGGCAGCATGTTCGTGGACGAGACCGACGGACTGCTGATCGACGCCCTGACCACCGCGTTCGGCGACGACCTGGCGGGCATCAGTGCCGCGTCCAACGTGGGCCTCCGGTCCACCACGGGCGACATCGACATGAGCGGCGCGGGCCTGGGGCTCAACCCGGCCATCACGGCGGGCGACATGGTGTCGCTGGTGACGCCGGCCGGCAGCATCCTGGGCGATGCCCCGGACACGGCTCCGGACATCGTGGCCGACGCGCTGACGCTGAGCGCAGCCGGCGACGCGGGCACGGGCGCCCAGCCGCTGGACGTCAACGTGGACACGCTGGCGGGCACCACGGGTGGCTCGCTGGTGGTGACCGAGGCCAACGGCCTGACGGTGGATCAGCTGACCGACCTCTACGGCACCCCCTTCGCGGGCCTCACCGTGGGCACGGACGCCGGTATCGAGACGCTGGCCGGCGATATCACGCTGGGCGGAGCGGCGCTGGGTGGGGGAGTGGCCATCACGGGACCGGGGCTCGTCTCGCTCGACGCGGCCGGCAACGTGCTGGGTGATACCGATGACACGACCTCGGACATCACCGCCGGCTCGCTCACGCTGCAGGCGGGCGGCAACGCCGGCACGGGCGCGTCGCCCATCGAAACGGACATCGACACGCTGGCCGGCGACGTGACCGGCACGGTGGCGGTCGTGAACGACACGACCACGGTCCTCGACCAGCTGACCACCGTTTTCGGCGACGTGTTGACCGGCGTCAACGCGGGCGTCGACGCGGGCGTGCGCACCACCGCGGGCAACCTCGATCTCTCCGCCGCGGGGCTGGGCGTCAATCCGGCCGTTACCGCGGGCGGCGTCGCCTCGCTGGACGCCCAGGCGGGCGACATCCTGGGCGACGCGGACACGAATCCGGACATCGTAGCGGGCAGCGTGACCCTGCAGGCCGTCAACGCGGGCACGGCCGCCTCGCCGCTGGAGACCACGGCGGGCGCGCTGGCGGCCGAGACGACCGGCGGCCTGTTCGTGGACGAAACGGACGGTCTGACCCTCGACCAGATCACCACGGTCTTCCTGGAAACCCTGGCCGGCGTAAGCGCGGGCACCGATGTGGGCCTGCGCAGCACGACCGGGGACCTCGCCCTGGGTGGCGCCGGCCTGGCGGGCAACCCCGCCATCACGGCCGGCGACGACGTCTCGCTGAACGCCCTGAGCGGCGACATCACGGGCGACAACGACGATACGGCGGCGGATATCGTGGGCGACGCGCTCACGTTGGAGGCGAGCGGGTCGGCCGGCACCGGCGCCGTGCCGATCGATACGCAGGTCCGCACAGTGGCCGGGGCAACCGGGGGCTCCCTGGTCGTGGACGAGCAGGACGGCCTGACCGTCGACCAGCTCACGACTCTCTACGGCGGGGTTTTGACGGGCGTCAACGCCGGCACCGACGCGGGCGTGCGCAGCGCCACGGGTGCCATCGACCTGGCGGGCGGCGGTCTGGGCACCAGTGCGGCCATCACCGCGGGCAACGAGATCTCGCTGGACGCGCAGGCGGGCGACGTGCTGGGCGACACCGACGACACCAACCCGGACCTGGTGGCCGTCGACCTCACGCTGCAGGGCGTGAACGTGGGGACGGGTGCCTTGCCCATCGAGACGCAAATCACCACGCTCGCGTCCGACGTGACCGGCAACCTTGTGGTAGACGAGGCGGACGGCCTCACGGTGGATACGCTGACGACCGTGTTCGGCGAAGTGCTGACCGGCGTGCAGGCGAACGGAGATGCGGGCCTGCGCACCCAGACCGGCGACCTCGACCTGAACGGGGCCGGGCTGGGCAGCAACGCGGCAGTGACCGCGGGAGGCACGGTCTCGCTGGTCTCGCTGGCGGGCGATATCAACGGCGATACGGACGAAACGGCGCCTGACGTGGTGGGCGCAGACCTCACCCTGGAAGCGAGCGGGAATGCGGGCACCGGCGGGACGCCTCTGGATACCTCGGTGGGTCGGCTCGCCGGCACGTCGGGGGGCTCGCTGGTGGTGGACGAGGCCAGCGGGGTGACGCTCACGCAGCTCACCACGGTCTTCGGAAACGTGCTCGGCGGCGTGGACGCGGGCACGGACGCGGGCGTGCGCACGCAGGCGGGTGACATCAATCTCAACGGCGCAGGCCTGGCCAATACACCCGCCGTCACGGCGGGTAACCAGGTAAGCCTGGATGCAGCGGGCAACGTCAACGGCGATACCGACGACACGGCCGCCGACATCATCAGCGATTCGCTGACCCTGCAGGCCGGCGGCAACGCGGGCACGGGCGCCACGCCGCTGGATCTGCAGGTCGATACGCTGGCGACCGACGTCACCGGCACGGTGGCGGTGGTGAACAACCAGGCGCTCACGATCGACGCCCTGACGACCGTGTTCAATGCCAACCTCGTGGGCGTGAACGCCGGTGGGGACGCGGGTCTGCGCACGACGGCCGGTGACCTCGCCCTGAACGGGGCCGGGCTGGCGGGTAATCCGGCCGTCACGGCCGGCGACCTGGTGACACTGCAGGCGGTCGCGGGCAATGTCAACGGCGACCTCGACGATACCGCTCCCGACGTGGTGGGCACCTCGCTCACGCTGCAGGCGAGCGGCGATGCGGGCACCGGCGGCACGCCTCTGGATACCAGCGTCAACCGACTGGCCGGGCAGACCGGCGGGTCGCTGGTGGTGGACGAGGCCACCGGCCTCACCGTAACCGGTCTGACGACGGTCTTCGGCGACAGCCTGATCGGCGTCACGGCGGGCACCGACGTGGGCCTGCGGGCCAACAACGGCGACCTGAACCTCAACGGCGGTCCGCTGGCGGGCGCGCCGGCCATCATGGCCGGGGACGAGATCTCGCTGGATGCGGCCGGCAACATCAACGGCGACACGGACGACGCGGCGCCCGACATCTCCGGCGTGAGCCTCACCCTGCAGGCGGGCGTGGACGCCGGCACCGGCGGCACTCCGCTGGACACCGACGTGGACACGCTGGCCTCCAACGTGGGCAATACAGTGGCGGTGATCAACGCCGGACCGTTGACGATCGACGCGCTCACCACGGTATTCGGGGTCAACCTGACGGGCGTAACGGCGGGCAACGACGCCGGCCTGCGCACGCTGTCCGGCGACCTCAACCTGAACGCCCCGGGCCTGGCTGGCGGACCGGCGGTGACGGCGGGCGACATGGTGACGCTGCACGCGGTGGCGGGCAACCTCCAGGGTGACACCGACGACACGGCTCCCGACGTGGTGGGCGTGAACCTCACGCTGCAGGCCAGCGGCAACGCGGGCACGGGCGCCGTCCCGCTCGACAGCGACATCGCCGTGATGGCCTCGGCGGTGGGCGGCACGATGGCCATCTCGAACGTCGGCACGGTGACGGTCGACGAGCTGACCACGGTGTTCGGCGACCGTCTGACCGGCATTACGGCCGGCAGCGATGCCGGCGTGCGCTCCCTGACCGGCGGAATCAACCTCGACGGAGCCGGCCTGGGAGCCAACCCGGCCGTGACCGCGGGCGGCGAGGTCTCGCTGGATGCGCGCGGGGGCGCCATCAACGGCGACCCCGACGACGAATCGCCCGACATCGTGGCCACCAACCTCACGGTGCAGGCCCTGGGCGACGCGGGGACGGGCGACCAGCCGCTGGACACCGCCATCGGCACTCTGGCCAGCGAGACGACGGGCGACCTGGCTCTCAGCAACCAGGGAGACGTTACCATCGGCCGGCTCACCACCGTCTTCGGCGAGGTGATCGGCGGCGTGGTGGCGGGCGACGACGCGGGCATCCGCTCGCTGAACGGCGACATCAACCTCAACGGCCCGGGGCTGGCCGGCAATCCGGCCGTGAACGCTCCCGACCTCGTCAGTCTCGACGCCAAGAACGGCAGTATCAACGGCGATGCCGACGACACCCGCCCCGACGTGATCTCCGACAGCCTCACGCTGCAGGCGGTCACGGCGGGCACCGACGCCATCCCGCTCGACCTCGACGTGGCCACCCTGGCGACCGACGTGACGAACCTGGTCTTCAACGACGTCCAGACCCCCACCATCACCGTGCTCATCAGCGTGTTCGGGGAGCGGGTGGGCGCGCTGCCGGTGCCGCCGGAGCCGCCGCCTCCCGAGCCGCCGCCGCCGGAGCCTCCGGTCGTGCCGGTGGTGCCCGACGTGCCAGTCGTTCCGGACGAGCCGGTGGTGCCCGACGAGCCGGTCGTGCCCGACACGCCGGTCGTGGTGCCCCAGGGCCCCGTCTCGCGCTTCCTGAACAACATCGGGCTGGGGAACCTGACCCAGTATTTCTCGGTGCTGGAAGACCCGATCGTCCCCTATGAGGAGCAGGACGACACCGACTTCATGTGCCGGACCAAGTATCCCAAGCCGAACAAGTCCAAGGGAGCGCCCTGATGAAACGACCGTCGATCGTCCGCTGGTTGGGAGTCCTCCTGGTGTTGTGCCTGGCCGCCGGAGCCCGAGGTCAGGACGCGGTCAGCCAGGTCAACGCCGCCGCCTCCTCGTTCCAGGCGCTGGCCGCGCAGGGAATGCAAGCCACCTTCACGGGTCAGGGCAAATTCGCGGGGCACATCCTGCAGATGAAGCTGACCAACCCGACCGGAGAGCCGATGGTGCTTAAGATGCAGCCGGGCATGATCCTGGTGCCCGAAGACAAGAGCTCGCAACGCATGATCGTGGAGTCGGCCGGAGACAAGAACGCGCCCATCACGATCCCGCCGGGCGGCAGCGTCGAGGTCAGCATCCGCGGCTACTGCCTCGATTCCGACAAGCTGCCGCCGGGCGCCAACCGCGTGATGAGCTACGCCGTGCTGCAGGACGTCACGCCTTTCCGCGAGGCGGTGCTGACGGTGCTGGCGGGCCTCGAGCTCTCGGCCGGCGACCAGTATGGCCACGAGTTCCTGCCCGTCCTCCAGCGCACCATCGTCGTGCAGCGCGCGCTGTGGACGCAGGAGCCCGACCCCTACACCCAGGACGACCTCTACATGGAGCTCCAGAAAGAGATGGCCAACACCAATTTCTCCCAGGCGGCGCACGCCGGCGACCCCGAGAAGCTCGCGCAGGCCATCTGGCGCGACGTTCAGCTCACCCTGAAGGCGCTCCACCAGTAATTTTTCAGGCCTTCCCGCTAGGCTCTCCCCATGCGGATCCAGCCCTTTACGGGAATCACCCCGTCGTACGGCGCCTCGCGTCCCACGGCGTCGGTCGGCCTTCCGGCCGACCGCGTGCAGCTGAGCGGTCAGGACCCGTCCTACGCGCATCTCGGCGGGGTGGGCCTGGCGACGGCCGCTCAGGCCGCCGCGGGAGCGACTTATGGGCCGCTCGAAATGGGCCGCGCTCTCGAGGCCCGGGGCGTCAAGTTCCAGTATATGGGGCGCGGGCTCGACTTCTGGAACGAGAAGTGGAAGGATGCCCCGGCCGACAAAGCCGTGAAATGGCTCGGAGAAGGCACCCAGGTGCAGTTCCAGCTGCCCGGCTTCGGGTGGACTGCCCTGCAAAATCCGGAGACCCTGGGCCTGGTGTTCGCTTTCCACGGCGGGGGACAGCTCGATACGCTGAAGAATCCGCAACTGGCGCAAAATCTTCAAAAGCTGTCTCTGAAGGACACACCTGCCTGGCAGGCTTACCAGAAGATCCTCAACGGGGGCAGCGTCGGCAGTGACCTGCAGAGCCCCGAGGACGTGGCACTGGCGGTTTTCCTCAAAACCGGTCAGGCGCCTCCCGACCTGAAGGACCCCGCCCGGGCGCAAACCCTCCAGTCGCTGCAATCCTTCACACTGTCGAGCGGAGATATCTACTCCAGCTACCGCAACCTCCCCCCGGAGGTCACGGTCAGCACCCGCGGCGAGACCATGGGCGTGTGGAAGACCGATCAGCCGGTCGACCTGAAGGCCCTGCAAGAGCAGCAGGAGCGCTTCGAGAGCCTGCGGCAAGAGCTTGGGAGCGATGCCGCGCGTCCGGTCTGGCGCCTGTTGTCGCAGGACGGCAGCTCGGCCCCCTACGCCGAGCGCCTCGAGCTGTACCGCGCCACGAAGGAGGAAAAGCTCTACACCGAGGCGCTGCAGGAGAACCTTCCCCTCGGGCCCCTGGCTGAGCGGCTCAAGCAGGTCGTGGTCGCCAAACATCCGCTCGAGGCCGCTCGCGCACTCGAACGCAGCCCCGACAAGCCGCGCTTTCTGGCCCACCTGAAAGACTTTCCGGGCGAGCTCTCCGTGGCCGAGCGGGTGACCGCGCTGCCGCCCGCGGCGGCCGACGTGGTCAAGAGCGCGCGCGCCGACTGGAATTTCGAAGGCGACTGGAGCGCCGGTCCCAGCGGCTGGAAGGACAATGCCGCGGGCAAATATCAGGCCAATCAGAAAGCGGTCGCCCTGACCAGCCGACCCTTCTCCCTCCACGGCGTCAAACGGGCCGAGCTGACCTTCGAGGCGGGCTACGACCTGGAGCAGGACCGCGACAAGGTGGTGCTCGAGGCGCGTCCGGCTGGCGGCGCCTGGAAGGCGCTGCAGACGTTCAGCGGCAAGCAGGCGAGCCAGCCGTATACCGTCAGCCTGCACGATTTCCTCAACGGAGAGGTCGAGCTGCGCTTTGCCATCACCACCGACCACAGTGAAGAACGCGCGGGCATCGAGATTCGCAATCTCAGCGTGAAGGCCGATGGAAAGGTTTTGCTGACGCACGCCCCGGGAGCCGGCCGCGAAGAGGTCTTGCGCGAGCTGGAGAAGCCGGGGACGGACGTGCCGCTCCTGGCCGGGTTCATGCAGGGCTTCGCCAGCACGGGCGAGGCCCTGACCGCCTGGGCCTCGCTGGGGCCCAGTCCCAAAGCCGACGAGGCCACCGCGCTGGCCGGACTCAGTCGCGAGCTGGGCGCCGAAACGGCGGCCATGGTCTGGCCCGACCTGGTCACCGGGGCGGGCTCCTGGGACGAGCGCAAGAGCCGTGCGGTGGAGACCCACAAACTGGCGACCGAGCTGGCCGCCGCCCGGCAGTCGGACGACCTGGCCACCTCCTACGCCACGCTCAAGCAGCTTCCCGACGACGCCCGCCGGGCGACGCAGGAGCTGCTGGACGCGACGCGTCTTTCCGACTGGACCAGCTCGGCCAGCTGGGGCTGGGACCCCCGAGAGAAGGTCTGGTCCACCAATCCGGGCAAGGCGACCTATGCCAACCACTGCAAGGACACTCTGACCGGGCCGACGCTCGACCTGACCGGCCGGCAGGGCTGCAGCCTGCGCCTGGACGCCCGCTGGGAGCTCGAGGACAAGTACGACAGCGTCACGCTCCAGGCCTCGGGGGACGACGGCCACACCTGGACCGATCTGCGCAAGTTCGAGAGCAAATCTGACTGGAGCCACCAGAACCTCAGCCTGTCGGCTTTCGAAGGCAAGAAGGCCCGGCTGCGCTGGCTGCTGACCACCGACGGCTCGGGCGAGCGCCCGGGACTGGCCTTCAAGAACCTCGCCGTGACCGCTTCAGGCGGTAATGAGGTCTACGTGGACCGGCCCGAGAAGGCGTTGCAGACCTCGACCATGCTGTGGGAGCTGGCAGCCCGGGGCGACGGCGCCTCCCTGGTCGAGGCCGCGCGCCTGAAGGACGTGGGTGCCAACGAGGCCCTCCGCCTGCAGCCGGTGCTGGCCCGGGCCGGGGATCGCAAGCCCGAGGTGGAGGCGCTGGTGCGCTCCCTCGGCCTGGAGGCCGCGCTGCCGCAGGCCGACCTGGTGCTCGCCGGCCATTCCCCGCAGGAAGTCGAGACCGCCTATCGCACGGCCAGCAAGCTGGCTCAGGCCCTCGGCTCTCCGCTCGATGTGAAACTGCCCGGGCAGATGCTGGCCTCCGGGTTCGATGCCGGCATGAGCGCCGACCTGGGCGCCCTGGCCGACAGCTACACCGTGTATGCGCCGGGCTCGCGCTGGGTACGGCGCCCCGACGGCTCCATGGACGACAGTCCGGACGCCAGCTACCGCCCCAACGAGGACAGCGCGCTCGAGGTGCGCGCGGTCGACCTGAAGGGCCTGACCTCCCCCAGGCTCTGCTATGAAGCCACGCACGCCCTGGAGGAGAAGTACGATCACGTCCAGGTCGAGGTCGACGACGGCAGCGGCTGGAAAAGCCTGGCCACCCACGACGGCGCTCAGGGCTGGCAGGCCTACACGCGGGACCTGTCGGCCTACCAGGACAAGTCCGTCAGGATCCGCTTCCGCCTCACCTCGGATGGCTCCGGCGAGCGCGACGGCATGACGCTCCGCAAGCTCGCGGTGAAGGGCCTCAACTCCGCCGGCCAGGAGGAGGTGCGCCTGCAGGATCACGGCACCCGGGCCGACGGCCTGGACGTGCTGATGCGCTCGGTCTTCCGGCCGGGACAGGATCAGGCGACCCTCAAGATGTCGCTGGAGACGCTCCGGATGCTGACCGAGGGGTTGGGCGATCCCGGCCAGGCCCTCACGGTTTGGGACCTCTCCGGGTCCGATCCGGACAAAGCCCGCGACCTCGGACTGCTGGTTCACTACGCCGGGTGGGAGCAGAGCCGCCAGCTCTGGTTCGTCCTCAAGGACCTGCCCCCGGAGCAGCGGACCCACAAAACCGAGCTGCTGGCTCTGGGTGCCCAGCTCTCCGAGCGCGGAGTGGACGCTCTCAAGGTGCAGTCGCGCCTGGAGGCGAGCGACCTCGACAGCGAGGGCCTGAGTCTGCTGGCCGACCTGTCCGCCTCGGCCGGAAACGGGAGCTGGGTGACCACCGGCAGCTGGGCCCGGGTCAAGACGCCCCACGGGCCCGGCTGGTCCGACAGCCCCAACGGGAATTACCAGAGCAATCAGAGCACGACGGTCACGCTGCCGGCGCTGGACCTGCACGGGGCCAAGAGCCCGCGACTGCGCTACCAGGCGACCTTCTCGACCGAGTCGGGCCCCGACACGATTCGCGCCCAGGTCAGCCGCGACGGCAAGACCTGGCAGACGCTCCAGACGCATACCGGAGATTCGTCCTGGGTGACCTTCGAGAGCGACCTGAAGGACTTTGCCGGCAGCTTGGTCAGCCTGCGATTCCAGCTCGTCACCGACGGCAGCGTGGAAAAGGAGGGCATTACGCTGGCCAACGTCACCGTGGTGGACGACGGCAAAGAGCTCTACCGCGACCGGGGCGGTGCCGACGTCATGGATGGCGTGCTGGACCTGGCCTGCGACGCGAGCGCTCCGCTGGCGATGCGCAAGAAGTCCCTGACGGTGCTGGCCGGCCTGCCCGACGGCATCGGGTGGCGGGCGCTGGCCCTGTTGCGCGAGGAGGAGAAGGCGGGGCGCCTGAAAGGCGTATCGCTGGCCCATATTTTGCAGCGCCTGCCGGCCGCCATCGTGTCCGACGACCTGGGCGCGGCCATCGAGCGGATCGTCAAAGAGGGCGCCAGCACGGGCATCCTCGAGGAGGAGAACGCCATCCGGGTGGGTGGGGTCCGCATGAAACGGAAAGAGGCTTCCGAGTAGTTTATCTGGTAACATGGTTGCACAGATAGACGGTGGGAGGGCTTCCAGTTGAAGCGGTGGGTTGCGGGCCTGCTTTCGGCAGGTTTATTGGCACTTTCAGCCTGTACCGGCGATTCGAGCGTGGGGGTGCCCCAGGGCTCCACCCCGGACGAGACCGTGGCGCCCAAGACGCAGGGCCTCTTCTTGGACGAGGCCGACCAGAGCACCAGCGCGCGCTTTGCCGAGCGCCCGCGCACCAAGCGGGCTCGCACGGCCCGGTTGAATCCCGATATCGTCAGCGCCGGGCCCAACTGGATCGACGACTTGAACGACGTGGAGCTGCGGCTCTTCGACGACGTGGTCGTCAACGTGCACCGCGTGCGCGTGGAGGAGTCGCCCAGCGGCAACCTGTCGTGGATCGGCGAGTCGGCCGACGCCGCCACCCGGGTCACGCTGACCGCCCACGGAGACGTGCTGGCGGCCATCGTGGAAGGCCCGGCGGGCTCGTACCGGGTTCAGTCTACCGGTCAGGGCCTGGTGGTCATCCAGCAAGGGAGCTCGGACGGAGTCGCCTGTGTCGAGCCGCCCATCCCGCCCCCTCCGCCCGAGGCAACCCAGGCACGGGAGGTCGGGGGAGAGGAGATCCAGGCGCTCGGGACCTCCGAGGGCATCGTGGTGGACGTGCTCCAGCTCTACACCCCGGCCCTGGCGGCCTACTACCTTCCGTCGGGAACCCCGGCCGAGCAGCAGGCCTTCATGCAGGTCCGGTGTGACAACGACGTGGCCTGGGTCAATCAGGCCTACCTCACCAGCAAGGTCTATGTCACGATGCGCAACGTGCATGTCGACCTCGTGAGCTACACCGAGTCCAACAACGTTTACTGGGACCTCTATCGTCTGACCGCGAGCGGCGAGACGAGCCCGGTCAGTCGCGGGACGCCTGACCTGACCTTGCCCGCCGCTCAGGGCGGCGACGGCTGGGCCACCAACGGTCCCTTCCTCGATGTAGCGCACACGCTGCGCAACACCCACGGCGCCGATCTCGTCATGCTGCGGGTCGAGCACACCAATGCGGGCGGCCTGGGCTGGCAGACGCCCAGCGCCAACCAGTTCTATGCTCAGTTCGGCTTCGCGGTCATGGCCAACCCCGACTTCACCGAGATCACCAACGCGCACGAGCTCGGCCACACCCAGGGCCTGGGCCACGACTATGGCACCAACGGCAACCAGTTCGATCCGAATGTTCCCCATTACGCTCTGGGATATCGGGTGACCAACGTGCTGGCCACCATCATGGCCTACCCCGATCCGGGAGATTTCGGGCTCTACGTGCAGGCGTTCTCGAATCCGGCGCTGACCATCGTGCCCCCGGGCGGAGGCGCGGCGGTGCCGCTCTCCAACCTGGCCCTGCCCGTGCCCGACCGGCCCGACGAGCATCGCCGTCTGAACGAGCTGCGGGACACGATCACGAACTTCCGGACTCACGTCCAGGCTTACGCCCCGGCCGCCCCGTCCAACCTGGCGGTCAACGCGACCGGGCCCAAGACCGCCGCGCTGTCCTGGACGGACAACTCCGATAATGAGGACCAGTTCGACGTCCAGCGCCGCCAGAGCGGCACGACCACCTGGACGACGCTTTCAGCCACCTACCCCAACGTCGTCACCTTCAACGATTTCGGCCTGATCGAGGGGGCCTCGTACTACTATCGCGTGCGCTCCTCGGCGGGCACGGAGAAGTCGCCCTTCTCCAACCAGGTGCTGGTGACTCTGCCCCTGGAGGTCCCCACCGCGCTGGCGGCCACGACGCGCAGCGAGGCCAAGATCCAGTTGAACTGGACGGACAATTCGACCAAAGAGACCAGCATCAAGATCTTCCGCAAGACGGGCGCGGGCGGCACCTACCAGCTCGTGAAGACGCTCAACGGCTCGGATATCGTGACTTACGACGACCCGTTCCTGACGCCCAGCACGACCTACTTCTACAAGATCCGCTCGGCGCGCGGCACGCAGGAGTCGGTGGACTCGGCCGAGGTCTCGGCCACGACCGCGCCCGCCAGGCCGTCCAATCCGGTGGCCACCAAGATCAGCGGCACCCGGATCGACTTCACCTGGGTGGACAACTCGACCGACGAGACCGCCTTCATCGTGCAGCGCAAGCTCGGCAGCGGCACCTACCAGAGCATCGGCAAGGGCGCCAACGTCACCCTTCACTCGAGCACGGGCCTGGCGCCCGGAACCTACACGTTCCGTGTCCAGTCCAAGCGGCTCAGCGCCAAGTCGAACTTCACGACCGAGGTGACCGCGACCGTTCCGTAAGCGCCGCCTCGACCAGAGAAAAAGACCCTCGCGTCGGCGAGGGTCTTTTTCTTAGCCGGGATTCAGCTGCACCTGCTGCATCTTCCAGTCGTTGCCTTCCTTCATCCAGTTCACGGCCAGGATGCCGTTCTTCTTGCTGCAGGTCACGTCGTAGACGATCAGGCCGTTCATGGCGGTGGGCATCGTCGTGCGCGCAGTGTTGAGCTTGCGAGACTTGATGTCGCCAAAAGTCTTCTTGTAGTTATTGGTGTACAGCGTGGTGAAGGCTTGCTCGGTGGCGAGGGCGCTCATGGCTTTGGCGTAGTTCTTGTAGAACGCTTTCCAATCTCCGGCGTTGTAGGCGTTGACCATCTGGCCGACCATGGCGTCGAGCACCTTGAACTCTTCTTCCGTGAGCCCGGGAGCCAGCTCTTTGCCGAGCGCGGGACGGGTCAGGGTAAGGGCGGCGGCGCCCAGGAGCATGGCCGTGAATTCGCGGCGTTTCATAAACGGAGGGGCCTCGTCTTTCAGGGAGTTGAGACGAGCGGATTCTGTACCCGCCCTCCGGGGCCTGCCTGTCCCTGCCCCTGGCCCGTGGCCGGCTGCCCCGTGACGAGCGCGTGCACCGTCTGGGCGTTCAGGTCGGGTGCCGAGCGCATCAGCTGCAATCCCTGGCTGAATTGCCCCAGACGGTCCTTCTGGCCGCCGATGGAGGGTCCGCCCGTCGAGGGCAGCCCCGGAGACGTCCCGGGCCCGCCCGGGGTCTTTCCCTGACCTTTGTTGCCGCCTCCAGCCGTGCCCGGTCCGCCGATCAGCTCGGTGAGGTGGGTCACGTCCTGGATGCTGCGGGCCGGTTGCTCGCGCAGCAGGTTGCTGGCGTCCTCGAACGTGCTGGCCACGCGGGTGGCATTGAAGTTGCCGTCTTTCTTGGAAAGGTTGGCCACGCCGTTGAGCAGCTGGCCGACGTCCTGGGTCTGGACGTCGGGGCGCTCCTCCATCAGCTTGGTCCCGCTCTTGAAGGTGCGCAGCGCCGAGGCGGGCTCTCCCAGCGTGCGGACCATGCCGTCCATCATCCCGCTGACATACTCGGGATGCACGTCCTTGCGCTTTTCGAGCATCGGGACCGCGCTCTTGTAGGCGTCGGCCGCCATCATCGGATCGCCCAGCGCGAACTGGAAGCGATTGCCCATCCGGCTGAGATCCTTGGGCTTGAGGTCGCGACGCGTCTCCAACGTCTGGCGCGACTTCTCGTCCTTCATGCTGGGCTCGAGTGAGGGCCGCCCTCCCCCGGCCGGAGTGCTGAACGTTTCATCCAGCTTGACGTCGCGCCGGTTGCCCAGGAACTCGACGACGGGCTTGGCGGCCTGGGCATCGTCCTTGAACACGTCGTGGATACCGCGGGCCTGCTCCAGAGTGACCTCGGGCCGGGCCGCGCCGAGCTGGCCCATCAGGGGGCCGAGCTCGCCGTACATCTGGCTCAGCTCCCTGGAGTCCAACTCGACCAGCATCTTCTTGCCCGCCAGGCCCGAGCCGGGCGCCAGCTGGCCTTTCTGCTGAGAGTTTCGCGTCTCTTCGGGCGAGGGAGCCTTCTGCTGCCCCTGCTGGCCGCGCGCCGACGCATCGGGCTCGGTCAGGCCGCGCAGGCCGTTGAGAAGGCCGTTCATGTCGGCCACGGGGCTGAGCCCCATCGGGTCGGTCAGCTCGGGGGAGAGGCGGGTGGTATCGAGGAAGTTGCCGTTGGTCGCGGGCGCCTGGAAGACCGGTGCTCCGGTCGGGAAGACCTGGGCCGCGACGTTCCCGTTTTGCAGCGGAGACAACATGCGATCATGCTATCCTCCAGCCCTCACAGTTCATCTAGAGGCAACATGTAAACCTATTTGTTCAATTCCGTGAACAATTTCAGCTGGGGTCGGCCTCGATCTCCAAGACCGTTTCCCGCTTCGCGTTCAGCAGTCGAATCGTCTGCGTGCCCGGCCCCTCGGAGCGCCCCAGCTCTTCGACCTCGAGACCGGCGCTGCCCCGGCGGTCGGTGACCGACTTGGGCGACTTGATGACCAGCTTCTGGGTCTCCCCTTCCGGATTGCGCAGCCGCAGGTTGATGAGATCGTCCTCGATCGAGTAACGCTCGAGGCGGGCCTTCATGGGAGTGCGCAGCTCGTTGTCACGGCGCATGTTCGGGGCCGACGACTCGCCCGGGGTGAGCTCCTGCCAGCGTTTGGTCATGAGCTGGAACTCGTCGGGCGCGGCCCGGCGGGCCAGCGATTCGAGGCCGCGCAGCAGCTCCTCGGAGGGGCTCAGGAACTCCAGGCCCACCCGATAGTGCTGCTGGCTGTCCGAGGGCGCGCACCAGGCGACGCGCGCCCGGCAGGAGAGGCCCGGGCCCGCCTCGCCCAGCTCCAGCACCATCTGGATCTGGATTCCGACCGGCATCTTGCCGTCGGCTTCGATCTGGATGCCCGAGGAGCTGATGTCCATGGTCATGGCCCGATAGCCCGGCAGAGCTCTCGAGAGCACCCGGGTGCGGCACGGAAACCGGCGCGAGTTGCGCAGGAAAGGCTCGTTGCGCGGGGAGCCGCCGGGCAGGCGCGTGCCCTTGAGCAGCCGCCCCACCACCACGTAGCCGCCGCCCGGCAGGGCGCGACAGGTGCCCACCTGGATGCGGACCCGGGGATGGTTCGGCAGGGTCAGGCGCAGCTGCACCTTCTTGCCCATGACGTAGGGGCGCGGGCTCTTGAAGATCAACCGCTCACCCTGGCAGTCGACGAATTCCCCCAACTCGGTCGGACGGAACAAGTTTTGAAGCACTTTCCACCTCTTGGCTCTCGATTTGAAACAAATTCTTCACATCGAACAGAAGTTCCTCCCGCGCAGTCCCTGCCAGGACCTGCCGAATCCGCGTCAAACAAGCCCCGCCTGATGAACCTGCGCATGCCGGCCGAGTGGGAGCCCCACGCCGCTACCTGGACCTCGTGGCCGTTCGACGACGAAGAGTGGCGGGGCTATCTCCAGCCCGCCCGCGAGGAGTATGCGGCCTTCTTGCGCCGCCTGGCCGAGTTCGAGCCGGTCGAGCTGCTGGTGGCCGACGACGAGGCCGAGAGCGACGCCCGCGGGCGACTGAGCAGCAGCGGCATCCGCTTTCATCGCTGCCCGCTCGACGACGTCTGGTTTCGCGACAATGGCCCCCTTTTCGTCCGGCGCGAGGACGGCACCATCGGCCTGACCCACTGGCGCTTCAACGCCTGGGGCAACAAGTATGACTGGGCCCTGGACGCCCGCGCCCCCGAGACCGTGGCCCGCGTGCTGGATGCCCGTCGGACCGAGGTCCCCTATGTCATGGAGGGTGGTTCTCTGGAGGTCAACGGCCAGGGGCTCTGCCTGACCACTCGCCAGTGCCTCTTGCACCCCGAGCGCAATCCCGAGCTGGACGCGGCCCAGCTCCAGCACGCCCTGCGCAAGTACCTGGGGATCGAGCAGGTGATCTGGCTCGAACGGGGGCTGGAAGGTGACCACACCGATGGCCACATCGACACCATCACCCGCTTCACCCGTCCCGACCGCGTGGTGACGAGCATGTGCGCCGATCCGGCCGACTTCAACCACGCCGTGCTGCTGGAGAACTATCATCAGCTCAAGCACTATGGTCTGGACGTGGTCCAGCTCCCTCTTCCCCGCGAGCGCCGCGAGGTGAAGGGCGTCCGCCTTCCGATGACCTACGCCAACTTTTACATCGCCAATGGAATCGTGCTGGTGCCGACTTACGGCGACCCCCACGACGAGGCGGCCCTGGAGGTGCTGCGCCAGGAGTTCCCGGACCGCGTGGTGGAGGGCTACTCGGCTTCGGCCATCATCACCAGCGGGGGGGCGTTCCACTGCCTCACCCAACAGCAACCGGAAGGACCCCTGGCGCGATGAAACTGGCCGTGGTGCAGATGGCGATGTCGACTTCGCTGGAAGACAATGTCCGCCGGGCGATCGAGCTGGTCAAGAGCGTGCCGGCCGACGTCACTCTGCTGCCGGAGCTGTTCGAGAACCACTACTTCCCGCAGCAGCAGCGCGAGGAGCGCTTCGAGCTGGCCCACGACACCCAGGGTCATCCCTTCCTGGCTCAGTTCGAGCAACTCGCGCGGGAGCGCCAGGTCGTGCTGCCCGTCAGTTTCTTCGAGCGCTCCGGGCAGGCTCACTATAATAGCCTGGCCATGCTCGACGCGGATGGCGCCCGCCTGGGTGTGTACCGCAAGTCGCACATCCCGGATGGTCCCGGTTATCAGGAGAAATACTATTTCAACCCCGGCGATACGGGTTTCCGCACCTGGTCCACCCGAGCCGGCTCGGTCGGCGTGGGCATCTGTTGGGATCAGTGGTTTCCCGAGGCGGCTCGCGTGATGGCGCTGCAGGGGGCCGACCTGCTCCTCTATCCCACGGCCATCGGCAGCGAGCCCCCCGAGGCGGACAACCTGGACACGCGCGCCATGTGGCAGCGCGCCATGGTCGGCCACGCCGTGTGCAACAGCTGCTACCTGGGCGCGGCCAACCGGGTCGGCAATGAGGGCGAGGCGCACTTCTACGGGCACTCGTTCATCTGCGACTATCGCGGCGAGATGCTGGCCGAGGCGGACGACTGCTCCGAAACGGTCCTCACGGCCGAGCTGGACCTGGACAGAGCTCGCAAGTTCCGGGCCGGGATGGGCTTTTTTCGGGACCGCCGCCCACAGCTCTACGGCCCGCTCTTGACCCTGGACGGAAGAACCCGTCCGCCGGAGGCGACTTCATGAGCATGAGAACATTGATCGCTTGTTTGCTGGCGCTGAGTTTGCTGACCTCGGCCCAGGCCCGTGTCTGTCAGTATTCCAAGAGCGGCGCCCGGTTCGTCATCGCGGTGGAGGGCGTCGAGGGCGGCATCGCTCCGCAGGAGGCCAAACTTTCGGTGATGGTGCTGCGCAAGCCGGACGGGTCGGCCGTCGTGCTCACCCGGCGTCCCGGTGGGGACGTCAAACGGGGGGTTCTAAAGAGCTACGACGAGTTCGTCGCCAAGCTGAAGCCTGTTTGGGAGCTGCCCCAGGAAGAGATCCCCGGCACCAGCGACCCGTACGGTCTGGCCGAGGCGCTGCACGTTCACGGGCAGGGGACTTGCTGGCAGAACAGTCCTCCCACGGGCTGCGTTCGCAGCAAGCCCACCATCACGCCTTCGGCCGCCGAGAGAGCGGCTTTTGCGAGCGCCGTCAAGCTGGTTCTGGCGCTGGATGCGGTCGCGACCACGAAGGCCGACGACGACGCCTGGCTCGAGGGCTGGAAGACGATCGGGGGCTGATCGAGCCAGACCTCTAGGCCGCCAGGCGAACGACGCTGCCCGAAAGCAGGGCCCGCACGCCGTCGTGGAACTCGTTCATGTCGAACGGCTTGCGCAAAAAGAGATCCGCTCCGGCCAGCAGGGCCTCGTTCCGACACTCCGGGCCTCCGCCGCTCAGCACGATGAGGCCCACTCGCGGGGCCAGCGCTCGCAGGCGGCGGCAGAGCTCCAGCCCGTTCATGCCGGGCAGGCCCAGATCCAGGATGACCAGGTCGTACTGTCCGTCCATGAAGGCAAGCAGAGCCTGGTTTCCGCACCCGATGGCGCGGGAGTCGATCTCCTCGGAGCTGAGGAGAAGGGTAAGCATTCTGGCCAGGACCTCGTCGTCCTCGACCACCAGGACACGCGGTTCGTTTCTCATCGTGCCCTGGATATTGCCGCCCCCCGGTCCGATCACTTTCGAGTCGGGGTATTCCCTGGCATGTCGCGTTGGAAACATGCTGTCAACATCGGGTTCATCCCGGGCCTTCCTTTGTTCGATGTTCGGTCGTTAAGGTGAGGCCATCATGAAAGTCGAGTTCATTTCAAGCGACCCCACGCTGGGGTGGGAAGTTACCCCGGCTCGCCGCCTTACGATTTTTCTGCTCTGGTGGCGGTTTCACCTCAAATAGATCGACTGCTCCCTGACCAGGAATGAGCGAGCAGCCGTCTAAGGCAGCCTCGCTTTGACGACCCTGACCTTACGCTCGCACGACGACCCGCGCGCCCGAGCTCTCTATGAAGGAGCGCGCACCCTGGGCTTCGACCGGCTCGAAAAGCTCGAAGTCGAAGACCTCTACTTCTTTCAGGGCGAGCTCTCGCCCACCACCGCCCGGCAACTCGAGGAGCTGCTGTGCGACCCCGTCACGCAGGAGGCCCGCTGGGATCGCCCCGAGGGCGGCCAGATCGTGGAGGTCGTCCTGCGACCCGGCGTCACCGACCCCGTCGCCGAGGAGCTTCTGCGCTCGGCGCACGCGGCGGGGCTGGCCGAGGTCGAGGGTGCCGCCAGCGGCACTCGTTACCGACTCTATCCTCCCCAGGAGGAGGCCGAGCGTCTGGCCACCCTGTTGCTGGCCAACACGGTCGTGCATCAGGTCTCTTTCGGCGCCGTCGAGCCCGCCTGGGTGAAGGACGCCCGCGCCAGCCACGTGGTGGAAGAGGTGTCCCTGCTGGGCCAATCCCCCGAGGAGCTGGAGCAACTCTCGCGCGAGCGCCGCTCGGCCCTCGACGGGGCCGAGATGCTGGCGCTCCAAGCCCACTTTCAGGCCCTGGGACGCAATCCGACCGACGTCGAGTTCGAGACGCTGGCCCAGACCTGGAGCGAGCACTGTCTGCACAAGACGTTCCGCGCCGTCATCACGCTGGCGGACGGCTCCACCGTGGACGGCCTGCTGAACGCATTCCTCAAAAAGGCCACCGACGAGCTGCACAAGCCCTGGGTCCTGTCAGCCTTTGTCGACAACGCCGGTGTGATCGCGTTTGGCGACAAGCACGAGCTTTCGTTCAAGGTCGAGACGCACAATCACCCCAGTGCGCTGGAGCCCTTCGGCGGCGCCAACACCGGGGTGGGAGGGGTGATCCGCGACGTGCTGGGAGTCAGCGCCCGCCCCATCGCCGTCACCGATGTGCTCTGCTTTGCGCCGCCCGACACCCAGGCTCCCGCGGGCGTGCTGCCCCCGCGCCGCATCCGCGACGGCGTGGTGGCAGGCGTGGAAGATTACGGCAACAAGATGGGCCTGCCCACGGTCAACGGGGCGGTGCTCTACCATCCCGGCTACGTGGCCAATCCGCTGGTCTACTGCGGTTGCCTGGGCATCGCGCCGCGCGGCAGCCATCCCCGCACCCCGCGCAAGGGCGACTTCGTGGTCGTTCTGGGTGGGCGCACCGGTCGCGACGGTTTGCGCGGCGCCACTTTCAGCTCCATGACGATGGACCAGGAGACCTCCAGCGTGGCCGGAGCCAGCGTTCAGATCGGCCATCCCATCGTGGAAAAAGGCCTGCTGGACGTGGTGGCGCGCGCCCGCGACGAAAAGCTCTACCACGCCATCACCGATTGCGGCGCCGGGGGCCTGTCCTCGGCGGTGGGCGAGATGGCCTCCGAGGTCGGCGCCGACGTGGAGCTGGCCAACGTGCCGCTCAAGTATCCCGGCCTGGCTCCCTGGGAGATCTGGCTGAGCGAGGCCCAGGAGCGCATGGTGATGGCCGTCCCGCAGGACAAACTCGAGCGGCTGGGGGCGCTGTGCAGCCTGTACGGCGTCGAGCCCACGGTGCTCGGCCTGTTCACGGGGAACGGCAAGCTGGTCGTCCGCCACGTGGACCAGGTGGTGCTTGAGCTCGACTGCGCGTTCTTGCACAAAGGGTGCCCCCGCCGAACGATGTCCGCGGTCGTTCGCGAGCCCCGGCCCTACGAGCCGCCGGCCCGCACGCTGACGGAATGGCTGCGGGACCCGAACGTGGCCTCCAAAGAGGGTGTCGTGCGCCGCTACGACCACGAGGTGCTGGGCCAGACGGCACTCAAGCCGTTCGCGGGCGCCGCTCTGGACGGCCCGATGGACGCCGCCGTGCTCAAGCCGCTGGGCACCCCCGGCCCGCTGGGAGCCGTGCTCTCGTGCGGCATCAATCCCTGGCTGGGCGAGTGCGATCCCTACCTGATGGCCCTCTGGGCCGTGGACGAGGCCGTGCGCAACGCCGTGGCCGTCGGGGGAGATCCGGACCGGATCGCCATTCTGGACAACTTCTGCTGGGGCGATCCGCGCAAACCGGAGACCCTGGGCGACCTGGTCGAGGCCTGCCGGGGTTGCTACGACGCGGCCCGATTCTTCGGCGCGCCCTTCATCTCGGGCAAGGACTCGCTCTACAACGAGTATCAGGGCCAATCGATCCCCCCCACGCTGCTGATCTCCGCGCTTACGTTGCATCCGGACATCAACCGGGTGACCACCAGCGATCTGAAGCAGCCCGGCCACGCGGTCTACCTGGTCGGCACGCCGCTGCACGCCCCGTTGGAGCGAGACCTGCCCGAGTGGGCGCCCCGGCTCTACCGCGGGCTGCATAAGGCCATGTCGTGCGTCAGCGCCTGTCACGACGCCAGCGAAGGGGGCATCGCGGTGGCCGCGGCCGAGATGTGCATCGGCGGCCGCCTGGGCCTGGAGCTGGCCCTGCCGCCCCACGAGCACCACGCCGAGCGCCCCTGCCGCCTGCTGGTGGAGGTGCAGGACGAGGCGCGCTTCGAGAAGGCGCTCAAAGGCTTGCCGCACCAGCTCCTGGGCCGCACCCTGGCGGAGCCCGAGCTCAGGCTCGAAGACCAGACGTGGAGCCTGGACGAGCTCCTGGAGGCCTGGAAAGCATGAAACAGCCACGCGCTCTCGTTCTCTACGCCCCGGGCACCAATCGCGAGGGGGAGGCCTGTGCCGCCCTCGAGCTGGCCGGCGCTCGCCCCGAGGTCGTCTCGCTGCCCGAGCTGCACGGCCGCTCGTGGCTGGACTACCAGATGCTGGTGCTGCCCGGCGGCTTCTCCTACGCCGACGCGCTGGGCGCCGGAAGGCTCTGGGCTCTCGAGCTGCGCCAGCACTTCGCCGAGCATGTGCACGGCTTCATCGCCGCCGGACGGCCCGTGCTGGGAATCTGCAACGGGTTCCAGGCGCTGGTCAAAGGCGGATTCTTGCCCGAGGGGAAGGCGACCCTGGCCCCCAACGCCGGCGGTCACTTCCAGTGCCGCTGGGTGCGCCTGCAGCCGCAAGGGGACCGCTGCCTCTGGACGCGCGGCCTGGAGGCCTTCGATTGCCCGATCGCTCACGGCGAGGGCCGCTTTCTGCCGGCCGAAGGCGACCCGGGCTGTGTCGCGCTCACCTACGCTCGCCTGGACGGCGACGCGCACCCCGCCAACCCGAACGGCTCCTGGCACGATACCGCCGGCGTCACCAACAGCCAGGGCAACGTGCTGGGGCTGATGCCCCATCCCGAGAACCATCTCTTCCCCTGGCAGCACCCCCGCCACGCCCGCGGACAAGCGGGAGGGCTGGGACTGGCCCTCTTCCGAGCGGGCGTGCGCCATGCCTGAAACCCCCCCGCAGCTGAACCTGCTGCGCAGCAGCCTGGCCCAGGCGCTGCGCAAGGAGCAGACAGGGGCGGCCCAGACGGCTCTGTGGGCCACGCTGGAGCACCTGATCCGGTTCTTTGCTGGACTTTCACTCGAGGTGCTGGAGGCGGAAGGCCTGCTGGGCGTCGAGCAACTCGCCCGCCTGAGGCGGCAGTCCGGCCCGCTGGAAGGCTGCACTCAGGTGCTGACGGGCGCCCTCGGTGCCCTCTCGAAGCCCCGCACGCCCCGCGGCGAGCGGTTGCGGGCCGTCTTCTTCGGCTATGACGGTCCCCTGCACACGCGCTGGCTCAGGCTGACCGGGCCCGACCTCAGCCAGGCCCCCTTGCACGCAGTGGCCCCGTCGCAGCTGGCCTTGAGCGAGTATTCCCCCATTCTGGCGTCCTGGCTGGAGGCCGCCGGCCACCTTTTCGATGACGAGCGTTTCACGCTCAACCGCGAGCTCGACCTGACGCTGCCCGAGGGCCCGCCGCCGCCTCCCGAGGTCGATATGCACACGCTCTTCTTCCAGCGGGCCGACGAAGCGCTGTCGCGCAATCTCTTCGAGATCGCCGAGCAGGAGTATTCCCGCGTCCTGGCGCTGGAGAATACGCCGGCTGCCTTCTTCGGCCGCGGCCGCGCCCGCAGCTGCCTGGGGCGCTATGCCGAGGCCGAGGAGGACCTGCGCGGAGCCGACGACTCGCGCTCGCTCTTCTTCCGCGCCTGCAATCGTCGCCAGGCGGGCTCGCTCGAGCCTGCGTTGGACGACGTGGAGCTGGCCCTGCAGCGCACTCTGGACCTGAGCCTGCGGGCCGCGCTGGAGATGGAGCGCGGGGCCATTCTGCAGCAGATGAAGCAACCCGCGATGGCCGCCTACAAGTGCGCTTGCGACCTCTACGGCGAGGTTGCGGGGCGCGACAAGACCACCCGGGCCGAGGTGGAGCTGGCGTGCGCGCTGGTCGAGAAGGCGTTCCTGGCCGATCCGACCTTCAAGGATTATCGCGCCCGCACCGAGCGCAATCAGGCCGTGGCCATCTTCAAGAAGCTGAAGAAACGCGAGCCGCTCTTCTCGATGGACATCGAGCTCCTGCGCTACGTGATGGAGCGCCGCGACCCGTGGGGCCGACCCGACCGCGACCTGCTCAGCGTGGAGCGCGACTTGCGCTCGATCCGGGTGCTGCTCGAGCTCTTGCCGCGCTCGCAGGAGATGATCCTGCTCCAGAAGCGGTTCCTGGAGCTCGCCCTCGAGCGCCTCCAGACCGATACTCTGCCCGAGACGTTCGCCGCTCAGCTGTTCGGGCTGTTCGCCGATCTGGCAGCGAGCTCGGGCCGCGACGACGACCGTCGCTGGCAAGCCGAGTACTGGCTCGATCTGGCCGACGCCTTTCGCAATCACGATCACCGCATGCGCAGCCTCATCCTGGCCTGCTCCAGCCTGCAGCTCAGCAATCGCCCCGAGGACGCCCTGATGCTGGTCGCGCTGCTGAACCAGCTGGGCGAGGAGCTCCCTTCCGGCCTGCCCACGAGCGGCCTGGACATGCTGGGCGCCTCGTTCAACACGGTGCGCGCGCAACTGCAGCGGTGGGGAAACGACGAGGCCTATCGGGCCTCCGTGCAAAACATGGCCGACCGCTGGCGCGCCCTGCCGGCCACCCTGCCGGGGCGGGCCGGTGTGGGGCGGCAGGTTCTCAACGAGCTGGCCGGCAGAAAGACGCAAAATGTGGAGATCGATTAGCCTGATCCTGGTGCTGGCACTGCTGGCCTACGGGGCCGAGGAAAAGCTGCTCTTCGTGAAAAAGAGCGAGTTTGCGGGCAAGGTGCTGGTCGTGCAGAGCGACGGTTTTCGCATCATGCGGTTCCGCGACGAAGGCCAGGACAGCGAGCAATCGCGCTGCGAGGTCAAGCGCCCCAATCACCTCGTGCACGAGTACACCCGCCTGCAGTTGCTCGGGCTGGCCTTTTTGCAGCAGCCGCCGCGCAAGATTCTCGTGATCGGCCTGGGGGGCGGCTCCCTGTCCAAGGCCCTGCACGCTCTCTATCCCCGGGCCCTGGTCGACTCGGTGGAGATCGACCCGGTGGTGGTGCAGGCGGCGCGCAAGTTCTTCTTCTACCGGGAAGGCCCGGGCGTGCGCACCTTCGTCGAGGACGCGGCGGTCTATGTCAAGCGGGCCAACGAGAAGTACGACATCATCTTCCTGGACGCCTTCGACGGCCTGGACGTGCCGCTGCCCCTGCGCACCGAGGGCTTCTACCAGAGTCTCGAGCGCATCCTGGCCCCGGGCGGCGTGGTGGTGGCCAACCTGCACCGCAACTGCGACACCTATGCCAACGACCGTAACACGCTGGCGGCCGTCTTCGGCCGCACCGTGGCCTTCGGCGGCCTGGGCAACGTGCTGCTGGTCAACACCGTCGAGCCGGGCCCGGTCGATCCGGCCGCCATCGAGCAAGCGGCCCGCAGTCTGACGCCCGAGTATGACCTGGTCCGCTACGCCCGTCAGCTCGACCCGAGCGAAACCTGGGACAAGAGCGCCCCTATCGTACGCTGAAGCGGAGCCCGAGCAGGGGGGGAATTCCCTGGATCCGGGTCCAGTTGAGGTCCGCGCGTCCTTCAAGGGGGCTGTCGAAGGCGCGCTCGTCCAGTCCGTCCAGGACGAATCCGGCCTCGAAGCAGAGCCCCAGCAGGTCCGTCAGGGAGCGGTGATAATAGGTGTGCGGATTGGGCTCTCCGGGAGCGCCCACGCCCCGGACGGCGCGCGAGGCGAGGTAATCCACCGCCTTGACCCCGACCGTCTCGACCAGCGTTCCCTCGCGATCCTCGTGCTCGAGGAAGAGGCGGGTGCCGTGGAAATTGAAGCACGGATGCGTCATCGTGGCCACCAGGCGGCCGCCCGCGGCCAGCAACCCGACACAGGCCTTCAGGAGGGGACCGAGCTCGGCGATGTCCATGAAGGCCATGCTGCAGACCACCGCGTCGAAACGGCCCAGGTCGTGCCCCGGCGCGGTCACGTCCAACCGGCGGTAGTCTTGCGCGCCGCGCTCGCGAGCGCGGGCCAGCATTCCTTCGCTGACATCCACCCCGATCGTCTCCACGCCCAGGCGCTGCAGCCAGCGCGTGACCAGGCCCGTGCCACAGGCGAGGTCCAGCATGCGCTCCCCCTTTTGAGGCCGCAGCAAGCTTTCCAGGGCGGGGACGTTGAGAGCGCGATGGAAGAAGTTGCCCTCGTCGCCCATCAGCTGGTCCCAGAAGGCCGACTTGTCGTCCCATTCGCCCATCAGGGCAAGTTGTTGGACCAGCTGATCGGCTTGAGCTTGTAGCCGGGGGGCAGGGTGCTCGACAGCCCTCCCGCGTAGGCGGGGTCGAAATGGAGCTTGACGTCCTTGCCGGCGATCTGCACCATTCCCTTGCCGTTGGCGCCTACTTTGCCGGCCGGGTCGCCTCCGTAGGCGATGAGGGCGCCTTCGACCTCGAAGTCGCCCCACTCGGAGGTGCTGCCTGGATTGCCCAGGTTGGCCGTGAAGTCGCCCCAGGTATAGACGATGCCTTTGAGCTTGATGTCCTGGAATTTGAACCCGCTGGCTTCCTTGTCCAGCGTGGAGAAGAACATGTCGCCCCGGGAATACATATTGACGCCGTCGGCCGTGGTCGTGCCCGTCAAGGCTGAGAAATCGGCGCCCATTCCCGTGACCCGCAGGTCGCCGCCCGCCACGATCGAGCCGCCCTTGCCTTTCACGCCGCCGGTGATGCGGATGTTCCCGTCGCCATACAGCACGACCGGCTGCGTATCGCCGGCGAACTCGATCTGGACGTCGGAGGCCGTCAGCGAGTCGGTTACGCCTGGCGCGTTGATCTCGCCCGGCGGCTCGCCCGCGGTGATCCCGAACTGGGAGGCGACCGCGCTCACGTTGATCGAGGAAAGGCTGTTCTTGGTCTCCTGGCTGGTGGGGTACATCCCCGGGCTGATAAGCTGGTTGAGCACCGTGTTGGTGTTGCCCGAGGTGTTGACCACGATGCTGCCCATACCGTCCGGGTTCCAGGAGATCATGCCGATGTAGCCGCCTTTGGGATCCCACATCTCGATGCGGCCGTTCTGGCTCGACTGGGTGGTCTCGATAAAGGTCTTGAGCTTGCCCTGGCTGAGAATGGTGGTGGAGACCTGGTCCACCAGAGCGTCGGTCACCGTCTGGGTCTGGTAGGCGCTGGTGCCCAGGGCGTCGGGCGGAACCTCGGCGGCGCCCTGGCGGATGATGAGCGAGAAGTCGCTGGTGGCGGTGGTCTTGGCGATCGTCACGCTGCTGTTGAGCGTCAGCTTGGGTTTGCCCTTGCTGAACGACGAAACCATTCCGCCCGCCAGGGGGGCGGGCGAGACGCCCGCGTCGGTGGGACTGGCCTTGATGTGGTCGACGTAGGTCGTGTAATCCATGTCGTAGTAATGAATGGTCCCGTCGTCCCACCAGACGTAGGTGCCCGCGTTCAATTTCGGCCCGCTGGGGTCAGGCTTCTTCACATCGTTCCAGACCAACTGGTAGAAGGGGTCTACGGCCTTCTCCTGTTTGATGGCCGTGGTGCTCGGATCGTATACCCCGGTGACGTTGCCGTCGGAGCTCGAGACCTCGATGTCGGGCCTCTTCTTGTCGCCGACCAGGTTGGCCAGGGGGTCGCCCCCGGTCACCTCGACCAGGCCCTTGCTGCGCAGCTTGGGAACGCCGCTGGGGCTCTTGCTCACCAGCTCGACGTTGTGGTCCTTGCCCGCTTTCAGCACCGACTTGAAGCCACCCGCAGCCATCAGAGCCGACTCTTGCAAGCCGGGGCCGAGGTCGGGGACCTGGTAGATCCCTTCCACCACCACCCGCGTGGCTCCCACGAGGCCCGGCGGATTGGGGTTGGTGGGACTGACCTGGTCGAGCCCTTTGCCCGCGCGGCCTTCGACCGCCAGCGAAGCGGACCAGATAGGCGCCCGGAAGGGGGTGGCGCTGGCCGCCGTTACCGAGAAGCCCGGTCCGTCGGCACGGGGCACAACGGCCTCGGCGCCGCCGGTGAGGTTGTTGAGCGAGACGTAGGGGATGGGGACGTCCTGGCCCGAGTTCGGCAACCCGTCGCCGCCGTTGTTGCCGTCGCGGTAGTTGAAGCGCAGGCGGAACTGTGATTTGGTGCCGTCGGGCGTGGTCAGGATCCCGATGACGTTGCCGTTGTCCTCGATGACGTACAGCCCGGGCGTGTTGACGGTGATCTTGTTCTGGTCGCCCCGCCAGGCGGGATCCTTGTGGAGCTGCGACAGCGCGTATTGGGCTCCGGACTCGGCGGCCAGCTGAGCCTGATCGCGGTAGAGCGTATTCTGGCCCGCCACCAGGTTGGCGGGTCCCAGTCCGATGGCGGCTCCGATGAACATCATGATGACCACCGCCATCACGATGCTGATAAAGAGCACGATCCCTCTTCTCCGCATTGTTAAAATTTTAGCACTTATTTTTCCGGTGACCAAGGACCTCCAGCAAATAGTCGACCTGGGCCCGGCTGTTGTAGGCCTGCACGGAGAGTCGCACGCAGGGGCTCTCCAGGAACCGGAAGACGGGGATCTCGATGCCGTGCCGGTGCAACAGCTCTTTCTTGAGCGCGTCGCAATCGGTGTCGGGCGGCAGCCGGGCCGTTCCCAGCTGGGCGTGCCACTCCGGGGTCGGATACGCACCGGTGCCCATCGCCTGCAGGAAATACTCGACCAGCTCGCGGCACGAGCGGCGCACCGCGGGAGTGAGCTTCTCGCGGTGGTAGTCGAGCGCGGCCGGCACGGCCAGGAACGCCGCCAGATCGCGTGTTCCCCAACGCTGATGCCAGTCGCTGAACTTCTCCGGCTCGTCGAACCCGTCCCAGCCCCAGCCGGCCACCAGCGGCTGCAGAGCGTGCCGCGGGTCGACCCAGAGAAAAGCCGTGCCTTTGGGAGTATTGAGCCACTTGTGCAGGTTGCCGAAGTAGGCGTCCACCCCCAGGCTCGCGATATCCAGGTCCAGCTGGCCCGGCGCGTGGGCGCCGTCCACGATGGTCACGATGCCGCGGGCGCGCGCCAGGGACGCGATCTCCGCCACGGGCAGCACCAGCGCCGAAGGCGAGGTGAGGTGGCTCAGGAAAAGGATCCGGGTTCGGTCCGAGGCCTGCTCCACCAGGTCGCGCGCGCAATCGGGCCCGGGGGTGAGACGCGCCTGGCGGTAGGTCAGGCCGCGCCGGCCGCAGTGGTAGCGCCAGGCCCGTTCGCAAGCCCCGTACTCGTGGTCGTTTCCCAATACCTCGTCGCCCGGCTCGGCGGGCCAGCCTCCGGCCAGCATGTTGCAAGCCACGGTGGCGTTGGTGACGAAGGCCATGCGGTCGGCCCCGGCCCCCACGAATCGGGCCAGCTCCTCCAGGGCCCAGACCAGCAGCGGCTCGACCTTCTCCGCGAAGAACTCAACGGGCTGCAGCTCCATCCGGAGCTGCCAGGAGTGGTAGCTCTGCCAGACCGGGATGGGGCACGAGCCGAACGAGCCGTGGTTGAGGAACACCACGCTCGAGTCGAGCAGAAACTCGTCCCCCAGGGGACCGCGCTCAGGTCGCAAACGGGCCGGGGGCGGCGGTGTCGAAGCCGGTCGGGCCCTGCGAAACCGGGACCTCGAGCTCGGGGCGGCGGCGCACCACGCGGACCCCTCCGATCACGACCGCGTCGCCGCTCTCTTTCACGTTGCTGCCCGGGGGCACGCGGTTGGGGTCGTTCTGGAGGGTCTGCCAGAGGTCGGCCGCCAGGAAGCTCTCCACCCGGCTCTTCTGGGCTTGCTGTGCCTGGACCTGATGTTCCCAGTAAGCTTTCGTGGGCGCCATCTCGCCGCGCATCTGCTCGCCGATCTGGCGCGTGTGAAGCTTGCCGATCAGCTTGCTGCCCAGCTTTCCCCCCAGGAACATCCCGCCGAACATCCCCAGGGCCGCAAACGAGCTCAGGCCGGGCACGAACAGCATTCCGACCGCCGCCGTCACGCCCACCGCCGCGCCGGTCAGCATGATCTGCGTCTTGATTTTCTCGCCGCGGGCCGCCCACAGCTCGGTGTAGCGCTCGTAGTTGCCCTGCACGATCTGGTTGGCGGTGCCCTGCATGGCGTTCTCGAAATGGGTGGCCTGCAGGTTGGCCCTGGCGATGCTCTCGTCGGCCAGCTTCAGCTCGGGGCGCTCGCGCAGGTTCTGCAGGATCTCGAGCGGCAGGCTCACGTTGGCCCCGCCCGCCGTCGCGGGAGGCTGCAGCGTGGCCAGCTCCTCGACGGGACGCCCGACGCCGCGCGCGATCAACAAATCGTTGTAAGCCACTTCGGCGCGCACGATGCCGTCGGCCGGGGTATACGCCCCCGCCGTGGACCGGCGCAGGTGGCGGAACGTGCTGGCGCTGACCTGCGGGTCGCCTTCCACCACCTGGACGGCCAGGCGGGTGAACTGGGCGCGGCCGTCGTCGGTGGACGGCCCGCTCAGGAAGCGCCCCATCTCGGTCAAGATCTCCGGGGCGGTGCCCGGATTGGCCTTCAGCACGCTCTCGTAGCCGGCCACGGCCACGCGGCGCGAATCGATGCCGGGACAGGCGTTGACGCCCGACGCCATGGCGCTGAGCTGCTCGGGCGTCAGCCCGCTGCCGATCAGCCCGACGATGCTCTGGAGCTTGAGCCCTCGTCCCTCGAGCGAGTTGCTCTCGTTCACGTAGCTCTCGGTGGCGCGCAGCATCGACGGGGTCAGGCCGGGGTCTCGACGGAGCATCTCCTCGACGTTGCGCAGCTTGAGGCGGCGGCCTTCCACCCCGTTCGACTCGTCCACCAGGCGCCGCAGCGCCCGCACGAAGTCCGCCGACAGTCGGGGCTGCAGCGCGAGCATGCGCGAGAGCGAGTCGAACTTGAGCGCGTAGCCCTCCACGCCGTTCGAGCCGCAGACGAGCTGGCTCATCTCGGACAAAACATCGTCGGGCAGATCGGGCTGAGCGCGATAGAGCTGGGCGAAGCCTCTCAGCTTGTGGTCCCGGCCCTCGAGGGTCTCGCTCTCGTTCACCCCGCTGGCGACAATGCGCATCGCGCTGGGGGAGAGGTTGGGCTGGATCTGCAGGAGACGCGCCAGACCGTTGAGCTTGAGCCCGCGTCCCTCCAGGCCGTTGGACTCGTTGACAAAGCTCGCGATCACCCGCACGTGGTCGGCGCTCAGGTTGGGGTTGAGCTGCTTGAGACGGTCCATCCCGCGTGTCTTCAGCGAGCGTCCTTCGGGCGAGTTGCTCTCGCTGACGAAGGCGCTCACGGCGCGGTCATAGTCCGAGGAGGCGGCGACGGGCCGCGTGAACAGGGCGGCTTGGACTTGCATGCGGATCCAGGCTATCCCCGAGGCCTCAAACGTTCCTGAAAGGTAACATCCGGGTTACGCATGACCGGGCATGCATGCGTAGACTGCCTTCAGCACAGATAGAAAGCATGTCCAAAGGAGAGTCCGTGTCGTGCAAGTCACGTCTACGCTAGTTCCCACCGCCCCCGCGAGGGCGTCCGCCCCGCCTGCGAAGGCGCCGGCCACAGAGGTGCCCGAGAATCCTTTCCAGGAGACGGACAGCTACGAGTTCAACTTTCCCTCCTTCGTCTCTCAGGCCGAGGAGATGCCCCAGTCGCCTCCCGAGGAGGCTCCGCCCGTGCTTCAGCGCCCCGTGCTGTTCGTGCACGGCTATAACGGCGCGGCCGAGAACTGGTCGACCTTCACCGACTGGCTCACCCGCGACGACATCAATCATAAGGGCGGCCTGGTCAAAGGTGACGGCACCTCGCAGGTCGATCCGCAGGGCAAGGTCTTTCAGATGCAGTTCGCGCGGCCCTACAACAGCTGCGCCACCAACGCCCGCGAGCTGGAGAGGGCGGTCGACCAGATCTGCCGCGCCACCGGCTCCCGCGAGATCGACATCGTGGCCCACAGCAAGGGCGGCCTCGACTCACGCCTCTACGTGGACCAGGGCAACGAGAAGGTCAATCACCTGGTGATGATCGCCACCCCGAATCACGGCACGATTCTGGCCGACCTCGAGCTGAATTTCCGCGAGATGGGCATGCCGCTCTTCCCGCCGTTCGAGGACGCCGAGGTCAACCAGGCGTTGCGCGACCTGTCGGTGGACAAGGTCAACAACCATAACCAGGTCAACAATCCCACCGTGCACGGCCTGAACGTCAATCTCGATCGGCAGAAGGCCCGCGTGGAGATGATGACCGTGGACGGAAACGGCGTGCCCACCCTGTCGGACCGCACCGTGCTGACCTTCCGGGGCGACGGCGTGGTGCCGCGGCACAGCGTCGAGCTGCCCGGCGTGGAGCGAAGCCACAAATGGTGGGTCAACCACACCCAGGTCAAGAACAATCCCGAGGTGCTGCGCAAGACGGTCGCTTTCCTTACCGATCAGCCGTTGCCGGCCGACGAGCCCGAGCCCCCGAACGTCCCCGCCGATCAGGAGATTACCCCCCTCAGGATCTCGGCCGACCCGGAGAAGCTCGAGTACCTCGTCGCCGAGCGCAAGCCCCTCCAGAGCTGATGGCTTTGCCTGTCGCCTGCTCCTGATGCGCGAGCTGTGGCTGGTTCGTCACGGGGAAACGGTCTGGAACGCCGAGCACAGGCTCACGGGCTGGGCCGATCCGCCGCTAACGACCAGGGGCGAGGGCCAGGCCCGCGACCTGGGGTCGTTTTTGCGCGAGCGAACCTACGACTCGGTCTGGTCGAGCGACCTGCAGCGCGCCCGCCATACCGCTGAGCTGGCCTTTGGCACCCCGAGCGAGGACACGCGGCTGCGGGAGATCGACTTCGGCGAGCTTGACGGTCTCGACTGGCACACGCTCGACGCCTCGTGGCGCTCGATGCTGCTCGAGCGCTTCGACGAGTTCGATCCGCCCGGCGGCGAGCACGCCGCCGAGTTCACGCGCCGCGTGGTGGAGTTCGTCGAAGAGCTCCCCCCCGGCCGCCACCTGGTCTTCACGCACGGCGGCGTGGTCCGCCTATTGCTACGCCTGCTCGGCCAGGACCAGTTCCTCCCCAACGCCAGCGTCGCTTGCCTGCAATGGGACCAACGCTCCGTCCTGAGCGTCGTCCGGAGTACGGAGTAGGGAGTAGGGAGTAGGGAGTAGGGAGTAGGGAGTAGGGAGTCTCTCCCATCGTAGGCTTTACTCTGTCCCGTCTCCCATCTCCCATCTCACTAAGTGTGATCCAGACCACATCATGTCCGGTACCGGAATCCTATACTGCCCATGCGAGTCAAATCTGGTTCGCAGAAAAGGGTAGAGAAACGATGACTGGTTACGGTGCCAACAGTTTTACCGCCTGCGGGCTTCTGTTCGGCCTTTACGGGTATCTTGGCCAGGCCAACTTCCTTCAGATGTTGGGCCTGGTGGTGGCGATGATGATCGTCCTGGGTCTGATCTTCGGGATGGTGGCCGCTGGCAGCGACATCGTCGCCGGCTTCCAGCGCGCTCTGGCGCGTCAGCCCCGCCAAACCTACTCGACGGTGCCGGCCTGGTTCCTTACGGACTGATCAGCGCTTTGCGGCTCTCTTCGTCCAGGCCATCCCAGTGGGTGGCGAAGCGGTAGAGGAAGTCCAGGTTGCGATCCTGGTAGCCGGCGTGGAACCCGTGCCGGTAGAACTCCTCCAGGGCGTCCTCGAGGCTCCAGCTCTGCACCGCCATGCGGTACACGGCCGCCAGAGTCCCGGTGCGATCGGCGCCATGGTAACAGTGGAAGAACACCGTCCCGTTCTCGGGATTGGTCGTGATGCGCAGAAAGTTGTAGACCAGCTCGAGATGGGGCGCGTCGAACACCGGCATCTCCAGGAAGTAATAGCGCAGTCCGTGGCGTTTGGCGGCTTTTTCCTCCCAACGCGCCTCCCGGCGCAGGTTGAGGATCGTATCCACCCCCTGAGCCTTCAGCCACGCGAATCCGGCCTCGCGGGGCTGCCCGCCACGCATGACATGGCGTGACAGGACGGCCATGTTGGGAACGTTGCCCCGGCGCGCTAATTTGCGCTTGGAGAGGGCTCCGTAGACGGCATAACCAAACCGGGCCAGGGGCCGAACGCGCCCCAGCGTAATGATCACCCCCGCTGCGCGGCGCTTCAGTCGCCGCAGCCAGCCGCGCCGATAGGGCGGCGGCGTGCTGGCCTTGATGCCATCCTGGTCCATCTTTGTTGGAGATCAATTCGATACCCCGCCAGAATCCCTTCAGGCTACGATGAGGCGGGCGTAGAGATCGGGGTCGACATTGCCTCCCGAAACCACGCAGCAGACGTTTTGCCCGGCGAAGCGCTCCGGATTGGCGAAGTAGGCGGCCACCGCGAGCGCGCCGGTCGGCTCCACCTTGAGATTGTGGCGGAAGAGCCGACGAACGCCTTCTTCGATGGCCTCCTCGCTCACTTCCAGAATGCCGGCCACGCCGGGCTGGATGATCTCCCAGTTGTGCCGGCCCAGGCTCACCGTGCGGGCTCCGTCGGCCAGGGTCTGGGGCTCGCTCTCGTTGGCCACCAGGCGGCCCTCGCGCAGGGAGCGGGCGGCGTCGTTGGCCAGCAGGGGCTCGGCGCCCCACACCTGCGGTCGCCTGTCGCCCAGTCCCGTCAGGACGCCGCTGAGCAGGCCTCCGCCGCCCACGGGCACGAGGATGGCGTCGAAATCTCGGGCGGCCAGCTCGCGTCCCAGCGAAGCGTTGCCCGCGATCACCAGCGGGTCGTCGTAGGCGCTGGCCACGTAGGCGTCGGGAAGCTCGGCCGCCAGCTCGGCCACGCGGGCCGCGCGACTGATCTGGCCCACGTCGATCAGCTCCACCCGGGCGCCGTGCGACCGCACCGCCTCGATCTTCACGCGGGCTGCAGTCTCGGGCATCACGATAATGGCTTCCTTGCCCGTCAGGCGCGCCGCGCAGGCCAGCGCCTGGCCGAAATTGCCCGAGCTGGCGGTGAGCAGGCGGGGATTCGGCACGCTGGCGGCCACGTTATAGGCAGCCCGAAACTTGAAGCTGCCCGTGCGCTGGAACGTCTCGCTGGCGAGCGTGATCGGCTCGACCTCGAGGAAGGTCGTCGGACGATGCACTTACGGCGTGGGCGGCGGAGGCGGCGGATTGCCCGGCGGAGGCGGCGGCGGGGGCGGGGGGGGAGGAGGCGGCGGATCCGGCGGTCCCGGGGGCTTGGGCGTGCCGCCGTGGCCGCGCTTGTTGATGTACTCCACCAGGTTGAACGAATAGGCGGCCATGTCGCCGGCGATGGCGATGGTCAGGCCGATGGCCGCGATGCCGGCCAGCGCGGGGACGAAACGCCCCACCGAGCCGAGCAGGCCGCACACGCTGGTCGCAACGTGAGCGCCGTCCACGGCCATCCCGACCTGGTCGAGCGCTCCGGCGTCGTCACCGAGGATATGGTTGGTCTTCCAGCGCTCGTAGGCTTTGTAGGCGTCGAACATCACCAGCACGGCGCGCTGCACGGGCAGCAGAATCTCGTTGGTGGGACCCTCGAACTGCGTGGGGATGCCGCTCATCACGAGGGGCTTGATCGACTCCATCGTGGTATTGAACGCCATCGCGGGGTTGGACGCGGCCAGCGCGCCCAACTCGGTGCCGGCGGCGCTCATCAGCTGGCGGGTGGAGCGGATCGCCTTGGAGGCGATGCTCTCCTGCTGGCCCTTCAGCACCATCTTGCGCTCGCCGTTGACATAGAATCCGTAGGCGTTGTCGGTGGTCAGGACGTCCGAATGGACGACTTTCTCCTGCGGCTCCTCCTGCTTCTGTACAGGGGCAGCGGCCGCTGCTTTGGGCGGCGCCGAGCGCATAGGTGTATTTGCGATGCTGACAATCATCTCTTCCCGACCTGTTCGCTGTCTGTTATACCTTCGGGGAAGAGAGAAAGGGGTTTCTGAGTTGTTAACGGTTAACAGGATCCTTTTGGCCTGCATGCTTCTGGCGCTCGTCGTCCGAGCCGACACGCCGTTTTATACCAGCAAGAAGCTGGGTCTGCTGGTCCGTCAGCCTCCCAACTGGAAGATCGCCGATGGGGACGCGCTGGTGATGACCGAGCCAGGTGGCACCGTGCGCGTGCGCTTCGAGGTCGTCACCGGTCAGAACGCCAGCGCCCTGTGGAAGCGCCAGGCCGAGGCGCTGGGCAAGTCGCACGGCGACTTCCGCATCATGGAGCAGCTCCTGGACACGCCCCGCGCGTGCCTTGCCCAGGCCAGCTTCAAAGAAGGGGACGCCGCCTGGATCGGCACCTACACGGTCAAGTCCCTGGGTCCCCGCCTGCTGTTTGCCAGCTCCGAGAGCAAGGTGGGCGCCGACAAGAAGCTCCTGGAATGGGCCAGCTCCATCGTCGAGCCGGCCACCCCGACGCGCTGAACGACCTCGGCCCCGGAAGAACTCGGAGGTGGGCCATCAGCTCGTTTCCCCGGGAAACGAACACCCGCTCGTTTCCGCGCCGGAAAATTTTCGAACAGGT
>JBDHVW010000063.1:0-47026 GCA_039809865.1 Vulcanimicrobiota bacterium
GAAAATTATGTTGCGAGTCCTCGAGCTCACCCCGAAAATATGGCTTAACAACAAGCGTACCGTGTTCGTGACACGAAATCGCCGTGGCGACGGGGATTCCGACAAACTCGCAGCATAAGGGACACACTGACGTGCGCCAAGTGCTAGAGACCTACTACCATCCGCCCAAAGACGCCCAGCGCGATGCAACTGCTAAGATGGGAGCCGCATTGCTGGGAGGGAAACGGCTCAGGGCCGTGGGATAAGAATTCGTGGACAGCCCATCACTCTTCAACTTGCGGGCCCGCCTAGCTGAAGCGGCACTTACGGGACTGTCGGCATGGTAGTTCCGCAGATTCTTCGCAAGCTGGACGCGAATCGAGACCGAGGTCAGGTTCTTCGAATTCTCCGAGGGCTCGTTCTCAAAGGTAACGAGAGCGCGCTAATCGGATTGATGGAGCGCCAGACCGAGCCGGACGTTGCGCAAGTCATTGATGCTCTTGACCCACACTTAATCGCGATCGCTTGGTTCAACTCGCGCGATTCGAGACTGGCTCGCGGTTACGTTGCTCGCGAGCCAATGCTTGCCAGGGTGGTAACCTCACTGAAGGCAAACCAATATTTTCCGACTCCGCTTTCAGCCGAGGCGCTCCTTATGGCGACCCGCGATACGGACTCCGAGGTGGCGGAACGGGCTCGGGCGTGGTTGCTAGAAGATCTTGACCCGCCTATGCTCAACGAGCTCAGTCTGGCGGCACTCGCTAGCCCCGCCGGGGAAACTTGGATCCGAACCCGACGACTCCCGCACGACGCCGGCTTGGCAGTGGTCTACTGCATGTTGACGGGACGCGAGGAAGAGGCTGAGTCGCGCGACCCGGATGGCGAGTTGCTTCGAAAGGGGGCGACCCGGCTCCCTGACCAGTTGCGACACCGTTTGACCGCGACCTTGCGCAGCCGAGGACTGGCTCATCTAACCACGATTGCGATGGGGCTTGACTGGCGCGACCCGATTCGAGCCGAAAGACACTTCGACGTGATTCTGCCGGAGCTCGTCGAGCAACAGCGCTTCACCGAGCTGTGGCGCCTTGCTTTTCTCCTGCCTATGCACCGCGCCCGCTTGATAATCCAGGCCCTTGCTGATTGTGGGTTTCAAGGTGGTACCGTTTGGGAGCACGCAACTAAACTCGCTGCTATGCCCGTCCCTGAAGCCGAGCCAGAGCGTAAGGTCGCCGGAAGATTAATCGCTTGGGCCGGGGACAGACTCTATCGAGCCCAAGATGAGAATCTTGTGTGCGAGGATTGGCGCACGGGTCGACAAGTCTGGAGCATCGCTCCATTACCGAACCTGCAACACACCACCCTTCGGGGCGCGGCCTCCCCGAATGGCCTCTGGCTGGGCACGCAACGAAGAGAGGGCTGGCTTTTCGACCAGGATGGGGAATGCGTTTACGCACAGTCCGATGGCTTGATGCTGTATGACTGGATGTTCTCGCCCTGCTCGAGCTACGCGTTGTTGCGGCAAACTATCGAACGGACTTCTCAGCCAGGCCCCTTCGAGCTGTTCCGACTCAACCCGTTCGAGCGCATCTTGTCGGGGCACTATTCGACCTGGCATTGGCATGGCGGCGACGCGCTGCAATGGACGCCCGAGGGGGTCACCAAAATCGTCCTCGCTACGGGTGAGCGTATGCCCGTCACTCTGCCTGTCCCCTGGACAGGGCACCCGTGGGTCAGCTCTCCCTCTGGACAGTCATGGTTCTGCCAGGAGCCCTCCGCAACGCGCGTTTGGCTAGGCGAAAAGGAAGAGATCCTTCCTGCTGGTGAGGCCACGTTTCTCTGCGATGACCGCCTGATGCTTCATCACGGGACTTACTGGTCCGTGTGGGATGGACTCTCACTTCGAAAACTCCCTTATGAGGGGAGAGCCAGGGTTGATCCGGTAGGTTGCCGGTTGGTCGGAAGTGATGACAAGATAACGCGAGTTTGTCGTATTGGCGAGCCCAAGCTGGTGCGATCTCTGGAAGGAAAGTTCTTGGCCCGACATCCTAGTGAGCCTTATCTTGCCACTCAGGTCGGAGACGAAATCCTAATCTGGCATGTGCCTGTGGATTTCATGCTAGTGCACAAGCTTCCTGAGGACGCCGAGCTGCTCGAGCCTCATGATCGCGAATTGGCCCGCCTTCTCTTGACTGAGCGTTGCCGTCACGAGATTGTCCTCGAGGACGAAGTCCGTCGCACCCGGATGGACGAGATTGAGTTATGAGGAAGAGAGAGCCGCCGGGCAATCGGACAGAGGAGCACCCGCTGAAATCGGGAATCCTACGATGGTGCGTCGGCAACTCGTACCCGTCTTTACAGTGATCGTGGTGGTTGCCATCTTTGGTTGGCTGTGCCGCCCCGAGGTTCCCTCAGCCCCCAACCTCAAAAGTGCCTCGACTGAACTCGAGACCTGCTGGTGTGACCGGCCGGCAGCCTCGCCCCCCGGTGATATTCTCGTACCTCCACCGTGCGTCTCTTTGTTATGTCAACGACCGCTGGCCGTATCCTGGAGGCAACGCTCGATAGTTCCTTACACGGTGAAGAACGGTCGCCCACTTGGAAACGGTGACGGGTTTACGATGTGCGGTCATCTCGGCCTACGGGCTATCCCGAGCAACTAGCGCAAAATGTTGGGCGCAGAGCATGAGCTTCGGGTGCTCAAGACTCTTGAGTTCATCCTCAATAGACCGACGGGCACGATAGCCCTTGGACATCGTTTCGGCGAGGACATTGTCTTGGACTCGCTTGATGACCACGAGATCCTGTGTGCTTTGGAGGTGGAGTTCAACCGGGAGCTCGATCCAAGTCTCTGGGATGGAGTCTCAGTCGTGTCGGACCTAGTAACGAATCTTCAACGAGCCGAGATCGCGTAACCAAGCCAATACTCCGAACTCTTGGAAGCGGTGATCAAACGGTGATCATTTCGCCCACCACCCGCCCCGCAAACCCAGACGAGACGCCATTATGAAGGCCCCATGTAAGTTCCCCGGGTAAGGGCGATGGCTGCTGCTTTGGTCGGAAACCGTGATTTTGCAAGGTTTTCCCGGTTTTGGTGGGCCACGGTGAACATTCGGGAATTCGCTTGCACGGAAGCCGTTCTGGGTGCTCTTGTGTGCCAATCGAGTTCCTGCTGCCAGGCCCGGCCCGGAGTTAGGTGATCAAGCGGTGATCAAAGACCCTTCTCTGAGCGCCCACGACCAAGACTTGAGCTGAATCCTGCGGTCCTGACGTAGGTTCTCCGTGTGGGACTGACCCGGCCTCGACGCCAAGGGGATGGGGAGCCGTTGAGGGAAGGAGTCGATGATGTCCGAGACACTCTACCTGGACACCTCCGTTTTCAGCGCTCTCTTTGATGAGCGATGGCCTGAGCGACAGTTAGCAACCCAGCGATTTTGGACCGAAATCCTTCCGCGGTTTGAGGTCTTCGCTTCCGCCATTGGTGCGATTGAAGCCGCTGGTACTCCCGATGCGCAGCGCCGCAAGGAGATCTCCGAGGAGATAAGGCTCCACCCGTGGCTGTGGCCCGGCCAGCCCGTCCATGAGCTGGCTGAGGCGTTGATAGCCGGAGATCTGGTTCCGGCGAAGAAAATAGAGGATGCTATGCACTTGGGACTCGCCGTTCACTATGGGATGGACTACCTCGTCAGCTGGAACTTTGAGCACATGGTCGCCGTCAAGACTAAGAAGCGCCTTCCTGTCTTGGCCGCCCAGAAAGGGTATTTCAAGCATCCTCTGATCGTTAGTCCGCAAGAGTTTCTGGGAGGGACTTAAGATGCCAGAACAACCCCATGTCACGCCCGACCCAATGATGGACGAATTAAACGCAACCAAGGAGGCTATATACGAGGCGGTAAAGGACCTGTCCCCGGAGGAGCGCCTTCATTGGTATCAGGTCAAAGCCCAAGAGATTGCTATTCAAGCCGGTCATAGTCTGGTCCCAGATCGGTCCCGCCCTGGCATCATGCACGTGGTTCCAATCACCCAGGGTGAAACCTAGCCCCGGACTGGCGCCGTGCTACATCTGATGGCCCGGGCTTGACGATGGCTCAACCTCTTACTGCACACAGTGACTTGACCGTCCACGGGCTGAGGCCGGGGACCTCGCGCGACCAGGTGCGACAGCGTCTCGGAACCCCCGATGGCGACGGATTTCTCCACACGCACGCCGATCTATCGGGAGTCTTCCGTCCGCCGCTGGCAGAGGCACCGGTCTGGATGTATCTCGGGGTGGCCGTCCTGTTCGATGGAGAGTCCGTGGTGGAACTGCACGGAGATCGTCTGGAGTGCTCCGGCGAGGTCTGCTATGGCCCCGAGACGACCCCTGTGGAAATAGCTGGCTCGGAAGAGGCCGCCCATTCCCAGCAATATCTTGTCGGAGGAATCCATCTCACCCGTGAGGTGTATCTCCAGTTTAGCTCCTCTCGGTTCGCCCGGCTACGGCGCGCCCTAGCATGGAACCCCAGGCCCGCCGGCTTCGTGCGAGAGCAGGTCGCCCGCGAGCTGGGTGCGGAGCCGGCCCGCACAATGGTCTCCTCGGTCGATCTGGAGATCAGCCAGCCACCCTTGGGCTCGTCTGACCTGGTAGACCTTATTCCTATTCCGGGCCCGCGCCCGGACCGGGTGGGACTGCGGCTGCGTCCACAGGCCATGTGGCAGGCCCTGTCTGATTGTCTCGAGCGAGCCGCCACCTATGGCTCCGAGTTGGTGCGTCCGGGCCATTACGTGATGCCGGCAGGTGGAGAGCGCACCCGTTTCGGCCTGCTGGCAGAGACCCAGGCCCAAATGACGGGCGGACGCTGCGAGCGCTTGGAGGACCTTTCCGAAAGCGACTGCCACCTATTCTTACAGCACTTGGCTCAGCTCGGGAAACTGCACGACGGACTGTTCTGGACCAGTGAGTGGCATAACGCCGAGACCTTCCAGGTGCTCGATGGCGCTCACGCGACCGAGGACCTGCGGCGAGTGCTCCTCGAAATCCGGGCGATTCGCGACGGGTGGGATAGCTGCCACAGCGGCACCGCCACCCAGGATATCGTGCGTCACGCGCATCGTTGCTACGGCGGCAAGCACTGGTGGACCTGGGGCGAAGACGAGCCATTAGCTCCAGGCGCGGGGGCCTTTCAGGTCTTACTGGCCAAGCCCAGTGTCTCGCTGGCACGCGGTCATCGCGATGACGGTAGCTTCGACCGCGTGCTCAAGCAACTCGAGGGCCTTTCGGAGCAGGTTGGCGAGGTTGGTGCCCAGCCTCCCCCAACCGAACTTGAGCGCGAGATCCTGCGAGAGATCGAAGACTTCCCGCACACGGTCGCGCAGGTGCAGCCTTTCCGCTTGGCTGGTCTGGCCCAGCGTCTCTCGGTCAACCTGCTGACCTACCTGGACGAGCCCGCTCGTCGCAACTGCGTCGTTGCTGGGGCAGCCATCGTATTGCGACGGACTCGAGAGCTGCTTTTCTTGAATCGGTAACCGCTACGCCACGTTAGGGTCAAGTGCGCTTCATTCGCGGCTCGAAGTATATTGCCCAGAAATGGCTCAACCACGCGATCACGGAAACGGTGATCAAGAGGTGATCATTTCGCCCACCAGCCGCTCCGCAAACCCAGTCGGGACGCCACCGAAGAGTCCCCATGTAAGTTCCCCGGGTAGGAGCGATGGCTGCTGCGCTTGGTCGGGAACCCTTATCTGGCAATGTTTTTCCGGTCTTGGTAGGCCAGCGGTGAGTGATCGAGAATTCGCCGCACGGAAGCCGTTCCGGCTGTTAGTCGAGGTCAAGGTGCCAGGCCCCGGCCCGGAGGCAGGTGATCAAACGGTGAGCAAAGATCCTCGCTGTGCGCCGAGTGACCGAGTCCTGGGTTCAATCCCGAGATACTCCCGTAGGTTCTCTGGGTG
Organism: Vulcanimicrobiota bacterium; assembly: GCA_039809865.1. Lineage (GTDB taxonomy): Bacteria > Vulcanimicrobiota > Xenobia > Xenobiales > QWHO01 > QWHO01. The sequence goes on from JBDHVW010000063.1 coordinate 5,905, forward strand.
AGGACGACGTGCTTCTGTCCCCAGAACCGTGACCTTCAAACTCCTGACCGCCCGGCCCTCCGGCCATCCGTCGCGAGAAAGTGCGCGCGGATAACTGAACTGGGACGTGAACAGCTGCAGTAGCACGGGCGGGAGGGGACCTTGGACGGGTCGAATACTCCCGGGATGTCGCTCGAGCAAGAGAAAATCTGGACGTACGAAGATTACTGCGAGCTGCCCGAGGACGGCAATCGGTACGAGGTCCTTCAGGGGAGGCTCTATTTGGCACCGGCGCCCAGTCCGTTTCACCAGAAACTGGTTCTTCGAATCTCCCACTGGCTGTACCCACTCGAACTCACCGGGAAGGGTTCCATCTACCTGGCTCCCATCGACTTGGTGATGCAGGACGCTACGCCCATTCAGCCCGACCTACTCTTTCTCGCCTCACGCGAGCTCTCGAAGATCGAAGAGAAATGCATCCGTGGTGCTCCCACTCTGGTCGTCGAGGTGCTATCTCCTTCGACTTCGAGCCGTGATCGGACCCTCAAACTGCACGGTTACGCCAAGAATGGCGTGGCCTGGTACTGGCTGGTCGACCCCGAGGAGAAGACGCTTTTGGTTCTGGGACTCGATGGGGATAACTATCGCGTGGAGTCGAGCCTGACGGTGGGGACCCGTTTCGTGTGGTCTGCCTATCCGGAGGTTGCCTTCAACCTGGATGACTTGTTCGCGCCCAGCACCGGACAACCGTAATTACGCCATTTGACGCAGGCGGCCGCGAAGCTGGTCGGTCAGGCATCCAGTTCATGGGCCGAAGCCCAGGCCCGGAGCAGACGCAGTGGCCACTTCCTTCCTTCGACGTCACGGGCGGTCCCTATGCGCAGATCGTGATGACCGGACCGGCCCGAAGACGCCCGGCGCGATGCTAGCCCGAAGTGCGGAGCGCCCGGCTGGGCAACAAAGACTTCGCCCAGTGAGGCAGGGCATAAATGGCTCAACCACACGGAGCGGGGTTTGGTAATCTACAGGTAATCGAATCACTCGACTAGGCCGCTCTAGTTCTGGAGTACCTGGCCTGGCTACAGTCCAAGGAAGGTCGGGGAGCTGGGACCTCAACCCGCAATGTGCGCATGGCCGGGTGCGCAGCTTCTTCCGATGCCTCGAGCTGTACTGTCCCGCTCAAGACCGGGCTCGCTGGGAGCGATCCCGACACTTGCCTCAAAAGCGGGCTCCCCGGCCGGTTACCCATCACCTGGATCAATTCGAGGTAGACGCTGCACGTGAGCAAGACCTGGCTCGGACACCGCTCGATCCGAAGCACCGATCATTACCTGGATCTCAACCTGCAAGCTCAACGCGATCTCTTGGCGCGATTCTTGACATTTTCCGGGGGGCCGCAGTGGACACCCAGCTTCGCAAACTATCAGCGCTGCTGGTACGCCAAACTCATACCATCGGAAACGGTGATCAAGAGGTGATCATTTCGCCCACCACCCGCCCCACAAACCCAGTCGGGACGCCATCAAAGAGGCCCATGTAGGTTCTCCGGGTAAGAGCGACGTGTCCTTCTCAGGATTCGTGCGGGTTCGGGGAACCTGGTTTGACTTTACCAGGGAATGGCCCTCGTGTCGGTGAGCTTTTCCCCGAGCGGGTCTTGCCTCCCCAGGCTCCCCGGCCCGGCTCGCCGAAATGCGTCCGCATGCGGCCTTTCGGAGAGAAGAAGCCCCACGAGCCTCAGCTGGTATGGGGCCAGGAGGGGGGCGCCGAGCATATCGCGGCCCTGACCTATCCCACCCCCATCGAGAGGGTGGTCCTGGAGGTCCCCAGGGGCTGCGACCCGCAGCCACTGGCTCAGGCCCTGATGCAGACGGGCCGTTTCGCAAGCGTGGACTCAGGCGGCCACGGCTTCCGCGTCCAGATTCAGGCCACAGGCCACGAGGTCAGGATCAACCTGCTTGCGCCCGAGGGACGCACGCTCGAGAGCCACGCCTTCTCCTCCTCGGTTGACCCCGCCCTCGAGTGCATCAAGGAGTTGGCTACGCCGCAGCGTTTCCTGGAGCTCACCGGGCGCGAGCATCCCTTGCTGCCCAAAGGCCTGAACGCCCTCGTGATCGCCTGTGGAATGAATGGTCAGCCCGAGGCGCTGCATTTCTGGGGCCAACGGCTGGCCACGGTGGCACATATCAGCGGCGACCCATCGCTCTGGTTCCGCGCGGGTGAGCTGCTCAGCTACAACGGGGACATCGCCGGGGCACGAGCAGCCGTAGCGCGGGCGTCGGCAGCGGGAGCCTCGCCCGAGAGCGTGGAGGCCCGGACGTTCGGACTCGACGCGCTCGAGCGCTGCGGCCGGGAGGTGTTCGCGATGTTGCTGCTGCACGGTATGATGGCGCACGCCGAGCAACTGCAGCACGCACTGGGCGCGCAGCCTTCCCACGAAGAGCGCTGCGAGTGCGCGCTCGCTCAGCGGATCCTCGGCCGGATGCTGGAGCGGGCCGGAATGGGCCGCCAGCCGGAGGAGTTCCGGGAGCGGCTCCGGGCCCACTTTGGCCACGAGGCTCCCGTGCTTTGGAAAGTCCCATTCCTGGTCGATCTGGCCTGTAACGGGCGACTCGACTTCGGCGAAATCTACGGTGCGTTGCTGACCTCCCTTCCGCTGCTCTACCTGGTCTATCCTGACGCTCACGAGCTGCGGCAGCACGCCGATCCCGAGATGCTGGCGCGGGCCACGCAGCGGACGTTCGTGAGCAATCCCCTGAACCCTCAGGGCGCGGAGACTCCTGAGCAGAAGCAGCACAGCGGCGATCTTGCCAACGCCCAGCTGCTCCTCGACTTCGGCCGCCCGGACATCGCGCTGGAGAGGGTCCATACCTACCTGAAGACCGTTGCGCCAAGCGTGGACGCCCTCTTGCTGCTGGCTGAAATTCAGCATGCTCTGAACCAGGACACCACAAAGGCTCTGGACGAGGCCGCGAAGCTTGGTCTCAGGCCAAACGAAGCGCAGTGGCTACGCCTTCTCCGGGAATCATTTCAAAGCCAAACAGGGACAACCAACCGGTCTCAAGCGTAGACGAAGTCGACCGCGCGTCGGACCGTGTTGCGAGCTTTTCCTGGCCCAGCGAGATGGGAGTTCGAGGGTTCCTGACTGATATCTTGAATTTCAAGTCCGTGAGCTTGCTCGACTTGATGGGTCAGCAGATGGAAGCCTTACTGGCGATGAGCGGTCGCGTCCTGGACGAAACCCGGCAGGCCCTGAAGAGGTCGGAGCACTTCGCTGAGGTCGCCGTGGCGGAGGAGTTCTACAAGTCGATGGAAGCCTTCTGGCTGGCTCATGACCCGCTCAGCCAGAGCAGCTACCTCCCGACCACCGAGTATCGCGAGGTCTCTAATTCCCTGTTTCGCCTGCGCAGGTTGAAGCTGAACTTGCGTTACCGTCGCCGGGAGGATCTGGAGGAGACCCTCTTATCGCGCCCGGTGCAGGCTCTCAGGAACGCAGCCCGCTCGGTGGACCGATTCCGGGCAACCGTGAGCCGACTTGCGCCCGAAGAGCCATACTATCCTGAATTCATTGATTCACTGGGCAATAACCTCGCAAGAATCGGGAAATCTCTGGCGGACGACATCGAGACTCTCACCGCGATTCGAGACCTTCAAGCCTGGGTCGATATGGCGAACGCCGACCTGGAGGCGAATCCTCCCGCGCGAGCGGTGAAAGGCGAGACAAGGCTTACGGTGCTTCCCCACTACCGGCACGTGGCCGTCGATGCCGAAGGAACAGCCTACGTCGCAGGCACGACCACGAAAGTCACTCAGCTCGTTTCCGCCCATCTCGAAGGCGACCCCGCCGAGCAGCTCAAGCTCTACTTCGGCTACCTGAGTGACGCCCAGATCTACGGCGTGCTCAGCTACTACTACGACCACAAGGACCGGATCGACGCCGAGCTCTCGTCCGTTCCCTATGCCCTGCGTCTGTAGGGGCGGTTTCGACTCGGCGAGTGGCGGGATATCCATCCCGTAACCATGCTCTGGTCTGGTTCTCTGAAGGCTCTCTGCGTGACAGCGACCTGACCTGACCCGTGAAAGAATCTCACGCTCGGGTTGTCGAGTAAGGCCCCGATGGAAACCTCGGCCGACCCGCTTCGAACGCTGGTCCAGAGAGCGCCTGAGCCGTCCGACGCCGAGAAGCTTCGCCACGCAGTCGAATGGTGGAGGCAGACGTCGAGATGATGCGCCTCAACTAGATGCCGCCAGTTTCCGGAAGCTTCCAAGGCAGAAATTGAGGAACGCCTGCTCGTCTGGCTTCACGAGCGTCCGGGCGCTGCTCACGGGGATTCCGTTGACGCCTGAGGGATTCCCAGCACTTCTGGGGTTTCTGTGACCGATCCGCTCGGCGCAGAGATTTTTCAGTCCCTTCTGGCACACTCGGCGCATGGTGACGAATGTGCTCGCCAACTTGCGCGCCGGCAAGACGGGGCCCGAGGAGATGGCCCGCGCCCGCCAGGCGATGGCCGCTATCGCCAGTCAGCCCGAGCAGCGGGGGGAGCTGCTCGAGCTGGCGCGCTACGTCCTGTCGGTGCAGCCCGAGACCTATGACGAAGTGCTCGCCCAGATGCGGCGCAACCCTGAGCAGGCCAGGCTCTCGGAGCAGATCGACAGCTGGGGGAGTCAGCTCGACCCCAAGAACCGGCGCTACCTGATGCAGTTCCTGATGGCCGCCGAGCCCGCCCAGGCCGAGACCGCGGCCGGGCGCCTCGAGCTGCTCAACACGGGCCTCTTCTGCAGCCTGCCCGAGACCCACCACGTCCTGGGCGCCCACGTGGCCCACGAGCTCGTGAGCCTCGAGCTGCCGGCCGGGGAGCTGATGACCCGCGCCCAGCAGCGCCTCGCCATGAACGCGGCCCTGGGAGGGGCACCGATCGTCTTCTCGGCCCTGCTCGAGCGGGTGGAGAGCCCCGTTCTGCGCGCCCGCCTCGAACCGCTCGCCGAGCAACTGGAAGGGAGCGAGCTCCTCCAGGCCGCCCGGCAAACGATCGCCGACTTCGAAACCTGCGAGGTCCTGCCGCGCGCCCTGATGGACCAGCCCGGACACGCGACCGTGCGCGAGCACGAGGGGCTGCTCGTGGTCGGCCCGACCGTCCTGCGCAAGCGCACCTGAGGCTGCCAGGGGCGACCGCCCGACAGGGCGAAAGCGCCACGCCTCATGAGTGGAACCGTTTTCATCACCGGGGCCTCGGCCGGCATCGGCGCCGCCTGCGCCCGCGCTTTCGCGGCTCAGGGCCGTGACCTCATTCTGGCCGCACGCCGTCTCGACCGCCTCGAAGCCCTCCAGAAAGAGCTCCCGACCCGCGTTCACATCTTCTCGCTGGACGTGACCGACGCGCCAGCGGTCAACGCTCTCGTGCACGAACAGGCCGCGCTGTTCGACCAGGTCGACATCCTGCTCAACAACGCCGGCATGGCCGTGGGACGAGATCCGCTGCAGTCCGGCAATCCCGAGGATTGGGACAGGATGCTCGACCTCAACGTCAAGGGCTTCCTCTACGTGCTGCACGCCATCTTGCCGATCTTCGTCAAGAACAACCGCGGGCATGTCGTCAATTTGAGCTCGGCGGCCGGGCATTACATGTATCCCAACGGCAACGTCTACGCCGCCTCCAAGTTCGCCGTGAAAGGCCTCACCGAGGGGCTGCGGATGGACCTGCACGGCAAGAACATTCGCGTCACCAGCATCTCGCCCGGCATGGTCGAGACCGAGTTCAGCGTGGTGCGTTTCGGCGACGAGGAGAAGGCGAAGGCCGTCTACCAGGGCTTCACCCCGCTCGTGGCCGAGGACGTGGCCGACGCCGTGCTGTGGGCCACCTCGCGCCCCGCGCACGTCAACATCGCCGATATCCTGATGTTTCCCACCGCCCAGTCGCGCATCGACGCCGTGCACCGCGCTTAGATTTCTTTCAGCCTCTTGCCCTAGACTCGCAGCATGGGCATCGAGTTCATTCAGCAGCGGGGTTTTACGTGGCCCTGGCAGTCGAAGACGAAGGTCGCGGACCGGGGGGACGTCCTGGTGGCGCTCAAGGAGGGCAAGGCGGACCGGCTCAGCGTTCGCCTCGACGAGGGCTACCCCGAGCTGCCGCTGCGTAGCCGCGAGGACCTGCAGGAGCTGGAGGCCTTTGCGCAGGGCCGTCCGCCCGAGGGCAACCGCGAGCTGGGACAGGCGCTGATCGGTCTGGCCAAAAGCGGCTGGAGCTTCCACGGGACGGCCGGGCAGCTCGGCCTGTACGGCGCCTACAACGCCCTCACCGATCCGAACTTCTCCCACCTGGGCACGCCCCAGGCCCGCAAGGAGGGTCACGAGGTCACCCTGGACGCCGACAAAGCCAGGAATATCGCCGGATTCTACGCCTCCGGCAGCCTGCCCGCGCAGCTCGAGCAGACCGGCTATCAGTTCTTCGAGCCCGGTCAGGAGTCGCCGGTGCTGGCCTTCGAAGCCAGTCCCGGCGCCGGCCTCGGTCGCTCCGGAGAGGTCTGGATCGACGGCCCGCTGCCGGCCGAGGAGCCGCTCAAGAACCAGCTGGCCGAGTTCCAGCAGCTGCTGGGAGAGTGCGGCGACGTCGCGACCGTGCAGCAGGCGCTCGCCATCCTTCACGGCGGTGACTCCGCCGACAGCAAAGCGCGCGCGCTGGCGGCCCTGGAGAGAGAGGGTCTGGGAGGCCGCGCGCTGGACTTCCTGGCGACCGCGCACAAAGCGTCCGCGGACGTGGCCCGCGTAGCTCTGGGCGCGGCCGAAAGCTCCGAGCTGAAACGGGACCTCCTGCGCCGCGCCGTCGAGTCCCCCGAGAAAGTGGGCCGGGGCGAGGGACTGCTCCAAGGTCTGTCGCAAGACGACGCCTGGCAGATCGCCCCCGCCCTGATGAAGGCGCAGACCGGCCCGCTGGCCGAGCTGGGAAGCCAGCTTCTCCAGGAGAGCACCTCCCGGCCGGGCACCCTGGCCTCGGTGCTCCTGGGCGCGATGAGCCAGCCCGTGGCGCCTCTCGATCTGACGCGCCAGCTGCTGGCGGCCGAGGCCGAGCCCGGCCTCGTCATGAGCCTTCTGCAGGGCGAGGCCGATTGGAAGCCCGCGGTGGATTTCCTGCAAGCGACCGACCTGCGGCAGCCCGAAAGCCGCACCGCTCTGGCCAAAGCGCTCTTTGCGGGCGAGCCCCCGGCGGGTCCCGAGTCGGTCGCCGTGAGGGTCGGACAGGCTCTCGAGCAGATCGACCGCGACGACAGCGATTACGCCAGTCTCGTGGAGGCGGGGCTGACCCTGCTGAAGGCCCACGGCCCGGCCGCCGCGCTGGCGGAGGCGCTGGAGGAGCCGGAGCTGGCGCTGGCCAGCCCCAACGTGACCAGCGGCCAGGATGTCATCAAGATGGGGCGTCTGGCCCTGAGCCATCAGGAGACGCTCTCGGAAGAGGCCAACGGGGCCCTCTTGCAGGCCCTGAAGGACCAGCCCGACACGCGCTCCCTGGGAGAGCTGGCCGACCGCATGACCAGCGAGGTGAGCTTCGAGCTGGCCCACGACGTGCTGGACGCCCTGCTGGCCGCGCCCCCCGCCAACAGCGCCGAGCTCGCCAAAAGCATGCAAGAGCTGCTGAAGCTGCAGAACGATCCCGAGAACGGCTCGGCCGAAGAGGGCCACGCTCTGGGCGCCAACCTGCTGAAGGAGCTCGCCAAAGATCCGGACCTGAAGCCGCTGTGCAAGCTGGCGGACAAGCTCGTCGAGCACTCCAGCGAGGAGAACGGGCTGGTGGCCGAGGAGGCCGCTCGGGCGGTCGCCGAGGGAAGGGGCACCGACCTGACCTCCTTCAAGGCCGCCTGCGTCGGCCTGGACAGCGATCTCGACGCGCATCTGGCGGAGAGCGTGAAGTGCCCCCTGTTGGACGAGATGCAGACGGAATCCGGTCACGCCGCCCTCCTGGCCGCGGCCATCGGGCATCCAAAGGACGAGCGCGCGATGCTGAGCGCCGCCCTGCACGGCATAACCGACAGCGAGGATGAAGACGTCGATGCTGACCGCGCCGCGTTGGGAGTTCGCGCCGCCGAGCTGCTCGAGGGCAAGCAGAGCGCCCTGCTCGAGAAGCTCACCACCGATGTCGACGATACTCAGCACTGGGCCGTGGCCCAGGCGCTGCTCGACCGCCCGAACGCGCCCTCCTCGCTCGCCGAGGCGGCTTCGTTCGTGGGTGACGTTGCGGGCCTTTCGTGGGATCCGCAACTGGCTCAGAACCTCCAGGCCGAGCTGGCCGCGTTCCCCGAGACGGCCCGGGCTTGCGAGTTCGTCGACAGCCTGGCCGACGACGAGTCACGGCCGGCTCTGGTGGAGGCGCTGGCGAAGAACCCGCGCGCTGCGTCGCCGGTGGAGCTGGCACAGCTGGGCTCCAATGCGATCGCCCGATTGAGCTCCCTGAACTACGATGCCGACCCGCTGGCCGAGGCCCTGCAGGGCAAGCTCGGGGAAGAGCCCGTGTTCCAGGCGGCCAATGCCTTCGCCGAGCAGGTCCAGGACACCACCCTGGCCCAGCACATCCAGGCCGTCATGGCGCATCCGGACGTGAAGACCGGCCGTGACTACGGCGCGCTGGCCTCCGACCTGTTCAGCAGCTCGCGCGATTACGGCGCGGTCGAGCTGGGCCTCGAGGAGATGGCCAAACACGACGACACGCGGATCGGCGCCGAAGTTGCCAGCGACCTCTGGGCGAAGGTGGACGAGGATGCCGCCAACCTCCTGGGCGGAACGCTTCTGCGCGGGTGCGACAACCCGGCGTCGCTGGCCACCCAGCTCCGGGAAGCGGCCGACCGCGGCGAGAAGGCCGACGAGGATAACTGGGAAGCCCCGCTGGGCTCCTGCGCCGACGAGCTGCGGGCCGCCGCCAGCCGGTTGGAGGCGCGCACGTCGACGGTCTGAGACGGCCATGTAAATCCGCGCGTTACGTCGAGTTCACATATTTAACATCCCGTTCATCCGACGCGTCCAGAAGGGCGCGTTGTCTCCGTCTATGCTCGAGACACAAAGAGATAGACGGAGGCTTGAAGAGTGTCGGAACCCATCAGCAGCACCTCATCCGCTCCTACCCGGACCCGCGAGACCCCCCAGTCCCGACCGTCGGCGCCCAGCACGGCGAGCCAGCGCCCCCAGTCGCCCCGACCCAACACGAACAACACGACGAACCAGAGCCGGCCAGCCGATTGGGTCCAGCTGAGTCGCGAGTCGCGCGATGCGAAGAGCCCTCAGGAGGGAAAGGCGATGTCCCCGCTCCTGCAGGGCCTGCAGGAGAACTATGGCAGCAAAGCTCCCGATGCGGAGAAGCGCGCGGGCGAGGAAGGCGCCGTCAATCTGAACGGGGCGCCCCGCGGCGCCGCCACCAGCGCGTTCTTGAGCGCCAACCAGGCCCACAAGCACATCCAGCAGCAGAAGGGGATCGCCTCTCCCAAGGCGCCGGCCGCTCTGGCGCGCCCGCTCCAGGCGGGCAACATCCTGGGTCTGGCCAACCTGCGCGACAAGCTCAGTCAGACCTGGCAGGACTTCCAGAAGGGCAATGTCACCGAGGGCGTCCTCAACGCGGGCAACACGGCCGCCACGGCGGCCGCGGGCGTGGGCAACCTGGCCGCCGCTAAGACCGCCACGAAGTTCCTGGCCAGGTTCAACCCGCTGGCCTCCGCCGGCGTGGCTTCCACCGAGGGCGCCCACCAGCTCTACACGGGCAAGACGTGGCGAGAGAAGGCTCTGGGCGGACTCAAGCTGGGTGGAGGCCTGGCTTTGGGGGCCGGCATCCTGGCGGGCGGCCCGCTGCTGGCGGCGATCGGCGCGGGCGCTTACAGTGGCTCGCTCCTGATCGAGCATGGTCCGGCCCTGGTCAACTGGCTGCGCGGTCGCTGACGAAGCCCGGACCGGTTTACACGATGTTCATAACTTGAAGGCGCCCGGATAGTTTTTGCGCTGCTTCCGTCCCTACGATCGAGACAAAGGCTGAAAGGAGCTCTCGTAGATGGATCCCATCGGCAGCATCTCTTCCGGCGGGGTGGAAGCCCCTACCTTCGATCGTCCCGTTGGCGAGGCCCCGGCGGCGCCCGAAGCCGAAAGTCCGGCGGAGCCGACCGAGTCGGCCGACCTGAGCGACGAGGCGCGCGAGGCTCCCGAGGGAGAGGACGCGGGGGAGCTCTCGCAGGCGATGGCCGACAACTACGCTGGCGCACCGGACATGGCCGCCCCCCAGCCGGCCGCGCCCGACAAGGTTGCCGAGTCCAGCGCTCCCGGCGCCGGGGTGGCCGCGCCCGCGCCGGCCGACAGCCAGGCCATCAAGCGCGCGCAGGAGCGGTTCGGCCAGCTTATCAAGGAAGGCCACGCCGTCCGCGTGCTCAACAGCCAGAACAACGGGGGGCGCCCCGTCACCGTGGTGCGACCCAAGGACCTCAAGGACGGCGAGCCCTACAACGTCCAGACGCACTACCACGGAGACCGTGTCACGCCCGAGCACCGCAATGACGGGGTGGCGAATGCGATCGCCAACGACCTGCGCAGGAACAAGACGGTCTACGTCCTGCCCGAGGCCGACAACGCCGACAACGGCCAGGCCAGCTACGGCGGCAAATTCAACCAGCGCGACCTGACCCGCGACGCGCTGCTGGCGTCCGGGCTCGATCCGGGGTTGGCTCGCAACAAGATCGTCAGCGGCCACTCGCGCGGGGGAACGCCTCTCAAGCAGGCGTTCGACACCAACACCATGGATGCCAACCGCATCAAGCTCCTGGACATCCCCTCCAATGGCGGCTCCACCGCGCGCTCGCTGCAGGCCTGGCGGGCCCGCGGGAACAACGCCCGGGTCACCTTCGAGGACGGCGTCTACGGCTCCAACTGGCGCAATATCCCCGGCGTGGAGTTCATTCCCGGCAACGGCGACCACATGGATGCGGTGCGCAAGGGACTGACGCGTTAATTCTGGTTCAATAAGCGCCGTAGGAAATCGACCCCCGCGGGCGAACCCGCTCCGATGCTACGACCGACCGCTTTTCTGCTCACTCTCTTCACCGTCACGAACCTGGCTGTGGCCCAGCCGCCCAAGCCGCCCACCCTGCCGGCGGGCGTCAAACAGATCACAACGGTGGAAGGGATCACCGAGTATCGCTACCCCAACGGCCTGAAAGTGCTGCTGTTCCCGGACCCGAGCAGCTCGGATACCACCGTGAACATCACCTACCTGGTCGGCTCGCGGCATGAAGGCTACGGCGAGAAGGGCATGGCCCACTTGCTCGAGCACCTGCTCTTCAAAGGCAGCCCCAAGCACAAGAACATCCCCCAGGAGCTGACCTCCCACGGCGCCCGCCCCAACGGCACGACGAGCTTCGACCGCACCAATTACTTCGAGTCGTTCCGCGCCAGCGACGAAAACCTGAAGTGGGCTTTGGAGCTCGAGTCGGACCGCATGGTGAACTCGTTCATCGCCAAGAAGGACCTCGACTCGGAGATGACCGTGGTGCGCAACGAGTTCGAGTCGGGCGAGAACGAGCCATTCAGCGTGCTGATGAACAAGACTCTCAACACCGCCTACCTCTGGCACGGCTACGGCAGCCCCACCATCGGCAACCGGGCCGACATCGAGCGCGTGCCGATCACGTTCCTGCAGGCGTTCTACAAGAAATACTACCAGCCCGACAACGCGATGCTCATCGTTGCGGGCAAATTCGATACGGGCAAAACCCTCAACCTGATCGCCCAGACCTTTGGGAAGATTCCCAAACCCACCCGCAAACTGGTGCCGCCCTTCACCGCCGAGCCGACCCAGGACGGCGAGCGCAGCCTGGTGCTGCGCCGCGTGGGCGACGTGCAGGCCGTGCTGGCCGCCTATCATATCCCCGCCGGCAGTCATGAGGACTTCGCGGCGCTGGACGTAATGTGCGAGATCCTGGCGGATACCCCGAGCGGGCGCATCTACAAAGCCCTGGTCGAGACCGGCAAAGCCACCGCAGTTTTTGGAGGCGCTTACCAGCTGCACGATCCGGGACTGGCCCTCTTCGCGGCCCAGACCCGCAAGGACGGTCCGCTGCAAGAGTGCGAGGACATCATGCTCAAGCTGGTCGAGGACATGCCCAACGCGCCGCCCACCCAGGAAGAGGTCGACCGCGCCAAGGCGGGCCTGCTCAAAAACATCGAGCTCACCATGAACTCCAGCGAGAAGTTGGCGCTGCAGCTGTCGGAGTGGGAGTCGATGGGCGATTGGCGCTACTTCTACCTCTACCGCGACCGCATCGAGAAGGTCACGCCGGCCGACGTGCAGCGCGTGGCCAAAGCCTACCTGAAGACCTCGAACCGAACCGTGGGCGTGTTCATCCCCGAAGCTACCCCTGACCGCGCCGAGATTCCCGATTTGAAGGACCCGAGCGCGGCCGTAAAAGGCTACACCGGACGGGCCGCCATGTCGGCCGGCGAAGCTTTCGATCCCTCGCCCGCCAATATCGAAAAGCGGGTCAAGCGCGTGAAGCTCGAGGGCGGCATCGATATGTCGTTTTTGACCAAGAAGACCCGCGGCGAGACGGTCTTCGTGCAGATGGCCTTCCGCTTTGGCAACCTGCAGGAGCTGCAGTACAAAGACCACGTGGCGGCCTTCACCGGCTCCATGCTGATGCGCGGAACGGCGCAGCACACGCGCGAGCAGATTCAGGACGAGCTCGACCGGCTCAAGTCGCGGATGAGTATCGGCGGGGGAGCGACCTCGGCCACCGTCAGCATCGAGACCGATCGCCAGCACCTGCCCGAGGTTCTCAAGCTGGCGCGCGAGGTACTGCGCGAGCCGAGCTTCCCCGAGAGCGAGTTCAAGATCCTGATGGACCAGAGCATCGCGGGCCTCGAGAGCCAGAAGAGCGAGCCCGAGACGCTCGTGTCCATCTCCGAGGGCCTTCACATGAAGCCCTACCCGGCCGGGGATCCGCGCCATCCGGAGACGCTCGACGAGGCGATCGCGGCCGAGAAGAAGGTCACGCTGGCCGAGGCGAAGCAGTTTTACCAGGACTTCTACGGCGCCAGCGAAGTGCAGATCTCGGTGGTGGGTGACTTCGACGAGTCGGTCGTGGAGCGCCAGCTCACCGAAGCGTTTGCCGACTGGAAGAGCCCGAAAGCCTACGGACGTCTGGTGGACGAGTACTTCGACGTCCAGCCGGTCAACGAGACCACGTTCGTGGCCGACAAAGCCAACGTGGTGATCAGCGGCTCGCAGAATCTCAAGTTGCAAGACAACGATCCCGATTACCCCGCGCTGATCATCGGTAACTACCTCCTGGGAGGCGGGTTTCTCAACTCGCGGCTGGCCGTGCGCATTCGCCAGAAGGAAGGTCTCAGCTATGGGGTCGGCTCGTCCCTCTACGGCGGCAGCCTCGACCCCGTGGGCGAATTCTCGTTCTACGCCATCTGCGCCCCCGAGAACGCCGATAAGGTGGCCAAAGCTTTCCGCGAAGAGCTGACGCGCGTGCTCGAGCAGGGCTATACGGCCGAGGAGGTCAAGGCCGGCGTGACCGGCTACCTGCAGCAGCGCGAGGCGGCTCGCGCCAAGGACTCGAGCCTGACGGGGCGCCTGTTGACCTACCTGTATCTGGATCGCACCATGGCCTGGGACGAGGAGTTCGAGAACCGCTTGCGGTCCGTGACGCCCGATCAGATCCGCAACGCCATGCGCAAGCAGATCGATCCCGCCAAGATCTCGATCTTCCGGGCCGGCACTCTCCCCAAGTGAACGATCGGGAGATCTTGCTGCAGCGGGACGAAAGCCCGCCCGATCGCCCTTTTGCGGCCGTGGAAAGGACGGCCGAGGACATGCTGTGGATCGAGTTCATGCTGGGCCGCCTGGTGGACGTGCTGCCGCGCGGCGCGGGGCGCTACCTGCTGCAAGAGGAAGGGCGTCCCCACCAGATCGTGCTCTCGCGCCACGTCACCCTGAGCACCCAGAAGAACCTCGTCGTGGTGGGGTTTTTCGGGCAACGTCAGGAAGAGTCGGACGCGGTCGACAAGATCAACGAGGTCGACGAGGAGCTGATTCGTGAGTTCACCGCCTCGGGCGTGCTGCTGAGCTACTCCTCGATGCTGCTGCCGCACGGTCAGTGGGGAAACCTGCCCGTCTTCCCCAGCTGGGAGGCGATGCGCTACTGGCGCGATAACCAGCGCCACGCTCAGGCCGTACGCGAGCTGGCCTCACGGCATTACGCCTCGATTCGCCTGCACACGATGCAGATGCCCGAGGGTCTGAACGGGGCGTTGGAGCTGGTGCGCTCGAAGTATTACCAGTACGAGCAAGGCCAGTTGTGGATGGCGACCCGTGAGCTCTAGCGCGTCAAGTAGGAGCCGGCGTAAGTGCCGTTGTTGCTCATCATCGAGCGCAGGCCGCCGGGATACATGGACGGGTTGTTGCAATACATGCGCACCATCATCGGGTCGAGACCCATCCGCTGGAGATCCGAGTCGGTCATCGTGCGCAGGTAGTTCGGGTCGTCGATGTTGGCGTTGTTCAGGTAGGAGTTGTTCAGCATCGAGCCGTTGTTGCTGACGCCGCCGATGCCCGTGTTCACACCCGTGGCGCCATAATAGCCGCTGTAGCCAAGGCCGCCGCCGCCGAAACTGCCAAACGAGCTGCTCATTCCGCCGATGCTGGCCTGACGCGCCAGGTTGCTCATCTCGGCCTGGGTGTTGCGCGAGGCCTCGGTCACCTCGTCGTGGATGCGGCTGACCTCTTGCTGGGCGCCCATCACGATGGCGTGGCGGTTCTGCTTGCTACTCTCGTGGGCATTGCCCATCTGGGCGAAGATCTGCTTGACCTCGTCGCTGTCCCAGTCGCTGGCGACCGTGGCGGTGCTCCCGGAGTAGGTCTCCTCGACCACTGGACACCAGCCGTCGTTGGCGGCGATGGCTTTGGTCGGCGTGGTCATCTTGGGAGTCCCCACCCCGGTCATGGCAGTGATGTTCGTGTTCATGACTTGAACCTAGTTTAGCAGATGAAAAGCTAGATCGGAACCCCAACTCTGTTGCAGTTTTAAGTCCGGTTTGGAACAATCATGTAAACACTACACTATTCAGAAAAATTTCAGGGTGACGCGGCGTACCCCGTTAGCTCCACGTAGCCATTGCCGCCAGTCTTGACCCGGACAGCCCCCTCCCAGTAACGGACCGAGAGTTTCAGCTCTTGATCCTGGCTGTAGGGCTCGATCTCTAACTCGGGCAAGTTGTCCGCGCTCAACCTCCAGGCCTCGGGATACACTTTGCCCGTGCGGGTCGCCGTCAGTGTTGGATTTTTCAGGGGCTTCCAGGTGCCATCCGCGTGCACCAGCGTTCCGTCCCGATAGGTGATCGCACCGGCGCGGTCGCGGAGCTGGAAGTACATCACGTCGCGCCCGTCCGCGAGCTGCAGTCCGAGCCAGTCCCAGCCTGTCTCGTTGCGTCCCAGGGCGTTAGAGGTCCACTCGTGATCCATCCAGCTCGACCCCTGCACCTGGACGCCGTCCACCGTGCCGGTGGTCTCCAGACGGGTGCGCGACACGTAGTAGGATGCCTGGCCGGGGGCCGTTCCCTTGGGGCTCAGGCCGTCCTTCCCTTGCAGCACCGGGGGACGCTCGCTGGTGAGAGACAGGTCCAGCGTGTGGCCGTCCTCGGAGGCGACGAGGTGAACCGGGTCGAGACCCCGGGCCTCCCAATCGCCCAGCCAGACCCGGTCGGGCTCGCAGCCGCTCAAGCCCAGCGAGGGGCGCCCAAAGCGCTCGTAGGCGTGGAACTGCCGGCCCTTCACGTCCGTGACGGCCAGGTGGGCCATGGCCAGCTCGTTGGTGGCCCAGTGGCTGTCGCGCTTCGCCGGGTGAGCCTGGAGCGAGCGGCGGAAGAACGTGAGCTGGTAGCCGAAGTGGCGCCCGTCGGCGGCGTCGAGGTTGCCGGTGTAGTACCACCACTCCGACTGGAAATCGCGATGCGGTCCGTGGTCGCGTGGGAACTCGAGCTGGACGGGCTTGTCGGCGCGCGCGAAGCCTTCGGCCGGCCGGCCCACGAGCTCGCTCACCTGCATCGTGGCGGTCACCGGCTCTTGCGCCGCCGGACCGCAGCCGGTGAGGAGGCACAGCGCGAGGAGGAGCTTACGCACGCTCGACCAGCCGCCCGTCGGTCAGATCGACCACGCGGTCGGCCAGCCCGACCAGCTCCTGGCTGTGGGTGGCGACGAGCAGCGTCTTGCCGCGCTCGCGCAGCAGGCTGCCCAAAAGCTCCAGCACCCGCGCGCCGGTCTCGGCGTCCAGGTTGCCCGTGGGCTCGTCCGCCAGCACCAGCTCGGGGTCGTGCGCCAGAGCCCGGGCCAGCGCCACCCGCTGCTGCTCCCCGCCGGAGAGCCGGTCGGGATAGCTGCGAGCGCGGTCTTTCAGCCCCACGGCCTCGAGCAACCCGTAGGCGCGCTCGCGATCACTCTGCCCGTTGAGCTCGAGCGGCAGCAGCAGGTTTTCCTCCACGGTCAGCGTGGGGATCAGGTTGAAGAACTGGAACACGAACCCGATGTGGCGGCGCCGGAACAGCGTGCGGGCCTGATCGTCGAGCTCGCTGAGCGGAACGTCCATGACGGTCACCTGTCCCTCGTCGGGCCGGTCGATGCCGCTCACCAGGTTGAGCAGCGTCGATTTCCCCGAGCCGCTCTTGCCCAGCAGCACGACGAACTGTCCTTTCTCCACCGAAAAACTGGCGTTCTTGAGGACAGGTCGCTGGCGACCGGCTTCGATATAGCTGCGCGAGACGTTCTCGAGCTTGATCTGGGCCGTCAAGGCTCGGAAGGCCAGCGCACCCGCACCCGCCGCCCGTCCTTGAGGGTGGTGTTCTTGTATCCGCCGGTCATGGGAATGGTCGCCTGGATGGCCTCCACGACGCCCATCACCAGCTTGATTTCGGCCGGCGTGGGATCTTCGCGCGCCTCGCGGAGGGTGGAGACGATCCAGGGAAAGAGCCCGGGCTCGGGCAGGGGCCACTTCTCGGCTTCCACCTCGCGGGCGAGCTTGGTGCCCGCATCCTTCTCGGCGAAGTAGGAGAGGGTCAGCAGCGGGCAGCGCGACAGGGTGGCCTGATCTTCGGCCAGGGCGGCGACCGCGCCCTGTTTGGTCAGGAAGATCGCCAGGCCGCGCTCGACCCCCTCGCCGCCCATCACCGAAACCCAGAGCGGCGTGGTCTCCAGCCCTTCCACCCGGGCCAGCTTCACGTCTTGTACCTCGGTCCAGAGCTTGCGCTGCCAGAAGTCGGTCGCGGACAGGTAGAGCTCGGCCACCTGCTCGGTGCTGGCGCCATTGCCCAGGAAGCCCGGGAGATAGGCCTCCAGCGTCTGGTCCAGGCTGATGTAGGCCACGTCCAGCGGAACGCGGTCCTCGGGTGCTTCCAGGCCCAGCTCGGGGCGCAGCGACAGCCAGCGCTCGGGCTGGCCCTGGGCCTGACGCGCGGCTCTCGCCATCAACGCGAATTCGTGCTCGGGAGAGGTCGTGGCCTCGATCGCCTCGACCAGCTTGAGATCGCCCTCCTGATTGACCCAGATCACCACGTCCATGGCCATTCCGTCGACCAGGCTGGAGGAGCGCCGACGATCGCCCAGCCAGGTCTGTCCGGGAAGGACGGGGAGATCCTTGAGCTGCTCGCGAAGCGCATCCATCGACCTGATGCGCCTTCGATCCGCTTTCCCGGGCTCCCTCCCGCGGTGACGTTCCGACTCACGGCCGAGCTGACCGAGGCTCAGATCGCCCGGTTGGGCGGTAAGGGCCGCGGATTGTGGCAGCTTTTGAATGCCGGTGCGCGCATTCCCCCGACGGTCTGCATTCCGCCCGGCGAGGATTGTCCACCGCTCGAAGAAGGCTTTTACGCCGTTCGCTCCAGCGCCGCCGCCGAGGATGGGGCGGACCGCTCCTACGCGGGGCAATTCGAGACTCTGCTGCGCGTGCCGCGCGAGCAGGTGGCCGAGGCCGTGGACCGGTGTCGCGCCAGCGCCGACTCCGAGCGCGCGCGGGCCTATGGCGACGGCGGCGAGCTGAGCGTCCTGATCCAGCCGATGATCGAGGCCGAGCGCGCCGGAGTGCTGTTCACCTGCGATCCGGTCAGCGGCAGCCGGGACCGCATTCTGGTGGAGTGGACCGCGGGCACGGCCGAGGAGCTCGTGGGCGGCACCGTGGACGGCCAGCGGGCGTGGTTCGAGCGCGGCGACTCCGAGCCGCTGGTGCGGGAGGCTCTGCTGCTCGAGGAGCGGCTGGGCCACGGGCCGCTCGATTTCGAGTGGGCTCAGGTCGAGGGCCAGACCGTCTGGCTGCAGGTTCGCCCCGTCACGTCGGGCGTGCCCGGCAGCGTGCATTACCTCGCCTCGGGCGAGCAGCCGCCGGTGGCTCGCGACGAGGTCCACTGGACCAGCGTGAACGCCCGCGAAGCGCTGCCCAACGTGCTGACCCCCTTGATGCAGGAGCTGCTGCTGGCCATGTCGCGCGACGCGTTCCTGGCCTCGCTGCAGCTGTTGGGGGCCTCGATCTCGGGGCGCGAGGTCATGGGACTGTTTTACGGGCGCGTCTTTCTGAGCGTGACCGCCCTGGAGGCCATCGTCGGCGAGCTGCCGGTCGCCAACCCTCGCAGCCTGCTGGAGGGGATTCTGATCGGGGAGCATCGGGAGAAGCCGCGCCTGCGCTTCAGCCTGGCCATGGTGCCGAACCTGCTGCGCCTGCTGCACGGGGCGATCATGTTTCGCTCGCGCTACCGGGCCCTGGAGCGCTCCGTCTATGAGCCCCAGTCGCTGGAAGGGCTGTCGAATCGCGCTCTCTGGCAGAAGGTGCGGCGCGGGATGGACCTGCGCGCGGGTTTTCACCTGCACGTCCTGGGCTCGGCGGGCGCGCTGAGCGCGCTGACGCAGCTCGAGGAATTGGCCGGCTCCCGGGCACTGGCGGCCCGTCTCTTGCAGGGGCTGGGGACGTTCCGTTTCGCCTCGGCGGCGGCCGCCTTGCGCGACGTGGTCGTGGACCCGAACCTCCTGGAGCCTTACCTGGAGGAATACGGCCACCTCGGTCAGGGCTCCATCGACCTGAACGAGAAGACCTGGCGCGACGATCCGTCGCAGGTGCTGGGGATGGTGGAGCAGCTGCGGGCGGCCGGCGAGACCGGTGGCAGGGCTGCTTATCTGGAGCGGCTGGGGAGGCTGCGACGAGAGGCGGAGCGCGAATTCTTCGCCCGCCTGCCCTGGTATCGCAAACCGCTCGCCTGGCTGGTGTTGCGGATGGCGCGGGTGCTGGCGCCGCACCGGGAGAACACGAAGTTTCTGCTGCACCGCCGCCTGGACCACGTGCGCGCCTGTTTGCGCCTGCTCGAGCGTCGTCTGGGGGTGGAGCTGACGTTTCTGGAGCCTTCCGAGATCGAGGGCCTGCTGGACGGCGTTCCGGTGGACCCGGCGCTGATCGAGGAGCGCAAGAGGACCTGCTGGCGCGACCAGGCGCGGCCCTGTCCGCTGCACCGCGTGGAGGGGCCGCGGGGGACGCGTCTGTACTACCCCCAGCCTCCGTCCGGCTCGGTGCTGAAGGGGGTCGCCGCCAGTCCCGGCCTGGCCCGTGGCCGCGCTCGGGTCCTGTTGTCGCTGGGCGAGGCCTCGCGTCTGGAGCCGGGGGACGTCTTGATCACGAGCACCACCGACCCGTGCTGGACCCCCCTCTTCTCCATCGCCGGGGCGGTGGTCGTGGAGGTCGGGGGTTTGCTCAGTCACGGAGCGGTGGTGGCTCGAGAAGTCGGCATCCCCGCCGTGCTCGGTGTGAACGGCCTGATGGCGGTCATCCGGGACGGCGAGGAGCTCGAGGTCGACGGCAGCTCAGGCTGCGTCTATCGGATTAGCGAATCCAGATGATGTTGCGGCCGTTGCGGACGCGGACCGCGCGACCGTTCTCGTAGTAAGTGTTACCGCGCCAACCGGTGTAGTAACCGTTGTTGTAGCGCGCCAGACCGCGGTTGTCGACCCAGTAGCCTCGATTGTAGCGGTTGTAATAGTAACCGTCGTTATAGCGGTTGTTGTAGTAGGTCGGTTGCGGGTCGCCCACGCGCACGTTCACACCCGTGCCAGGAATGTGCACGCGCACCTGACCCTCGGCCTGTTGGGCACCGGCGGTGAGCATGAGGCCGGCGGCGAGAAGTCCCAGAATCGTCTTTTTCAAGGTCGTAAATCTCCTTTATCTTCATCGGGCCCCGATTTGGCGGCCCGCGTCGTTCGTGTCTTCAGACTATCGCGTTTGGGAAAAGCTCCGTAGGGTTTCGTGTCGGGTCGTGGTGGGATCTGAATCCCTCGAGGTGGAACACTCGCGTTCTATGAGCAAATACGAGCAAATCCGAGAAGCCTGCGATCGCTTGCGCACCGGCGCTTTGAGTCCCGAGGAGATGGACCACTTCATCCAGGCCCTGTTGGGCAAGCTGCGCTCCCAGAAGGAAGCCATCGCGGGCTACGTCGACGAGACCGGCTACCGCGACAACTCCGCCCGCGAGGTCGAGGCCGGCCTGACGGGCGCCCAGAAGTTCGAGGACGGCCTGGAGCGCATTCTCGCCTCCAAGGAGCCGGCGGCCCTGGACGACGGCCTGAAGCTGATCTCGGAAGGCACCGAGCTGATCAACGAGGCCATGGGCCTCAACCGCGAGGAGCGGCGCAAGCTCGAAGAAGAGTGATCGGCTGAGGACCCGGCGCGGGTCGGGTCGAATAGTGCTCGGGTGAGGCAGGCTGACCGGGAGAAGGCGGGGCGTTTCAAGGCGCGTCTGCAGGAGATGTTGGGTGCCCGACTGCTGGAGGTCACCGCCTTCGGCTCGCGGGCACGCGGCGTGCACGGACCCGAGTCGGATCTCGACCTCCTGGTCGTGGTCGATGTGGCCGACCGGGAGACGAAGCGCGACATCGCCTACTTGAGCGGAGATTTCGATATCGACGATCCCGAGCCTTACTGCATCAGCACCCTGGTGATGGACCCTCCGCGCATCGAGGAGCTCCGCAAGCGCGAGCGACGGCTGATCCACGACATCGACCGGGACGGCATCCGCGTATGACCGAGGAGAACCGCCAGCATAATCTGGCCAAAGAATGGGAAAAGGGCGAGGAGGCCTGGCGCGAAGGTGAGTTGCTCATGAGCGGCAGCCTTTCCAGCGGAGCCGTGACCAGGTTTTACTACGCGGCCTTTCACGCGGTGTGCGCAGTACTCCTGACGGAGGGGTTGGAAGCGGCCACTCACGCCGGTGCCCGCACGTTGCTATCCAAGCATTTCGTTCATACCGGGAAATTGCCGCGTGACCTGGTCAAGGTCCTGGCTGGTTTGCAGCAGCTGCGCGAGGATGCCGACTACGATCGCAACGCTGAGTTTGACGTGCATGTCGCCGAGGATGTCCGAACCGAGTCCGACCGGGTCCGCACCATCCTCGGCGACTGGCTCCGCGCCAACGGCTGGCTCTAGCCCGCCAGGATCTTGTCGTAGTAGTTGATGATCTGCCGGACGTACTTGCGGCGCTCGGCGTAGGGGAGCGGGAAGAAGCTGCGCTTGAAGCCGTAGATGATCGTCTGGCGCAGCTGGTCGTGGGTCATGCCGAAGGCGTCCACGGCGGTCTTGATCTCCTTGGTGACTGTGGTATGGCTCACCAGACGGTTGTCCGTGCAGAGCGTGGCTGAGAGCTTCTCGTTGAGCATGCGCCCGAAGATGTGATTCTTGGGTTCCTTGATGAACGGCATCGTTTGCAGGTTGGAGGTGATGCAGACCTCGATGGTGATGCGCTGGTCGGCCACGTAGCGCGAAAGGCGCTGCACGTACTCCTCCGGATTCTCCACGCTGGGCCCGCAAAGCTCGGGCGAGAACAGGTGGTAGCCGTGCCCGATGCGATCGGCATGCAGGTCGGTGATGGCCTGAAAGATCGACTCGGGGCCGTAGGCCTCGCCCGCGTGCACCGTCTTCTTCATGAAGTTGCGGTGGGCATAGTCGAAGGCGGCCACGTGGTCGCTGGCGGGGTAGCCGTCCTCGCGGCCCGCGAGGTCGAAGGCCACGATGGGCAGGCCCTCCTCGTCGCGCGTGCGCACCGAGGCGCGCGCCAGCTCGAGCGAGGCCAGGCCGAAGTGATATTTGTCCGGGGCGCCCGGAAAGAGGTCGAAAAGCTGGCTGTACCAGCGCGAGAACGCTCCCGTAAACAGGCGCATGGCGCACACGATGATGCCGTAGTGAAACGGCGGCTGGCCCTCGGTGGCGACGGCGGGGGAGGCGGCGTACTCGCTCTGAGCGCGCTTGAGGCCCGCGTTCACGCTGCCCAGCACCTCGCGGAACGACAGACCGCCGTGCAAGTGCAGCTGCGGCGCAAATCGGATCTCGATATAGCGCACGCCCTCGTTGATGTTGTCCCAGGCCAGCTCGTAAGCCACGCGCTCGAGCGCATCCTTGTCCTGCAGCACGGCGCAAGTGTATTGGAAGCCGTGCAGATACTCGGCCAGATTGGCGTAGCTGGAGCGGAATACCAGCTCGTTCAGGCCCTCCACGGTGTAGGAAGGCAGCTCGACCTTGCGCTCCCTGGCGAGATCGATCAGGGTTTGCTCGCGCAGCGAGCCGTCGAGATGGAGGTGAACGTCGGTCTTGGGCAGCGCCCGGATGATATCTTCGGAGATCATGGTCGCGGCGGCTTCGACCCCGATCGGCTTACGCCTCCGGCGCCTCGAAGACCACGTCTTTCCAACCGGGAGGCAGGAGGGCGCCCTCGAGCTGGGCGCCCGCCATGAGGCAGTCGGCCAGGTTGGCGCCCGTCAGGTCGGCCCCCGTCAGGTTGGCGCGGCGCAGGTTCGAGCCGCGCAGGTTGGCTCCGCGCAGGTCGGCGCGCGAGAAATCGGCGCCGCTGAGCTGGGACCAGGTCAGGTCGACGTCCTTCAAAATGGCTTGCACGAAGCACGCCTCCGTGGCCACGGCGCGCAGCAGCGAGGCGCCCGTCAGGTTGGCCTCGGTCAGGTCGGCCAGGTCGAGCAGGCCGTTGACCCAGGCGGCCGAGGTCAGGTCCGCCTTCTGCATGTTGGAATCGCGGGTGTTGGTCCAGATCATCCGCGCTTCGTGGAACCGCACGCCGCCGAGCTCGGAGCGGCTGAGGTTGGCGTCCTCCAGGTTGGCCTCCTCGAGGTTCGCGTCGCGCAGGTCGGTGCCGGGGATGATGGCGCCAACCAGGCTGACCTGGGCGAGATACGTCTTCTCCAGCGTGGGGAGGGGCTCGCCCACCATCTTCAGCAACCCGTTCAGAGCCGATCCGAAACCGGCCTGGAGCAGCTTCTCGATGCCGGCGCTATCCCACGGCAGGCCCTGGGGAAACAGACTGGAGAAGCGCTTGGCGAGCAGGACGTCGAGCAGTTCGAACGTGTCGGTGGTCAGGTGCATGCCAGCCCGGTTCCCCTCGGGGGCAAGAGGTCCTTCCGTCGCGAAGGGTCGAGGCATATGAGAGATGGGAGATGGGAGACGGGAGAGGTTCGTGAGCACCTCGAGAGAATGGCGGAGGCCCTCGAGGCTCCCGCTCTTCCACGCGGACAAGATCCGAAAACCCTCGACGCGGCCGGACGCAAGCTGACCGCCTGGTGGCGCGCCAAAGCCCTGGCCGCCAGCCGCGCCCAGATGCGCTCGCCCCTGTACCACCTGCGCAAACCCCTTCCCCAGGGCCAGGCGCTCTACACCTACGAGCGCAGCCTGTGGCCGGTGCCGCTGGAGCGAAACATCGAGTCGAGCTGGGAAGCCGAATCGGTCGTCTGCCGAAATTTGCAGGCGGCCTATGCCACGCTGCTGGTCAGCCTGCGCGACCTGCAGGCGCAGCCCGCGAACGTGCGCTGCTGGCATCCTCGCGAAGAGCTCGGCGCGCTGCTGGAATGCCTGGCTCCGGGCCACTGGTCCCTGGCCCTGAGCCGCAAGACGCTCGACAGCAGTATGAGCCGGGCCGACCTGTTCGTGCTCGACGCGGCCCACTGGGACGGGGAGGTCACGCCTGCCGGCGTGCTGGCTCTGGATATCACGGACCGCCCCGATTTCCCGGTGGAGAAGGTGCTGCGGAGCTCCTGGCTGGTGGCCACGCTGGAGCGCTGGGACGCCCGCCGGAGCGGCGGCCTGGAGCTCAGCCGGCCGGGCGAGCTCCGTCTCTACGCCCCCCACTCCACGCGCGAGCCCCTCACGCCCCTGGCCACCGCCGGCGAGCTGGCGCGGCGGGTGCGCTCGGTGGTCGGGGGCTGCCTGTCTTACGCCGAGCTGTGGGAATGGTGCCTGCCGGAGCTCCATCCCGGCCCGTTCCGGCCGGATGTGTGGCTGCCGCTACCCGCGGACCTGGATGCCTTCCGAGCCGCGGCAGCCCGACGCGGCATCCTGGAAGGCGCCCAGCGCGGGGCCGTGGGCCACCGCTACCGGGTGACCACGCGCGGGCTCAAGGTCGGGCTCGGGATGCTGCCGGAGGAGCTGCTCCACGACCTGCCCACGGCCCGACCCCGTCCGCCCCGGACTCGCGAGGTCGCGTGGCCCCCCGAGCCCGCCTACCGCGAGCCCGAGCGGCTCTGGCTGACGGACCTGCGCGCCTGGCGCCAGGAAACTCTGCGGCTGGCCGACGCCGCCCACGCCCCCCGCGTGGAGGAGCTCGAGGAGCGCCTGCTGACGTACGACCGTTGCCAGGCCGCTCTGTTGTTCTCCAGCGCCATGGCCGCCCTGACGGCGCTCTCGCTCCTGATGCCTCGCCTGCACTCCCAGGCCCGCTATTTCGAGACGCGCTTCCTGCACGAGGTGCTGCACGCGGGCGGCACCGATGTTTGCCTGGCTGAGTCGGTGCAGTACGACTGGGACCTGACGCCCTGGACTCCCGAGCCCGCCCGGGTGCTGGTGCTGGACACCACCCTCACGGGCCAGCGCTTCCAGCTCAAGGATTGCCGCTACGAGGTGGGCATCCGCGTCTTCTCCACGCTCAAGCTGGACCAGCGCGGCCAGGAGCTGGAGAACGCCGGCGCCGTGCTGCTCGACGGCGATCCCGAGCAGGTCAAGCTGCTGCGCAGCGCCCTGAGCAATCTTCGCCGCAGCCTCGGCACCGAGCCCCGCACGGCCCGCCTGGCCCCTCCGTGGGTGCTGAGCCCGCAGGACGACCACGCCGACCGGGTCTTCGCCAACAACGCCTGGCTGGCGCGCCATCTCGCTCCCGGTGGGCTCTTGCGCCGGGTCGTCTATCCTCACCGCAGCGTGGCCCCGTTCTGCGTGCTGCACCTGCAGGACGACAGCCTGGAGTGCCACCAGTACCTGTGCGCCCTCATCGAGCGTCTGCACGACGGTCCCTTTGGGCGCGGCGCCAGCTTCGGATTCGTGGATCACCGCTACGAGTTCATCGTGCCCGTGCTCAAAGACCAGCGGGCGTTGTTCAAAGTGGCCATGGGCAGCTCGCCGGGGCCCTCGCGCGAGGGAGTGCTGGAGGTGCTGCGCCAGGCGCTCGGCTACCACGACCTGAAGGCGATGCGCCAGGCCAACCGGGGCTTGCGGCCCGTGGCGCAGCCCGCCGATTGGTCCACCCCCAGTCCGCGCATGGTGAATTACCTCGCAGGGCTGACCCCCGCCCCCGTCCAAGAGGGCGGCTGATGGACGCCCTGCTCGATATCGTCAAGAAGCTGGTGGACCGCGCCCGCAACGGGCCGCTGGCCGATCAGCACCAGGTCCTCACGAACCTGCACTACATCCGCGAGCAGCTCGAGCAGGTGCAGCAGCGCCACACCGTGCCCCGCTTCAATGCCGAAGAGGAGGAGCTGCGCACCGACCTGCTCGAGATCGTGGGCCATCTCTACGCCGGCCTCGAAGAGCTCGAGGACGGCATCGTGGAGCAGGAGCCCGCGCATTTGGACACGGGGCTCGAGGTCGTCACCGAGGCCCTCACCGCCCTGGGCGGTCTGGAGAAGCGTGCCGACGAGATGAACGGCTGATTGTTCAGAGAGTTTAACCTTCTGGACGTTTACAAGAAGTTTACCCTGGCCTATACTGGAAAGGACATTTCCCCCTTCAGGAGGTTTTCCTTGGCCCAGATCGGTCCGAACAATCCCCTCCAACCCTCTTTCTACGCGGGTCCCACCGCAGGCGCAGGCGCTGGCGCCGGCATCGGCGCGGCCGGGCAACTCGGCTACACGGCGGGCACGCCGTCGGGCCTCAACTACGGCGGACAGGTGATGTCCGAGGTCGACATCCTGGTGGCGCTGATGAAGCTGTTGCAGCAGGGTCAGACCGCGCCCACCGGTGGCGGCGGCGGCACCGCGGCCACGAATCCGGCCCTCCGCTCCGCGGCGGGCAAGGGCGGACAGGCTCTCGGCCAGGCGGCCGGCAAACCTGGTGGTATGGGCCCGGCGCAGGCTCCCGCACTGGCTGCGGCGGGTGGTAAGGGAATGGCTCTGAAGCAGGCGGCTGGCAAACCCGCCTGACGAGGTAGGAGCCGCGAGCGGAAAAGGCCTCGGAGGAATCCGGGGCCTTTTTGTGAGGAAGACAGGAGATGCGAAGAGTTGCCCTCAGCTGGATTTGCATCGCGTCCGTCCTTTTGACGGCCGTGGCGGAGGATTACGTGCAGTCGGTGGACGCCTGGCACCAGAAGCGGATCGAGTCGCTGACGAGCCCCGAGGGGTGGCTCTCGCTGGTCGGCCTGGTGTGGCTGCACCCGGGCGCCAACACGTTCCCGAGCCCGCCGGGCACTTACTGGCTGGAGGACGGCAAGGTGCGCGTGCGGGCCGAGGGAGTGCTGCGCGACGGGCAGCCCTTCGACGAAGTCACGCTGGACCCGAAGGAGCCCGAGGGCCAGACGAAGCTGTCGCAGGGCACGCTGACGTGGTATCTCATCGAGCGCAACGGACAGCTCGGCATGCGCGTGAAAGACTCCGCCAGCCCCATTCGCACCGGCTTCAAGGGCATCGAGCGCTATCCGGTCGACCCGGCCTGGCGCATTCCGGCCCGGTTCGAGGCGGCCCCGCGCACCATCGATGTGCCCAACGTTCTGGGCGTGGACACGCACGAGAAATCGCCCGGCCGGCTTGTCTTCCAGCACGACGGCCAGACCTTCGAGCTCGAGCCCGTGCTCGAAGAGGGCGAGGAGCGCTTCTTCGTCATCTTTGCCGATGCCAGCAACGGCCAGGGAACCTACGAGGCCGGACGCTTCCTCTACGTGGACCCGCCCGTGGACGGCCAGGTCGTGCTCGATTTCAACCGCGCCTACAATCCGCCGTGTGCGTTCACGCATTTCGCGACCTGCCCCCGGCCGCCGGAGGCCAACCACCTGCCGTTCGCGGTCACCGCGGGCGAGAAGAAATATTGATCAGGCAGTCCCGGTCGGGTGTCTCCACCACCAGCAAATGGTCCTTGAAGGTAAAGCGGGCCGCCGCTCCGTCGACGGTCACGGCGGCGGGCGACTGCTCGAGATACGCTCCGAAGCGCGTCCCGCCGTAGAGCTCCACTGTCAGCAGGTCGCCGGTCCAGGCTGTCCGTTGAATGGCCACCGGTCCCAGGTACTTGTCCAGCGCGCCGAACAACGCGACGCCGCGCTGCAGCGGCACGACGTAGGCCATCTCCCAGCCCCCGCGAGGCAGCGAGACCGAAGTCACGCCTGAGACCGCCTTGCCCGCCTGCCACAGGTAGCAGGCCGAGCCCTGCTCTCCCACGGCTCCCCGCACCGGCGCGCTCTGGACGTTGAAGCAGCCCACCAGCAGAGCGCGGTAACCCTGCCGCTCCACCGGCGCCTCCAACTCGAGCCCCACCGGCGAGGTGGTGGGGTCCACCAGCAGCAGGTCCTCCGCCACCCGGCCCGGCGCGTCGGGTTGGAGCAAGCGTCCGTCGCGGTAGCAGAGGCGGTTCAGCACCTCGGCGCTGGCCTTACCCGGTCCGTCGGCGCAGTAAATCGGGCCGCCGGAGAGAGCGCGGGCCACGGCCTGGTAAGCTCCGTCCGGCAGGCCGCTCGCGAACATGTCGTAGTCGGGCGTGGCGAACTGGCTCAGCCACACGGCGTTGTAGGCGTTCTGAAAGACGTGGCGCGGACCGTTCTGGCCCGGCAGATAGTCGTCGGAGGAGCGGGCGACGTTGGACTGGCTGAAGTTGTAGACGTTCTCCGGCGTCATCTCCATGCAGTTCAGGATCGAGTTGTGGTAAGCGGCCTGCAGCGCTCTCTGCGCTCCCGCGCCGGCCTCGGCGACCGGCATCAGCCCGTCGGTGAAGCGCGCCTCGCCCGCCTGGTTGTCCACCTTCACGAAGTCCACGCCGGCTCCCCGGAAGAAGGCGGCCCAGCGCGCGTAGAACTCGGTGCCGCGCGGGTCGGGGAAGGTCAGCTGGTTGTTCGTCACGAGGCCCGGAGTCAGTCCCGGCACGGTGCCGTCCCAGTAGCCCTGCAGCGTGTGCCACACGCCCACGTACCGGTAGCCCAGCGGGCCCTTCAGCTCGCGCGTCAGCGAGGCGAGGCCGCCGGGAAACTTCGCGTCCAGGCCGGCCAGCTTCTTGCCCGAGACGGTCATCCAGCCGTCGTCGATCAGGATGAAGCGTGCAGGAATTCCTGCCGAGCGCAGCGCGCGGGCCGCGGCCAGCACCTTCTCGCGGTCGACCCTGTCGTAGAACGCGTTCCAGGAGCACCAGCCGAGATACCGCAGCGGCTCGGGATAGGGCTTCTCGGTGCGCAGCTTGCCCTCGACCAGGGCGGCGCGGGCTGCGCGTCCCAGCGTCTCGTAAGGGTCGCTGCCGCAGCCGTAGACATAGCCCGAAGCGACCGGTAGCAGCACGTGAAAACCCCGTTGCCCCGAGCGCTCCCACAGCAGCATGACGCTCTCGCGCGGCAGCTTCCGGGCGTCGCTGGCGAAGACCGGCTCGGTCCAGTAGCGCTTGAAACGGTAGAGCGACAGTCCACGGGCAAAGCCGGGCAGCTCCACTTGCGCCTGGCCGCTGATGGTGACGGTGTCGCCCGAGGGCGAGACCGCCAGTCCGGCGGCAGGACGCAGCTCCAGCGTGGCCTGGCCGTCCTGGCGCAGCACCACGACGTCGCCCTCACGCGTGGCGGTCAGCTCGGCCGGCGCCGCGGCCGTGAGCGCGAGCGTGAGCAAGAGATGGCGCAGCATCGCGGCGCTTTCAAGTTCCTGTAAGCGGGCCCCTTTAGGCTGGGGTCGTGATGATCCGTCCCGTCGGAGCCACCGGGGCCGAGACCCCCCGTCCTCCGCAAAAGGAAAGCCTGGAAGACCTGGCCCGCGACGTCCTCGAGAAGGGCGTCGAGATCCGCGCGCCGCGCAAGTGGTGGTTCGGCACGAAGTCGCTGGATGCCGAGAAGGCCGCCCACGAGATTCGCGACGGCAACCCCCGGCTGACCGTCCGGCAGCCGAACAACGATCTGGCACTGCCGCTCAAGTCCGAGCAGGATCTGGCCGAGCTGGCCGTCTTTCACGCCGCCCGTCCGGCCGCGAGCCTGGCGCACCCCGAGCTGGCCGAGGCGGTGCAGAACCTGCAGCACCTGGGATTTCAGCTCATCGATGACAGCCACCGCGACCTGGGCGCTTATGGAGCTTACAATGCGGTCACTGACCCGGCCCACGAGTTGGGCGGTCTCTCCGCGGGGCTGAGCGACCGCAGTCTTCCGTTGAATCAGGGCAACCTGGCCCAGATGAGCGAGTTCTACGCCAACAATCCCCTGGGTCGACTGGAGCTGGACGGCTACCAGTTCTTCGACGCCCGGAACGAGCGTCGCTTTGCCTTTGGGCCCGACGCGCCCGCGATGGTGGGGGAGAACGGCGAAGCCTGGCTCAAACCCGAAGGTCCCGACCTCAAAGAGCGTCTGGAAGCCTTCGCGGTGCTGCGCCAGGAGACGGACGACCTGGCTCGCTCTCAGCAGATTGCGCAGCTGGCCGCCAACAGGACCAACGGGTGGAGCCTGATCAACGAATCTATATGCCGTCCGGGAGTGCTGCGGGCGGGAGCGAAGCTGACCCCGGATCAGCTCCTGCATCTGGCCGCGAGCGTGGAGCTCGACGCCGAAGGGCGCGACGCCTGGTTGAGCCTGCTCGAGCAGCAACCCGAGACGGCGACGGCGGCCACCCTGGGTCGCGCCTTGATGCGGAATGCCTACCTGCAGGAAACCCGCGACCTGGCCTGGACCACCGTGCTTGCCCACGCCAGGATGGCGTCCGGGGTGGAGGCCGCCGACGCCCTCAACGCAATCAACGCCGAGCTGACCCGACGCGAGTGGCGCGACGACGACCAGGTCCATTTCGCCTGGGCGGCCCTGAACACGCTGCAAAGTTTCCCCGATACCGCCCCGGCCGCCAAAGCTCTGGCCGACTGGCAGTCCGACGACCCCTACCCGCTCGTCACGAAGCTGCTCGAGAATCCTACCGACGGCTCGCAGGCGGCGCTGGTCGAGCTGGCCAGGACCCAGACCTCGTCGCAGACGCAAGGGCGCATCCTCGCCCAGATGGGCGCGCATTCGGCCCGGGCCCGCATCGCGGCCGAGATGCATGCGGCCTTGCCCTACGCCCAGTCCGCCATGTTTCCGCTGGGCCTGGAGGGCTCGGAGGTGACCAACGGAGTCGAGGCCGCCTCTCTGCTCGAGGAGATTCGGGGCCAGGTAAGCCAGATGGACGGGCGCTATGGCTACGACCGGGAGCCGTTTGCCAGCAACGCCCTGCGACTGCTCGCAACTTATCCGGACACGCGAGCCGCCGCCGAGCAGGTGCAGAAGTGGCAGCCCGCGGTGCTCTGGGACGTGGTCGGGCGCCTGCTCGAGAAGCCCACCGATGCAAGCCCCGCCCGGATGCGTGAGGTGGCCGCCGGGATTCAATACGACCCCGCGGCCCAGAAACGCGTGCTGGACGGCTATCCGGCCTGCGTCGGCGAGCTCTTCGACGCCGCCCAGTCGGACGAAGTGCGCAACGCCGTCTTCCGCTCGGCCCTCGCCCATCCGACCCTCCAGGATGGCGCCGAGGCCATCGAGATGATGAAGGGCTTCACGCACGCCGTGAGCGAGGACTACTACGACAGCACCACCCTGGGCCCCGCGATGCTGAAGACCCTGCAGAGCTTCCCCGACACGAAAGCGCTGGCCGACCGTGTGGATGGCTGGAAGTCTTCCAGCGTGTATGCGTTTGCCAGGGCCCTGCTGACCGAGACGGACATCGACAAAGTGGCTCAAGCGTGCAATCCGGGCGACTCGACCGCCCAGCAAGCGATCCTCGCCGAGCTCAAAGCCAGCCACGCACGCCAGTTGTGGGAGGCCGTCGAGGACGGGGAATCCCGCAAGTCGATCCTGCTGGCGGCCCTGCACAACAAGACGATCACCACGGGTGTCGAGCTGGGTGCGATGCTGTCCGAGATTACCGGGTCCGTGCGCAACCGTTACTACTACGACGCCACTACCGTGTCCGCGAAAGCCATCGAGCAGCTCCAGAGCTTCCCCGATACGCGCGAAGCAGCTGCTTGCGTGGCGTCCTGGCAGGTGGCCGACCCGACCGCGGTCGCCTCGGCTTTGTTGAAGAATCCGACGGACGCCACTCCCGCCGGCCTGCGCACGTTGGCCGGCAAGATCGACGAGAGCGATCTGGGCGCCCAGACCCGGGTGCTCGAGCAGATGAAGGCCGACCCGGCCACCCAGAAGGCAGCCGAGCTCGCTCTTCCCCTGATGACCTCGCTGGATTATAGCAACGGCAAGGCTTTCCAGTCCGCCCTGGCCTGCCACAAGATCGAGACCGGGGCCGACGCGGCCCGCTTCTATCAGGATCTGTGCGGCCGGATCGCGCAAGGCGATTCCTACTACCGCAGCTATTCGGAGATTCCGCTGGCCCAATCGGCCCTGGCCGAGCTGCAGAAGTTCCCCGATACCGCGGCCCCGGCGGCTCGCGTGGCCGCCTGGCAGGCCGCCAACCCCTATCCTCTGGTCCAGGCGTTGCTCGCCAGGCCCACCGACGCGACCCCCGAGGCGATGCGCTCGCTGGCCCGCGATGCCGACCCGTACGACCAGGCGCTGCACGTGCGCATTCTGGAGGCGGATCGGGGCACTCCCGCCGCCGATGCAGGCCTGGAGCTGCTGAGCCGCCTGCAGTCCCCCGAGTCGCGCAAATCGGCCCTGGTCGCCGCGCTCAATCACCACGGCGCGACCACGGGCCCCGAGCTCGCCGCCATGCTGGCCTCCATTCGGGTGGACGACTCGTACGACAACGAGACGATGAGCCAGGGGTGCCTCGAGGTCCTCAAGCGCTATCCCGAGACGAAGGCCGGGGCGGAGGCGGTGGCGGCCTGGGGGGCCACGCAACCGCTGTCGCTGGTGAAAGCCCTGCTGAAGGATCCGGTCGCTCCCGACCTGCGCAAGATCGCGGCCTGCGTCGACCCCGATGATTTTGCCGGCCAGGAGGGGATCCTCCAGTGGCTGGCCGCCGATCCTGCGACGGCCAGGGCTGCAAGCGTGGCTCAGGCGCTCTGCGCCCGCACCGAGTGGGGCGAAACCCGCGCCGCCGTGGTGAAAGCCTCGCTCCAGCAGGCCGAGCTCTCGACCGGCGCCGAGGCCGCCGGTTTGATGAGGGGCGTGCTGGCGCAGGCGGCCTCCGTTCGCGATTACTATGGCCGTGACTCCCAGACCGCTCTGGCGACCGAGGCGCTGCACCAGCTCGAGCAATTTCCGGACACGCGGGCCGCTGCTCAGGCGGTGACGGCCTGGCAGGCGCAGTACCCCGTGCCCGTCACGACCGAGCTGCTGAAGAACCCCACCGACGCGAGTGCCGAGGCGTTGCGCACCGTGGCGCGGCAGATCGAGACTTACGACCAGACCGCTCAAGACAACGTGCTGAACCAGATGAAAGCGGACCCGGCCACACAGAAAGCCGCCGAGCTGGGCGCGAAGTTGATGGCTCACAGCGATTACGAGCACCGCGAC
This sequence comes from Vulcanimicrobiota bacterium, assembly GCA_039809865.1. Taxonomy (GTDB): domain Bacteria; phylum Vulcanimicrobiota; class Xenobia; order Xenobiales; family QWHO01; genus QWHO01. Next base: position 38,783 of record JBDHVW010000063.1, read on the forward strand.
GTGGTTCTGAAGTCCGTCCTGAAGCACCACTCGGTCTCGAGCGGAGCCGAGGCGGCCGCCTTGCTGAGAGACTGCTTCCAGGACTCGCTGGCCGACGAGACCAGCCAGAGCCTCGCGGCCACCGGTCTCGAGGCGCTGCAGCAGTACCCTGACACGAAGGCGGCTGCGGACCGGGTGGCCAGCTGGAAGCCGCAGCGGCCGCACTCGATGGTGCGCGAGTTGGTGAAAGCTCCTACCGACGCATCGGTGGAGGGCCTGCGCAAGGTCGCCGGAGCGGGGGAGGAAGAGGACCCGCTCTTCTACCAGGGCGTGCTGAACGGCCTGGCCGACCCGGCCAACCGCGACCTGGGCCAGCAGGGCGTCAAGCATCTGCAGTCGACCGTGGCGCGCCGGAAGTGGACTTCCGAGGTGCTGGCCCACGGCCCCATCCGCACGGGCGTCGAGCTGGCCGAGCTGATCGGGCGCGTGAAGAAGGATATCGCCCGGGTCGACCGCTGGGAGCGCGGCGACGACATGGCCGGCCTGACGCGCGCCGCCACCGAGCTGTTCGCCAGGTTCCCCGACACGGCCGCAGCCAGCCAGCACCTGAAGGCCTGGGGCGAGGGCTCGGACGCCGAGGCGCGCCTGGATTTCTGGCTCGCCGATCCGACGCTGGCCAAACCCGAGAATTACTTCGAGAGGGCCCAGGCCATCGTGCAGCAGAGCGACTCCACGATGCAGAACGCCCTGCTCGAGGAGCTGGGCCAGGAGCCGTCGCTGAAAACGACGGGCCTCATGGCGCGCGCGGCCATGGCCGAGGTGGAGTACGACGAGACGCGGTTCGCGATGTTCCGGGCCGCCCTGGCCCTGGGCGAGGTGCGCGGGACCGCCGACGTGGAGCGATTCTTCCAGAACGTTCGCGACCTGGGCGCCACCTGGGAGGACGCCAGGCTCGATGAGCTCCAGGAGCTTTACAAGATGAGCTTCGGCCTGCAGGGCCGCAGCGCCGACACCCTGGCCGAGGAGGAAGGGCGGCTGCTGGTCGGTGGCGTGGTCGTCAAAAAGAAGGACTCAATTTCCGACCGGGTTGACAGGTTGTCGGCGTGAAGATCTCGCCTGTCCTCTTCCGGGTGGCCAGCCGTACGGCGCCGCGCTCAGCCGCGACTTCGGGCGACGGATTTGGGCAGCGGACCGCCGCCAACGAACTGGGGCGCAAGGAGATCCTCGCCGCCATGACCGCGGCCGGGACGCCCTACTACGACGCCGCTGCTGACCAGGTGGCGAGCCAGGCCTACTACCGAGACATCGACCTGTCCGGCGACCTCTTCGGTCAGCTGCACGGGCTGGTCACCTCCACGCACGAGGACCTGCCCTACGATGCGGGGCAGTACCTGTATCCCTGGGTGGATCTCCGGCCTGGAATGCGTCTGCAGAGCATCTACTCGCCGGTCGAGCGCGGGCCGATCGATCCCCTGGTCAAGCCCACCGATTCGCCCAAGCTCTTCAAACGCAGCCGCAGTGGTCAGCTTCGACTGCAAGCCAAGCTGGAGAAGCGCGCCTCGGTTTACGAGCAGGCCGAGACCTGGATGCGGGAGCTGATGAAGGCACCTTTCAATGCGCCCGAGCTGGCCGCGCGCATCGCCATGGTCGAGGCGGGGAACTACTATAACTGCGAGCACGGCGTGCCGCAGGTGCTGTTCGGAAAGAGCGACCCGATGCGGGGTGATCTCCACCACCTCTTCACGTCCGAGCGCGACATCAACTCGGTGCGCGGCAGCCTGCCCTTGCGTGAGTATCCCGAATACCAGGGTAACCCCGAGATTCCGGGAGCGGAGCCCGAGGGCTACGTGCCGCCCAGCGGCGGAGGCTTCGAGCCGGCCGGGGGCAAAGGCCCGATGGCCCGCGCCGTGCTCTACTTCATGGTGCGCTACCCGTGGATTCTCAAGGGCGCGGGAGAATTGGGTTACAACGCCGAGCAACTCCAGGCCCTGCTCAAGTGGCATCGCGAGGACCCGCCCGGGCTTTACGAGCAGCACCGCAACGCGGAGATCCAGAAGCTGCAGGGCAACCGCAACCCCTTCATCGACCACCCCGAGTGGGCGTTCCGGACCGACTTCAGGCCGGCGCTCGCGTAGCCTCGTTGTAGAGCGCTCGGTAAGTGCGGAAGAAGTCCGCCAGCTCCGGCTCCTCCTCCAGCAGCGGACCCAGGTTGGCGATCACGCGCTGGTCCGCATCGTGGCTCAGCTGAGGATGCTGGGCCACCCAGTCCAGGCAGGTGTGCTTGTATTCCAGGAACAGGACGAGGTAGTGGTAGTCGCGGTAGCCCAGCAGGCGGCGCAGCACCTGGTGCAGCCGATCGTCATTCATCCTGCGGAAGAGATGCAGACAGACATCCAGTAAAGCCACTTCCCGCGGATCGCCGGCCTCGGGCCACGGCTCGGGCCAGTAGGGCATCTCTTCCAGGACGGCCAGCGAAGCCTCGAGCTCCGTCTGGACCGGCGTGCGCATGAAGGCCAGGACTTCGCCAGCCCGCATCCCCATGGGACGCAGGGAGCACGAGTGGCACATCAGGCAGTACGGCACCGGGCAAAAGCGCGCCACCAGCGCCGCCAGGCGTTCCTTGAAGAGAGCCGGCAGAGGGTTCTCGACATAGGAGAAGAGCGTCTGCTGCCAGAGCTTCTCGAGGACGAACCGGTCGTTCAGGGCGGGCTCGAAGAAGGGGGGGAAGAAGCCGAATTTGGCCTCGATCTCGGCACGGATCTTGGCGGAAGTGCGCGGCATGGCGGTCTGACTCTCCTGTCTGGATCTAAGCAAACCGTTGGGCGCGGCGGGCCTGTTCCAAGAAGTTCCCGTTTGCGCAGTATAAACCTTTATTCGCGCTTGGGAGAAAATTTTTCCATCTGCCAGCCCTGCATGGCGATCTCGAGATCTCGAGGCGTGGTCTCTTCCTCGATGAAGGCCCCCCGGAAACCATAGCTGGCCAGCAACGCCTCGCGCGCCTGCGCGACCAGGCGAGGCTCCCCCTCGAACTCGAGCCGGGCCACTTCCTCGGGACCGGAGGCGCGCAGCGTCACCCACGCCTGGGCGCGCGAATGCCCGGGCCGATCGAACGGAGAGGCCGGGGCGGTCAGCCGGTAGCGGTTCAGCGGCGCGCCAGGTCCAGGGCGCCCAGCACCATGAAGAAGTGCTCGGGATCCTGCTGGTAGAGCTGTTTCATGTGCTTCGGGTCGGCGAAGTGCTCGAAGCCGATCGTCAGGACCTCCGTGGGGGCTCCGGGATAGACCTTGCCGACGTAGGCGTTGACGAAATGATCCTTCAGGGCGATTTCGCCCTCGCCGTACTGCGAAGATACCTCGCTGAGCTTCATCGGGCGCTCGGGATCCTCGCCCGCCATGCGGCAGCGCCCTTCCACCCAGGATTTGTTGGCGGCGCTGATCTCGGGGTGCTCGTGGTCGACCCGGTGAGCCAGCTCGTGCAGACAGAGCCGCTTGGAGAAGTAGGTGCCGACGTTGACCGCGCCTTCCCGGTTGAGATACTGCGGGCGGTCGTCCATGAACTTGAACGGGATCTGGGCGGGGATGGGCAACCCGGTCTGGTGATAGAAGTCGTTGACCCAGGCCCGCAAGTCGTCGGGGCTGATTTTTTTCTCGGCCAACTGGGCCAGCGCTTTGTCGTCGATGGTGACGCGCTCGCCCGCGTTGATGCCCTCCGAGTTGGAGGCGCGCAGCTGCTTGAGGAAGGCCACGCACAGGTCGTCCGCTTTCCGGTTGTTGACCTGGTTGAGGGCCAGGCGGGCCTCGTCGATCCGGCCGACTTCGTCCTGGATGGCATCGATCCGGGCCTCGAGCTGGTCGCGCTTGTCTCTCGCTCCCGAGCCCATTCTCTTTTCCAGCAGCGCGTCCGGCAGGCTCAAGAGCTGGCCGTTGTCCTGGTAGATCTTCATCTGGTCGGCCAGCAATTGCTCGAGCCGGAATTTCGTCTGCGGATCGTGGTCCTGGTCCAGCAGGCTGTCGAGCTTCTGGCGATAGCCGGGCGCGATTCGATCCATCGCCTGGATGCCGCGCTGGATCAGCGCCTGATGCGGTCCGTCGCCGGACCAGCCCACCGTGCGCCGCGTCATGCCGCTCTCGAGCATCGCGCCGATCGGCATCATCTCGGGTACCTGGGCGGGCGCCTCCTCCGTGAGCACCGTCGGAATGGCTGCCAGCACCGGCGCCGCGGTTTTCTGCACGACCGGGGCTTTCGCTTCCGGGGAGGGAGTGGAGGCCCGGAGCTGCACCAGGTCGTGGCCTTCCCCCAGCTGGAGCTTCGGGCCGCCCAGGCCCAGCATCAGCTCGGCCTCGGCGGGCACTCTCACCCAGCGGTGCGGCTCGATGATCGCGCCGTTCAGGTAGGTGCCGTAGCTCGAGCCGGTATCGCGCACCTCGAGCTGCCCGCCCTGCTGGCGCATTTCGGCGTGGTGACGGCTGACCTTGGGATGCTCCAGCGCGACGTCGTTGCTGCTGCGACGTCCAAACGAGATGGCGCTGCCGTCGCCCGGTACCTGGAACGTGCGCCCATCGGGTGTCTGGAAGGCGACCGGCTCGTGCGCCGTGCTCTCCACCGCCTGCAAAGCAGCCTTCTGGGGCCGCAGGTTGGCACTGCTGACCGAAAAGGCGCTATCTGTCGCCCGGAGCGATTGCATTCGGACCCAGACTACCACGCCCGGGGGGCTTCTGGCAAATTCCTGGCGAACAGCCAACCCCATGCGCACCTTGATTCTCCTGGTCTTGCTCTCCCTGATGGCCGGTGCTCAGGTCCCCCGGCCCGAGGGCAACCAGTATCCCGTCTCCACCTGGAAGTTCTGGCGCGTGCAGTCCGAGCATCTCGACCTGTGGAGCGCTCCCGGCGAGAAGGTCGTGGGAACCGTGCCGCGCGGAGCCCTGCTGCGTTGCCAGAGGATGCTGGTCGACAAGAAGGGCAACACCTGGCTGCGGGTGACCTATAAGGGCGGTCCTGCCGTCTACGCGCGCGCCGCCACTGGCTCGGTCGACCCGGATCAGAGCGAGCCCGTGCAGGCCGACGCCAGTGGCGATTTTCACGGCCGCAGCGAGCACGTCTACTGGAAGGTGGTCGATCCCACCGGCCTCAACGGTCGCTGGAACGCGGCCATCAAGCCCGACAGCAACGACCCGCTGCCCGATCGGAACATGCCCCAATGGGAGGTCGTCACCAACTTCAGCCCCGGGACCATCCTGGAGGGCTTCCGCGGGAACCTCGGCGTGGTCTTTCTCGAAACCGAGGATGGCAAGCCCTGGATGCAAGTGCGCCTGGGTGGCGACCAGGCGTGCGTGGTTCGAGCCAACACGAAATACATCGTTCCGGTGGACGGGCCATGAAGCGACTGCTGCTGGGATTGTGGCTCGCGGCCATCGCCCTGGCCGTCCCCAGGCCCGAGCTCCCCGAGGGAACTTACGAGTATCCCCCGGCCAAGAAAGCCTGGGAGCACTGGTCCTCCAACCGCGAGGGGGTGGAATACCGTATCGCGCGCACCCCGCGAGCCTGGGACGATCCTCAGCCGTCCGACTGGTGCGTGCATGGGTTCCTGCAGGAGGGCGCCATCGTGCATGCTCAGTCGGTGTTCGTCGACCGGGAAGGCCTGTCGTGGTTGCGCTGCCTCTACAACGGTAAGCTCTACGCCGTCCGCGCCACCTACCAGGATGTCACGCCGGCCGAGCGCGAGCCCCTCGCGATCGACGCCGAAGGCAACTTCACCGGACCCACCTTGCACCGCTACTTCAAGGTGGTCGACCCGGAAGGGCTGAACGGCCGCTGGAGCGAGACCGACGCCCACCCGGGCGAGGACGTCGCCTGGCCTACAACCGACATCAACACCTGGCCGGTCCGGCAGAAGTTCCCCCCGGGAGCCATTCTGATTGGAGTCCAGGGCAATCGGGGCGTCCTGCTGCACGACAACATCGACGGGAAGGTCTGGATGGTCGTGAAGCGCTTCGACGTGCGCAAGTTCGGCCACGACGAGTATCTGGTGCGAGCCAACACCCGGTATCTCAAACCGATCGACGGGCCATGAAAAAAGGCGCCCCCACGAAGGGAGCGCCTTTTCCGACCAGACCTTACGGGATGAAGGTCGTCACGCCGAACTCGCCGTTCACGCGCACCACGCTCACGCGGTAGGTCTGACCCGCGGTCAGCACCGGCTCGGTGTTCACCGTCAGCAGCGCGCCCACCGGGACCTCGCCGTGAATGACCGGGGAGGTCAGGCCGTCGGTGTCCACCGTGGAGACGCCCCACACCGGCGTGATGTCGGCGGCGTTGTTGGGGTCGTTCACACGCACCACCTGCACGTCGCGGGCGGCGGCACCGTCCCAGGTGTAGGTGGGGGTGGTGCCGGCCGAGGCCTGCACCGTGATGACCTGGTTGGCGTCGGGATTGGTCGGCACGCCCGTGAAGTCGATGCCTGCCGATACGCCGATGCCGCTCAGGTCGGAGCTGTCGACGATGGTGGTCTCGCCCGTGACGACGACCACGTTGCTGGCGCGGGCCTGGCCGACGATGGTGCCGTTGCCGTTGAGGGCCTCGATCACGATGTCGACCGATCCGGAGGGGATCGCGTTGAGGGTTACGACCTGGATGTTCTGGCTCAGGTCGCGGTTGAAGAAGACCGGAGACACGAGCTGGGTGGTCGTGCCGGGGATGAAGACGAAGACGCGGTAGTTGGTACCGTCGTCAAAGCGCGGCTGGGTCCCGTCGGCATTGAAGCGCAGTTGGACGGCGCCCAGCTCGTCGATGTTGGGGAGATCGGTGGTGGTCTCGTTGCCACCGCAGCCGTAAAGGCACATCACGGCGAGCAGCAGGCCGAGCATCAGAGTGGAGAATTTACGCATGATTTGGCTCCTGATTGAACGAAAGTCAGCGCAAGTTGCTCGGTGACGAGGAAAATTCCTCCCTGGCCCACGCGGCCACGGCCCCCACGAGTTGAGGCTCCAGGCTCTGGCGGGCCTCTTGGCCGACCTCCATGTGCAGAAACTGACAGTCGCGCTGCTGACCCTGCAGGTTGCTCGTGGCCCCCAGCCGCTTGCCGAGCGGTCCCTGAAAGTCGGCGACCTGGCAGGTCACGTGGTGTTGTTGCAGCTCTTCGGCCAGGTGGGTCAACGCGGCGGGGTCTTTCTTGTCGTTGAGGCCGTCCGAGACGACCACGGTCGGATCGCCCGGCTCGGCGTCGAAGCCGTGCACCTGCAGCACGGTGTCAGTCGGGCTGACAACGCCACAGTGGGCGGAGTGGAAGAACGTCTGACTGGAATGGGCGCCGTCCGAGATGCGCTTGCCGGGCTGCTCGAGCGACTTCTGCTCGCGGTTGAAGCGGTTGGTGCCGCTGAGCAGGTAAACGTCGGCGTTGGATTCTTCGAACATGCGCAGCCCCAGCTCGGGCGTGCGGAAGTCGGACAGGGGGTGGGGAACTTCGATCACGAGGCCGGTCGGGGCGCCCTTGCGAAAGACCATCGTGCCCCAGCCGCGCTCGCTGGCGTCCTGCAGCACGAGGTGGGTCGGGGTGTCCTCCAGGCTCAGGCGCAGCGCCTCGGCGTCCTCGCGCACCTCGTCCAGAGGCTCGCCGTCGCGGGCGGCCTCGCGCAAGTCTTTGACCAGCTGCTCCACGCGCATCCCCTCGTCGCGCGAGGGGGACACGAACGTCTCCATCTTGCGGTTATGCGTCCGCTGGATCGCCATCTCCCAGCGATCCCCCAGTCCGGTGAGTGCCATCAGCGGGAGTTTAGGCCCTGGGGGAGCCCGGGTGTGTTAACCCGATTTGAATCGTCCGTTCGTGTCTGGTTTCGGGGGGTCGTTCCCTTAACCGACGAATCGCCGCCCAGGGGAACGAGGTCGTTCCACCCGACCACGAATCGTCGCTGCGGGGAACGAACCTGCGCTCCGGCGAGCGGGCCGCCCCGCGAGGGTGTCGTTCCCTTAACCGACGAATCGCCGCACAGGGGAACGAGGTCGTTCCACCCGACCACGAATCGTCGTTCAGGGGAACGAACCTGCGCTCCGGCGAGCCGGCCGCCCCCCGCGAGGGTGTCGTTCCCTTAACCGACGAATCGCCGCACAGGGGAACGAGGTCGTTCCACCCGACCACGAATCGTCGCTGCGGGGAACGAACCTGCGCTCCGGCGAGCCGGCCGCCCCCCGCGAGGGTGTCGTTCCCTTAACCGACGAATCGCCGCACAGGGGAACGAGGTCGTTCCACCCGACCACGAATCGTCGCTGCGG
>JBDHVW010000064.1:0-46980 GCA_039809865.1 Vulcanimicrobiota bacterium
CGATCGCCTGGCGGAGAGGAGCTGAGCGCCGAGAAGCGTGCCAGGGGAGCTCCCCCCACTGAGACGCTCAACTCCGGCATGTAGCTCGAGCCGACCGTGACGCGGGTTCCCGTCTCGTCCGCCCCATCCCATGGCTGATGGATGAGGACCGGGTTGTCGGTGTTACCAGACAGGTTTCCGGTGAACTCGCGCACCGTGCCGTCTGGACGACCACCCGAGAGGCTACGGATCGCCAGTTTCCAATCCACGTCGGAGGGTACGTAGGTGGCCGGGAAGCCCTGCACCTGGATCGTATAATCGAGCGGGCCATTGTCCGGCATAAAGGTCGAAGGCCCGTTGACGGTGGCCACCAGGGAGCGCACCTCGATGGGCGCGGTCGTCAGAGGGTCAGAGTTGACCTGCTCGGTGAAACTCCAGCTGCCGTAGGCCGGCAATCCTTCCCCGTAGGTGAGGGTATACTGCGACAGCGTTCCGGTGCCGATCTCCTCTTTCACCAGGCGCCCTCCGGGGAAGGCGGGGTCGTAGACACGGACCCGCACGCGGTACTGCCCGCCGGGCAGAGTCCGGTAGCGGAATTGGACGGTGACGTAGCTGTTCTGGGAGGTCTTGTTGAGCGCGGGGTCGGGTGAGACCCAGCTCCAATCGACCCGTTGCGCGGCCGCCGGGTTGGCGAAAGTAAAGGTCTTGCTGCGCAACAGCCAGTTGTCGTTGGTGTAGACGATGGCTGCCGGGGTGACGTCCTCGCTTTGCGCCGGGTCGGCCCAGCGAGTCCACTCCGCCGTCGGGGTGGGTGGGTCGGCCACCGTGAAGGCGTGCTGGATGTTGCTCCCATACTGGTTGGTCTCTGTCATCGTCCACTGCCCGACATCACGAGCGGTGATACCGGCGTAGCAGTCCAGTGCCGGCAGATGGGTCGGGGTCTCGATCGTTTTGACGACCTTTCCGTCCGGCCAACGCTTGTCCCAGACGGTCACTTCCAGAGTCGAGCTCGAGTCGAAAGCGGCTGGATCGTCGCCTATGGTGGTGTAAGTAAAGAGCACGCTGGCCGCCGTGCTCTTCGCGGTGCGATTGTTGGCCGGGTCGGGGCTGTAGAAGTCCCACTGAATCTGTTGCGGTATGCCGCCCGAAAAAGCCGGGTAGCTCCGCGAGAAGAAGACCTCGTGATCGTTCGAGTAGGCGACCAGCCCATTGTCGGTTCCGTCTAAAAAGGTTCCGCCCGCGAAAGTCTGGCGGCTCCATAGCCTGTCGGGAGGAGCATCTTCGGGCCGCAGCACGTTGAGCTTGGGCATACGTGGCTTGGGCTCGTCGGCCTCGGCGTCGAGCGTGACGGGCTCGGGCGGATCGGGCAGATCGACCTCGGCAGCGTAGAGATTGGCCTCAGCCTGGACAAAATCAAGGGAGGCCGAGCCGGTTACCTGTTCGGGAGATTTAGATTGAGTTGAAGGGGCCGCCTGCACTGCGAACTGAGGCAAGTTCGGCCTGGGCGAATACCGGCTGGGGTTGATGCCGGCAAGCTGCAGAGCCTGTTTCAGACCGACTTCCTCACGACCGGCAGACTCTGCCTGGCGCTTCGCGTGGATCCGAGGGCGAGCTGGCTGCGAGGCAAAAGCCGCCAGCGGCATCATCTGAAGAATGAATGCCAGGAGCAGAAAAGAACTTAGAATCCGCGCAGTAAAGGAAGGGCGATAACGACGGCAGTGCAGCAAAACGAGAAGCCTCCCCGATGGATCTCGAAGAGGCAACTTTCGCAAAACGAATTGCGCAAACCTTCAGAAAAGAAATTCAAACTGTCCTACCACCAGAGGACAAACATCAGACTGCGCAGGAAGCTCCATTTGGTTTTGTTCCGCCTGGTTCAGAATCCAAGTTCAGCCAGGGCGTACATGCAGCCGCAGACCGCGGCCAACTTGAATCGACTTCAGTTCAGGGCAGGGCCAGTCGGGCCGGGAGCAGGTCGTCGAAGGGGAACGGGCCGGGGCGGGAGTGCACCACCAGCTGCCAGTTCTGAGGGCGCGTGACGCGCTTGCCGGGGCGCTCCATGGAGTCTTCCTGAAGCAGCTCCTCGAGCACCTTGAAGACCGGCACCCCGGCCGCCTCGGACAGGGTGATCAAGAGAATCTGGTTGGCTTTGAGGCCCTCCTGGACCTTAGCCTCCACCGCGGCATCATCCATCGCCCGGGTGGCGTCCAGATGCACCACGCGCCGGTCGGGATTGGCCTGCACCAGGCACTCGAAGACCGTCGTCTCGGGCAGGTCCTCGCCCCCCAGAATGGCCACGTTATCCCCCATCCGGCGCGACTGCGCCAGATAGTTCAAGATCCGCTCACGCTCGGCATTCACATCAACGCTCATCCACATCTCCGTACATCAAAAGAGTCGAAGCACCCTTCGACTCTTCGAATTTAGACCTTCTTCGAAGCCCACTGTCGACTGTTGACTGTCGACTGTCGACCCCATACCCAAAGATCAGGCGAACTTGTCGTCTTCGCCCTCGATCTGCTGGCGGACGCAGTCGGACAGCATTCGCGGCAGCTTCTCGATGTGCGGGCACTGAACGTGGTCCTCGTAGACGCGGGAGACGCTGGAGCAGCCCTCGCCGATGCCCATTCCGATGACCTCGATCTTGCTGTTGAAGGCCTTGTCCCAATCGACGTGGTGGGTCGACTCGGGGTAGGAGCGCTTGATGCTGGCCAGCTCGTCCGGAGTGGCTTTACCGGCCAGGATCTTCTGGATCATCATCACGTCGCTCGACTTGCCGTCGCCGTCGGTGATGACCACGATGGTCTTCTTGTAGTCGGTCTTGTTGGACTTCTGCATCTGCTGGATGGCCACGCAGATGCCGTCGGCGTCGTTCGTGCCGCCCATCATGCCGCTTCCGATGGAAGCCAGCACGCGGTTGCGCTCGGTGACGGTGTACTTCTCCTTGAGCTCCTTGTGAACCTTGGGCTCGTTGGAGAAGCCGATGATGCCGAACTGGATGTCCAGCTCGTCCAGCGCCTCGGACGAGAGCACCAGGCCGCGGATGGCGTTATGCCACTTGTCGCCGCCCATCGAGCCGGACTCGTCCAGCACGAAGGTAAACTCGTAGCCGCGCTTGGAGGGCTTGGTGCGCTCGAGCCAGATGTCCGAGGACATACGACCCGTGAGCGACTCTTTGGCCTCGGCCCGCATCGCGCCCTTGAGCGAGAGCTTCTTGCCCTTCTCGGTGGGCTGACGCGAGTACTTCGGACGGGCGGTCTCGCGCAGGAAGTTGCGCAGCTCGCCAGAGAGCTCGTCGGCGTAGGTGGCCACCTGGGAGTGGTAGCGGTCGTAATCGGTCCGCTCCTTTTCCCACTTGGCTTCCATCTCTTGCTTCATCTTGATCAGCTCTTCCAGGTCGGGAAGAGTGATGTCGGACGTCTGGCCACCCTGACCGCCGTCGGACGCCTGGCCCTCGGGCGGCGCCTCGCCGTGCTTCACCTCGGGCGTGTCGTTCTTGCCCTGGCTCTGGTCGGCTTTGTTGGCATCGCCTTCCTTGCCCTGGCCACTCTCGCCCGGCTGCTGGTTTTGCTGAGCCTGCTGGTTCTGCTGGTTCTGCTTGTTCTGGTTGGTGCGGGGCGGAGCGTTGCCACCGCGGCGGACGGAGTCGTTCTTGGACTCCATCTTCTCGTTCATTTCCTTGGTCAGGTTCTCGATCGCCTTCTTGGCCAGCTCCTTGGCCTCTTCCGGCGTCATCTTGGGCAGATCCGGCACGTTGCCGGTCGGGTTGCCCTGACCGGACTGGTTGCCCTGCTGGTTCTGCGGGTCGTTGGGATTGCTCTGGTTGTTCTGCTGATTCTGCTGGTTCTGCTGCGCCTGGTTGGGGTCGCCCGACTGACTGGACTGATCCGGCTGGCCGCTCTGCTGACCCTGCTGGCCGGCCTGCTGACCCTGCTGGCCCTGCTGACCTGCCTGCTGGCCCTGCTGGCCCTGCTGGCCCTGCTGGCCGGCCTGCTGACCCTGTTGGCCCTGCTGACCCGCCTGCTGGCCCTGCTGACCCTGTTGGCTTTGCTGACCCTGCTGCGATTGCTGCGACTGCTGACCCTGCTGGCCTTGCTGACCCTGCTGGGACTGCTGCTGCTCCTGCTGAGCCTGCTGCAGCTTCTGGCCGGCTTCGGACATCTTCTCGCCGGCTTGCTGCATCTCTTTGCCGGCTTTCTCCATCTCCTCGCCGCCCTTTTGGCCGTTCTTCTGCATCTCCTTGCCGAGCTGCTCCATCTCCTTGCCGGCCTGCTGCATGTTCTTGCCGGCCTGCTCCATCTGCTGGGGAGACTGCTTATCGTTCTTGGAGGCCTGCTCCATCTGCTTGCCAGCTTCTTTCATCTGGTCGGCAGCCTGCTGGGCCTGCTGTTGCTGCTGCTGCTCGAGCTGCTTCTGCATCTGCTCTTTCAGCTTCGGGTCGTTCTGCATGGCCTTTTCCATCTCTTGCTGCATCTTCTGCGCGAGAGCGGGGTCCTTCTGCATCGCTTCCTGCATCTGCTGAGCCATCTGCTTGGCCATCTCGGGGTTGTCTTTCATGGCCTGCTGCATCTGCTGCTCGACCTGCTTGGCCAGGTTCGGATCCTTCTGCATGGCCTCGTTGAGCTGCTGGGCAGCCTGCTGGGCCATCTGGGGGTTGTCCTTCATGGCCTGCTGCATCTGCTGCTGCATCTGCTCGGCCAGCTTCGGATCCTTCTTGGCGGCGTCGGCCAGCTGCTGCTGCATCTGCTGAGCCAGCTCAGGATTCTCTTTCATGGCCTGCTGCATCTGCTGCTGCATCTGCTCGGCCATCTTGGGATCTTTCTGCATCTGCTCTTGCATCTGCTTGGCCATCTGCTCCGCCATCTGCGGATTCTGCTGCATGGCCTCCTGCATCTGCTGGGCCATCTGCGGATTCTGCTGCATGGCCTCTTTCATCTGCTGCTGCATCTGTTGGGCCTGCTGCGGATTCTGCTGAGCCTGCTTCTGCATCTCTTGCATCGCCTGCTGGGCCAGCTGCGGATTCTGCTGCATCGCTTCCTGCATCTGCTGCTGCAAATTCTGCTGCTGCTGCGGGTTGTTCTGCGCGTTCTTCTGCATCTGCTCCATGGCTTGCTGGGCCAGCTGCGGGTTGTTCTTGAGCGCGTTCTGAGCGGCTTGCTGGACGTCCTTGTTCTGGGCCAGCTCCTGCATGGCTTGCTGCTGCTCTTGCGGCGTTTTGGCCTGCTGCATCTTCTGCATGGCCTCTTGCATCGCTTTCTGAGCCGCGGGGTCCTTGGCCAGCTCCTGCTGCATCTTCTGGGCCAGCTCAGGATTCTTCTGCATCGCCTCCTGCAGCTGCTGCTGCATCTGCTGGGCGCTCTGCGGATTGTTCTGAGCGTTCTGCTGCATCTGGTCCATCATCTGCTGGGCCATCTGCGGATTCTGCTGCATCGCCTGCTGCATGGCTTGCTGCATCTGCTGAGCCTGCTGCGGATTCTGCTGAGCCTGCTTCTGCATCTCTTGCTGCATCTGCTGGGCGAGCTCGGGGTTCTTCTTGAGCTCCTCCTGCATCTGCTGCATCATCTGCTCGGCCATCTCAGGATTCTTCTGCAGCTCTTCCTGCATCTTCTGAGCCGCAGCCGGATCCTTGGCCAGCTGCTCCATCATCTGCTGCATGTTCTGCGGGCTCTGCTGAGCCTGCTGCGTCTGCTGCTGAGCCGCCTGCTGGGACATCTGAGGATTGCTCTTCTGCATCTCCTGCATGTTCTGCTGGGCAGTCTGCGGGTTCTGCTGAGCCTGCTGGTTCATCTGATCGGCCATCTGCTGAGCCAGCTGCGGATTCTTCTGCAGCTCCTCTTGCATCTTCTGGGCCATCTGCGGATTCTGCTGCATCTCTTTCCGCATCTGCTCGGCCATCTGCTGGGCCAGCTGCGGATCCTTCTGCATCTGCTCCATCATCTGCTGGGCGAGCTGCGGGTTGTCGTGCATCGCCTTGAGCATCTGAGACGGGTCTTTCATGGCCTGCTGCGCAGCCTGCTGGGCCTGCTGCGGGTTGTTGGCCATCTCCTGCTTCATCTGCTCCATCTGCTGGGCAGCGTTCTGCATCGACTGCGCGGCCTGCTGCATGCCCTGGTTCTGCTGGCCCGCCTGGGGCTGCTGCGCCTGGGACATCTGGTCGCCGGCCTGCTCCATCTGCTGCCCGGCCTGCTCGGCCTGCTGGCCGCCAGCCTGGCCGGCCTGCTGCTGCTGCTGACCGGCCTGCTTCATGTGCTGGCCGGCCTTCTGCATGGCCTGGCCGGACTGCTGCATGGCCTGCTGGGCCTGCTGCGAAGTCTGAGAAGCCTGCTGATTCTGCTGGGCCGACTGACCCTGCTGGGTCTGACCGGACTGGCCGGACTGACCGCTCTGCTGGGACTGCTGCGACTGCTGGCCCTGCTGACCCTGCTGGGACTGCTGCCCCTGCTGGTTCTGCTGCGGCTGCTGGAGCTGCTGACCCTGCTGGTTCTGGCCGCTCTGCTGCGACTGCTGACCCTGCTGGCCTTGCTGACCCTGCTGGTTCTGCTGATTCTGCTGGGGCTTCTGACCCTGCAGCGCCTGCTCGAGGTCCTTGATGTCCTGGTCGACCAGCTTCTGATACTGCGGGAGCACGCGCTCCTTCACGATCTTGTAGCGGTCCTCGGCCTGCTCGCGCACTTCCAGCGGCGTCAGGTCGTCGCGGAACACCTCGCGCTTGAGGCGATAGGCTTCTTTGACGTCATCGCGGGTGGCGTCGAGGGCGGCGCGCACGGCCGGGTCCTTGATGTCCTCATCCGGCTGACCGTCCTGATACCATTCCTTCATGACGCCCATGCCATACTGCATGTGGCGCGGAACCTGCAGTCCGCTCTGCTCGACGACCTGCTTGGCCTGTTCCACCGTCAACTTGCCCTGGGACTCCTCGGCCAGCTTCTCGGCCAGGCGTGCCTGCATGCGCTCGCGCTCGGCGAAGATGTCCTCGTCCATGACCTCTTTGACGTAGCTGCGCGCGCCCGAATAGCGCGACGACAGCACTTCGGCCACGGCCGGATCCTCGACGGAGTTCTGCAAGTAGTTGAAGGTCTCGCTGCCGGCCAGCTCGGGCTCGGTCACGTAGGAGGTGTACTTGGCCTTGGAAGACTCCTGGAGCACCTTACCCACGGCGTAATCTTCGGACTTGTCGATCAGGTCCTCGGGCACGTAGGTAACCGCGTTGTTGTTGCGGTCGTAACCCCAGCGCTTGCCGGGCTTTATCTCCATGTCCTCGTCGCCGAACGAGCGGCCGATGGTCTCCATCCGCTCCGTCAGCTTGACCACGCGGGGGTCGTTGGGGTCGAGCCTGGGGGCTTCGGGCTGAGCCGGCGCCTGCTGCTGCTGACCACCGGTCTGCGCGGGAGCCTGCGTCTGCTGGGTGGGAACCTGCACCGGGGGCGGGTTGACCGGTTGATTCTGCGCAGCGTCGTTGCCGGGCTGCTGCAGACGGGGGGGCGCCGGCTTGGCCGGAGCCTCCTCCTCAGCCTTCTTCTTGCCGAAGGGCCACCAGCCGGCGCTGAGCTGGACCTGGTCCAGCGCAGGCGCCGAGTGATTCGTGTTCAGGGCCGCGGGGTTCGGCTGTTGGTACCGACCTGCGCCCTCGAGGCGTGTGATATCCATGACGGCCTGGTGTCCTTTCGATCCTAGAACTTCTGCGCGTACTGCTGGCCTTTGGCTTCAACCAGCTTGCGCGAGTCGGCCTCGCGCAGACCGTCGGCGAACGTGTACTTCACGCCTTCCGCGATGGTCTTCTTCCAGTCGTAGGTGATGGTCTTGCGGATGTTCTTCGGGTCGGGGGTGACCAGTCCGGCCGGAGCCGTGCGCACGAAGCGGACGAACGTCTCCATCGAGCGGATGGTGTAGCGGTAGCCGTCCTTGTGGGCCGTCTGCAGCTGTCCGTCGTCGGCCATCTTGCGCAGGTCGAGCAGGATATCCACAGCCGTTTCGGCCAGCTTCTTGTTGAAGGCGGCGTCCATCGGCTTCATCTTGGCGGGCATCAGGGTGTTCATGTCCATCTGGTCCACCGCGGCGGTGCCCTCGAACATCTTGGTGGCGATAGCCGTCAGCTCGCCCTTGTCCAAGATTTCCGGATACCAGCGCTCGGTGAAGCGGTTGCGCATCGCCGGCGAGAGCTCGTTACGGCCCTCATACTCACCCGTGGCCGGGTTCATCGTTCCGAAGATGCGGAAGTTCTTGTTGGCGACGACCTTCTCGCCGTCTTTCTCGGTCATCACCAGCATACGGTCGGGGTCGAGCAGCGAGTTGAGGCGCTCGAGGACCGACGGCTCGGCGAGGTTGATCTCGTCGAGGATGACCCACTGGCCTTTCTTCATCGCGTCGGTGAGGATACCGTCGCGCCACTCGAACATCGCCTGGCCGGTGTTCATGTCGACCAGCTTGCCGCCCTTGAGCTCGTACTTGCCGTCCACGGGCTGGTTGTTGGCCGCGTCGACGAGCACGCCGTTCTTGAACTGGTAGGACTTGCTGCTGTCGCGCTCGACCGGGTAGTAACCGCCGATGAGCTGACTGGTGTCGGTGCCCATCGAGAGGTTGAAGCGGCGGAGCTGCGTCTTGGTCATCGCGGCCAGCTGGCGGATACCGGTGGTCTTACCGGCGGCGGTCGGGCCGACGATGAGGACCGGCTCGTCCAGCTTCACGCTGCGGGCCAGAGCGGCCACCTTGTCCACCGTGGAGGGCGTCCAGGTGAAGTTGGGGTTGACCTTCGGGATGTAGGAGTTGTCCTTGTTGTTGGGGTCGATCTGGTTGACATCCAGGGTCACGTCGCCCACGGTGCACTTCTTGTCGTCGAAGGTCGCAGTGCCCTTGACCATCGTGTCCTTACCGCCGGCGCCGGTCACGAGCACGCCCAGCTGATCCAGCACGCGGTCGCGGTCGGTCTCGTTCATGAAGCGGTTGACGTAAAGGTCGATCGCGTGGCGGCGGAGCAGGTCCATCGGCTTGGCGTTCGGGTTCGTCTTGCGGTCCATGTCGACGCGGTTGGTCAGCTTGAGCATATCGCGCAGGGTGAAGGGGTACGGGCCGCCCTTCTTGCCCAGCTCGCGCTTCTCGCACATCGCCGCGATCTTGGAGTGGAACATCGCCAGGGACATCAGGACCTTGTCGTCCATCTTGGCCGGGATGCCGTTGACCATCGCGGACTCGGCCTTGGTGGGCGGGTCCTCGTCGTGGTTGCCGGTGACGACCTTGTTGGCCACCGCGAGAGCCGCGGCATACATCTGGTCCTTCTCGCTCAGGCCCTGAGCTTTGGCCTGCTCGGCCGACTCGAAGCCGGTCGGGCTGGCGGTCTGCAGCTTGGTGGCCCAATCCTTGTCGGCGGACCAGTTGCCCACCAGACCGTTGGCGATGTCGGTGGCCTTGACCACCTGCACCATCTCCTCGGGCGGGAGCTGGTCGACCCAGATCTTCTTCTTGAAGCGGTCCATCATAGCGGCCGACAGGTCTTTACGACCTTCGTAGCTGGACGGGTTCATCGTGGCGAACACGCGCAGGTCCTGATGGGCCTTCACGACCTCGCCGTCGGACTTCTCGGTCAGCACCACGAAGTCGTCGCCGTCGAGCAGCGCGTTGAGGCGCTCGAGCACGGCCGGCTCGGCCAGGTTGAGCTCGTCGAGGAGCAGCCAGTAACCGTTACGCACGGCGCTGGTGACCAGACCGTCCTGCCACACGAAGCCCGGGCCTTTCGGGTTGGGCTTGTAACCACCGAAGAGCTCGAGCTCGTCGGTGTTGTCGTGCAGGTTGACGCGGACCAGCGGATTGCCGGTGTAGGAGGCGAGGCACTTGATGCCAGCCGTTTTACCGACGCCGGTGCCGCCGGTCAGCAGGATGGCCGAGCGGTCCGGCTGGGCGCCGAAGGCGGTGCAGTAGTCGGCGTCGGCCAGGTTGACGGCCTGAGAAATTTTCGAGAGCACATCCACCGCGCTCTTGGTCGTGACCAGGCGGCCGCGCGGGCCGATGAGCCAGCGAGCACCGGGGTCGGCGTTGGCGGCGGGGGCCTCGGTCTGGGCGGCGGCGACCGGGGCGGTCAGGTTCGCGAGGTTGGGTCCACCAACCGCATTCGACTGGGGCACCCATCCGGCTTCGGGCTCAACGAAGAGGGACGTGGGTGTGTTGATAATCGCTGCCGGCTGCTGCTGGGTCGCCGCCGAGTTGGGGGCGAACTGGCCGGTGCTGGCTGCAGCTTGAGGGGCGGTGGCCGCCTGCTGGGGCGCTGCCGCCTGAGGTTGAGTGCCGGCCGCCTGCTGCTGCAAGCCCGCCAGATTCACCGAATCATTGGGTACGCTGGCCGCGCTCTGTGGGCCTCCAGCCCGTACGGTGCCGCCATTGGAGCGGTTGACCGTGTTGCCGCCCTGCTGAATTCCCATTGCTGCGTCCATCGTGAGCCTCCTCGATACTATGAGCTAGAGACAGTCAGACCCACGAAGGTCATGAACGTATGTCGCTAACTCGGTTGTGCAGATAATAGGGGTCCCCTCTAAAACATCTCTGAAAACGTGAGGCAAGAATAATATGAAAATTAGTCGCTTGTCCAGGGGTTTGGCAGTTTTTTTTAACAAATTATGAACACGTCCAAAAAGCCAGCCTGATAAGTTCGCGGCGTGTGCGCAAAAACCCCCCGTGGGCCGGCGGGGGTTTTTTGAGAGTCGACAGTCGGCAGTCAACAGTTGACAGGAAGAAACAAGAGGTGGCCTGACTGGACCTCCCTCCAGCAAACCACCTCGTGGCGTCCGTGCCTGTTGACGGTCGACTGTTAACTGTCGACCCCCATCCCGTTACTTCTCCAGGTCGATCCGAGGAATGTCGCGGATATCGTTGTTCGGTCCAACCCTGCGGTCCAAGGTGCCGTCGATGGGCTGGTTCTGCAGGTTGTGGTCGCGATGCAGGTCGTCCACGCGCGGCGAATCGGTCTCGAGCTCGGTGTAGGGCACGTCGATCCGCTCGCTGCTCGGCGGGGAGCCCAGCCGCACCTGGCTGGGATTCATCGCCTGGATGGTCTTGGGATTGGCGATGCCGATCGTCCCCACCGCGATGCGTCCGCCCGCGTTGCCCGAGGGCTGCGACTTGAGGTCGTCGGCGTTGGCGTGCAGCACGACCGCGCGTCCCAGAATCTGGTTGGCGGTCAGCTCGTCCACCGTGATGTCGAGCTCGGCCACGCCGCCGGCATTGGCCTTCACGTTGCCCAGGTCCCCCGCGTGGTGGTGGGTGGCCCCGGGGCCGGCGTGCTGGTCCTTGCCCGGGTTGAAGTGGTCCCCCGCGCTGGAGCCGTCAGCCGACGTCTCGTCCCCGTACTGGTGGATGTGGAAGCCGTGCACGCTGCCGGGGGCCAGCCCCTCGATACGCGCCACGATCTGGAGCTTGTTGCCCTTGGGCACGAACCACACCGTGCCGTGCGCCTTACTGGCGCTGGTGGGCTGGAGCTCGGCCACCGCGCTGGTGCTCTGGGCCATGACCGGCGAAGCCAACGTCGCCGCGGCGATAACTGCAAGAATCAACTTCTTCATGGAAGGGCCTCCCTTAACCTGGTTGAGAGTTCGGAGTTGAGGGTCGAGAGTAGCCTGACGAAACTCTCAACTCTTAACTCTCAACTCTTGTCTGCGAGCACCCTCATTGTAAAGAATCGGCCCGAGGGTTCGACACGGGCGGCAATACCCGGGTGGGCGGTACGCCTGGCAGGGTCCGGGGCGTCATGCCCCAAAGGGAAACCCATGCGCAGAATCGTGGTGGGGATGTCCGGCTCGAGCGCCCCCATTTACGGCGTGCGACTGCTGGAGGTGCTGCGCGAGCACCTCGGGCTGGAGTTGCACCTGGTGATGTCCCGCTCGGTAGCGCTCACGCTCGAGCACGAGGCGCCGGAGTGGCCCGTGGAGCGGGTGGCTTCGCTGGCCCACGCGGTCCACGACGACGCCAACCTGGCCGCCCCTATCGCCAGCGGCTCGTTCCGCACCGAGGCCATGGTGATCGCCCCTTGCAGCATGAAGACGCTCTCGGCCGTGGCCCATTCGACCAGCGACAGCCTGCTGCTGCGGGCTGCGGACGTGCATCTGAAAGAGCGCCGCCCCCTCATCCTGGTGCCGCGCGAGACCCCCCTGCACCTGGGGCACCTGCGCAACATGGTGAGCGCCAGCGAGATCGGAGCGACCATCTTGCCCCCGATGGTGGCCTTCTATCATCAGCCCAAGACCCTCATGGATATCGTCGACCACACCATCGGCAAGATCCTGGACCAGCTCGGGCTGGACCATCACCTGTTCCGGAGGTGGAGCCCGTGAGCAGCGCCCTGCAACGACGCGTGGAAGCGCTCGGCTGGGAGGCGCCCGACGAGTCCATCCGCGTGCGCGATGTGCCCGGCCGCGAGATGATGGCGGTGCTCCGGCTTCCCCCGCACCTGCTCGAGTTCTCTCCCGAGCTGGGCTACTGGTGCCACCTGAAGGCCTTCCCCGAGCGGGTGGCGCTGCTGATCTTCACCTATCGCCTCTCCCAGGGCCTGGGGAGCTGGGTCGACTACCCCGAGCCTCCCCAAAATGAAACCGAGGCCCTGTTTGGGGACCTCGGTTTCAATGAAGGCTGGCAGAACTCGACTCCCACGCTGCTGGTCTCGATCGAGCTCACCCCCAACTGGATGGCGGCTCTCAAGCAGGTGGCCGAGACCGGTGAGCTCGGGCTCACGGTCGTGGGAGGCACCTCGATCTACCCGGTGACTTTGCAGCCCGAGCAGGTCGAGGAGCTCGAATCAGCTCTTCTTCTTTGACGCCGCCTTTTTGGGAGCGGGAGCCTCGAGCCCCTTCACCATCAGCTCGCCCAGCAGCTTCGTAAAGCGCGAGGCGTCGGGCAGCTCGCCGCCCTCGGCCAGCACGGCCAGGCCGAAGAGCAGCTCGGCGATGTCGCCCAGCGACGGATCGTCCTTCTGAGCCTCATAGGCGCCCTTCAGCTTGACCAGCAGCGGATGATCCGGGTTGATCTCCAGGCTCCGCTTGATGTTGGGCACGTCCTGACCCATCGCGCGCATCATGCGCTCGAGGTTGGGCGGAATCTCGTTGGGATCGCTGACCAGGCAGGCCGGTGAGCTGGTCAGACGGGCCGAGACCCGCACTTCCTTGACGTGCTCGGCCAGCTTCGTGCCCATCCAGGCCAGCAGCGTGGAGAACTCTTCCTTCTGCTCCTTCTTCTCCTCGGGAAGCTCGGCCTCGCCGGTCGTGACCGACTGGAACGTCTTCTCCTTGAAGGTGGGCAGCGTGCTGACCCAGATCTCGTCCACCGCGTCCACCATCAGCAGCACTTCCTGGCCCTTGGCGCGGAAGCCCTCGAGATGGGGCGAGCGCTCCAGCACCGCGTAGCTCTCGCCGGTCAGGTAGTAGATCTTGTCCTGACCCTCGGGCATGCGGGCCACGTACTCGTTCAGCGTGGTGAGCTTCTCGGGATCGTGGGTCGAGCGGAAGAGCGCCAGATCGAGCAGCTTTTCCTTGTTGTCCTGGTCCTGGTAGATGCCCTCCTTGAGAGCACGTCCGAACCCGTTCCAGAACGCCTTATAGTCCTCTTCCGAGCCGCTCTTCATCTCGTCGAGCGTCTCGATGACCTTCTTGACCAGGCGCTTGCGCATCTGGGCGATGTGGCGGTCCTGCTGCAAGATCTCGCGCGAGATGTTGAGCGACAGGTCCTGAGCGTCCACCACGCCTTTCACGAAGCGCAGATACTCGGGCAACAGCTCCTCGCAGTCGTCCATGATGAAGACGCGCTTGACGTAGAGCTGCAGGCCGCGCTTGGCCTCGCGCATGTAGAGGTCCATCGGCGGGCGCTTGGGCAAGAACAGCAGCGCCTGATACTCGAAGGTGCCCTCCGCCTTCAGCGACATCGTGCGGAGCGGCGCTTCCCAGTCGTGGGTCAGGTGGGTGTAGAACTGGTCGTACTCCTCCTGGGGCACCTCGTCCTTAGAGCGCGCCCAGATGGCCTTCTGGCTGTTGAGCTGCTCGTTCTCCTCAATTTTGCGCGGGATGGCGCCCTCCACGGGCTTGCCATGCTCGTCGCGATCGACCTCGCTGCGCTCGGTGCGCAGTTTGATCGGGTAGTTGATGAAGTCGGAGTAACGCTTGACGATCTCGCGCAACTTCCATTCGGAAGTGTAGTCGTGCAGCGAGTTTTCGCGGTCCTCGGGCTTGAGGTGCAGGGTGATGGTGGTGCCGTGCTCGGCCCGCTCGGCCGGCTCCAGCGTGTAGGTGCCGTCGCCGGTGGACATCCAGCGCGTGGCGTTCTCTTCGCCCGCGCGACGCGTGACCAGCTCCACCCTGTCAGCCACCATGAAGCTCGAGTAGAAGCCGACGCCGAACTGGCCGATCAGCTCGGCCGAGTTGGAGCTCTCCTTGAGCTTCTTGAGGAACTCGGCCGTACCCGACTTGGCGATGGTGCCGATGTGGGCGATCACCTCGTCGTGGCTCATGCCGATGCCGTTGTCCGATAACGTCAGCGTGCGCGCCGCCTTATCGGCCTCGAGCTGGATGACGAAACCGGCTGGATCGACCTTGAGCTTGTCGTCCGTCAGCGACTCGAGCCGCAGCTTGTCCAGCGCGTCGGACGCGTTGGAGATGAGCTCGCGCAGAAAGATGTCCTTGTTGGAGTAAATCGAGTGCACCATCAGCTCGAGGAGCTGACGGGCCTCCGCCTGGAACTCGTGTTTTTCGATTGTCTTAGCCAACTGTGCTTCCCTCCGGGGATAAAGGATGTCCAGGGTAGTGTGCCGCAAAGGGCGTTTGAGCTGGATAGGCGGATCGTTAGAACTGTGTTTGAGCCCCTGAGCAGAGTCTTCCGCTGGTCACTCCCGATGTGGCTCTGGCTGGCTTTGGCGCCTGCCAGCCCGCAACCACCCTCCCCTGCTCCCGGCCCTCCGGTGCGCAACTGGAACGCGGAGGCCCAGGTGGCGCCCGAGCTCCCCGAGTTGAGCGGACTGGCGGCCAGCCGTCGCCATCCCGGCGTGTTGTGGGCGCTCAACGACTCGGGCAACGATCCGCGCCTCTTCGCGCTGAGCGAGAAGGGCGAGCTCCTGGCCAACCACCGGGTCGAGAACGCCGTCAACACCGACTGGGAGGACCTGGCCCTCGACGGCGACACGCTCTATGTCTCGGATCTGGGCAATAACGACAGCGATCGCGAGGATCTGTCGGTCTACGTCCTGCCCGAGCCCGAGCCAGGCGGTCATGCGGACGTCCGCGCCGAGAAGATCCCGGTGGTCTACCCCGAGCAGAAGAATGCGCCCGAGTTCGACTGCGAGGCGATCTTCGTCAGCGACCACAAGCTCTACGTCCTGACGAAGGAGCGTGTGATGTTCCTGGGACGCCGTCTGCCCGGCACCGCCACGCGGCTGTATCGCCTGGATACCCGCTTTCCCGACCGCCCCAACCGGCTGACCCTGATCGAGCGGCGAACCGGGCTGGGGGGCTGGGTCACGGCCGCTGACATGTCCCCCGACGGTACCACGCTGGCCGTGCTGTGCCACCTGCCGGTGCCGTCTATCTGGCTGTTCACCCGGCCGGGGAAGGGCGACAAGCTGTTGACGGGGTCGGCGCGGCGGCTCATCTTGAGCAACGCGGGACAGTGCGAGGCGCTGACCTGGGCTGACGACCACACCCTGGTGGCCGGCAACGAGGAAGGGCAGCTCTGTCGTATCAAGCTTTCGGAGTTTGGTCCCGCCGGCACCGGTAGATGACATACATGCACACCATCATGCCCGCCAGGCTCAGGCAGAACGCCGAGGGAGGCATGGACTCGAGCTGCACGTCGTTGCGGCTCGTCCACACCGCCAGCGCGTTGTTGCCCATGTGAGCCAGCATGCTGGGGAGGATCGAGCCGCTCCACCAGCAGATGAGCACCAGGAAAAAGCCCAGGAAGGCCGTGGCCGGGATACGGAAAAGCGAGAAGTGGAACACGCCGAACACCAGCGCCACGGTGACGGCCACCTTCCAGGGCACGGCGTGGGCCCGGTTGCGCAGGGCGTAGAGCAGCGTGCCGCGGAAGGCCAGCTCCTCGCAGATGCCGGGCAGAAAGGCGAGGCCGAAGTAGAGCACCCAGGCGGGACGGTCCCTGAGCGCGAGCAGCTGGTTGAACTGCTCGACAAAAGACTCGGGCACGGGAAACAGGGCTCCGGTGAGGATCTGCACGGCCACGCCCACCAGGTGGGCCATCGGGATGAAGGCCAGCACCGCCAGCCACACCTGCCAGCGCGGCCAGCGCAGCGAGAACGCCTGGCGCGGGTCCAGCCGGTAGTGGCGCACCATCCAGAGCGGCACCAGCAAGAAGAGACCCAGCTGGTTGAAAAGCGTGGCGCCTTCGATGTTGGTGCCCAGGGCCGCGTTCGAAAGCAGGACTCCCACGAACATGAGGGCATACCAGCGCACCACATCGCGCCCGAAACCAACCGGGCTGCGAGCTTCCTGGGCGCTCTGCTGGAGCGAGGGCAGCACCAGCTGCTCGTCCGAGAGCAGCCGGGCCGAGCGGCGCGCCAGCCAGGCCGACCAGGCGATGGTGACCAGCGAGGTCAGGATCAGCCAGGGCCACTCGAACTTGCCCACCAGGATCGCGCCCAGGGCCACGCTCACGTTGGCGACCGGCACCACCACGATAGCGCTGTCGAGCGTCAACCCGGGCAGAGTGCTGGTCATGCTGAGCACGCACAGCACCGCGAACACCGGGAACAGCAGCACCTGGGCCTCCTTGTAGGAGCTGGAGTAGCCGCTGACCAGCGTCAGCACGCCGGCCACGAAGGCCGCCATCGGCAAGATCAGGATGGCCATGGCCAGGAACAGCTCGGGGGTGGCGTCGATCACGAATCCGTTGGGCGTGGGCACCAGGCCCAGCACCAGGTAGAGCAGGCTGTTGAGCAGCTGGATGCCGGCGATGACGACGGCCACGGTCAGCGTGGCCAGCTGCTTGGCGGCGATGATCTCGGGCCGCCCGGCGGCGGTGGTGAGAAGGGTTTCCAGCGAGCCGCGCTCCTTCTCGCCAGCCAGCCCGTCCAGCGCGGCCACCGAGCCGCCGCCCACCAGGAACAGCACCAGAAAGAGCGTGAAGAAGGGCCCCATCTGGGCCCCCGTGAGCTGGGCCGGGGTGGCCTCGTCGCGGGACGAGACGTCCAGCACGTGGTCGGCATCTCCCTCCCAGCCGGCCGAACGCAGCGCCTGGGCGCGATCGGCGTCCAACACCTTCTCGAGCCGCTCCGTAAACTGGAACATGGCGTCGGACGAGCGGGTCCGGTTGGCCACGTAAACCACCTCGAGCTGGGGCACGTCGGGATAGCGAGCCACGCGGAAGCGGGCCCGCCGGACGTGGCGCGAGCTCCCGGAGGAGCGACGGAAGTCCGGTTTGACGTCCTTGGGGGCCACCAGCCGGACGATCAGGTCGACGTCCCCGTCCTCCAGCGCCTTTTCTGGCGTATTGTCGGTCTTGAGCACCATCTGGAAGCGACCCAGGAGCATGGTGTTGGTCGGTGCCGGGTCACCCGGTAGACGCACCTGGTTGACCGCCTGGAAGATGCGCTGCATGAACGAGTTGACCGGGATCACATAGCAGTTGTAGCTGACACTGGTCTGCGCCTGGCGCCGCGCGTTCACCATGCTGAGGCTGCCGAGCACCAGCGGCACCAGGATCAGGGGCAACAGGATAGAGAGCAGCAGCGTGCGTCCATCGCGATAGACCATGCGCAGCTCGTGGCCCAGGAGGATGCGCACCAGCCTCCAGTTCACTCGGCGCCCGCCGTGACGAAACGGACGAAGATGTCCTCGAGGTAATGGTCGCCGGTGTTCTCGCGCAGGGCGGCCAGCGTATCACAGGCCAGGATCCGCCCTTTGTGCACGATGGCGATGCGATCGCACAGCTTCTCGGCCTCGCTCATGATGTGGGTGGAGAGGATGATCGCTTTGCCCTGGCCGCGGAACTCGCGCAGCACGTCGTGGAACTCGATGGCGTTGAGCACGTCGAGGCCCACGGTCGGCTCGTCGAAGATGAGCACGGGCGGGTCGTGGGCCACCGTGCGAGCAATGGAGACCTTCTGCTTCATGCCGCTCGAGAGCTGGTCGACGCGCGTATTGGCGTAGGACTCCAGGCCGATGCGCCGGACCAGCTCCTCCACCCGGTCCTTCACACGCTCGGGCGGGAAGCCGTTGATGCGGGCGAAGAAATCCAGCGTCTCGCGGGGCGTCAGACGCGGGTAAAGCGCGGTCGAGGCCGAGAAGAAGCCCAGGCTGCGCCGCACGGAGGCGGGCTCTTTGACCAGGTCGTGGCCCATGACGCTGGCGGTACCTGCACTGGGGGTCAATACCGTGCTCAGCATGCGCAACGTCGAGGTCTTGCCCGCGCCGTTGGCGCCCAGGAGCCCGAAGATCTCCCCCTCCTGGCAGTGGAAGCTCAAGCCGCGCACCGCGTGCACCTCGCCGCGCCCTTGCTCGAAGTAAGTCTTGACCAGCTCGTGGACCTCGACCGGATGGCTCAACGTTTCCCCCACAGCCGCTTGCGCATGAACGTCCAGAAGCTGCCGCCGTAGGTGCCCAGCACGATGTCCTCGTAGGCGAGCACGCGCCGGGCCACCCAGAGCGAGACGAAGACGCACACCAGCAGCACGGCCAGAGTGACCAGCAGCTGAGGAACGAGCAACCGGCCGGCCACGGCCTCGCGGAACGTGAGGGCGGCGTTGAGCACCGGGATGAAGGCCATCCACAGCTTGAACTGCACGCTCGGGTCGGCCACCAGCACGGTCGGCAGGATCGTGACGGCGTAAAACGGTGTGGCCAGCGATTGCCCCTGCTGGAACGTGCGGGCGAACGAGGCCGGGACCATCATTCCGGCCGCCATGAACATGGCCAGCAAGATCGTTCCGCCCAGCAGAATCGGGACGCTGGCCAGCGGCAGCGAGATGGTGATGCCCTCCATCGGATCCAGAGCGGCGTAGACACAGGCATAGAGCGCGGTCAGGTTGAGGAAGCCGGAGAAGGCGATGACCGTCACCACGTAGAGATACTTGGCCAGAATGATGTCGTCGCGCGAGGCGGCCGTCGTCAGCATGGTCTCCCAGGTGTTGCGCTCGCGCTCCCCGGCGGTGGAATCGACGGCCGGGTAAAGTCCGCCCATCCCCATCACCACGATCATGGCCATCGGCAGCAGCGTGGACAGGACCAGCCGTCCCACGTCGTTCTCGGAAGCTTGATTCTCGGTCTTGATCCAGACGCGCTGCAGCCGCACCTCGGGCACGGCGTTCAGGTGGGCCAGCTCCTCGATGCGCAGATCGCGATACCGCGACAGCACGCCCTCCAGACGCCCCTTTGCGATCTTGCTGTGCAGGCGCGAGCCGTCGTAGTAGATGCGCACCTTCAGCTCGCCGTGGGCACCCCGTTCGAAGAGCGCGAAGGCGTCCACGCGGCCTCGCTTGAGCAATTGCCTGGCGCTGGCTTCGGTCTCGGTCTGGAGCGTGAACTCCTTGTCCTCCGTCAGCAAGGCTTCGAGCACGCGATGATCCTCGGGCAGGCCCACCAGGGCCACCTGGGAGCGCGACTGCTCGAGCATGCCTCGCACCATCGAGTCGGCCGAGATGATCATCCACAAAACGGTGGGATAGAGCAGGGCCGGCACCAGGAGGCTGTAGAGCAGGACGTTTCGTTCGCGCAGGGCCGAGCGCAGCTCTCGCCAGTAGAGCAGCCAGACGTCACCGGGACGACTCAAGGAGCAGGGTTCTCCAGCCCTTTACCGCCGATGTATTGCTGGTGCGTGCCCACGTTGACGAGCGTGTAGGCGCCCGGCTCCACCGTGTAGGTGTAGCCGCCGGGAATGCTGGGGAGGTAGAGCGGGATCATCAGGTCGAGCTTCAGGGGATACTGCCCCTGATGATGTTTGGCGTAGAGGTCGATGGTCTTGCCCAGGCCGGTGATCTCGGTGCTGACCAGATCGGGCGGCGGAGCCGGGGGCGCGGGCTTGGGCTTGAGGAAGAACCACCACAGCATCATCATCAGGATGAGCGGAAACATCTGCGCCAGCAGCGACGGCCGCGCTTCCTGGTTTCCCCCGGATGATTGTTGCTCTGCCATGTGCCTGGCTTCGCGTCCCTCGAACCCTTACCTGCGAAATCCGACCCTTCTCGCGAGACTCGGAGCCAGCGACTCCAAAGGGGTCGACAGTCGACAGTTGACGGTCAACAGGAGTTGAAGTGACCAGGTCTCTAGTCGACTCCAGACAATCTCGTCTCGGGGTCAACTTTTCTCAAGCATTCCCGACGAGCACTGTCGACTGTCGACCCTCTTCTCTTTGCAGCGCTTTTTTAAGCTCTTTTTCAACCCGCTGGAGCATAATTTACGAAACTCTAACAGGCTGGTGAGAAGAGATGCTGGATTGGTTGTTCTCCAAGCGAGTCGTCAAAGCTGGTCCCGGGCTCTGGGAACGGCGCAAGGACTTCCGACTGCGCTGCCGATTCGACGCCACCTGTCAATCCTCCGACCAGAGCGTCAACGCTCACCTCACCGAAATCGGACCGCGCGGACTGCGCATCGAAACCGACACCGCCTTCAAACCCGGCACCTACGTCCGGGTTTCTTGCCGTCCCGGGGGAATGCTCCTGGGGCGCCAGCGCCTGCCCTACAAGGTGACCTGGTGCGAGCCGCGCGAGGACGGTTGCGAGATCGGCGTGGCTCTGGAAGAGGATTCGCTGTCCCAGACCTGGGTCGAGTACGCTCTCAAGCTTCTCGGCGCTCTGCGCCGCCATATGCAGCCGCGCCGCGCCTTCCGCGCCCCTTACACGGCCCCGTGCGAGTTGCTCGACCTGCAGGGCGGCGCCCTGGGCCAGGCCCAGCTGCGCGACATCGGGATGCAGGGCGCCCAGGTTTCCACCCCGGTCTATCTCGAGCCGGGCGGCACGGTGCGCTTTGCCCTGGGCCCGACCCGCAAGATGGGTCAGTTCGAGGTCCCCGCCCGCATCCTCAGCTCGCGCCGCGACCCCGACAGCTGTGAGCGCATCGCGCACCTGCGGTTCTTCGGCTTGAACGACACCCAGACCGAGCTCTTGGAGAAGTTCGTGCTGGCCGCCATCGACCAGATGGACTAGAGCAGCTCGGCGACGGAGATCATTCGCCCCGGGAAGATCAGAGTTTCGGCCTCCTCGTGCTCGGCCACCACCCTTCTGGAAGCATACCCGTAACCAAAAGGAGCCTCGCTGTCGGGCCTGGGCTCACGGTAGATCTCGAGGGTCCGCGTTTTGCGGTTGAGAATCCAGTATTCGGAAACGCCGGCCCGCGCGTAAAGACTGGCTTTCTCGCAGCGATCGTAGGCCAGTGAGGTAACCGCGACCTCGATGACCAGATCGGCCGTGGCCGGATGGCGGGGGGCGTCGCGCACGAACGAAGCCCGGCTGACCAGGGCGAAGTCGGGCTCGAGCTCGGTGTGCTCTCCCACCGTGAGGGGCAGTTGGACGCGAACGTAGTGCGTCTCGCCGAAGGCGGTGACCAGGAGCTGGTTTGCGAACGTCAAGCTCTGTCCGTGCTCAGGCCCCTGAGGGGTCATCAGAACGATCTCTCCTTCGATCAGCTCAGTGTGCTGCTGCGGCAAGAAGCCGGCCTCGGCGAGAGCATAGTATTCGTCCAGCGACCAGAGCCTGGGCTGAGCGTGCGTGAGCGCCATAGACTCTATTTAGCTCGCTGGCCGCCCTGGACCTGCCAGCCACAAGGGTCCTTCTACCTGAGACAACATTGACGGACGCTCAGGCTTGTGGTTCAAGATTGAACAGATTCCCATTGGTCAATTGCAGGAAAGCCGGCCTGAATCGCCGAATTATTCCGCCTTCAGACGGACCAGGTGCAGAGAGGACGACCCCGATGCCCTTTGGACGGCAAACCCGCAACTTTCTCCGAACCAGTTTGCTCTTACCGATATTGGCGCTGATTCTCAGTTGCGGTGGCCTCGATTCCTCCGGATCCGATAACTCGGGGGGGGGGGGCGCAGAAACCCGTTAACTCCAGTCCCAGCGGCAATTTCAAGAACGATCTCCTGACCATCAGTCTGGTGGCTCCCGGCGAAGAGTCCGGTCGGTTCTACGACCTGACGCCGGGCCATGTCTCAGACGCGCAGAGAAATGCTGTCCTGGCCCGCCTCTCGAGTGCTCAGACGGAATCCGTCAGCCCGCGGCACGCCGACGACAGCACCCACCTGCTGCAGTTTACGATTCACCAGGAGAATAGCGGTTTTGGGGCCCACTTCCTCTACTTGCTGGACACGTTGGAGGGAACAAGCCAACCGTTCGTCGCCTACACCCCCGAGATTCTCATCGGAAGAAGCCCGCACAATGGTGTCACCACCCCGCTCCCCATTCTCGAACCCGGGAACAACGTCATTGTCTATCGCTGGACCGTCACCGACTCGTCACAACCGCTGGATGTTGCCCTGCAGCCAACCACGCTCACGAAGCCGGAGTTTGCCTTTCAGACGCTGACCCCGACTGGGAACAACGAAGTTACCCTCACCTTCAATCTGAATCGTACTGGCGATGCGAGCAGCGCCCAAGTTCAGGGCGAAGTAACCCTGAACGGCCAGCACCTGGCCAGCATCGACTCGACCACCAACCCGGATCTCGCCAATCTGCTGCCGCTCTTTCGGTGCACCCGCTCGGGACACTACCACCTGACCATGACCCACAACGGCACGATCGAGGTGGACGAGGATTACGTGCAGCGCAGCCTGCCTGGGAGACTCCCTGGCCCAGCATTGAGAATGGCGATGTCAATACGCCCATCGCCTTCAGCAATCGGCTGGTCTGGAAGGTCGGCGACGAGGTGCTTCCCACCGACCTCGACCAACCTCGCTGGAGAGCACGTTTCCCCGGGGACAGTTTTCCCCGTATGGTTGCCGGTCAGGAGCAGCCTTACCAGGCGGGCTCTCAAATCTCGTTTACCTGGGATCCCTCCTCCCTCGAGCTGAGCGCCCGAGGCTCCACTGATGGTCGATTTCGGCTGGTTCCCTCGGATGCAGGGATGGACGAATCTGGTTTGGTCGAACAGCATCGCGGGGAGATTCAGGCCCGGGATGCGCAGACAACCTACAAATCCCACCAGGAGAGAAGACGGTCGTCTTCCAATGAATTCGAGTCAAAGTGACCGCCGAGATCCCGGCCGAGGACCTGCAGGCCGAGGCGACTCTCCCCTTTGCAATAGGAGAGGCGCATGGACTCTCGCTCGAGGGTCTGGCGGTGGACCCCAATCCGCTCACCTTCGCCGAGCAAGAGCCAGGTCTGGAGGGAAGCACGGTATCGGCCAGCATTGTCCCGATTGAATTGACGGAATCCGTCACCGCGGACTGGACGCTCGAAATCAAGCCTTTGGATGGCCCGCCTGTCCGGTCCTTGTCCGGACAAGTCACCTTGAGCCCGGAGCAGCCAACCCCCTACGAGACCTTCTGGGATGGCCGGAACGAAGCGGGCGCTTTGGTCGAAGATGGGGAATACTTGGTCAAGCTCAGCGTGAGCTGCACTCAACCGGGATCGGACGAGCCCCTCGAGGCCTCGGCCCAAACCACCGTGGTGGTGGGCGGTGCCGTCGAGCTCGAGGTGGAGGACGACGAGACCCAAGTCTTGCTGGCCAGTTCCACCGAGTCTGCCGAAGAGTCCGCGCTGGCGGGAGGCGGAGCCGGATCGGCCGGCTCGAGCTCGGGGGGCCCGCTGGCCCTCAGCGGCGGAGAGCTGAATTTGGACAAACCCAACAACAGCTTCCTG
Source organism: Vulcanimicrobiota bacterium (assembly GCA_039809865.1). GTDB lineage: Bacteria > Vulcanimicrobiota > Xenobia > Xenobiales > QWHO01 > QWHO01. The sequence goes on from JBDHVW010000064.1 coordinate 23,747, forward strand.
CTGCGCGGGGCGGGCCAGTCCAAACCGGTCACGGTTTGGCTGAAGCAGGTCCCAAGGGCCGCGCAACTCGACGAGATCGAGGTGGAGGCTGTCCTGGGTGGCCAACGGTCCTCTGTCGTGCTTCACAATATCGGCACTAAGAAGGGTCTTACTACATTCAAGGGCAGCCTTTCGGTAGTCGTGGGCACTCCCGTGCCCGGCACGAAGAACAGAATCTACCTCGAAGAGAAACGGAACAGCTTCACCCTTTTCGATATGTCCGGCCAGGGAGATCAGCTGCAGGACTCGACCGAATTCCAGGCCTGGCGGGTGGCCCTGGCTGAGAAGCAATATGGTTGGGCTCGCGACTCGGAAGACACCATCAGGGTGGCCGAGGAGAAGCGCTTCCAATTCGATACCCCATGCAACGCCGACGCATTCCGGGCTGCCGGATTTGAGACATTGCTCGTCCGCTATCGCCAGGTTGTCCCGCCCAAGCAGTGCTGGCTGCGGGTCAAGAACCAGGCTACGAGCCTGTATTTCAGCGGAGAAGGCTATCACAACCACGGGATGCGTCTGGACTATGCCAAGGTTTTCGTTCGACCGGAAGTCGGGGGCTTTCTGCCCATTCCGCACAAGGACCATCCCGACTACAAGAGCGTAACCTTCAGCCCGGACGACTGGAACGACGGCCTTAAGAGCGTTATCTTCGCAGGCTGCTCGGTCCTGGACATCGGCAACTTCAACGATTACAAGCATTACGACACAGCCAATCCATTTCCAGGAAAGGCTTTCTACGAGTCCGTGGTCCCCGGGTCTCTCCTGCTGGGCTACGGCGGACCGGCTCCCCGTGGAGGCAAACCTTCAGAGAGTCCCATCTATCTTCCCCTCCCGCCAATCAACACCGACCGTCAGGTCCTGATCGACTACAAGAGGTTCCTGGCGGTCGGCGGAGTAGACCACAACGGAAACGTCATCCCGCCCCAGAGCCCGCCTATGGCCTGGCTGCTGGCCAATGCCTCCAACGCAGACCGCACCTGCGACGATGCCTGCGTGTTGGTTAATGACTATTACTATTTCATTAAGTTTGAAACCGAATAGAGAGATTGGACCGAAGGTCCGGACCCTCGGTTAAATAAGAATCGTGAGATCTGGCGGGTCTCCAGGACATACTGGAACAACATCGGGTCGAAACAGTTCGAGGATATTCCAGTGAGTCCATTTTGTAGAGAATTGCTGAGAGAGCTGCCGGACGCCCAGAAGGGAAATACCAATGCGATTTAGAGTTTTGATCACGCTCTTTCTGCTTACGGGCCTGTTCCGGCCAGTCTGTGGACAGTTGCCGGAAACGACCGACTACGACTCTGACTGGGGCCCTTTGATTCACGAGCCTGTCTTCTCCAGCGTCAACGGCTGCCTCGAAGTCCATGATTACAATGGGGCGCTGAGGAACTACCAGCAGATAGCCGATGACTACCCCAATACCGGCTATGAAGCCACGGCCCGAATCGGCATGGCCAGTCTCTGGGCCCAGGCAAACCAGCTCGAGCGGGCCAGAGCCGAGACCGACCAGGTCGTAGCCCGTTTTCCAAACTCGAGCTACTGGTTCATCGCCCGCCGGGACCAGCTGCGACTTCTTGGACTCACTCATCGCGAAGCAAGCAACAGGGTTCTGTCGGAAATTGGGGCTCCCTCGCTTGAGCAAGTGGCCTCAGGCCAGGCCGACCCCGATTTCACGGAGAACTCGCTCCCGCGCTACTACCGCTGGTATGCCTGCAAAACCTATTACTACGATGGGGACATGGGTAGATCGGCCCTTGCAGCCCAAACTCTTAACGGAGTGCGCTTCCTGCGACGGGCCTTCCCCCGTACCGAAGGAGGCGACCAGAAAGACATGCTTATCAGTCTAATGCGGGACATGCCCGGCTTGCCCCCGCAGCAAGGAGCTGATCCCGAACGCGTGCCCCCCGTCATCCTGTCACTCCAGCCGGGCCAGGGCCAAGTGGCAAACGGCTCTATCGTCGCTCGGGCGGGCGACGGGAATCTGTGGCAGCAGCAGATCGACATTGAGACAATTCAGCTTCTGCTCGATGGACAAGATGTCACCGGCCAGCTCCTTTTCGATACTGACCTGACGCTCGACCCCACCCGCCCCAATTTCGAGATCCTATCTATCAGTTACCGGCTGCCTGCCAATCTAGCCCCGGGCACCCATACCGCCATCCTGACCGTGGGCGATCATGCGATCGGAACATTGAAGCCCAGCAGCAAGACGGTGACCACCTGGAGCTTCGTGGTGCCTTCCGCCCAGCCCGTTAGCCTGAGCCTGGACGTGATCTCAAAACACGTAAAGCCCCACAAAGGCGAGTTGGCCCGCGTTCGGGCCACCGCTTCCAGCGCCCTCGCGCGCTTCAGCTTTGCCGTCTACCGCGGCCCTTCCGTCAGCGGCCAGCCGGTCTATGTCTCCGCTGAGCAAGTGTCGGCCTCCGGCTCACTCGAGCTGGTCTGGAACGGCTATGGCAGCACCGGGCAACCGGTCGCTAACGGAAGTTACACGATGCTCGTCACTGCGCGCAATCCGGCCGGAAGCTCCGCCACAGGAACGGCGCAGATCGTAGTCAACTTCCAGGGCGGCCAGAGCCTGCTGCCCACCCTGCAATTTATTGCAGACAGGGATTCGTGGTTGAATCTTAGCCTGAACTGGGTCTGCCCCGTGCGCGGGCTTGCGCAGGGATGGCTGCGAAGCTCGGGACTGCCCGACAGGGTAGGCTTACGCTCACGTGAACCCCAGGTTTGAGAGTCGCCAGAACTCCAGAAATTGACGAGCGGCCATCGTCGACTGTCGACAACGCATCGATGACCTATACGACTGGGCCGACGGGCTCGCCTCCGGCGCCTTGCGCGTGAAGAACACCGCGCCGTTGTCAAACTCTTCGGGGCGGGCGCGGTTCGTGGCCGTGCTCTGTAAGACCAGGCGGCCCTCGACGTCGAAGCGGAAGATGGTCAGGATCTTCTTGCCGTCGCGCAGGCTGATGTCCAGCTTGTAGGGCTCCTGGCTGAAGTCGGCGACATAATCGCCATCGGTGGTCTTGCCGTCGGGGGTCTGCATGTGGACCAGGCCGCTGGCGCTGAAATCCATCGTCACGCCACCCTGCCCGATCCACTCCCCCCAGAGCTTCTCATTGAGCTTTTTCTTATCCCCGCAGCCGACCATCAAAAGGCCCAGACAAACCACCAGGAACCATGTCCGCATCGAGGAGGCCATTCGCTACCGTCGCCTCCGGCTCCCTGCAGGGACGGCCCGGGGCGGTTCAAGAACGGTCGCTCGGTGGCGGACTATCAGCAGCAGGCGCGGGGCGACCGGGGGGCATACGACCGCTACCTGGCCGGCATGGATGCCTCCATGAAGCAGAAAGTCGCGCTCACCGCCGCCCACCTTCTGACCCGCGGCAAAGTGGCCGACATGGGGATGGGCTCGGGCACCGGCAGCGAGGCGCTGGCCTCCCTCTACCCCGCCCTCGAAGTCGTGGGCGTCGACGTCAACCCTGAGATGGTGCGGCTGGCCGAGGAGCGCTTCGCGCTTCCCAACCTGAGCTTCGTGGTGGGCGACATCGCCGCGCCCTGCTTCGAGGAAGGCAGCCTGGACGCCATCTTCAACTCCAGCGTGCTGCACCACGTCACCACCTTCAACGGTTACAATCACCACGCCGCCGGTCAGGCCCTGGACGTGCAGGCGAGACAGCTCCGCACGCACGGAACCCTGATCGTGCGAGACTTCGTCGCCTTACCCGAGGGCGAGGTCCTCCTGGACCTGCCGGCCGAGACGTGCGAGCTGTTCGAGCGCTTCGCCCGTGAATTTCGCAAGCTTTCCGAGCGACCGGGCTTCTCCTACACCGAGGAGGCGCCCCCGCGCGACGGCTGGCGCCGCTTCCGCCTGCAGCAACGCCTGGCCCACGAGTTCGTGCTGCGCAAAGACTACGCCGACGACTGGGATACCGAGGTGCTGGAGGAGTATACCTACTTCACCCAACCCCAGTTCGAGAGCCATTTTGCCCGGCTCGGACTGCGCGTGCTGGCCTCGCATCCGCTCTACAACCCGTGGATTCTGCGCCACCGCTTCAAAGGCAAATTCGAGCTGCGCCGCCCCGAGGGCGGCCGGCTGGACGATCCGCCCACCAACTACGTGATCGTGGGCGAGAAGGTCGCCGCGGACGAAGGCGTGGCCTGGCGCGAGGTGGAGAGCGTCCCGCCGGTAGGCTTCCTGTTCGCGGAAACCTACCGCGACAAGCGCTCGGGGACCCTGCGCGACCTGGTGCGCCGCCCCAACCTGACGGTCGACGTGATCCCGTGGTTCGAAAACGAGGAGGGCGACCTGTTCGTGGTGGCGCGCAAGAGCTATCCGCGCCCGATCCTGGCCTGCGACCGGCGCGACAGCCACCCCGTCGACGGCGCCTCCCCCGTGGCCTACGTCACCGAGCCCATCGCGCTCATCGCCCGCGACCGCCCCGTCTACCAGACCGTGGACGAGCAGCTCGAGGAGCTGGCGGGCATTCCCGCTCGCAGCATCCAGGGCTTTGCCCCCGGCAGCCACTACTTTCCCTCGCCCGGAGGCATCCAGGAGGAGGTTCGGTCGCTCCTGGTCGAGGTCGAGCCGCAGCTGGTGCAGCTCACGCCCGCCCACGGACGCGGCCACGTGCGCGCCATCGAAGCCGGCCAGCTGTTGCGCGCAGCCCAGGTGGGGGGTCTGACGGACGCCCGGCTGGAGTTGAACGTGCAGACCCTGATGCGCCGCCTGGGCCACGCGCCCGGCGCCTGGATCGGAGAAGCGATCGTCCCCTCCGAGTTGGAAATCACCCCGGTCAGCTGGTCCGATCTCAAGGCCCAGCGGCGTGTGTTCGAACGAGCTTCCGGGGGCGCCGGCTTCCTGGAGCTGGCCTCGAGCCTGTTCCACGAGCTGCGCGCGGACGGCTCGGTGCGCGGCGAGCATCGCTACGAATTCGTGCTACCGAAAAAGCACAGCCGCAACACCGCGGCGGTCGTGCCCGTCTGCCGGCACGGGGGCCGGGTCTACGTGGGCGTGGACGACGACGATCTGCCCGCGGCCCAATCCTTTACCGGTCACAGCCAGCTGGTGGTGGCACCGGCCTTCCGACTGCCGCGCGAGGTCGTGGGACGGCGAGCCCTGGAGGCATTCTTGCGCCGCAAGCTCAAGGAGCAATACGCTCTCGAGACGGGCGAGCTGTTCGAGCTGGGCGGCCGCTACCACCCCACTCCAGGTCTCACGCCCGAGGTGGTCTATCCGTTCGCGATCCAGCCGCTCAACGCGGGCAAGCTGCACTGGGTGGCGCTCGGCGACCTCCCGCTCGAGCAGATCCAGGACGGCCATCTTCGCATCGCCGTCGGCCGCCTGGGACTGGCGCTGCCGTGACCGCGCTCGCCAAGGCCAACCGGCACCTCATCCCCTACCTGTTCCTGCTCTACATGATCGCCTATCTGGACCGCGTCAACGTAGGCTTCGCGCAGCTTCAGATGAAGGACGACCTGAAGTTCTCCGACGACATCTTCGCGACCGGCGCGGGCATCTTCTTCCTGGGCTATATGCTTTTCCAGGTGCCCAGCAACGTGCTGCTCGAGCGACTGGGCGCCCGCCGCCTCATCGGCGGCATCATGGTGTTCTGGGGCGTGATCTCGACCGGCATGATGTTCATGACCGACGTGCGCACGTTCTACGTGCTGCGTCTCTTGCTGGGCGTGGCCGAGGCGGGCTTTTTCCCGGGCATCATCCTCTACCTGACCTACTGGTTCCCGGCGGCCCACCGGGCGCGCGCCGTCTCTCTGTTCATGCTGGCGATCCCCTTTTCGAGCATCCTGGGAAGCCCGATCTCGGGTGAGATTCTCGAAATGGACGAGATCGGCGGCCTGCAGGGCTGGCACTGGCTCTTCCTCCTGGAGGGTTTGCCGGCGGTCGTGCTCGGCTTCTTCACGCTGCGCTTCTTGCCCGACGGCCCCCACGAGGTGAAGTGGCTGACCCCCGAGGAAAAGGACTGGCTGGAGGCGGAGCTGGCGGCCGAGCGGGCCCAGAAAGCGGCGGCGGCGCAGCCGGCCTCGGTGGGCTCGGTCTTCGCCCACCCCGCCTGCTACCTGCTGGGCCTGGTCTACTTTCTGCTCTCGTGCTCGTTCTATGCGGTGTCGTTCTGGTCGCCGCAGATCGTGAAGAGCGTGGCCGCGGGTGCTCCCGACGGCACGGTCGGGTGGCTCAACGCCATCCCCTACATCGGCGGCGGCATCGGCATGCTGCTGGTGGGACGCAGCTCGGATCGGCGGGGAGAGCGACACTTCCACGTGGCGCTGTCGGCCCTCATGGCCGCGCTTTGCTTCGAGTTGACCGCGATCAACCTGGCGAGGCCCTTCCTGGCGATGACGTTCTTCACGCTGGCCTCGGCCGGGCTCTGGGGCACCGTGGGTCCGTTCTGGGCCGTCCCGCCGCTGGTTCTGACCGGACGCGGCGTGGCCGCGGGCATCGCGATGATCAATTCACTGGGCGCCATCGGCGGCTACGCCGGCCCCAAGATCCTGGCCTATGCCAAAAACAACCTCGGTGGGTACGGGGGCGGCTTCTTCACGCTGGCGCTCCTGTTGGCGCTGGGGGCGGCGGTCACGTTCACTCCGCCGGTGCGGCCTCAGCGCCGGACTTCTTTGCCCGACTTGTCGTAGGCCTGGTAGCTGGTCGTCCTGGCCAGGCGGTTCACCATCAGGGTCTCGTGCTTGTTGCCGTTCTCCCAGTAGCTCACGAAGGCGATGGTGCGGTCGTCATAGTTGAGCTGCTCGCGGGTCTTGCCGTTGCCGTACCAGGCCTCGTAGTAGACCGCCTTGCTGGGCTTCTTCTGGAACTTGATCGCGTAGCCGCCCGCGGGAAAGAGCTTGCCGTAGCTGATGGTGCCGTCCGCCAGGACCTCGTATTTCTCCTGGGTGGCGCCCGACGGCCAGCGCGTCTCGAAGGGCTTCTTGCCCAGGCTGCTGTACTCGCGCACGATGCCCTCGACGTAATCGCGCAGCCTCTGCGCGTCGCCCGCCCGCGCCGGTAGGACCAGGGCAACCAGCAGGAGCCCAATCATCATCGATCTCATCGCGGGAGGGGCGTTCTCCGGAAGGTTCCCCCCAACCTGTCTGCGAACACGCCCGCCCTATGCCGACCATCCCGAAACTCCGCTTCGACAAGTATTACCGTTACGACGAGCTGACCGCCACCCTCAAAGAGCTGGTGGAAGCCCACTCCGACCTCCTGGAGCTGACCAGCCTGGGCAAGAGCTTCGAGGGCCGCGACATCTGGTGCGTCACGGTGACGCGCAAGAGCACCGGTCTCGCCCACGAGAAGCCCGCCCTCTGGGTCGACGGCAACATCCACGCCACCGAGGTGAGCGCCAGCGCCGCCTGCCTGCATCTCATCCACACGCTGCTCACGCGCGATGGCGAGGACAAACGCGTCACCACCGTGCTCGACAGCCGCGCCTTCTACGTGGTTCCCCGCATCAATCCGGACGGCGCCGAAGCCGCGCTGGCGGACAAGCCCAAGTATCTGCGCTCCTCGGTCCGTCCTCATCCGTACGACGAGGACCCGGTCGAGGGGCTCATCCGCGAGGACGTCGACGGGGACGGCAAGATGCTCAGCATGCGCATCCCCGACCCCAACGGCCCCTGGAAAGTCTCCCCCGAGGACCCGCGCCTGATGGTGCGGCGGCATCCCGAGGACCTGGAGGGAGAGTTCTTCCGCGTGCTGCCCGAGGGGCGCATGGTGGAGGAGTGGGACGGCATCACGCTCAAGGTCAACGCCTACAAAGAGGGGCTGGACCTGAACCGCAATTTCCCTGCCTCCTGGCGCACCGAGGACGAGCAGAAGGGTGCGGGGCCCTACCCCACCAGCGAGCCCGAGGTGCGGGCGATGGTGAGCTTCATCACCAGCCACTCCAACATCTGCCACGCGGTGACGTTCCACACCTACTCGGGAGTGCTGCTACGACCGTTCTCGGCCCAGCCGGACGAGAACTTTCCAGCCGAGGACCTCTGGACTTACAAATACATCGGCGACCGCGGCACCGAGATGACCGGCTATCCCCATCTGTCGGTCTATCACGACTTCCGTTACCACCCCAAGCAAGTCATCACGGGCGTTTTTGACGACTGGATGTACGACCACCAGGGCGTCTTCTCGTGGACCGTGGAGATCTGGTCCCCCCACCGGCGCGCGGGCATCACCAAAGGCTTCGACAAGGAGACCAAGAGCGGCGCCTTCAACTTTATCGACTGGTGGCGCGACCACCCGATCGACGACGACGTGAAGCTGCTCAAGTGGTCGGACGAAGCGCTCAAAGGCCAGGGTTATCACGCCTGGCGCAAGTTCCACCATCCCGATTTCGGCGACGTGGAGCTGGGCGGCTGGGACCTGATGTTTGGCATCCGCAATCCCCCCACGTGGCTGCTCGAGGAAGAGATCACCCCGCTCTCGGAGTGGGTCATCTGGCAGGCGCTCACCACGCCTCGCCTGGAGCTCTTGCAGGAGGAGATCTCCTCGGTCGGGGAGCGCTGCTTCAAGCTGCGGGTCGTGGCCGCCAACACCGGCTGGCTGCCGACCTACGTCACCAAGCGCGCCGACAAGCGCAAGGCCTCACGGGACCTGGTAGCGGAGATCGACCTGCCCGAGGGAGCCCGCCTCGTTTCGGGGCGTCGGCGCCAGGAGCTGGGGCAACTCGAGGGCAAGGCCTATAAGGACTCGACGTGCATCAACTACCAGGCCGATCCCACCGACGATCGCGCCAAGGTGGAGTGGGTCGTCGAGTGCGCTCCGGGGACGGCCGTCGATGTGCGGCTCAAACACGGGCGGGCCGGGGTGTTGAAGAGGAGCTACACGCTGAAGTAAAGTACTTACAAGCGCAGCGCGCAGGGAGCCGAAGGCGACCGTAGCGAAACAAAGGGTTATGAAGCGATATCTGGTAGCCGCACTCCTTCTTATCAGCTTCCTCCCCGCCCTGGCCGACCGCGGTCCCCGCGTGACGGTCAACTATGATCGCGCCGACCTGACCTACGTCTGCAAGCAACTCGGCACCCGGATGGGTTGCAACGTCTACGTCAGCCACGAGGTGTCGGGTCAGGTGACCCTCAACGTGCACAACGTCAGCGCCGAGGGCGCCCTGGCCATGGTCTTGAAGCTGCAGCCCAGCAAGTACGCCTACAAGCTGGTCGGAAACACACTGGTAGTGGCCTCGCCCGAAAAGCTGGCCTCGATCCCGGACAACCTGTTCAGCCAGCAAAAGTAGCTAGTTTTAAGGGTGGGCCGGTAAGGTAGGTTCGTGAACCTCTACCTTGCCGGCTCTTCATTTTCAGGCACGACGATCGCCTGTGCGCCGGCGCGGGCCTCGGCCGGAGCGACGGTCGATCGGGTCACTCTGGGCGAGACGCCCGAGAAGCTCGACGTCATTCCCCCTTCGATGCAGCACGAGCTCAAGGCCGTGGGCGCGGTGGGCAGTGCCGTCGTGGTGGGCGAGGAAGTAGGCCGGCTCGAGTTCACCGATGACAAATCGCTCTCCTTGAGCGTCGTCTATCCGGACGGCTTCAAGCAGAAAGTCGACGCCTCCCAGGTGCAGGTGCCCGAGACCGAGGCCAGCACCGCCCGCGTGAGCGTGCTCAAGAATCTGGGCGTGCGGCACGCTTTTTCCGCCTGGCTGGGCCGCCACTCCGACATGTTCCCCCGACTCGACCGCAAGGACTGGGAGGCGATCGCCCCCCGCACCGACGAGTACAACTGCATCGCCGAGAGCGTGGGCGAGAACGAGCAGAACCTGTGGCCCGGCCCGAGCGTGGCCGATTTCGACAAGCTTTACGGGGACCGCGGGTTCGTCCCCGTGGACGGGCTGGACTACGCCCTGCAGCCCGAGATCGAGAAAGTTGTGCTCTTCGGCCTCAAGCCCGGAGACCGCGACTACGAGGTCGCCCGTCTCGGGCTGGTCGCCGAGGGCCGCGCGTTCGACCCGGAGATGATCTGCACCCACGCCATCCGCCAGCGGCCGGACGGCTCCTACTACAGCAAGAACGGCGGGCTGGAGAAAATCAAGATCCTCAATCCGAGCGACCTGGGAGGCGGGTTCTACGGCGAGCCGATCAAAGTCTACGCCCGCAAAAGAGACCCCTTAGAAGCGCAGTAGGCAGCGCCTACGAGAGACGCTGCCTACCGGTCGGAGTCTTCCCCGGTATCGCTACCGGGCCACCCCTCCGCGGGTGGGGTGACTACTTGCGTAAATCAAACCCACCTCCTTTCCATACGCGTTCTTCGCGTACCGTGCGGGCTCCAGGTCGGCCACCCGTTGCCCACTTCCCAGTCGTGGCCGCGACTGGGAGAAACTTCAAAACTCTTGGAGTGTTCACTATACTACCCAGGACGACAGGGCGTCAAGTAGGATATTCAAGCCAGAAAGGAACGGGGCCCCGGCGGAGGCCCCGTTCGCACGTGTGGAATCTCTTTCGTCAGTTATCCGCAGAACAGGTCCAGGGTCAGCTGGAATTTGCGGTCGTGCATCCCGTAGTGGAGGCAGGCGGCCAGGCGCAGGCAGGCTTCAGGCCGGTCGCTCTGGGCTTTGGAGAGCTCGACCGCGCGTCGGCAGAGCGCCTCGGCGTCCTCCTCGGTGGTGGTGGGGTGGCCGGACGGGAGCTGCAGCTTGCCCTGCTCGCAGAGCGTCCCCAGGTAGTCGTTCAGAGAGAGGGCGCGCTCGGCCATCTGCTCGTTGGAACCTTCCGCGCGCGCCACCAGTCGCTGGCGGCGAGCCTGGCCAGGGCGGGAGCCGTAATCGTAGTCGCCCAGGCGTCCGGGTGCGTTGTAGCTGCCCAGTGCTTCCGACAGGATCCGCTCGAAGATCTCGAGGTGGGTCAGGCGCGTCACCAGACGGCGCCCCAGGATGGAGCGAAAAACTTGCCACGTCACGGCTTCCTGACAGCGATCCCCCGAGCAGGAGCGGCGCCAAACCTGGGCCATCAAATCGTCGACGCGCACCCCCAGCGTCTCTTCCGCGAGGAGCCCCTCGTTGGCGAACCGGGTCAGGCTCCCGTGCACCTTCAAGATGGCCAGGATGGTGTGGTTGGTCAGATCGGGAAAGCGGGCTTTGTAGAGCTCCGGCTGCGGCTTGGGGGCCAGGAGGTAGCTGATCTCGGGCTTCAGCGTTTGCATCGGGGAGGGCTCCCTTATATTCGCTTTTCCCGCTCGCCCTCACTATACCCCCGGGGGCCACTCGGCCGCTGTGAGCCAGGACACAGATGGGAGATGGGAGATGGGAGATGGGAGACGGGAGACGGGAGACGGGAGACGGGAGACGGGAGACGGGAGACGGGAGACGGGAGACGGGAGACGGGAGATGGGAGATGGGAGATGGGAGATGGGAGTAGGGAGTAGGGAGTAGGGAGTAGGGAGTAACGAGCAACGAGAAAACGCTCTTTACTGGAAACGGCAGGGGGGAGCCGGGGGGAGGCGAATGAGCGGCGGTTTTACGAGAGGAGCATAGTATGAGCAAGAAAGTGGCTCTGGCCTACAGTGGGGGGCTCGACACGTCCTGCATTCTGCGCTGGCTCATCGACGAGGGTTACGAGGTGATCTGCTTCATGGGCAACGTGGGGCAGGACGAGGACTTCGAAGCCGCCCGCGATAAAGCGCTGAAAATCGGCGCCAGCAAAGTTTTCATTGAAGATCTGCGCGAAGAGTTCGTGACCGACTTCATCTTCCCGGCCATCAAGGCCAACGCGGTCTACGAGGGCCGCTACCTGCTGGGGACCTCCCTGGCCCGTCCCTGCCTGGCGCGCCGGCAGGTGCAGGTGGCCAAACGCGAGGGCTGCCAGTTCGTATCCCACGGCGCTACCGGCAAGGGGAACGACCAGGTGCGGTTCGAGCTGTCCTGCTACGCCCTGTCGCCTGATCTCCAGATCATCGCCCCCTGGCGCATGCCGGAGTTCTTCAACCGCTTCCAGGGACGCTCCGACCTGATGGCCTACGCGGCCGAGCACGGCATCCCGGTGACGGCCACGCCGCAGCGCCCCTACTCCACCGACGAGAACCTGTTCCACATCTCCTACGAGTCGGGCGTGCTGGAAGATCCGGCCGCCGGGCCGCCGGACGACATGTTCCAGATGACGCTCGATCCGCAGAAAGCCGCGGCCGAGCCCGAGCGCGTGCTGTTCGAGTTCAAGGACGGCAACCCCGTGCGCGTCGAGAGCCTCGACTCCAAGCGCGTCGAGACGAAGCCGCTCGAGATGATGATGTTCCTCAACGAGCTGGGCAAGAAGCACGGCATCGGCCGCATCGATATCGTGGAGAATCGCTTCATCGGCATCAAGTCGCGCGGCGTCTACGAGACCCCGGGCGGCACGATTCTGCGCGAAGCCCACCGCGACATCGAGTGCCTGGCCATGGACCGCGAGGTGATGCGCCTGCGCGACACGCTCAGCCCGAAGTTCGCCGAGCTGGTCTACAACGGCTTCTGGTTCTCGCCCGAGATGGACTTCCTGATGGCCGCCGTGGACAAGAGCCAGGAGTACATCGACGGCAAGGTCTGGACCTCGCTCTATCGCGGCCACGTCACCATCGACGGCCGTGAGAGCCCGACCTCGCTGTATGACCGCGACCTGTCCTCGATGGAGATCGAGGGCGGCTTCAACCCGCGCGACTCGGAAGGCTTCATCCGGATCAACGCCATCCGCCTGAAAGCCCACCGCGTCATCGTGGAGAAGCTGCAGAGAACCAGCGACGACAGGAGCGGCCAAAAGGCTGGGAAGGTCAACGCTTAGTGAGCCAGGGACGTCTCTGGGGCGGGCGCTTTCGCCAGCCCACCGATCCTCGCATGGACGCCTTCGGGCGTTCTCTCCACCTGGACGCGCGCCTGGCGCCGTTCGACCTGCGCGTCTGCAGGGCCCACGTCACGATGCTCACCGAGGCGGGCGTCGTGGAAGGTCAGCCGCTCATCGACGCTTTGAAGGCGATGGAGGCCGACCTGGCCGCGGGCACGCTGGTGGTGGACGGGGATCACGAGGACGTCCATTCCTGGGTCGAGGCCGAGCTGATGCGCCGGGTGGGGCCGAACAGCTCCAACCTGCGCATCGGCCGCTCGCGCAACGACCTGGTGGTGACCGATTTCCGGCTCTGGACGATGGACGCGTGCGACAAGCTGGTGGAGCGCACCCGTCAGATGCAGCGCGCGCTGCTGGAGCAGGCCGAGAAGCTGCCGGAGGCCTACCTTCCGGGCTACACCCACTTGCAGCGGGCCCAGCCGGTGATGTTGTCGCACCACCTGCTGGCCCACTTCTGGGCCCTGGATCGCGACGCGCGCCGCTGGCAGGCGGTGCGGGACGAGGCCGACAGTTGCACGCTGGGCGCGGGCGCTCTGGCGGGCAGCTCCTGGCCCATGAATCCGGCCCGCACGGCCGAGCTGCTGGGCTTCTCGCGCTGGTTCGAGAACTCGCTCGACGCCGTGGCCGACCGCGACTTCGCGGTGGAGTTCCTCTCCGCGGCCTCGTTGTCGATGGTGCACCTCTCGCGCCTGAGCGAGGAGCTGGTGCTGTGGTCGGGCAGCGAGTTCGGCTACCTCGAGCTGCACGACTCGTGGTCCACCGGGTCCTCTCTGATGCCCCAGAAACGCAACCCCGACGCCGCCGAGCTGACGCGCGGTCGCGTGGGGCGCGTGGTGGGTGACCTGGTCAACTTGCTGACCCAGCTCAAGGCGCTGCCGCTGGCCTACAACCGCGATCTGCAGGAGGACAAGCCGGCGGTGTTCGACGCCTTCGACACGCTGGACGCCTGTCTGGACGTGCTGGCGGGCATGGTGTCCGCCTGCTCGTTCCGCGTCGAGCGCATGGCCGAGGCCGCCGACGACCCCGCCCTGCTGGCCACCGACCTGGCCGACGCCCTGGTCCGCGCCGGCCACCCCTTCTCGGTAGCCCACGAGCTCGCGGGCAAGGCTCAGGTCAACGAGCTCTCCGAAGAGGAGAAAGCGATCGTGGGGCCGCTACTGGACGACGTGACCGTGGAGCGGGCGCTGGCCGACCGGGCCCATCCGGGCGCCGCCGGTCCCAGGGCCGTGCAGGCGCAGCTGGAGCGGGCTCGGGCCGCGCTCAAAAGAGGCTGACGAGGGGTCAACAGTCAACAGTTGACAGTTGGGAATTGCCGCGAGTCAACCACGACGAAGGTCTGGCCCTGTTGACTGTCGACTGTCGACCCTTCTTCGCAGACATTTAACATTCAGCAACCAGCATGGCCAGCGCAAATCCGGTTAACTGGCGAGGTGCAAATAGAAGCCCGATCTCAACGGGTTCTGGAAGGCCGTTCTCTCGCAGATAAAATCAAACAGCGATCAACCCTGGTCGGACTCGTGGAGCCGGCCGGCATCGTCCTCGGGGTGGCGACCCACCCGACGGAGAATTTCCACGCGGTTCAAACCATAGCCGGTGCCGTTTTTCACGGGCAACTCGGCGAGGCGGGGCACGGAGTCTCGCAGCTTGTAGACAAGGCCATGCACCCGGACGGGGTGGCCGGCGTCGTCTACAAGAGCGGTCTCGGCCTGCGCGCCGCCGTGGATGGCGTCGTGGGGGGCCTGGAGCTCTATCAGGGTATCCGGAACGACGACCAGTATCTCAAGTGGATGGGCGCCGCCGACCTGGTGACCTGCGCCGCCACCAGCTCGGTCGCTCTGGGAGCCCCGATGGTAGGGCTCGGCCTGGGGCTCGCCGCCTCCGCCGCCAAGACCTACCTCGTGCTGGCCAATCCCGAGGAGTACAGCCGCATTCAGAAGGTGAAGACGCTCTTCGACGCCGCCGGCTGTGTCAGCAGCGGGATGCTCAAAGCGGGTATCCTGATCGGACCGGCCCTGGTTATGAATGCCGTCTTTGGGCCGACGCAGATGCTCTACATGAACAACGAGAAGTTCCGCGCCAGAGCGGACCAGGTCATCGACTGGGTGATCGAGCATAACCCCCTTTAGTTGACAGGGCTCGGGCCGGTACGCCGTCGAAGGGCGCTCGATGCTGCTCAAGCGGTTCTACGACGAACGACTGGCGCAGGCCAGCTACCTCATTGGCTGTCAGGCGACCGGTGAGGCTCTGGTAATCGACCCCTCGCGGGACGTCGAGCCTTACCTGCGGGCCGCCGCGGAGGAGGGCCTGACGATCACCTCGGTGACCGAGACGCACATCCACGCCGATTATTTGTCCGGCAGCCGCGAGCTCGCGGCGCGCAGCTCGGCCCGGTTGCTGCTGTCCGCCGAGGGCGGCGAGGAATGGCGCTACCGGTTCGAGCACGAGCCGCTGACCGAGGGCAGCCAGATCCCCCTGGGCAAGCTGAAGATCGAGGTGCTGCACACGCCGGGCCACACGCCCGAGCACATCTGTTTCCTGCTCACCGACACCCCGGCCACCAGCGCGCCGATGGGTCTTTTCTCGGGCGATTGCCTGTTCGTGGGAGACGTCGGTCGTCCCGACCTGCTGGAGACGGCCGTGGGTCAGAGCGGGGCCAAGGAGAAGGGGGCCAGGACGCTGTACCACACGATCCAGCGCCTGTCGGCCCTGCCCGACCACCTGCAGATCTGGCCCGCTCACGGGGCCGGCAGCGCGTGCGGCAAAGGTCTGGGGGCGGTCCCGAGCTCGACGCTGGGCTATGAGAAGCTGGCCAACTGGGCCCTCAAGCCTCAGTCGGAAGAGAAGTTCGTGGAGAAGGTGCTCGAGGGCCAACCCGAGCCACCGCGCTACTTCGCCCAGATGAAGCGGATGAATCGCGACGGGCCGCCGCTGCTCACCGAGCGCCACGTCCCCTCGCTCCTGTCCCCCCAGCGTCTCGACGCGGTGCTCTCCGGCTGGGTCGTGGATACCCGCCCGAGCAACGTCTACGGGGCCCGCATGGTCGTGAAGACGATCAACATCCCGTTCAACAAAGGGTTTACCAACTGGGCCGGCTCGCTGCTGCCCTACGACGAGGATCTCTACCTGATCACCGACCGGCTCGAGGAGGCGCAACACGCCCTGAGCAGCATCGGGCTCGATCGGGTGGCGGGCTATTTCACCCCCGAGTCGGTCGAAGCGCGGGCGCACGATACCCAGGTGCGCCTGCAGGTGGCCGAGGCCCACACCCGCAAGGATCGCTTCAAAATCGTCGACGTGCGCTCGCTGCGTGAATGGAAGGAAGGGCATATCCCCGGAGCCATCCACATCCCCCTGGGAGTGCTGGCCGAGCAGAGCGAGCAGTTGCAGAACGCCGACCGGCCCATCCTGGTGCACTGCCAGAGCGGCCTCCGCTCGGCCATCGCGGCCAGCCTGCTGCGTCGCCTGGGATTCGACCGCGTCATGGACATGTCGGGCGGATTCGCGGCCTGGAAGAAGGCGGGCTACGAGTCGGAAAAGGGAGTCCACGTCCTGAAGTGACGCCCCTCGAGCAAGCGCGCGAAGCCCAGAGAGTCTGGGCCCGCCGGCTGATCGGACAGCGCCTCGCCGTGGCCACCGCCTTGCGCCACGCCGTGGCCGCGCGCACCGAGGAGCTGGTGGAGTGCATCCGCGCCGGCCGGCAAGGCCGACCGGCCGAGATCCTGAGCTCGGAGATCCTCCCCTGGCTCGATGGCGTCTGGTTTCTCGAGAAGAACGCCGAGTCGTTGCTCAAGCCCCGCCGCGTCAGCCCCGCGGGCCGTCCACCCTGGATGGGCGTCATCGAGCTCGAGGTGCTGCGCGAGCCGCACGGGGTCGTGCTGATTCTGGGCCCCTCGAACTACCCGTTCTTCCTTCCCGGCGTGCAGGCGATGCAGGCCCTGATGGCGGGCAATGCGGTGCTGGTCAAACCCGGCGTGGGGGGGACCCGGGCGGCCCGGTTCCTGGGCCAGGCGCTGAGCGCCGTCGGCCTGGCAGAAAACCTGTACACCGTGCTGGACGAGGACCCGGCCAGCGGTCAGCAAGCCATCGCCGAGGGCGTGGACAAGGTGGTTTTGACCGGCGGCGTCGAGACCGGCCGGCGCGTGCTGGCGCAAACCGCCGAAAAGCTCACCCCCGTGAGCCTGGAGCTTTCCGGCCAGGATGCCGTCGTGGTCGCGGCCAGCGCCGACATGCGGAAGGTGGCCCGCTCGCTCGCATTCGGGCTGCGCCTCAACCAGGGCAAAACCTGCGTGGCGCCCCGGCGCGTCTTCGTGCCACGCCAGCAGCTCGAGCGGCTGGAGAGCCTGCTGCTGCGCTCCCTGCAGGACGAGCCCCCCATTCCCCTCGACGGCGACCTGCGGGTCTTGCTCGCCGAGGCGGTGGCCGGCGGGGCGCGCGTCGTCAAAGGGGGCGAGGGCCCCGTGGTGCTGAGCGATTGCTCCAACGAGGTGGCCAATCGCGCCGGAGCCGTGTTCGCGCCGATCCTCTTCTTGATCCCCGTGCAGGACGAGGAGGAGGCGGTGCGCCTGGTGCGCGAGAGCCATTACGGGCTGGGCGCGGCCGTCTTCGGACCGCAGGAGTGGGCCCGCCGCATCGCTGACGAGCTGCCCGTGGGCGTGGTGACCCTCAACGACCTGATCGTGCCCACCGCTGACCCGCGCCTGGCCTTCGGAGGGCGCGGCTGGAGCGGCTACGGACTGACCCGCGGTCCGGAAGGCTTCTTGGAGATGACCGTGCCCAAAGCGGTGCTCACGCGCGGCCCGGGTCCGCTTTACCACCTGGATGACCCTTCCCCGAGCGACTACAAGTTGCTGCGCGGCTACGTCCGTGCCGCGCACGGGGGAAGCTGGAAGGACAAGATCCTCGGCTCCTTCGAGTTCGTGCGGGCCATCCTGGGAGAGCGCATCCGGCGCAAGATCCAAAAGGCGCCGATGCCCGGCTCGCCGGCGGGGTGGCCGGGTGACTGAGGAGCATTTCGAGCAGAAGCTGCGCGACTACATCGCGTCCGCTGCCGTCGCGGCCGAGCACTTCGTGTACGAGCAGTCGTGCCACTCCGTGGCCGAGGCGGCCGAGGCCGCCGGGGTCACCCGCGAGGACCTCATCAAGAGCATCTGCATGATGACGGGCGACGAGCTCGTGGTGGCGGTGGTCAAAGGCGAGGACGCCGCCAGCACCTCGCGGGTGGGGAAGTTTCTGGGGCTGGAGCGTCCGCGGCCGGCCACGCTCGAGGAAATGCTCGCGCGGACCGGCTATCCGGCCGGTGGCACGCCCCCGTTCGGCTTCTCGGCAAGGTTCCTGGTGGACGAGCGCGTGTTGCTCACGCCCGTCGTCTACGGGGGCGGCGGCTCCGCTCGGGCACTCGTCCGGTTGAGCTCGCCCGAGCTGGTGCGCGCCAACGGCGGCACCGTGGCCCGTGTCCGACGCTAGGGTAACTTGTAACTGGCCACCCGCACCGTGAGCTTGCCGTGGCGTGGGTCCTGACGGAACATGAACGCGCCCTCGACCTCCTCGCCGAAAGCCAGGAAATCCACCACCTGCTCGCCGGACTCCTCGCCCAGCGAGGCCACCACCTGGACCAGCTCGGCCGTCGAGGGGCCCTGGTTGGTCAGCGTGAAGGGCACGGTGTAACCGCCGGCTTCCTCGCGCACCTCCCCCACCGTGATGACGGGCATCGGCGGTCCGCTCTCCTTGCGCTCCACCAGCCAGGCGTGCAGGAGGAAGCTCGTGAAAGCAGCCACCAGCAGGATGGAAAAGATCAGGGTTACCCGATCGGGTCGCATCACAGGAACAACCTCCCCGCCGCGCCCCCGACGGTCGCCGGCAGCCCCAGCACCACGATCTGGGTGATCCAGAGGGTGAAGGGGTCGTGCCCGTCCAGGCGCCCAAAATAGAGCAGCAGCCCGCCCGCGGCGATCAGCGAAACGAGGTAGCAGAGAGCTGTTTCTACCGCGGGCTGCTGGAGAATCAGGTCGGAGCTCTTGCGCTTTTTCTGATCGCCAAAGCCGGCCACGAATACGATCAGGTAGGAGACCAGCAACGAGGTGGCCACCACGACGCCCAGCGCGAACGGGGTCATAGGGGCCGAGAGCATCGGAACCTCGTCCGTAGGCGCGATGCTGAAAGCCACGAAAACCGAGCCCGTGAAAGATGCGGTCAGGTCCGCCAGGACCGGGTGCTTGTGCTCCACCTCTTCCAGGGCCTGGTTGTCGACCGGCTGTGTCTGCGCATCGGCCAGGGCCACGCCGAACGCAAACGGGAGTCCCTCGAAGACCGCCTTTCCCACGAACTCGCTGAAAGGGGTCTGCCAGGTCACTTCCTGCAGCACCAACAGCACGGCGGAGGCGCACAAGAATCCGAGCGCCAGCGCCTGCACGGTATCCGAAAGCGATTCGCGGATGGGCGGAATGCCCTTGTCCTCGCCTCGAAATCCGTTCAGCATCGTCAATCCGTACACGACGATCGCCGCCACCGCCAGCGCCACCAGCGCCTGTGCCGGATGAGCGCTGGAGCCGATCCACCAGACCTCCATGGTGTAGAGCAGCGGAATGCCGAAAAGGAAGCCTCCGGCCGCCCCGCGGGCGAGATCGCAGACTTCCTTGTGCCAGGTATGCTCGGCCACTTACTTCGTGGCCAGCGAGGCGAAGAACTTGTCGACCTGCTGGGGAGTGCCGCTGCCCGGCCAGGTGGCCACGGTGGTGAGCAGCGTGTCGTCCACCAGCACGAACCGGGCGCGGCCGTAGGAGCCGTCAGAGAACTGGTAGGTCACCTGGGCGCCGTCGTGACCGGAGATCTGCACCTTCTCGTAACTCAGCTGTTTGGCTCTGGCATCCTGGACCAGCGCGTCGGCGGCGTCCTGGTAGATGTCCTCGGGTCCCGCGAAAATGAGCGCCACGCTGGGCAGCTTGACCGTATTGGCCACCAGGTGCAGCCCCTGGGAGTTGTATTCCCAGTTGTGGGTGGTCAGCGTCCCCACCGGGCTCTTGTCGGTGGAAAGCTTGTAGCTCGGGGTCGAGGGGAAGGAGACCTTGCCCTGACTGACCTTGCACTCGGTCCAGGCATCGTCGGCCATCGCGAAGGTGGCCAGCAGTAAGGTCACCACGAAAACACGCGCACAGGTCAGAAGCATCGTTGCAAGCACTCCTCGTTCGTTATGTCCTCACTTTACGGCAACGCGAGCCGGGAGGTTACGGGCTGACGTAAGCACGCTGGCGGTATCCGCATACCCGGCAGGGGGACGGCCGCCCTTTCACTAATTTCCGGCGCCATGGACGCTCGCCAGTTAGATATCATGTGCAGTCTTTTTCGCACGGCATGGCCCGACGAAGGAGCGACGCCAGAGGAGATGACCCGGATCGAGAGCTGGATGCTGTGCACCGACGTGCTGCTAACCGAGCGCGTGGCCCTGACCGAGGCCTGCCTGGGTCATTCCGATCCCGACGGCCGCCTGCCCGACGAGCAGGCCCGTGAGGACGCGCTGGAGTTGCTGGTCACGCTGGAGGCCGACGAGATGCTGATGGAGGTGCTGGCGGAGCGCCTGCGGATCGCTCCTGACGACCTCGAGGTTCTGAAGATGCGGGCCTACAAGGAGCCGACGGAGTAGTGCTGTCCTTCCTGAATGCCGTCGTCGAGCTGGTCGACATGCGCAACAACATGCTGTTGTTCCGCTCCAACCGCAAATACTCCGACGGCCATCAGCTGGACGTCAAAGTAGCCTTGCCGCCCGGCTCGGGCAAGATGACCACGCTGCCCGTGCAGGTGCTCAACTCGCGTCCCCTCGAGAGTGGGGGTATCCTCTACAACGCTCGCGTGCTGGTCGACATCGAGGGATTCGAGATGACCGGCACTGTGCGCGACCCCTCCCTGCGCCGTTCGCCGCGCTACGCCCTGACGGTGCGGGTCCGTTCGCGACGCCTGCCAGGCTATCAGGGTCTCACGATCGATCTGAGTCGCACGGGCGTGCAGCTCGAGGCCACCGGACCGGTCAATCCGGGCGAGACGATCGATCTGGCGCTGGAGTTCGACCGCCACGACCTGGCGCCGCTGACCTGCGACGCGCGCGTCGTCTGGTGCCGCCACGATCCCCAGCGCGAGATCTATCGCGTCGGGCTGGAATTCACGCCCACCAGCGCGGCGGATCAGAGGAACTTGAACCTGGTGGCCGACTTCTTCGAGGGACGCGCCCACGCGGGCGTGGAGAAGCTGCTGGAGGAGTCCAAGCGGGTTCACCAGGAGCCCGCCCACCCGGCCGCGGCCGTGGCCGAGCCTGTCGAGGCGGCCCCTCAGCGCGAGGGGTTCAACATCCCGATGGAGGCGGTCGTTCAGGGCGTCTGGTGGGACCTGGCGGGCAAGCGGCTCCTGCTGATCTTGCAGGGTTTGGATGGCGGGTTGCACCAGCTCGAGTTTCCCAATTGCAAGACGGTGCGCGATCATTGCACGGTGCTCTCGCCGATGTCGCGCTACCTCCGCTCGTCGACCCGCTCGGAATGGCTTACCGACACGCTGGCCACCCACCCGGGCCACTGGCGCCACTACGTGCTGCTCGATCCACGGGGGAAGCCGATCTTAGAGCTGATCTCGGGCCCCTGTCGCGTTCCGGACGCTTAAGCGGACACCGTTCAGGACGACCTTCTGGTTGTCGACCTGGACACTGGCTTGCGGCACGGGCTCGGTAAGCTGGCCGGCATCGAACGGGCGGAAGGCCTTCACGGCGCCTTCTCGGGTTTTGACGTAGACGGCGCCGTCGGGTCCCACTTCGGGGGTGACCAGCATCTCTCCCAGGCCGTCCTGGCGCCAGCGCGGCTCGCCGGTTTTGGCGTCGATCGCCAGCAGCGAGCCGTCCTGGCTGGCCAGCAGCAAGCCGTGCTCGGACGCGACCGGAGGCAGGTCGAACTTCGGGTCGAGGGGTTGGCTCCACTTCTGCCCTTCCGGCCCGTGCGCCTCGAGCGTTTTGCGCACGAGGTAGACGGTGCCGTCCGGTCCGGCGGTCCACTTCAGGGGGTCGCCGCCTTTGTGGACGACCTTCCAGGTGGTCTTGCCGCGCTGGTCCAGGCAGCGGATGGTGGTCTTGGGGCCCAGGAAGGGCGGGATCCCGGCCCGGTCGGTGCGGGCGAAGACGTGGCCGTCCTTGACCTCGATTTCCTTGGACTCGAGCTTCCAGAGCTCTTTGCCGTTGGCGGGGTCATAGGCCCGCAGGTATTGATCGTGAGTCTCGACATGGCCCTGCGACTGGGCCAGGACGCGGTCGTGCGCGTAGCCCAGCACCTGGAAGCTGGTGACCTCCTTGTATTGGGTGGCCCATTTGACGGCGCCCGTCCGGGCGTCGACCGCCTCGACTTTGGGCTCGCCCCCGATGAAGAGGGTATCTCCCTTGCGCGCGGCGCCGCCCCCGCGGCCGACGTCGCGATTCCAGAGCGACTGGCCGTCCTGCTCCAGGGTGTAGAGGGTGTGGTATTCCTGGGAGATCAGGAGATCATCGAGCCTGGCCGGCTTGTGGTCGCCAGCGAAGGCCCGCACGAACTCGCCTCGGGGTGTGTACTGGTGGATCAGGCGGTCCTTCATGACGTAGACGGCGTCCCGGGTGACCAGGGGGGCGAAGTGGGAGACTCTGTCCCCCGGCACGGAGAACGCTTGACCCAGTGGGCCGTCGGCTTTGAGCAGGTGGCGGGCGGCGCTGAGCAGCTGCGGGGGCTGCTCGGTGGATCCGGCATAGCCGTCTGATGCGCCCTGGCTCGTCGTCGGGCGCTGCTGCAGGACCGGTTGTGCGTACGAGACTGCCCCAATCTGCATCTTGGGGTTAGATTACTCCGAAGGGGTGAAGGGAAGCTTAAACCCGCCTGGTCGGTGCCTGGTGCCAGCCTGAGTGGAGCGCGGATCCGCTTCATGTTCGGTTGCTGGCTTTGCCAGCAGCGCGGCGTGCGCGCGAAAGCGCAGGCGGCCGCAGCGCTCGCGGGTGGCCTGATCGGCATCCTCCGGGCAACAGCAGTGGTGCGCGAGGTACTCGAGGTCGGCCGGGTCCAGCCAGAGAGCCAGGCGGCCTTTGGACTTCTCGACTTCCGGGTCGGTTGGCTCGGGATCACGCGACGGCATGTTGCCAGTTTATCACCTCGCGGTCTGAAGGTTTTTCAACACTTTGTGCAGATCATGTTTCCAAAACGTTACAAAATGCTCAGGAATCGTAACCGCGGAAGTCTTGACGCTGGGGGCGTTTGCTGTGAAACTATAGGGGATGGGGTGGAATTCCGGGCAGAGGCAAGATGCTCGCACCGGAATCCTTAGTTTGAAGGAGGCTTTTCCACGGTGATCGGAAGCTTACCCGCAGTCGGATACTACAATCAAAGTGT
>JBDHVW010000065.1:0-46830 GCA_039809865.1 Vulcanimicrobiota bacterium
ACGCGATGTGCCCGGGCATTCAGCAGCACTACCACTACCTGCAGCCCACGACCGGCCACTACGGCGTGTTCGCCGGGCGCGGGTGGCGCGAGGAGATCGCGCCGCGGGTGACCGGGTTCATCCGGGCGGTGGATCCTCAGGCGCGGGCCGAGGCTTCGGGAGCGAAGGTGCCAGATAGGGTTTGAAGAAGCGTTCGGCCTGGAGGAATGATCACCATGCCGAAAGCCCCTTCTGCTCTCAAGACCCCCACCGATCTCAAGCCTGAAGCCGTCAAGGACATCCAGGGAGCGATCAACGCCATCCTGGCCGACACCTTCGCGCTCTACCTCAAGACCAAGAACTTCCACTGGCACGCGAGCGGACCGCACTTCCGCGATTACCACCTGCTGTTCGACGAGCAGGCCGACCAGCTCTTTGCCTCCACCGACGTGCTGGCCGAGCGCGTGCGCAAGATCGGCGGCACCACGGTGCGCTCCATCGGGCACATCGCCAAGCTGTCGCGCATCCTCGACAACGACGCCGATTACGTCGACCCCTCGGACATGCTGGCCGAGCTCTTGGATGACAACAAGCAGGTCACCAAATCGCTGCGCGCCGCCCACGACGTGTGCGACGAGCACGGCGACGTGGCCACGGCCTCGATTCTGGAGAACCTGATCGACGAAGCCGAGCGCCGCGCCTGGTTCCTGTTCGAGACCCGCCGCACGCACGAGCACCGCTGAAGGAGTAAAGAGTAAAGAGTAAGGATCGAGACTCCCTACTCCCTACTCCCTACTCTCTACTCCCTACTCTCTGCCCCTGACTCGGACGCGTACACCGCCCAGCTCCAGGTAGCCATCTTCGATCTTGACCGCGGTGCGGGCTGCCTCGCCTATCGGGGGGCCTGCATCGCGGATTTCCCGGGCGCTTTGCAGCGGGCCGCTCCAGGCTTCGGCCGTGCGCAGGAGCGCGCGCAGGCGCTCCACCCCGGCTCCGAAGCCGAGGGCAGAGACCGACCAGGCCCCAGCCCATCCCCGAGAGGCTGAAACGGGCCTGAAGCGAAGCATGGGTCGATGCGTAGATTGCTGTTCCTGATGCTCACGCTGGCCGTGCTGGCACAGAACTACGACCCGATGCAGGAGAAGGACCACGCGTCCAAGATCCGCGACCTGACCCTGCACGACGGCAAGCGCGACGTGCCCATCCGCATCTACCTCCCACCTCACCAGACCGGCCCCGCGCCGGTAGTTCTGTTCAGCCACGGGCTGGGCGGCTCGCGCGAGATGAGCGCCTACCTGGGCATGCACTGGTCCAATCGGGGCTACGTCGTGGTGGCGCTGCAGCACCCGGGCAGCGACGTCTCGGTCTGGCAGGACAAGAAGCCCGGCCAGCGCCTGGGAGCGCTGAAGAGCGCCGCCAACGGCGAGCAACTCAAGGCGCGCGTGGGGGACGTCAAGTTCGTGCTGGACGAGCTGACCACCATGAAGGGCGTGCAGGTGGATATGACCCGCGTGGGCATGTCCGGGCACTCGTTTGGCGCGGTGACGACGCAGGCCGTCAGCGGGCAGGTCTATCCCCTGGTCGGGAGGTCGTGGACCGACGCTCGCATCCAGGCGGCCATCGCGTTCAGCCCCAGCGTGCCGCGGGCGGGCGATCGGGCGAAGGCGTTCGCCCAGGTCAAGATTCCCTGGATGCTGATGACCGGCACCGAAGACGTCGCGCCGGTGGGGGGGATGACCGTGCAAGACCGCCTGGCGGTCTATCCGCTGCTGCCTCCCGGGGGCAAGTACGAGCTGGTGATGAAGGACGCCAAGCACTCGGTCTTCACCGAGCGGGTTGCCCAGGACCCGCGCTACCACGTCGAGATCCTCTCTTTCAGCACGGCCTTTTGGGACGCCTATCTCCGTGGCGACGGAGCAGCCAGGGCCTGGCTGGATGGCGCGGGAGCGAAGGCAGCTCTGGGCGCGGAGGACACATGGCAGCACAAGTGAGGGTGCTCTTCCTGCTCTGGTTGTGCGCCGGATTGGCTTGCGCGCAGCCCGTGACGGTCACCAAAGTGAAGGGCGGGGTGAAGCTCGACTTTCAGGGGAAGGGCAGACCGACGGTCACGATGGGCACCGCGAAGGGCGACACCACCACGCAGGGCACGGGCTGGATCGTGCTGACGCCCGCGCAGGTGGCCGACGCGATCGCGCACCTGCAGGTCGTGGGCACTCTCCCCGATCACTCGCGCAGCGGAATGGGCACCTCCCAAGCCTCGCGCCGCGCGCTCGTCCTGTATCGGGTGGGGAAGGGCGGCCAGCTGGCGTTGCTGGATTACACGCGGGCCGACTTCTCGGAGCGGGATGTCATCGTGGACCCGCAGAGCACCCCCGTGCTGGCCACCGCCTATCTCAGCCCTCAGCAGATCCAGGCGCTGATCGCGGCGCTGGAGAAGTATCGCTAACTGGTTCTCCGACGCCATCGGCTGGTTGTCCTGGGGGCCGGTCGTCCGGATGGCGGCCGCCGGCGACGTGGACGCCGCTCGTTCGCTGACCCGCGGGGGGAGGCGCTTTCTGGGCCGGTTGCTGGGCTACCCGGAGCTGCCGCCGGCCGTTCGAGACGCTCTCTGGGGCGAGGCCGTGAGCGATCTGTCGCTCGCGCCGCTCCTGCCCTCCCATCTACCGGGCGACTCCGCCTTACGGGTGTTTGCGGCTCTCGAGCTGGGCCTGCCCGTGCCCGTCGAGTTGACCCTGGAGCTGCTGCAGTCGCGCCATCCCGCGGCCCGGCGGGCGCTGCTGCGGCCGCCCCACTCCGAGCAGGCGGGCGATCTGCTCTTCCACCCGGACGTGAGCGAGGAGGCTCTGTCGCTCGGTCTGGTCCCGCGGGATCCGGCCCTGCGGGCCGCTTACGATCTGCTGACGGGGCGCCTGGATGCGCTGGACCACGACCAGGTGCGCGTCGCCTACGACCGGGCCGATGCGCGTCTGCGCTCACGGCTGCGGGCGGTCATCCGTCGCCAGGGCTCGAGCGACCTCGCCTGGGCGGTGCTGCACCAGCCCGCGGCGCCGCGCTCGGACGCCGACTGGCGGGGGCTGCTGCAGACGTTATTGCGTGGGCGAGATGCTGCGCGCCTCTGGAGTTACGTGTTGGAGGCCCCGGCCTGGTGGTCCCACGTGGCCGTGCGGGCGATGGCGCGCGGGGGGCTGGCCTCCTCCGAGCCCCTGTTCGCCCAGTTGCTGGCGCTGCCGAAGCTCAAGCGCAGGCTGCTGCAGTGGGGAGCGTGCTCGCGCGAGACTCTGCCCGGCCGCGGGGTCGTTGCGGTGGGCAGGAGCGGCGACTGGCTTGCTTGCGAGGGTCTGGAGAACCAGATCGAGGTGCGGGGACCCGGCGTCACGGCGACCCTGAGCGGACACGGCCCCGCCACGGTGACCCTCGAGGGCCGCACGGGCGACTTCTACGACGTGATTTTGAGCGGCATCCACTCCCTGGCCTTTTCGCCCGACGAGCGCCTGCTGGCCAGCGCCGGAGCGGATGGTCGCGTGGTGGTGTGGAGCCTGGCGTCCCTCGAGCCGATCCTGACCGTGGAGCCCGAGATTCGCAGCCATGCTTGGGACCGCGACAACTTCCGGTTCCGACAGCTCGTGTTTGACGACGCGCGTCTATTGATCGGCTCGACGAACTGGGTGATGAGTCTGCACCTCGCGTCGGGGCAGCTGGAGACGCTGGTGGAGCCGCCGACCGGCAAGGTGGCCTACAGCCCCGACGGGCGCGTCCTCGCCTATGGGGATGGGGCCTCGCTGGTGGTGCACGGCTCCCGGCGCGTGCGGCTGGAAGGGGGTCACGTCGGCGCGCTGGTCTTTTCTCCGAACGGGAATTCCGTGGCGGTGTGCCTGGAAGAGCCCGGGTCTTCGGATATCAATCGTGTCTCGATCGTGGAACGGGAGGAGGGCTGGAGGCCTCGTGAGCTCGTGCGTTGCCCGCGCGTGCAGCAGATGGTTTTCTCGCCCGACGGACGGTCACTGGCCGTGGGGGGCGGCGGCCTGGTGCGCCTGGTCGACGTCGCCTCCGCGCGCGTGCGAGCGGAGCTGCCGTGGGGGCACGCCACCTGGGGTGAGGGCACCGTGACCCTCTGGCGCGAGGAGGGGATCGAGTTCGTGGATGCCCGCACCGCCCTGCGCGTCGGCTGGGTCGACTTCGCTGTGCAGGGCCGGATCGTGAGCAGTCATCTCTGCTCGGACGGGCGAGTGATGGCGTTGCAGCGAGTGACCTCGCAGCACCAGCTCGGTCTGGAGCTGCTCGTGTTGACCCCGATGCGGGCGGATGTGCCGATGGGGTCGCTGCTGCCGCGCGACCTGGAGCGGTTGCGGGCGTTTCGCAAGCGCCCCCCCCTGGCGACCCACCTGGAGCTGGTGCTGCGGCACCGCTTTCGAGATAGCGTGGCGCTGGGGGAGAGCGAGCGCGGGGGGACGGATATCGAGCTGTGAGGTTGCAAGCCTATGGTGGGGAGGCCTACTACGAAGAGCACTATACGCGCCTGGGGAGCCCGGGTGAGGCGATGCTCGCGCTCCTGGCGGGCTTGCGCGCGGCTCCGGCCGAGATGCTGGTGTTCCTTTTGACCTCGCACTCCACCCTTTGTCTGATGAGCCAGGATGATTACGACCCGGTTGGCTGGCACGTCTGTATCGAACCGCCCTGGGAAGGACCCTTCAAGATCGAATACCGGGCCATGGGATCCGGCGAGCTGATCAAGTTGCACGCCCACGACCTGGAGGTCGCCCTCGACAAGACGTTGTTCGCGATGCGGGCCTCGGGAGGGTGGCTTCCCGGGTGATTAGAGCTCTGCTCCCATCTCCTGCCGGGGCGCGGAAATGGTTGAGGTTCTGCAGCAGCGCCCCGAGATCCCCGACCGTGTAGAGAAGCTGCAGCCCCACGAGCATGGTGAGGATCAGGAAACCGAGACGTCGAAAGCTTCCTGGTAATCGATCAGGCCCGTGCACGCCCCCACGTGAATGCGCCAGCGAACCCGCGGCGGGTCAGTCACGGGCGCGCCTGCTGGCACCAGCACTTCGAAGGGCAGCCAGGTGCGGCCGTCCTCCACGCGCGGGTGGGCGGTCACATCGGCGTTCAGGCTCAGAAGCCCGTCCTCCAGGCACTGCAGCGAGAGGCGCGCTGGCGCCATCCCGGGCACCGGACGAGGGATCTCGATGGCGCCGCTCACCCGGGCACCGGGTTGCCAGGGCAGCCCCGGCCCGTGCAGCACCGAGATCCCGTAGCGGCTCCGTTGCAGGAAGCGCGACAGGGCTGCCAGGCCCTTCGGCAGAGGGATCGCCAGGGCCACCAGCAGCGCCGCCAGCCACCAGGGCCAGCGCTCGATGAGGGCATTCAGCGCAAAGCCCACCAGCAGACCGGGCAGCAGGACCTGGCCGGTCTGAACCCGGTCCGGGACGGGCGGAGGGTCGCTGCAGGTTACGCGCAGCTCGGAGTCCATCGGTTCAGTCGAAGACGGGGATCTGCTCGAACCGCGGGTTGCCGTCCACCTGGGGCACGAGGCGGGCCTTGAAGGCGCGACCGTCCGGGTTGACGCTCTGGAACAGCTGATCCGGACCGGCCACCCGGCCGCCCATCATCAGGTGCTGCGCCATCTCGCGGGCGCCCTGGCGGTCGGACTCTTCCACCGGGGCGAAGTTCCGCGCGATCAGCTTGCCCTGCTTGTCGAACACCAGCGTCAGACCGGAGCTGATCTCCATGTCGGCGGCGCCGTGGCCCTGCAGGCTGACCTCCATCTGCTCGGGAGCGCGGAACAGCAGCACCGTGCGGCCGTCCGAGCCCTGCTTCACGGCATCGGCCTTGAAGCGCATGTCGGCGGGCAGGTCCAGCTCTTTGGACAGGCTCTTGAGGGCCTGGTCGGCCTCGAACGTGGTCTTGACCGGGCCGGGCAGACTGACCGTGCCCTGCGCGTGAGCGGCCTGCTTGGCAGCCTGGGCTTCCTCGCGGCTCAAGAGGTTGCGGTCGATCAGGGTGGCGGCGGTGCTGTCGAAATACTTGCCGTCCTGATAGAGCGCCGCCTCGCGCAGCATTCCCACGGCCACGTCTTTGAACTTGACGTTGCTGGCGGGGATGTAGTCGAAGGCGCGCGTCCAGATGGGACCGAGCGCCTCGCGGGCCTCGATCAGGGCCTCCTTGGGGGTGGCCGCGGTCTGGCTCGTCTGGTTGAACAACGAGCCCACCAGGGCGTAGAACGTGCCCGACCACACGCGCGAGAACGAGTGCGCCTCGCTGGTCAGCACCTCCTCGGGGTAGGTGGGCGGATAGCTGTCGCTGGGCAGCTCGCGCGGGTTCTTGTAGCGGAACTCGTTGAGCGCGGTGCGGTAATAGGGGTGGTCGTCGTTGTTCGGGTTCTGGTCCTCTTTGTTGAACGCGGTGCCGAACTCTTCGGCCAGACGGCTCAGCAGGCTGGGCTTGCCGAAGTCGCCGCCGTTCTCGGCCAGGATCTTGTCCAGGTTGGAGTCGTACTGCAGCGCGTGCAGGATAGCGGAGCTGTCGCCAAACCCCTCGTGGAACGCGGCGCCCTCGGTGCCCCAGCCGATGTTGGGACGCAGGCCGTCCAGGATGGCGTGGCCGGTCTCATGGGCGATGACGTCGGGAGACTCGGCGGTCTTGACGGTCTTGCCCAGGCTGGGCGAATCCCACTGGCAGAAGTTGATCGAGTCGTCCCAGCGCGAGTAGTAGGCGGTCTTGCCCTCGCCGGCGTGGGGATTGATGGTGAGCGGGCCGTCGAACGACCAGGGCGTCTCGTGGCCCATGTAGCGCTCGTAGGTCGACAGCGTGCGGTAGACCACGGCGGTGGCGTTCACCTGATCGAATTGCTCGGAGCCGATGGGGTAATGGTAGTTGCCCTGCTCGTCGGCGATGGCGACGGGCACGTTGTCCTGCACCACGAAGCGGGGGCCGGACAGCTCGGTTCCGACCTGGGTGCGCGGGAACTGGACCGGCTCGGGCTGGGACACCATCGTATCCTGGGGCAGCATGTCGATTGTGACGAAATCAGGCGCGGGAGGGGGCTGCGGTGCGGGCGGCTGGGGAACGGGCGGCTGGGGCGCGGGGGGCTGCGGAGCGGGGGGTTGCTGGTTGTTGCGAATCATCATAACGGGGCGAGCTTACTTCGAGCGCGGGCCGGAAGTTGTTAAGGATTTTTTTCAGGCCCGCCGGGTAGACTCAGACCAACAGAGAGAGATGGAGGGGTTGTCCACCATGATCAGCACGAATTTTGCCAACACCAGCATCGGGAACGTCGCTTCACGTCCGCGCGCGGCCGCCTCGGGCAAGACCGCCGAGACCGAGACCGGGGCTCCCGGCGAGTCGGTCGAGCTCAGCAAGACCGAGAAATCCAGCGGTCGCGGCTTCTTCGGCAGCGCCCTCGCCAAGACGGGTGTCGCCCTCGCCTTCGGAGCCGCGCTCTTCTGCGCCGGCGCCCCGGCGGCCAATGCCCAGAGCGTTTACTACTATCCGCAGCCCGTGCGCTGCGTCGAGGTCCAGGTGGGCCAGCAGAGCGGCATCATGGCCGACCGCTTCGGAAACGTCGGGGTTTACACCACGACCGCTTACCAGAATTCTTGCACCGGCATCGTCACCCAGCAGACCGTTGGCGTGGGCACCGGCGGCGTTACGGTCCAGCAGCAGCAGAGCCTCCCGAACTGGGGCGTCTACCAGGGCCCGAGCTACAACTACGGCGGCGTCTGGAACAATGGCCACTGGGGCCACGGCCACCATCATCACCACCACCGCCACGGCTGGTAGGCTCTCGAACGCGCGAGACTTGACGAAGGTAGCTTCCAGAAGCTACCTTTGTTGCATGAAGGCCGTCGGCTTAAAGGTTCTCAAGAATCGACTCAGCGAGTACGTGAGGATGGCTGCCGCGGGTGAAACCATTCTGGTGACCGACCGCGATCAAGTGGTTGCGGAGTTGAGCCCGCCACGCCCGGATCGCAGTCCGCTGCTGGCCGATGCTATGCTTGCGGACGCGGTTCGCCAGGGTTGGATCACGCCACCGACCCTCATCTCTCGGGAGCCGCCACCAAAGAAGCCGGTCATGAGCCTCGCCGAGGTCCTGGCCGACCTGGACGAGGCTCGAGGCGATGGGTGATCTATCTCGACACGTCGGTCGCTCTGGCCTACTTGCTGACGGAAGAGTGCCGACCCCAAGCCGACATCTGGAGTGAGTCCCTGGTCAGCAGTCGACTGCTTGAATACGAGCTGTGGAATCGACTCCACGCTCGGAATCTGGCCGATTCTCACGGAGACGATGCGCGGAGCCTGGTCGGGCGTACGGCACTGGTTGAGCTGGTCGTCCCGGTCCTGGAGAGAGCTCTCGAGCCCTTCCCGACTCCGGTAAGAACTCTCGACAGCTTACACCTGGCCACGCTCGACTTTCTCCGGAAACGTGGCCAACGGGTTCTCCTGGCCTCCTATGACGCTCGCATGAACGCCGCTGCCGAGGCGTTGGGGTTCCAACTCGCTGTGCTCTAGCCGTCGCAGAACGGGCAGGTGAGCTCCTCGAAGGGAAGCTCCACCTCGCCGACGGGCGCCTCGGCCACGTAAGTGAACTCGAAGTCGCAGGTCTTGCAGGCGAAGACCATGCGGGACTCGCCCTGGTGGCGGTAGACTTTTGCCTGCCAGCGCTCCTGCCAGTCGCGCTCCAGGGCGGGGTCGATGCGCAGGCGGTCGGGCAGCTCGCTCATGATGCCGCCCTCGACGGTGGCGCGCGCCATGGCGTCCTCCAGCATCCAGGTGGCGCTGCGGGCCGCGGCCAGGCCGCGATCGAGGTCGCCCAGGGTCTTCTGCTCGGCGAACGCGCGCACCGAGTCGAGCGCCTTCTGAAGCTCATCCACTGCGGGTAAGGAGCGATCGTGAGCAGCCAGCCACGTGCGCACGCCCGCCAGGTGGCGCTCCAGGCGGGAGAAGCCGAAGGCGAAGTCCACCGCGAAGATCTTCTGGGCCAGCACTTCCTCGACGAGTTGCTCGAGGTGACGCCCGGGATTGACCCGTTCGCTCAAAATCGTTGATCGCTCCTGTCGTCGCTCTGGGGAACGTTTTCGCCCGTGAGTCGAGGATTCCCCGGGGATGGCAAGAAATGCAAGCGTAGCGCGCAGCGAGCCGCAGGCGAGCGTAGTTTGAATGGCAAGCGTAGCGCGCAGCGAGCCGCAGGCGAGCGTAGTTGTTTTGGAGTGCATTTGTGAAGAGCGACGTCGACATCATGCTGGAGATGCTTCCCCCCGAAGCGCGTGAGGGTGCCCGCGCGGCCTGGTCCGGGCTGCCCCCCGACATCCGCCAGGAGCTCAAGCACACCCTCAAGTCGTTCGTCGACATCATGCGCGATCGGCCGTCCAACGCCGGCGACCTGCTGGGCATGATTCGCCGCCTGGCCGCTCCGGTATACTCTCCCGTCTCCCGGGTGGCCATCGTGGGGCCCGTCAACGTGGGCAAGTCCACGCTGTTCAACGCGCTGGTGAATGAGACCGACGTTACCGCCGAGGTCTCGCCGATTCCCGGCACGACGCGCGCCCCGATCAGCTCCGAAAAGGGCCTCTTCGCCCTGGTGGATACACCGGGCGCCGACCGCGCCCTGACGATGGGGCTGGAGGAGCGCAACAGCGCCTTCGAGGCCGCCCGCAAAGCCGATTTTCTCATCCTGGTCTTCGACGCCACGGTCGGGGTCAACACCTCGGCGCGCGTGCTCTACGGCGAGCTGAAGGCGCTGGGCAAGCCCTACCTGGTGGCTCTGAACAAGATCGACATGGTGTCCGGCAAACTGCGCAGCGAGGTGGTGCGCTCGGCTGCCCAGGTGCTCGACCTCGATCCCGAGGAGATCGTGCCCCTCTCGGCCCAGGACGGCAACGGGGTCGATCGCCTGTTGCTCGAGCTGGCGGCCGCCGAGCCGCGCTTGCTGGGCAAGCTGGGTGAGCTGCTGGTGCCGATGCGGCGCAAGCTGGGCTGGCAAGCGGTGCGCCGCGCCGCCGTAGCCGCTGGCATCGTGGCGCTGTCACCCATCCCGATTCTGGACCTTCTTCCGCTGACCGCCATCCAGTCGACCATGGTGCTGACGCTGGCCAAGATCTACGGCGAGAAGCTGAATGCCAAGCGGGGCGTCGAGATTCTGGCCGCTTTTGGAGCCGGCATGCTCGGTCGCACGCTGTTCCAACAGCTCACCAAGCTGGGTGGAGTCCCCGGTTGGGCCCTCTCGGCCTCGGTCGCCTCCTCGGCCACCATCGCGATTGGCTACGCGGTGATGCGCTGGTTCGAAACGGGCAAGAAGCCTTCCAAGAAGGTCATGCTCGAGGTCGCCCAGGAGGCCCAGAAAGCTCTGACGACCCACCTCAGCGGCAAGAAGCCCGGTAAGAAAAAGCTCACCGAGGACCTCGAGAGCCTGCTGCCCGGGGTCACCCAGAAGCTCGACGAGGAGGAATAGACTTCCGCCGACCTGCGACGGTCGCTTCATGCTCAGACGAATCTTGCTCTTGTCCGCCACCGCCGTGGCTTTGCTGCTGCCTGTGTCGGCGGCCACCACCTGGTATGAGACGCTGGATCGCGCCAGGGTGCGCGCCCAATCCAGCGGCAAGCCCATCCTGCTGCTCAGCATGTTCGGGAGACTCGACCAGCGCTGGTGTTGAACCAACGCGCGCACACTGAGGGCCGTGCTGCTCTCGGACGCTCGGGTTCAAGACAGGCTGAAGAAATACGAGTGCGCCTGGGAGTCGGTTCGCGACGTCCCCAGGGTCACCGTGGACTTTGGTGACAAGAGGATCACCCGCACCCTGAAGGGCAACACGGTGATGTACGTCTGCCTGCCGGACGGAACCGTCATCGACGCCTTCCCGGGGCTCTACACCCCCGAGGATTTCCTGGCCGAGCTCGACCGCACCGAGCGTCTGATCGACGTGCTGGAGCGCACGCCCGGCAGCAAGCGCCCGTCCGTCATCCAGGGCTGGCACCAGCGGCTGAGCCAGAACCTCGTGGCGCAGGCTCCACCCGCCGAGATCATCGTGGGGAAGGCGGTCGTAGAGGCCCCGGTGCTGAACGCCCTGGATCTCGAGTCCAGCCCCGAGGTGAAGGGCAGCGGTCCGGCCCGGTTCCAGCGCTACACCGCCACGTTGACCGACGCCAGCGCCCGTCCGGCCAGCGGGGCCGAGATGAGTCAGAAGCTGGCGGGGAGGGACGCCGTGCAGGTCGACTCGCGGATCAGCGTGACCCGGCTGCGGCCAGCCGTTCACTTGCTGCTGGCTGATTTGAGCGCTGCCAGGCCAAATGATTGTCGTCAACCTTTGTTCCAGGGGCTGTTGAAGATCCCATTAGACGATCCTTATTTGGGTTTGGGCTCACTCATGCAGGGAACTCCTGACGAACCCTGAAGGCGGGCCCATCTCATGAAGGGGGGATCTCAACATGGAGTTGAGCCCGGTTCCCGAGGGCGCTATGCCCTTGATTCCTCACCTGATCGTCAAAGACGCCGCCAAGGCGATTGACTTCTACAAGAAGGTCTTCATGGCCGAAGAGCTGATGCGCATGCCTTCGCCCGACGGCAAGAAGATCATGCACGCCGAGCTGAACATCGCCGGCTGCCGTCTGTTCCTGTGCGACGAGTTCCCGGACATGGGCGCTCGCTCGCCGCTGGCCCTGCACGGCACCCCGGTGGTGCTCACTCTCTACTGTCTCGACTGCGACAAGGTCTTCAATCGCGCGGTCCAGGCCGGAGCCAAGGTCGTCCAGAAGCTGGAAGATGCCTTCTGGGGCGATCGCTACGGCAAGATCAAGGATCCGTTCGGTCACGAATGGATGCTGATGACCCGCAAGGAAGCCCTGTCTCCGGAAGAGATGAAGAAGCGCTCCAAGAAAGTGCTGGCGCACGCCTGAGAGTAGGGAGTAGGGAGTAGGGAGTAGGGAGTAGGGAGTTCTTGACTCCCGTCTCCCGTCTCCCTTCTCCCGTCTCACCAGAGCTGGGCGCGCTGCTCCTCGGGAATGACCATGTTCTGGTCGGCCTGGGCTTCGAACGCCGCCGCGAAGGCGGGGATGTTCTTGAGCGTCTGGTTCACGCGGAACTCCGTGACCGGGTGCGGGTCCGTCTGGACCTGCTGGCGCTCGGCCTCGGGCCGCTGGTTGTTGGCCCAGATCTGGCCGAAGCCCATGAAGAACCGCTGCTCGGGCGTGAAGCCGTCCGCCTTGGGCCCGAAGGGCTTGTCCTTGAGCGAGTTCTGCAGCGCCGTCAGGGCCAGCGTGGAGCCGCCCAGGTCGGCCAGGGCCTCGCCCAGCACCAGGTTACCGTTCAGGTGCAGGCCGGGCTGCACCTCGTAGTTGTTGGCCTGCTCCTTGATGACGCCGGCGCGCTGCTCGAACTGCTCGCGGTCGGAGTCGGTCCACCAGTTGCGCAGGTTGCCCACCGCGTCGAACTGCGAGCCCTTGTCATCGAAGCCGTGCGTGAACTCGTGGCCGATCACGACGCCGATGCCACCGTAGTTGATCGGGTCGTCCGCTTTGGCGTCGAAGAACGGCGGCTGCAGAATGGCGGCCGGGAAGACGATCTCGTTGTTCTGCGGGCTGTAGTAGGCGTTCACCATGGCGGGGGACATGTGCCACTCGCTCTTGTCCACCGGCTGGCCGATCTTGGCGAGGTCTTCCTTGGAAGCGTACTCGCGCAGGGCCATGATGTTGTCGCCGTAAACGCCGCGGTGCACGGGCACCTGGCTGTAATCGGGCCACTCGTCCGGATAGCCCACCTTCACGCCCACGTGCTCCAGCTTGTCCAGCGCCTGCTTCTTGGTCTCGGAGCTCATCCAGTCGAGCGACTTGATGTGCTCGCCCACGGCGCCGCGGATGTTCTCGATCATCTCCTCGGCGCGCGCCTTGGCCTCGGGCGGGAAGGTGCGCTCCACGTAAGCCTTGCCCAGCGCCATGCCGAGATAGCTCGAGGTCGAGTCGGCCATGCGCTGGTCGCGCGGCTTTCGGGCCTGGGCGCCGCTCAGCGTCTTGCCGTAAAAGTCGAAGCTGGCGTCGTCGAACCTGGCCGGCAGGAAGCCCGCCGAGCCGTCCACCAGGCGCATCTGCATGTAGGCCTTGAGGTCCTCGACCGGCGTCTCGCTCAGCTCTTTGTCGAGCTGGGTGAAGAAGCCCGGCGTGGCCATGTTGAGGGTCTGCAGCGAGCCGATGCCCTGGGCCTCGAAGTACTTGTCCCAGCTGAAGTTGGGGGTGAGGGCGTTGAGCTCCTCACGGTTCATGATGTGGTAGATCTTCTCGGGGTCGCGCAACTCGGCTTTGGAGAGCGAGGCGTTGGCCAGGCGGGTCTCCAGCGCCATCACTTTGCCGGCCTTGTCGGCCGCGGTGGTCTCGTCGTCGCCCAGGTTCTTGAACTGGGTGGCCAGGTAGGTGACGTAGGCGGCGCGGATGCCGTCCGCTTTCTCGCCCTGGTCCTCGTAGTAGTTCTTGCCGGGCAGCCCCAGGCCGCCCTGGAAGGCCTCGGCGATGTTCATGTTGGAGTCGTGGTAGTCGACCCCCGCGCCAAAGCCGAAGAACGCGCCGTTGCCGGTGCGGTGGAACTCGGTCAGGGCCGCCTTCACGTCGTCGTGGGTCTGGATGGCGCCGACCTGGTCCAGCAGACGCTGGATGGGCGCGGTGCCGGCGGCCTCGATGCTGGCCGTGTCCATGGCGCTGGCGTAGAAATCGCCCAGCTTCTGCTCGACACTGCCGGGCTCGGAGTTGGTGTGGCCGGCATACTCCTCGAGAATCTCTTTCTGGATACGGGTGCTGGCGTCGCGCAGCTCGTTGAAGCGGCCCCAACGGGCGGCGTCGCCCGGGATGGGGTTCTTGGCCAGCCAGCCGCCGTTGATGTGGTGATAGAAGTCCTGGCGAGCGTCCACGTTGGTGTCGCGGTTGGAAAGGTCGAAGCCGACGCCGGGCACGCCGGGCTGGTCCTGCAGGGCGATCGAGCGCAGCGTGGTGAGGTAGGCCGAGCCGGCGCCGCTGGCCTCGGGGCTGGTCAGCTCCATCACGGCCGAGGCCTGGGCGGCGGCCGGGTCATTCTCGAGGGAGGCGATCTTGTCGAGGTAGATTTCCGCCACGCGCGCCTTCACGCGGGGGTTGTCCAGGCGCTCGAGGGTGCGCACGCCGAGCTGCGCCAGCACGGTGCTGGCCGAGGCGGTGGCGTCGATACCCAGGTCTCTGGCGCTCTGGGCCAGCGAGGCGGCGCTGATTTTCGGCGCTTTGGCGCCACTGAGCTCGGCCTGGTCGGCCGGGGCGGCTTCTTGCGCCTGGGGTGGGGGAGGAGCCGGCAGGGCTTTGAACTGCGGGGGAGCGATGGTCTGGTTCAGGTTGCGGACGAGCAAGTGAGAAAACCTCCGGCTAGAATGCGGCGATCTTAAATCGCGCAACCTGCTCCGGAGGTTACCCTGTTGTTACAACACCGGTCGCAGGCGGAAGGACTTCAGGTAGCGATCCACCTCTTGCTCGTCGTAGCTGTCCTCGGTCTGGGCCGCAATCGCTTGATACAGGCGGTTTTTCACCAGGATGATGCGCGCTTTGGCCTTCATCTTCTTGGAGGAGGAGGTGAAGGTCATCTCCAGGCCCTGGTGTCCCTCGAGCTTGATCCAGGTCTGCTTGTCGAGTTTGCCGTCGATATTGCGCAGAGCGCCGTCGCGTGCGCCGATCAGCAGGTCCTTGTGGTCTTGCTTCACGACGAAGTCGGGAAAGTCGGCATAGGCAGTGGCGTAGCCGTAGTTGCTGCCCTCAGAGACGGCGGTGTAGAACTTGATCGCCCCGATGGGAGTGCTGATCGAGCTGGTGTCCTCCTTCACGGTCCCGGGGACCTCGACCGAATAGCCGCCTTTGTTGGAGCGGTACTCGTGCCAGGACTGCCCGCACCCCGTCGCCAGCAGAACCACCAGGACCAGGAGCAACTTGCGCATCTTCGTGACCCCTCTCGTTAGTATGTGTTAATTATACACTAACTCGGACAAAAAGAAAAGGGGGGGTGCCTACCCCCCCGGTTAGAACTCGACGGAAACGCCGGTCCCGCGCAGAGTATTCACCTCTGTGGGCGAGATCGGGTTGCCGCGCAGGTAGACCTGGGCCAGCTCCTTCAGGCTGAGGATGCCGTCCGGAAGATGCGCCAGGCTGTTGCCCTCGGCGCTCAACGTGGTCAGGTCCAGCAGCTCCTTTACGCTGGGCATGCTGGTCAACTGGTTGCCGTCGACCTGCAGCGTGCGCAGCTCGGTCAGCTTGTCCAGAGAGGGCAGGGTTGTCAGCTTGTTGCGCTCCAGGCGCAACGTGCGCAACTGGCGCAGCTTCATCAGCGTGGGCGGAACCGAGGTCAGCTGGTTGTCGTTGAGGTTGAGATAGGTCAGCTGGGTGAGGTCGCCCAGCTCGGGCGGAACCGTGCCGAGGTCGTTGCCCCCGAGATCCAGACCCTTGAGCGAGGTGATCTTGAAGACCACCGACACGTCTTTGGCCAGGCTGTTGTCGTTCAGGTCCAGCTCCTCGAGCCGCAGCAGGTTCACGAACTCGGGCGGCAGCGAGGTGAGCTGGTTGCCCGACAGGTAGAGTTTCTCCAGGTTGGGCATCAGACCCAGGTCGTTGGGGAGGGCGTCCATCTTGCAGTTGCTGCCGTCGATGAGGTTGAGCGATGTCAGCTCGCTCAGACCCGTGGGAAAGACTCCGAACGAGTTGTCGGCGATCACCAGGCTCTGCAATCCCTTCATTTGCTGAATGGAGGGCGGGAAGGTGGTGAGCTTGTTGCGGGCCACGTCCAGATCCTCCAGGCGGGGCATCGCGGGCAGCGACGAAAGCTGATTGTGGCGCGCCTTCAGGTGGTAAATGCCATCCAGGCCCTTGGGCAGCTGCGTGAGCTGGTTATCGTTGACCGACAGGTCGGCCAGGGTCTTGTCTCCGCTCAGGTCCGGCAGCGAGGTGAGGTGATTGTTGTTCACACTCAGCATTCTGAGGTTGGGCAGCTGCCCGACCTCGGCCGGCAGAGTGGCCAGCTGGTTGTTATCCAGGATCAGCACCTTGAGGTTCTGGCACTGCCCGATCTCGGCGGGCAGCGAGGTGAGCCCCACGCGGTCGAGAATGAGCACCTCGAGGTTGCTGAGCTGGCCCAGCTCGGGGCCGAGCGGCCCGTTGACGGGCTGCAGCTGGAGCACCCGCACCTCGGTCGGGCGCTTGAGCGCGTCTTGCAACGACTGAGGCTGGGCGCTGACGGGCGAGGCCAGCGTCAGGGCCGCGAGAACGGGCAGGACCAGCGACGACAGGAGCGGTCTTTTGGCTTGCTTCTTCATCGAACTCTCACACCTCCGCCCGTGCGCATAACGGGATATCCGTCCCGATCGAAGTGGGTCGGCTCGGCCCAGGGCTCGGGGCCCGGATAGCCCCAGTAGTTGTAGCCGTAGGGGTAGTAATAGGGGATACCCGGGCCGTAGACCGGCGAAACCATCGGGTCCTGCTTGTACAGCTGCAGGCTGGTGTTGTTGTTGCTACCCTGCAGCGCCGCGGCCACAGGGTTTACCTGCAGGAACGTCGTCTGCTGGGCGGTGCCCGCGCTGGCCTGGATGCGCACGTAGAGCGGCTGGCTGGTGGGGTTGGTTTGCACCGAGAATCCGGTCACGGTTTGTCCGGCCGGGATGATGACCTGGCTCGGCACGCGCACGTCGTCCCCGCACCAGAGGTTGACGGCGGTGCCGCCGGGCGGAGCCGGGGCCGAGATGGCCACCGTGCCGCCCACGGTGGCGCCGCCCACGACCTGCGATTGATTCAGGTTGACGGCCAGAAAGTTCTGCGCCTGCGCCGGCAAGACGGCCAGCAAGAGCAGGCAGAAGGCTCTGAGCATTTGGCTGTGATTCTCCCCGCTTGAGAAGTGGCCGAGGCCCTTCCCGGGGGGCGGGGCAAAGCCCTGCCGAAGCTTACTGGCCGGAGAGCCTCTGGTGGGCCTGGCTGACCGCGGCGGCGCCCTGGCCGCTGAAGTGGACCGCGGCCACCGAGGAGATGGCGAAATCGGTTTTGTCGGCGGTCGTCGCGACCATTGGCTGGCCCGCTTTCGCATAAAGGCTGGCCAGCATGGCCCCCTGCTCGTCTTTGGTCAGCGTGGCGCCCACGCTCTGGCTGTTGGCCGGGTCGGTCAGCAGCGAGATGGAGCCGCCCACGTCGGTCTGTCCCGGCACCACGTTGCCCAGGTGGCCCACCCTGGACTCGGTGTCCACCACGAAGGCCCGGCTCTGGCCATCTTTCGTCTGGAAGTCGATCTGAAAGCGGCCCGCCGCGAACGGCTGGGGCGCCCGGGGCTCGTAGGGCGAGGGGAAGGCCAGCCCGCGAGTGGTGTGCTTGACCCCCGTGATGGTGCCGTCTTTCAGCTCGTTGAGGAAGTTGTGCACCTCGGGACGCACCTGCTGCTGCTCGACCTGTTGCGTTTTGCCCGCGGCCAGCGCGGGACCCGCGAAGGCTCCGCCCATGACCGAGAGGGCCACGGCCAGCGCCAGTCCACGAAAGAAGCTGCCGGTTTTAGCAGCAGGCGCGAAGCTCATCCGCGTCATCAGCCCCGAGGGGCCCTCGGTACTGCCGAGGCTCTCGGTGGGGGCGGTGGGGCCCGTCTGCACCTCGCGCCGAACAGAGGTCTCGCGGGTGGCGGCGGTCTGGGGGAGTCCGAAGATTTGCATTCCCCTAAGTTCCCGACCGGGCCGGCGCGGATCCTGCCGGAAAAGAAGAGACCCGGCCCGACGGGGCCAGGTGGAACAGGGAGATATGATGATTCTGGAGGGTTCCGTTGGGATTTCGCTCCGGGGAGCGACTTCCTGAACTCAGGATACCCCGGGTCGGGCGATCCCTCCAAGATCCACCAGGGATCTCAATCACTCTCGTAGGGAGCGTAGGAGGAGCTGGCCAGAGTGGGAAACTCGGGGTCGTTGCTGGCCGCTACGAAACCGCGATGGCGCTTCTCACGCCATTCCAGCTGCCCGGTGTCGGGATGGTAGAGCGCCGCGTAGGCCCGGTTGCGGCCGGTCTTCCAATCCACCTCGCCCGTGGCCGGATTGTAGGCGGCTCCCGCTCCGTAGTTGCGTCCCAAGGCGATATCCACCACGGCGCGCGTCCGGGGGTTGAAGACCAGCACGGTGGTGGTCAGACGATTGCCGCTCTTGAAGATGACCTTGCCCTGGGTGGGATCGTAGCAGCCCCCCACGCCGCGATAGAGGGCCCCTTCCTGGAACACGAC
Source organism: Vulcanimicrobiota bacterium (assembly GCA_039809865.1). Taxonomy (GTDB): domain Bacteria; phylum Vulcanimicrobiota; class Xenobia; order Xenobiales; family QWHO01; genus QWHO01. The sequence continues at coordinate 18,203 of JBDHVW010000065.1, forward strand.
CTTCCCTTCCCGCGGGTTGAAAACTCCCGCCATGCCGCGGTTGAGGCGATCGCGGCTCTCGAACTCGCCCGTGAGCGGGTTGTAGACAACGGCCAATCCCCGGTGCAGCTTTTCCCGCCACTCCGTGCGCACGGCGCGGCCGGGTTGGGGAGGGGGACCCAGGTCGAGCGTGCTCGCTTCCGAGGAGGTGTCGACCTGCACGGCGACCGTCTCGCCCGCGGGCGCCTCGGCACCGCGCTTGGCCACGCGGACGCCCCCCACGATGACGGCGTGGTCGTTCTCCTCCACGGAAGAGGGCGCCAGGCCCGTCGCCACCGAGGTCAGCAGGGTGTCGGTGGCGAGCAGCGAGAGCTTCTCGGGATCCTCGAGCAGCGAGCGCCCGAGGGCGGACATGGCCGGATCGGCCGCCAGGGTGTTGAAGATCGCCGTGCGCCAGGGCGGTGCGGCCCAGGTTTCGCAGGCCTCGCGGGTCAACTCGAGGATGAGCTTGGGGCCGGGCGCGGCGCCCTGCTCCAGGTGCCGCAGAGCCGCCAGTCCCAGCGCCGCCTGGCTCCATTCCTGATTGGGGCCCTCGGCGCGGGTGAGCGCCAGCAGCCCGTCGGCGCCCAGCGCCTGCAAAGTCGCGCGCGCCAGGAAGAGCTTCTGATTGATATCGGTCACGGCGCGCGCCATCCTGAGCCCGGCTCCGGCCAGGTTGGTCGGGTTCTCTTCCAGCGCCTTCCAGCCGGTGGCCACGGCCCTGGCGCGTGCCTGCTCGTCGGGCCAGGGAGTGGCCAGCAGAGCCCGCAGGAGCGGCTCCTGGCTGTCCACCAGCGCCAGCGTCTCGGCGGGGGGCAGGCCCAGGCGCAGCAGCAACGCGGGACGCGAGCGTTCGCCGGCGCCGAAAGCCTGCAGGCCGCGGACCGCGCCCTCCTCGGGAGCGTTCTGCAGCCAGGCCAGCGCGGTCTCGGCGGGGGCCAGCTCACCGAGGCAGGCGGCCAGCTTCTGAGCGGGGACAGAGCCGTGGAGCTCGGTGGCCGCGGGCCCCAGCCAATCCGGCTGGTCCAGGTGGCGGGCCAGAGTGCGATAGGCCTCGGGATGATCGAGCCGGCTCGCCAGCGTCGCCAGCGGTTGGGGTCGGGCGTTCTCGGCCAGCCAGCCGCCCAGTTTGCGAACGTCCTCCTCGGGGAGCTTTTCGTTCAGGTGGCGCGCGGCGCGGTGGGGCCCGCTGGTGTTCTGGTCGAAGGTCGCCAGCGCGTCGCGCTCCAGCTCGGCCTGCGAAGCCAGGCCGAGAGCGCGCGTCTGGGTGACGAAGCTCTGCACGTCCTGCGGCGCCAGCCGCTCCAGGGCGGTGCGCACACAGGCCGGCGGCGTGCCCTGCAGGGTCACGGACCAGTCGGTGGCGCTGGCAGGGTAGGGTTGGTGCGCCTTCTCCAGGAGCCACCCGGGATCAGGTGCGACCTCGCCCAGCACCCCGCTGGGCGGGAGCCGGGCCGCCAGGCCTTGCTCGATGCGAGTCTCCAGGGCGGGATCGGAGCGCTCGCGCAGCTTGAGAGCGACGCCCGCCAGCGGGACCAGGTCTCCAGAAACCTGCTCGGTCAGCGTCTGCATGGCGGCCTGCATGACCGCCAGGCGTTTCCTGGGCTCCGCTTCGGGGGGCGCGGCGGCGCGTGCCATCTGGAGCACCGCCTGTTGGCCCGGGTCGGGCTGCAACGTCTCCAGCCGGTCCAGGCACTGCTCGGCCTCGGCCACGTTGAGCTCGGTGCGCTTCCAGAATTTCCAGCGCCAGCTCTGCGAGCTTTCGAGTCCTCGAGCGGCTTCCTGAGCGATCAACGGCGTTTCTTGAGGCTCACGCCGGCGAACGTCACGCGGGCGGAGTCTTCCACGATCTGGGTGGACTGCTTCAAGCCGTCCACCAGCTTCTGGACCGCAACGGACGGCTCGTCTCCGGCGTCGGCCAGCTCACGCTTGGCCTGCGCCAGGCGCGCGCGTGCCTGCTGGATATTCGTGTCAAACATGGCAATCAGCGTGGTGTTCTGGCTCTTGGCGTCCTGGATCGAGCGGATTTCTTTCTTGGCCGCGCTCAGGGCCATTCCCGCGTACAGGGCCACCACCAGGCCCGCCGGGAGGGCGATGGCGGCGGCCGGCACCGTCAGCCCCACCACGATTCCGGCCACGGCCCCCGCCATCGCGAGAGCGCCGATGTTCCTCTTGAGGGTAGCGCCCTTCAGGGCCGGTTCGAACCAGTCGCGGTCACGGCTGTAGCTGGCGACCTCCTCCAGCGACTTGAGGCTGTCCTCGCATTGCTGCACTTCCCGCTGCAGCCGGGCCCGGAAGGGTGAAGTTGAGATCTGCACTCGTGCATTATGGCCTGACGAGCTGAAAGGGAGCTTAACGGGCGCGCATCATCTGGGTGAGGGGCGAGCGAGAGCTCGGGAGCGGGAGCGCGGCCGGGCCGGACTGGGCCTGGCGAGCGGCTACGGCCGTCAGGAGCGCCTGCTGCATCACCGGGGCGTTCGTCGGGGACGGAGCCGCCGGGGTGCGGGCCGGGAGGCTGCGCATATCCACGATGCCGACGAAGAGAGGGTTGCGCTGGAAGACCGTGCCGCCCAGGCAATCGAACGTGGTCACCGCTGTTTCTGCTACCGACGCGCTCTTCATCTCACCCACAGGATACCTGGAAAAGGCACTCCGGGGATCGGCCGAATGTTGCCAGTCTGTATCCGTTGTTAACGGTTTTTGCGAATTTGTAACCGGCCGCGGGAGCGCGTCGTGTCGGTGCCGAACCTTTGCAGGTGATCGAGTGCAATCCGGGCTGGCTGCCGAGCACCGCCTACAAAACCCTCTCGTGGGCAAGGCCGACCAGCAGCGCTCTGGCCGAGCCCACCGATCGGTTCGTGGAGCGCACCTTTCAGCCCGCCCAATTGGTCGCTCCGCAGGTCCTGGAGGCGGCCCCGTCCGAGGCGCCGCTGGCTGCGCCGCGCGAGGAGCCGGTCAACCGCCAGCTGCGTCTTCTGTCCAAAGCCCCTACGCCCGAGCTCGCTAGCCGCGCCTGGGAGCTCGTCAATGGAGAGCCGAAGCCGGGTGAGGAGCTTTTCAGCACCGTCTTCTCCTGGGACGGCGAAACGCTGGGATTGGCCGTCGAGGCGGCCCGATGGGGGGCGCCGCCGATGGACCCCCTGGGCCACGAAGATCCGCTGGTCGCTCACGCGCAGGCCTCCGAGCTGGACCGGTGGGTGCGGGCACCTTCGGATCGGGAACAGTTCTGGAGTCCGGTGCTGGACAGGCTGCTGGAGACGCCGGCCAACGAAGAGCTGGCCCGCGGGCTGGCCGGTACGGGGTCCAGGCTCCTTTACGACAACCGCGCCGAAGGGCTGCGAGTCATCCCGTATCTCGAGAAGAGCCTGCCGCAGGCGGCCTGGACGCTCGAGCTGGCCCGCTCCTGGGGCGAGGCGGTGGGCCCGGCGCAAAGCATGAGGGTCTGCTCCGCTCTCTTGCGCTATCCCGAGCGTGAGCCGAGCGTGACGGATTTGGAAGGGCTTTTTCGAACCGTGTCCGGCGACCTCGACGGCCGGAGCCGCAAGAGCCTGGCCCGGGTCGTTTTCGGCCAGATGGCCGCGATGTCGCAGGACCGCTATTTCAATGCTTACTTCCCGGCCCACGCGCTGAGTCTGGCTAAAGAGGGTCCGGAGGGCTGGCGCTTCCTGGTCGACACGCTCCAGGACGGGCCGATGGGGCCCACCGCCAAACTCCTGGACGCCTGCCACGAAGCCCTCTCCGACGGAGGCCGCCTGCAGACCGAGTTTCGGTCCCAGGCGGCAGGTCTGCTCTCTCGCCGGGGGGACACGCCCGAGGCCCGTCTCGCCCTTCTCCAGGAGGTGGCGCACAAACTGCCCGCGGGCCGGTATCACCGCGAATTCGTGGACCGGGCGCTGGAATCGCTGGCGGCAGGCGACGAGCCGGGCGTCGAGGTGCGCCTGGCCCGCTCCTTGCTGCCCCAGCAGCCCTCCATTCAGGTGGGTCAGCCTTTGCCCCGGTTCAAGCCCTGGGGCCCGCCCGAGCTGGTGGCCGGGTTGCTGGCCCGCGCCCGCGCGCGCATCGGAGGAGAGGCGCCCTGGGAGGCCTGGGACGCGAAGTGCATGCGCCAGCTGGTGAGCCAGCAGGATCTCGAGGGAGTCCTCGACGAGGTGCAGACCGGCGCGCTCGAGCCCTACCTCGAGCGCCGTCGCGAAACGGAGCTGACCGCCGCCGCCCTGACGGGGGCAGCGGCCGGACAACTGGGCCACCTGGCCGGAAAGCTCTTCCTGGCGGGCATTCGGGCGCCCCGAACGCGCACCTGAGCTACTTCTCGAGGTTGGTCGACTCGAAGATCTTGTCGGCGCTGGCGGCCACGAAGCCCTCGTAGAGCTTGCCGCTGGCGTCCGGGTAACGGCGGGCGAACTCGTAGTAGCAGGTGGGAACCTCGCGACGGCCGTCGGCGAAGGGCACCTCGATCCGATCGGCCAGGGTGGAGCCCTGCTCCAGCAGCACCTCCGGGGTGCCCTTCACGCGGCCGCCCGAGGTGTTGAGCTTGAAGCCCTGCCCCTCCACGAAATCGAGCAGCGCCTCGAGCGTGGGCAGAGTCTCGAGGGCATTGACGCTGACCGTGAAATGGTTGGCGCGCAGACCGTGGGCCGCCACCCAGGCGGCATACTCGCTCTCACGGTCCAGCGAGAGGAACTCGTCGTAGGTCACGGGGTCCCAGAGCCGGCCGGCCCAAAAGACATCGGGCGTGGCCACGGCGGCCGGGTCGATCTGCCGGCAGAGTCGGTCCACGGTGGCCTGCAATTCGGCGCTGAACTTGCGGGTCTCGAGCTCGCTCAGAAAGATGCGGGGATGGCCGGCGGGGTGGACGTAGCCCCACGCGGACAGCTTCTTGTCCTCGAAATGATACTCTTGGAAGCGCTCGTAGCCCAGCGCGAGAATGTGCTTCTCCAGCGCCAGCAGGTCGATGGGGGAGCGGTCGTAGGTGCGGAACGCGATGTGATCGTTCTGCACCGTCTCCCCGCGCGCCTCGAGGCTGCGCTTGAGCGAGGAGACGCGCGGCGCCAGCAGCTGGTAATCAGCCCACAGGTTCTGGAAGAAAGTCTCGCAAGTCATGGCGGGGTCTTCGCACTGCGGGTCGAAAGCCCCGCTCCTCATGGAATGCTACAGGGACAAAGTGCTGCGCGACCCGGTGCACGGGAGCCTGCCCATTCCCTTTCCGGTGCTGCTCGACCTGATCGATACGCCGGCTTTTCAGCGCCTGCGGTCGATCCGTCAGCTGGGAATGTGCTTCACCACCTTCCACGGAGCCGAGCACTCCCGTTTCCAGCACGTCCTGGGCGTGATGTGGCTGATGCACCGCGTGCTCGACCGCTGGCACGGGCGCGGTCTTTGCCAGCTCCCCCTGGAGGAGCGCCAGGCGGCCTGCTGCGCCGCGCTGCTGCACGACATCGGTCACGGACCCTTTTCGCACGCCCTGGAGCGCGTCTTCAGCTCGGTGGACCACGAGTCGCTCAGCCGGCGCATCGTGCGCGAGCGCCTGGCTCCCGTGCTGGAGCGCCACGGCGTCAGCGCCGAGATGGTCAGCAGCATGATGGAGGGGACTTACCCGCGCCTCGCCTTCCACGAGCTGCTGGCTTCGCAGCTGGATGTGGACCGCATGGACTACCTCTTGCGCGACTCGCTGTTCACGGGCGTGCGCTACGGCCTGTTCGACCTGGACCGCATCCTGGCCTCACTGGTGCCCCTGTGCGACGACCAGGGCGGCCTGCTGGCGGCGCTCGACCCGCGCGGCGTGGACGCGGTGGAGGAGTTCCTGTTCAGCCGCTACTTCATGCAGTGGCAGATCTATCGCCACCGCACGGTGCGCTCGGCCGAGACCCTGCTGCGCGTCGTGCTGGAGCGCTCTCGCAAAGCCTACGAGCGCGATCCGGCCTGTCTGGTCATCCCGCCCAACCTGCTCGTGCTGTTCCGGGGGGAGAATCCCCAGAGCGAGGCCTTCCTGGACCACTTCCTGCTGCTGGACGACTTCGACCTGTTCCACGCCATCAAGCTGTGGCGCTCGTCCAGCGATACGGTGCTGGCCGATCTCGCGCGCCGCTTTACCGAGCGGCGCCCCTACAAGGTGCTGGCTCACCCGGGCCCGGGCCCCCGGCTCGAGGCGGTGGAAGCGCTCGTTCGGGAGCGGTTCGGAGACGACTGGGGCTGCTATTTGCGCGCCGACACGCCCGAGGACGCGGGCTTCGAGGTCTACCGCGGCGACCACAATCGTCCCATCCGGGTGAAGACGGGCGATTCGACCTGGCGCGAGTTCAGCCAGATGACCCGCACCGACGCTGTGCTGGCGTTGGCGACCACGGTGCGCAACGAGCTATTGATGATCGCCCCCGAGCTGCGCGACGAAGCCGAGAAGCTTCTGGCTCAGTAGTTGCGGTGCGCGGTGGCGGGCCAGCTCGGCTCGGAGCGCTTGCCGTTGCCCCCCACAGAGATGACGCGGAAGCGCCAGGGTCCCGGCAGCGGGTGGTTGAGGATGACGACGCTGTTGGACTCGGGTGCTCCCACGATATCCTTGGCGGGGATCCACTTGCCCTCGACCTCTTCCTCGATCTGGTAGCTGGCGGCTCCCGCGGCCTTCCGCCACGAGAGCTGCACGCGGTCGTTCTCGGAGAAGACCGCGAACAGGCCGGTCGGCTCGTCGGGGGCCGGGGCGCTCACGTCCACGCGCGGTTTGGGCGTGGACTGGGTGGTGGGAGGCTTGGGATTGGTGGCGGCGGCCACCACGGCGCTCTTGGAGGCGGTGCGGATGCCCACGGTCGCGCTGTTGGGCGACTTCACGCCCTGGGCGCCCACGGCGCGCACCACGAACTCATAGGGCGAGTCCTCGGTGAGACCGGTGATGGTGGTGGAGCTGGTGAAGGGCGTGCGGTTTGGATCCTCTTCGTCGAACCACCAGTCCTTGCCCCGGAACTGCAGCACCTCGTAGCCCGTGGCACCCGGTACCGGATCCCACCGCAGGTCGACGCGCGTGATCCCGTCCACGCCGGTTGGCAGCGTAGCCCGTAGATTGGTGGGAGCGGGCAGCTGCGCGAACACCGGCAGCGTCAGGGCCAGCAGCAGGACGAGGAGCCGCATGGTCGTCAGGAGCCCGCTTCCAGCGTCTTGAGCGTCTCGTCCTTGAGGGCTTCCATGTCTTCGGACTTGATCTCGAGCGTTTTTGCCATCTTGTTGAGGAACTGCAGCTCGGACACGTTGACGCGGCCGTCGGCCAGCGCCATCGCCAGGATGAACTTCATGATATCGCAGCGGTGCTCGTAGTCGGGCACCTGCTCGCGGATGTCGTCGAGGTCGGGAGGCTGCTGCAGCATTTTGCCGACTTCCAGCACCTCTTCGGAGGAGGCGCCCAGCTGGGACAGGATTCCGCCCAGCATCTCGCGCTCGGAGCCAGCCATCTCCCCGTCGGCCCAGATCGCCTTGACCAGAGTTTTGACCAGAGCTCTTTCTTTGTCGTCCACGAGCGCCTCCCCGGCATGTATTGGCCTGCTGCGATTAAACGCCGGACCAGGATGTCCCTTCCGAATGGGGAACGCGGGCTTGTTATGGCGGCACCCCCTTTGGAGCAGATGTGGGCCCGCGTCGAGGGCCAGAACCGCCCGGCTCTGGAAAGTCGGGTGTGCGTCGTCGACCACGGCGTGATGTATGGCGACAGCGTCTACGAGACGATGCGCACTTACAACGGCCAGCTTTTTCGCCTGCAGGACCACCTCGATCGCCTGCGACGCAGTGCGCTGGGCGTGCGCATGGAGCTGCCCTGGACGGACCAGGAGCTGACGGCCGAGCTCGAGGCCCTCTGTGGGGAGTTGACCGGGGACCTCTACGTGCGCGCGCTGGTGCTGCGCGGGGTGGCCAGTCTCGACTACGCCCGCAACGCGACGCAGAAGCCCACGCTGGTCGTGCTGGCCGGACCGTTCGTGCCCACGCAGAGCTGGGTCTACCAGCGCGGACTCAAAGCTGGCCTCGTGGACACGAAGCGCACGCCCAACGCGGCCCTGAGCCCCAACTTCAAGACGGGGAATCTGCTCAACGCGCGCATGGCCCACATGGAGGCGCGCGAGCGCGGCTGGGATGAGGCCCTGATGCTGAACATGGAGGGCCACCTGACCGAGGCCGCCTCCAGCAACCTCTTCCTCGTCGACGGGGGCGCCCTCTGCACGGCCTTGCCCTCGGACGGCATCCTGGAGGGCGTCACGCGCAAGGTCATCCTGGAGCTGGCCGAGGGGCTGAAGCTGCCCTACCGGGTGGCATCGCTCTCGGCTTCGGTCCTGGATACTTGCAGCGAAGCGTTCCTCACCAGCACCACCCGCCCGGTGGGCCCGATCGGCGAGCTGAACGGCCGCACGCTGGCCGTGCCCGGCCCGGTCACGCGCCAGTTGATGGACGCTTTCCTGACTTACGCCGGAGGCTTGTAATGGCTGTTCCCTGTCTGGTCATCACCCTGAGCGATAGCGCCACCTACGAGAACGACCCGGTCGGCAGCGCGGTCCGCCGGCTCCTCGAGGAAGGCGGCCACCCGGTGCTGGGCTACCACGTGATGCCCGAGGACCCGATGCGTTTGAAAGCGCTGATGATCGGCGCGCTGGGCGACCCGGGCATCCACTGCATCCTCCTGACCGGGCGCACAGACTACTCGACCCGCGAGGGCACCATCGAAGTGGTGGAGACGTTCCTCGAGAAGCGGGTGGACGGCTTCGGCGAGCTGTTCCGCTACCTGAGCTACCAGGAGCAGGGTTCGCTGGCCATGCTGAGCCGCGCGGTGGCCGGCACCAACCGCGGGCGGGTCCTGATCGCGCTGCCCGGCACGGTGCCGGCTGTCGAGCTGGCCCTGAGCAAGCTCTTGTTGCCCGAGCTGGACCGGCTGGTGGAGCAGGCTCGCCGTTGAAGGTCCAGTTCGAGCTGACGGCCGAAGACCTGGGGCAGGTGCAAACCGTTTACTGGGCCAGGATTCGCAAGCGGGCCGGCCTGACGTTCGGACTGGTCGGTGGGGGCCTCGTCTTGCTCAGCATCGTGACGAGCAATCCCTTTGGCGGCGTGTTTTACGGCGGCTCGATGGCCGCCCTCTACCTGGCCATGAAGAAGCACGGCGCCAAGATCTCCAAAGACCTCTTCGGGCAGCCCCTGACGTTCGAGACGACCGGCACCGGCTTCGCGCTCACAAAATTGGACGGACGGAAGGATTACCCGTGGATTCTCTGCCAGGCCTGGCGAGAGAACGAGGACATCGCGCTGCTGTCCCTCAAGGCGACCGAGGGTGACTTTCTGCTGCCTCTGCCACGCCGCGCTTTCAGCGAGGACGAGTGGGACGAGCTGCGCGAGCTCTGGCAGGCCTCCCGCCCGTGACCGTCGAGTTTCGGTTGCAACCCGACGATGCGCCCCACATCCACCGGCTCTACACGCGACGCATGCGCCGGAAATTCGGGCTCAAAATGGGAGTGATCAGCAGCGGGGTCGTGGGGGCGTGTTTCTGGTTGGGAAGTCCCGCCATGGGCCTGCTCTATGGCGGGGCCGTCGGCCTGATGGTGGCCGCCGTCTCGGTGGTCGGAAAGCGCGTCGGTCGGTTGATGAGCGGCCAGACCTACCGGCTCGAGACGACCGTGTCGGGGTTCGCCCTCGTGGGCCCGGGGTGGCGACGCGATTACCAGTGGAAGCAGTGCGCGGAATGGGTCGAGGACGAGGCCGTGGTGCTGCTCTTCCTGGCCGTGCATCATCGGGAGCTGCTCTTGCCGCTGCCGAAGCGTGACTTCACCGAGGACCAGCTGGACGAGCTGCGCTTGCTTCGCGAAGGCTGACCGACGCCCGCGCCGAAAGAGGCGCTCCATGGTCGAGATCCCCGGTCTGCGCCTGGAACAGGAGATCGGGCGCGGGGCGCGCGGCATCGTCTATCGCGCCAGGCGCGGCGAGCAGACCGTGGCCGTGAAGATCCCCAACCGGGCCGACGATCAGGGGTTCCGGCGCGAGGGCGCCATCCTGGGCTGCATCCGGCACCGCGGGCTGGCCGAGGTCATGGAGGTCGACGAGGTCGACGACACGCCCTATCTCGTGCGCGAGTATCTCGACGGGGACACGCTGGCGGGCGAGCTCGAGGGCGGACCGCTCTCGGTGGAGCGCATCGCCCAGATCGGCATCCCCCTGGCCGAGGCGCTGGCCCAGGTGCACCGCCTCGGGCTCGTGCACCGCGACGTCAAGCCGTACAACATCATCGTCCTGCGCAATGGTGACGCCAAGCTGATCGACTTCGGCCTGGCCACGCACATGCGCTCCGAGGCGGACGAGGCCGTCGGGACCTTTCACTACTGCGCCCCGGAGCAGTCCGGCATGCTCAAGCGCCCGCTGGACGGCCGGGCCGACCTCTACGCGCTGGGCGCCGTGCTCTACCAGTGCGCGTCTGGCCGCCCGCCATTCCAGGCCGACAGCCTGGGCGACCTCTTGCGCCAGCACGCGGTCGTGCCCGCGCCCGACCTGCGCGCGCTCCGGGCCGACTTCAGCCCCGCCCTGGCGGCCATCATCGCCCGCCTGCTGGCCAAGGATCCCGACGACCGCTACCAGACCGGCGAAGGCCTCGCGGCCGACCTGCGCGCTCTGGGCGCCCTGGATGCCGCGCTGCGCCGGGGCGAGCCGTGCCGTCTGGCCGCGGGCGAAGAGGGCTCCCAGACCCGCTTCGAGCCGCCCCTCACCGGGCGTGAGGCCAGTCTGGCCCAGCTCGAGCACCTCTACGGCGAGGTGGTGCGGGGCGAAGGTCGCGCCGTGCTGCTGACGGGCGCCTCGGGCGTGGGCAAGAGCCGCTTCATCCGCGAGTTCCTGCGGCGGCGCAGCAAGAGCTCCATCCAGCTGCGGGGCCGCTGCAGCCTGGAGGATGCCAGTCCCTTTCAGCCTCTGCGCGAGGCGCTCGATCGCGGGCTGGTGATGTTCGAGCGTCTGCCCGCCTCGCAGCGCGAGTATGCCGAGCGCACCGCGCGCCAGTCGGCGGCCGGCTTTGCGTCCATCCTCAGCTCGTTCACGCCGCGCGCCTCCCGGCTCTTCGGCGAAACGCACGACGAGGAGATCACGGGCGGAGCCGACCAGTTCTACGAGGCGCTTTCCGCCTGGCTGCTCAAGCTGGCCGAGAGCTTCGAGGGAGCGGTGCTGGTGCTCGACGACGTGCAGTGGATCGACGACGCCACGCTGCAGGTCGTGCGCGCGCTGGCGCGACAACTGAGCGAGGCCAACGTGCTCCTGCTCTGCTGCGCCCGCTCCGACCACGAGCTCAACGAGGTCCGCGAGGCGCTGGGCGAGGGGCGCCGCGAGCTATCCCTGAGCGGTCTGGACGAGGGGAGCGTGAAAGAGCTGCTGAGCGCTCATCTGGGCGGACGTCCCGTCGGCTCCGACCTCGGACGCCAGATCTTCCAGCGCAGCCGGGGCAATCCCCTGGCCGTGGCGGAGTATGTGCGGACTCTGCTGGAGGAGGGGTTGCTGCGGTTGACCGCGGGCGGGTGGTCCCTGCGGGCGGGAGGGCTGCAGCGCCTGCGCCCTTCCGAGGACATGGTGCAGCTCATCCTGCAGCGCCTCGCGGCCCTCGACCCCCGGCGTCTCCAGGTGCTGCGTCATGCCGCTCTGCTGGGCACGCGCTTCCGCCTCGACCTGTTGCAACGCGTGGTGCCCGACGATCCAGAGGCGGCCGTCGAGGACGCCCTGCGTCTCAACCTGGTGGACCGTCTGACCGGCAGCGAGTATGTCTTCTTGCACGATCAGCTTCGCATGGCGCTGCTGGCGGACGTGAGCCTGGAAGAAACCCGCGCGATGCACCAGCGCATCGCCGAGGCGCTCGACTCGGCCGGAGGGGACGTCTTTCCGACGGCCCTGCACTACATCCTGGGCGAGACGGACCGGGCTCCCGAGCGGCTGATCGCGACCTGCCAGCAGGCCGGCGCCCGGGCGCTGCACGACTTCGCGCACGAGGAGGCCTATCGCTTTCTGAGCGAGGCCGAGCGCGTGGCCATGGAGTCGGATCGCCTGCCGGGCGCCGACTTCTACCAGCTCCTGGGCGAGGCTTGCTATCACACGGACCGGCTGCCGGAAGCCGACAGCAACTTCCGCTGGGCGCTCGAGAGCACGACGGATCCGATCGTCCGCGCGGGGCTGTGGGCCCGGCTGGCCGAGGTGAGCATGGGCCGCCAGGAGCGCAGCGGCGCCCGCAGGGAGATCGACCGCGCCATCGCCGAGCTGGCCGGAGACGCTCTGGCGCCCGGCCTGCCCCAGATGTTGTCGGTGCTGCGCAGCGCCCCCCGGGTGCTCTTCCACGAGCTCTTCCGGGGGAGGGGCAAGGCTCGCGAGGACCAGCGCTCGCTGCCGCGCACCCTGGCGCGCCTGTGCGAGGCCTCGATGATGGTGTGCTACCGCCAGGGTCGCTACGTCGAGATGATGCACCTGGGTTTCCGAGGCTACCTGCACGCGGCCAAGCTGGGCCCCTCGCCGGAGCTGTGCAACTTCTACTGCTACCTGACCATGATGTTCGCCTTCTTGCGCATGCCGGCTGGCGTGCGCCTCTATCACCGGCGCTCCGAGGAGCTGGCGCGACGTCTCTCCGACCCGGTGGCGCTGGCTCGCGCGCACCTGTTCCAGGCGCTGTCCTCCAGCTTCGTGGGGCACGCGCTGCAGGCGGAGGCGATTCTCGACGAGCACTTCGAGCGCGACAGCCGCTGGCTGGTCACCCAGGACTTCCTGCACGGCTGCATCGACCAGACTTTCAACCTGATGCTGCGCGGCTACGCCAGCGGGGCGCTGCAGTGGGTCGAGCGGGGCCTGCAGCGGGTCAGTCCCTCGGCCGAGGCTTCGGTGGGACGCGATGTGGCCGCGTTGAAGTCGGGCGAGGTCTGGCTGCTGGCCTTGCTGGGGCGGTCGGCGGAGGCGGCGGAGACGCTGCGTTGGGCCCGCGCCGAGACCAGCCCGCGCGACCGCTGGGCGCTCTCCAACCTGCACGGCCACACGGTCGGCTTCTACCTCGAGCAAGAGGAGCTGGGCACGGCCCTCGAGGAGACGGTCACCGCTTTTCGCAAGCTGGACATTTCGCCCCGGGTGCTCAGCCTGCACCGGCGTCACTTCTACGTGCTGCATGGTTACGCACGCCTGGAGCTGTTGCGCAAGGACCGCCGCAGCCCCGAGCGGCGCCAGGCCCTGCGGCGGGCGATCGACGACCTGGCGGCCACCTGGCGGGTCCCCCTGCTGACGAGCCACCTGTACGTGCTCAAGGCCGGGGAGGCCCGTCTGCGCGGCGATCTGCGCGGCTGGAGGCGTTGCCTGGAGCGGGCTGAGTCGCTGGGCGCCGAGGTGGACAGCCCCTGGGTCGGCTTCGAGGTGCTGCGCGAGAAGGCTTATCAGAGTGAGGAAGCCGGGCATCGCAACGCGGCGTTGTTCTTCGCCCGCCTGGCCCACTCGGTGGCCACCCAGCACGGCTGGGCCAACCGGGCCCGCCGTCTGCGTCGGGAGTTCCCGCGGGGCTGGTCGAGCCACGGGATCGTGGAGACGGCCCGGACGCGCACGGAATCGCCCGCGCGGCTGCAGCGCCATCTGGACGCGCTGCTGGAGCTGAGCCTTGTCTCCAGCACCGTCCTGGCTCCCGAGCGCCAGGCGCGCGTGGCGCTCGACCACACCATTCGCGTGCTGGGGGCGGAGCGGGGTTTCCTGTTCGTGCTGGAGGAAGGCGAGCTGAAGCTGTTTGCCGCCCGCGATGCCGGTGGGCGCAACCTGGAGCCGGACGCCGTCTACAGCCGCACCGTGGTGGACGAGGTGATGACGACCCTGCATCCGGTCATCGGCAGCCTGGAAAACGCCGAGTCGGCGGTGCTGCACAACCTGCGCAGCCAGATGGCGGCGCCCTTGCTGGTGCGCGACCGCCTGTCGGGAGTGCTCTACCTGGATAACCGCCTGGCGCGCGGGATGTTCCACTCGGACGACGCCGAGATACTGCTGGCGCTGTGCGGCCATATCGGCGTCGCCCTGGAGAACTCGCGCTCGGCCGAGCTGGAGGTGCGCTTCGAGGCCGAGCAGCAGCAGCGTCGCCTGGCCGAGTCGGTGCGCGACCTGAATGGCTCGCTGGCCTCCACGCTGGAAGCGGGCGAGATCGCCGAGCACCTGGTGGAGGCGCTGGCCGGCCAGGTGCCGAGCGACCGCGCCAGCGTGTGGCTGCGCGAGTCGGACGCCCCGCTGGCCACGCACCCCCTGGTGGACGAGCTCATCGCCTTCGGCGGCCCTCTCGCGGCCACGTCCGAGAGGGCCGATTTCAGCTCGCTGCCGGGCGTGCAGGCGGGCGATGCGGCCTGGCTGGGCGTGCCGCTGGCGACCAAGGACGAGCTGGTCGGCCTGTTGACTCTGCACCGCGTCGCGCCGTTCTCGGAGCACGAGGCGGAGCTGGCCCTGACCTTCGCCGGTCAGGGCGGCGTCGCGTTCGAGAAGGCGCGGCTGTTTGCCGAGGTGGTGCGCCTGGCCCGGCACGACGGGCTGACGGGCGTCTTCAACCGGCGCTACTTTTACGAGCTGGCCGAGCGCGAGTTCCAGCGCGCGATGCGCCTGCAGCAGCCGATGTGCGCCGCCCTCATCGACGTGGACCACTTCAAGCTTTTCAACGACAAGCACGGCCACGCGGTGGGAGACCAGGTGCTGCGCACGGTGGCTCAGGTCTGCGGCACCGCCCTGCGCGCCTTCGACCTGTTGGGGCGCTACGGAGGCGAGGAGTTTGTCATCCTGTTCCCCCACACCGACCTGGAGGGGGCTCGGGTGGTGGCGGAGCGCCTGCGCGCCGCCGTGGAAAGCACCTCGGTGGACGGCCTGTCGGTGACGGTCAGCGTGGGGCTGAGCGAGCTGGCCCCTGGGACCGCCACGCTGGAAGAGCTCTTGGGCCGCGCCGACGAGGCCCTTTATCGGGCCAAGGCGGGGGGGCGGAATTGCGTGGTCGCGGCGGGGGGACGGTAGACGGGGGTATACGCGGAGCCGGGACGGCTCCCGACTCCCTACTCCCTGGGCACTTCGAAGTGTTGTTGCTGGTCGGGGTCGTCGAGGATGAGTTTTTGCCCTTCGCGCCGGACGCGCGGTGAGATGATGGGCTCGCCGAGGGCGGCCAGGATGAGATCCTGGCGGTCCAGGACCAGGCGATAGGGGAGCGCATCCATGCGGAAGTCGATGAGGGCGTAGCCGGCCCCCTCGTCTCCCCGGGCGATCAGCGCATCGCGGTCGCGGTCGATCACCAGGCCCCGGCGCAGCGGGTCGGCCTGGTCCACCAGGCACGAACGCTGACGGGCGTAATAGCTCAGCCAGAGACGCCGTTCGCGACCGCGGTAGAGGGTGTAGAGGCGTCCCCGGAAGTTTGAGGGAGCCGCCATGCAGCCCGGGCGCTCCAACTCGAGGATGGCATTGTCCCCGGCGCGCACCAAGGCCTCCGGTTGGAGTCGATGAGCTGTCAGGAAGGCCCTCAGCTGCTGGCGTTGCTCGGGCGACAACTCGCCCTGACGGAGCATCTTCAGCAGCACGTCTTGCGTCTGGAAGCCCAGGTGGGTGGCTGCCTCGAGGGCCTGCAGGTTGTCATTTTCGCTGAAGAGCCGGGCCAGCTTCCAGGTCCGCCGGCAGGCCTCGAGCCGGAAGGCGGGCGGCTTCTTGCGCGCGGCGTTCAGGAGAGTCTCTCCGAGGGTCTCCACAACATCGCCATGTTCGAGATAGCTGTAGCCGTGGTCGTCGTTCTCGGGAAACACGAGGGCCGGTGCCATCAACGCTCGATCGATGGCCGGCAAGGTCCCCGAGAGCAGCCCCGGGTAGGCATTGCGCTCGGGCGGGAGAGTTCGGCGCATCTCCCGGCGGTCTCTGGCGGCGGTCAGAGCGGCCTCGATCTGGGGGTCCACGCTCGGCCCCCGCAAAACAAACAGCCCCGTCCCGAGAACCAGGACGAGGACTGCTGTCAGAACTGCGATCTTGCGCAAAATTTAGCGACGACAGGAGCGGCGAACAAACTAGAACTGCGGACAGATCTGAGGCTGCACGACGGCCTCGCAGAACTTCTGGTGCGCCGAGGCGACCTGCTCGGGGCTGCCGTCCTTGAAACGCACGGCGGCGGTCGTGTTGATGAGGTGCTGCAGGGTGTCGGCGTCCCGCTCGGACATCTGGCTGCTGAAGCGGGAATACAGGCTGGTCAGCAGGCCGTCCAACTCCTTGTTGTTGAGCGCGGTGCCGTCGCCCAGCGTGATGGAGCCGGGCACCTGCGTCTCGCCGGGGGTGACCGGGGCCAGATGGCCCAGGCCGGTGGTGAAATTGATGGTCGTCGCGGAGCCCTCGCTCTCGAACGTTACGTGATGGTCCACGCTGCGGAAGGCCTCGGGCGCCGCGGGATAGTGCCAGTCGAAGCGGGGCAGGCCCTTGGCGATGACGGTCTGGGTGATCTCACCGTTGCGCACGGTGTCGATGGCGGCCTGCGCGGCCTCGCTCACGGTCTCGGACGACTGGACTTTGTCGCGAAGGTTGACCGGCACCCAGCAGTTGCGGTCGGGCGGGTAGAGGGACACCTTGTCCTCGGGGCCCTTCGATTCGCCCGATGCGGACGAAACGTACGACTGCTGCTGGATCGGAGTGGAAGTGAGCTGGTGGATCATCGGTCGGCGCGCCTCCCCGGGTTTCTTTTGTCTCTCTTATCTCGGGCGCATCCTATTTGGGCTCGATGAAAAATACCTTAAACCTGTCGACCGCTAAAATTAGTGCAACAGCTCGCTCAGCGACGTCTTCACGCCCAGTACGAACGGCCCGAACTCGGCGTAGACCGCGCTAACCTCGTCGAAGCGCATCTCGTAGATCAGCTTTTTGAACGCCACCGCGTCGTCAGAGAAGAGGTCCACGCCCCAGTCGTAGTCGTCGAACCCGACGGAGCTGGAGATGATCTGGTTGACCTTCTTGGAATACTTCCGCCCGATCTTGCCGTGCGAGACCATCATCTGGCCGCGCTCGCGGGGAGTGAGCATGAACCAGTTCTTCTGCTCGCCGCGCTTCTTGTTCATGGGGTAGAAGCAGATGTAGCGCGTGGCCGGCAATTCCGGAAAGAGTCTCGCGCGCATGCTGGAGCGCTCCTGATCGAGCAGCTCCTCGGCGGCTTCCTCCCACTCGGGCGTGCCCGGCTTGTGGCCCGCCTTCTCGAGCTTGGAGGCGTGGCGCTCGGCGGCTCCGTGCAGGCTCAGCTCGACGACCGACAGGTAGGACCAGGTTGGCTCCAAAAAATCGCTCAAGCCCAGCTCGGCCACGGCCCGCTCGCAATCGCACAGCTCCTCGGGAGTCTGGCGCAGGAAGACGAACATGAGGTTTCCCTTGTCGCCCAGGATGCGATAAACCCCGCCGGCCTCGTCCTTATCGCCCCTCTTGCAAAGCCGTTCCAGGGCCTCCGCGGCCTCCTTGCGCAGGCTTTTCTGGTCTTTCTTGGAGGCCTGGCTCCAGGCTTTCCAGTCGATCGTAAAGAGCTGGTGGAGCATGAACGCGCCTTCCAGCGTGGAGGGAGCATGATTTTCCTTTTGGGGAGCCTTCTCTGTGCTGAGCATGATGCTCGACGCTTCGCAGGTCTCGTCCCCAAGACCTTCGGTCGCCGGTTGTAACATTTTTGTAGTACTTCGTTTACGCTCTGGCAAAATTGTCGCGTTTTCGCAAAGGTATACTGTGGGGGAAGACCCCCAGCGGAGGTTCCATGGAAGTTCCTTTCACCAACCTATACGGCATCATGGGCAACCCGTCGATCCCGCAGAAGACGACGGGCCCTGGCCACACCGACGCCCGCGCTTTCGAGAGCGCGCTGGCCGAGGCGAGGGGTGAACAGGACGCCAGTCCCGCTCAGAAAAGCAATCCGGCGGCACAAATGGCATTCAGCAAGATGGGCGCGGGCGTCGTCAGTCCGCTGCCGCACAAAGTCGATTCCCAGCGCCAGGTCGATACCGCGCGCACCGCACTGTACGAGCAGGTGCTGACCTCCAAAGGCATTTCCCACAACATGGTCAAGCAACTGGCCGCGGCCGGGGGCTCGCAGGCGATGCTGAATCTGCGCGGCGTGATCCCCGAGGGCACGATCGACGCTCAGGGCGCCACACTTCACCGCAAGAACTAGAAGGTTCCGCGAATAGCTCCGTTGTAACCCCGGGCTATGACTTTCTCACAGGCCCTCCGTCTGCGGCGCAGCCTCCTGGCCGAGCGCATCCCCGATCAGCGCGTCTTGCTCTTCAGCGGGCGCGAGCGTCCCCGCAACTACCTGGCCAACCCCTACCCGTTCCGGGCCAGCAGTCATTTTCTCTATTTTTGCGGTTGGAACCACCCGGGGCTGGTCTGCCTGCTGGAGGGCGGCAAAGCGATCCTGTTCTACGATTTCCCCAGCAACGAGGACATCGTCTGGCACGGCGCCGGGCCGAGCGAGGAGCAGCTCAAGGCCAGGTATGGCTTTGACGAGATCCGCCCCACCAGCCGCTTGGGCGAGGTGGGCGAAGCGACCTCGGTTCCGCTTGTGGATGGCACCCAGGAGCAGCTCGCCGTCCTGGGCCGCGTGCCCGACCTGGAGACGGATGCGGCGCTGGTGCAGGCCATCATCTTTCTGCGTCTGTACCACGACGCTTACGCCATCGGCCAGCTCCGCTCGGCGGGACGTGCCACCGTAGAAGCCCACAAAGCCGGTATGGCCGCCACGCGGCGCGGCGCCACCGAGTGGCAGGTGCGGGCGGCCATGGACTTCGAGCTGATCCAGCACGGCATGACGCACAGCTACGGCCCGATCGTGTCGCGCGACGGACAGGTGCTGCACAACCCCTATCACCACAACACCCTGATCGACGGCGACCTGGTGCTGGCCGATTTCGGAGCCGAAACGTCCGAGGGCTGGGCCGCCGACGTGACCCGCTGCTGGCCCGTCTCGGGCAAGTTCTCGGCGCGTCAGAAAGAGATTTACGAGGTCGTTCTCAAGGCGCAGCGCGAGTGCATCAAAGCCGTGAAGCCCTGGGCAGAGTATCGGCACATCCACTTCCTGGCGGCCCGGGTGATGACGCAAGGTTTGATCGACCTGGGTCTGCTGGTTGGCAATGCCGAGAACCTGGTGGAGCGCGGCGTCCACGCCCTGTTCTTCGTGCACGGCCTGGGTCACTTGCTGGGCCTGGACGTGCACGACATGGAAGACTTCGGCGATCTGGCGGGCTACGCCGAAGGCCGCAAGCGAAGTGACGCCTTCGGCATCTGCTACCTGCGGCTGGACCGCACCCTGAAGCCGGGCATGGCCGTGACCATCGAGCCGGGCTTCTACTGGATCGATCGCTTGCTGGACGACCCGGAGGTGCTCAAGCCTTTCGCCGACTGCGTCAAGCCGGACGTCATCCAGCAATACCGCGAGGTCAAAGGCATCCGCATCGAGGACGACGTGCTCGTCACCGAATCGGGCTACGAGGTGCTCACGCCCGGACTGCCGACCACCGTGGACGAGGTCGAGAAGGCCGTCACACGCTCGACGGCGGCGTCAGCGCGTTAGCTCAGCACGCAGGCGAAGTAGCCGGCCGCGAACGCGAACCCGGCCAGTTGGGCATAATAGCCCCAGCCCTGGCAAGACTGAATCATGCGCTCTTCCGTCCGGGGCCAGTTCCGCACGCGGATCAGGATGAGCAGAGGCAGGATGAACCAGCAAGCGACCCGGGAGCCGACGGCCGGAAGAAGGGGCACGAAGACGGTATACCACAGGACGGCCACGACCAGCGTCGAGACCCCCATGACGAGACGAAGCCAGAGGCGCGAGTGAAAATGAGCCGCCGTCACCGAGGCCACGCCCAGCCCGATCATCCACGGAATCAGGGCGTGAAGCTCTCTCACTTCTCTTCGTAGACGGCCTGGCTCGGCGGAGGCGCTCCCACCAGGTGGGAGACGATGGTCTGGAACTGGAGGACCCAGTCGTCGACCGAGGCATCCATCTCGGTCTGCAGCTCCTTGAGCTCGTCGTGGGTCTTCACTTTCTTGATGCGGTTCTTGAAGTCGTCGACCTTCTTGGTGAGGTCCAGGAAGCGATCGCGCGTGCCCGGGTCGGGATGCCAGCCCGCGATCTCGCGCACCAAGCGGTCCTGGCGCTGGGTCAGCTCCTCGACCTGGCGCCGCAGTTGCTCGGCCATCACCATGTTGTTGGCGGCCTGCAGCATGCGCGAGTTCTTCTCGAGGTCGGTGCTGACGGTGGCCAGCATCTTGACCTTTCCCAGAACGATATCCTTGGCGGGTACTTGGCTCATCCTCGTCTTGACTTTGCTCGCCTTCGGCTCGCTGCGCTTTAAGCTTGAAAGTTAGGGCTCGCCGCGCGCTTTGCTTGCAGTTAGGTAGTGCCGGTCAGTCTCCCTTCGCCGGTATGACCCGGATCAGGTCGTGAGGGTCTGCTTAGAAAGCACTCTCAGCCGATCGAGAGATCGACTCCCCTGACCGTACGGCTCCGATCTATTCCCTCTGTTCGACCTGGAATTCCTTTCCAGTGGACCGTTCCTCAGAAGGTCGGCGGAGGATGGGGATTCGCCCCCGGGAGGGCCAGAATCTGACGGTCCTTCATCGCACTGACCGTGTTGGTCAGTGAAAAAACGTAGTCCACCCAGGCCAGGCTGCTGAGCTTGTAAGCCTCGCGGGCCTTCTCCACCCGGTCGCCCTCGGCGTAGGCCGCCTTCAGGTCGGCGTCGGCCGCCTGGCGGAGCTGCTCCAGACGGCCCCGGGTCATCTGGGCGGTCGGGTAGGGGAGCCACCGGGCCACCTTCAACGCCTCCGACGACTCCTCCAGCTCCCACGGGGGCGCCGCGGCCGCCGGAAGCTCCCCGGCGGGACCGGACGGCGCGTAGTTGAGCATCGGTCCGATCTGGTCGAGGTACTCCTCGAGCAGCTCCTGCGCCAGCAAGTCGTCGCCCATCCGCCGGTCGTAGGCGTCCAGGGCTTGCTCGCGGCGTTTGAGAAAGGTCACTCCGGCATAGAGGCGGGCGGGCTCGGCCTGGCCGGCGGGTCCCAGGGCCTCGGCCAGACGGGCCTCCATCGCCGGGGGGAGGTCGGTCAGGCTGAGCTCGGCGGCCACCCGGTCAGCCCGAGCGCGGGTCTCGTCCGAGAGCAGGAAGCCCAGCCGCGAGCGCTGCTCCAGCGCCTGGGGGGCGATGTTACCCAGGGCTACGGCGGCCAGCGCGACGAGCAGCAGCAGAGTTCTCATGTCCGCCCGCAGGTTTGCACCCCTCGGGGCTTAATACCTTTCAGGATATGACCGATCTCTTCAAGTTCGAGGCTCCCTTCCCGGCCGGCGGCGATCAGCCCCGTGCCATCGAGGAGCTGGTGGCTTCGGTGAACGCCGGCAACCGCTTCACCACCCTGCTGGGTGCCACCGGCACCGGCAAGACCTACACCATGGCGCGCGTCATCGAGGCGATCCAGCGTCCGTGCCTGATCATGAGCCCTAACAAGACGCTGTGCGCCCAGCTGTGCTCGGAGTTCCGCGAGTTCTTCCCCCACAACGCCGTGGAGTATTTCGTCAGCTACTACGATTACTACCAGCCCGAGGCCTACATCGCGGGCTCGGACACCTACATCGAAAAGGATTCCAGCATCAACGACGACATCGACCGCCTGCGCCACTCGGCCACCCAGGCCGTGATGGAAAGGCGCGACACGCTGGTGGTGGCCTCGGTCAGCTGCATCTACGGTCTCGGGTCGCCGGAGGACTACAAGGAGATGTTGCTCGTGTTCCGTCCGGGCGAGGAGTATCCGCGCAACTCCGTCATCCAGCGGCTGGTGGACATGCAGTTCAGCCGCACCCCGGCCACGCTGACGCGCGCCACGTTCCGCTTTCAGGGCGAAGTGCTCGAGGTCCATCCGGCCGACGAGGAGCGCATTTACCGCATCGAGTTCTTCGGGGACGAAGTCGAGCGGATGTCCGTCTACGACCCCGTCACCGGCGAGGTGCTGGGCCAGCCGAAGCGCGTGGTGGTGTATCCGGCCACCCACTACGTCACCCCCCGCAACAAGCGCGACGCTGCCGTGGCCCGCATCGAGGCAGAGCTGGACGAGCGCCTCAACCTGTTCAAGGAGCAGGGCAAGCTGCTCGAGGCCCAGCGCCTCGAGATGCGCACGCGCTACGACCTGGAGATGATCCAGGAGATCGGCTACTGCAACGGCATCGAGAACTACTCGCGCCACCTCGCGGGGCGCGGCGCGGGCGATCCTCCCTACACGCTGCTGGACTATTTCCCCAAGGATTTCGTCACGCTGATCGACGAGTCACACGTGGCCGTGCCGCAGATCAAGGCGATGCTGCACGGCGACCGCTCGCGCAAGGGTCCCCTGGTCGACTTCGGATTCCGGCTGCCGTCGGCGTTCGACAACCGGCCCCTCGACTTCGACGAGTTCATGCAGCGGGTGGGCCAGGTGGTGTTCGTCTCGGCCACTCCGGCCGAGTTCGAGCGCACCGTTTCGCCCGTGGTGGTGCAGCAGATCATCCGCCCCACCGGGCTGGTGGACCCGATCGTGGTGCGCCGCCCGGTCGAAGGCCAGGTAGACGACCTGCTGGCCGAGATCCGCGAGCGCGCCCGGCGCGAGGAGCGCGTGCTGGTCACGGTGCTGACCAAGAAGATGGCCGAGGACCTGACCGATTACCTGGCGGGCGTGGGCGTGCGCGTGCGCTACCTCCACTCGGAGATCGACACGCTGAGCCGCATCGAGGTGCTGCGCGACCTGCGCCTGGGCCATTTTGACGTGCTGGTGGGCATCAACCTGTTGCGCGAGGGCCTCGACCTGCCCGAGGTGTCGCTGGTGGCCATCCTGGACGCCGACCAGGAGGGCTTCCTGCGCTCCCCCACGTCGCTCATCCAGACCATCGGCCGCGCCGCCCGTAATGTGAGCGGCACGGTCATCCTGTATGCCAACAAGGAGACCGACGCCATCAAATACGCGGTGGAGGAAACCAACCGCCGCCGGGACATCCAGCTGGCCTACAACGCTGCCCACGGGATCACTCCGCAGACCATCCGCAAAGCTGTCAACGACATCCTGGACACTCTGGCGCCGGCCGGCTCGCCCACGCGCGCCGCGGTGCGAGTGGAGAACAAGAACGAGCTGGGCGTGAACGAGCTGCAGGCCGCCGTGACGCGGCTTCAGGAGGCGATGGTGGAAGCCGCCCGCAACCTGGAGTTTGAGACCGCCGCCGCTCTGCGCGACGAGATGATCGAGCTCAAGATGGCCCTGGCGCGCAAGCTCGAGGGGCTGCCCGTGGGCGAGGCGATGGAGATGGTGGACGCGGGGCTGCTCGACGGGGTGAAGTTCAGCAAGAGCGGCGTGCGCAAGGTGCCCCCGAAGGCCGCCGCGCCGGGCGAGGCGGGCTCGACCCCGCTGGGCTCGCGGCTGGGACGGGCGCGCAACAAGGCCGTCAAAGCTGCGCGAGGACCTCGGCGTGGAGGCGACTGAACCAGCGTTTTAACGCGGCGTCGTTCCAGCTCAAAAGCATGCTGGAGAGCAGCATCCGGTAGACCCAGCTCCGGCCGACCTTGGCTTTAGTCCAGGTCTTGGAGCTGGCCAGGATGGCCAGCGTCTTGAGACCGATGAGAATGGGCCACAGCACGGCCAGCCGCAGCCGCGTGCACCGGCGCGGGATGGCGAGCGCATATTCCTGGGCTACCTTGAAGTGCTCCAGGGCCTGCAGGATCCACTTGTTGCGCAGGGTGATCGCCTGCAGGGTTTGCTCCGGAGTCAGTCCCAGCTCTTGCAGCTGCTGGCGAGGGATGTAAAAGCGGCCATTCTGGATGTCCTCGGGCGTGTCGCGCAGGACGTTGGTGAGCTGCAAAGCCCTCCCGAAGCTGATGCCCTTCTCGCACATCTCCGGCTCGTTCCAATGGCAGAGGGCTTTGTGGTGGAGCATGCAGACCTTGGTCCAGAACGGCCCCACGCAGCCCGCCACGAGGTAGGTGTAGCGGTCCAGGTCGCCGGGGGTCTCCAGCGGCTTGCCCTCGAGATCCTCGACCATTCCCTGGGTCAGCGTCTGCAGCACCTCGCGGCTGGCGCTGAGCTCGGCCTGGGGGAGGCTCTTCAGGAGCTCCAGGATGAGGTCGATGCTGAGCAGCAGCCTGCGCTCGCCGGGGTCGGTCTGGCGGTCGGCCACGCTCTGGCGCAGCCGCTCGGCGTAGCCCGGATCCGGTTCGCCCTCGATCGCGCGGCGAAGCCCCAGGAGAAACGTTTGACGCTCCTCCCGGGGCAACGCGTCGGTGTCCGCGATCGTATCCGCGGCCCGGGCCACCAGGTAGGCGGTGCCCAGGGTCTCGCGGCTGCGCGCGGGTAGGATGGCCAGCGTCAGGTAGAAAGCCCGCGAGGTCTTCTTGAGCACCTCGCCGAGCAGCCAGTGGCGCTGGCTCTCCGTGAGCATTTACTTCTTGGCGTCGAGAACCGTGACTTCGAATACCAGGTCCGAGTTCGGCGGGATGTCGGCGCCCGCGCCGCGCTCGCCGTAAGCCATCTTGGCCGGGATGTAGAGGCGGCGGGTCTCGCCCACCTTCATGCCCGGGATGCCCTCATCCCAGCCCGGAATCACCTGTCCGGCGCCGATCTGGAGCGGTCCGAACGGCTCGCCGCGATCCAGGCTGCTGTCGAACTTCTTGCCGTTGGTGAGCCAGCCCGTGTAATGGGCGGTGATGTTGTCGCCCTTGGCCACGACCTTCTTGTCGTCGCCGGGCTTGACGATGGTGTAGGTCATGCCGCCGGGGCCTTTTTCCTTGCCGGTCTCGCCTTCCTTGGGCGGGACCGGGGCCGCGTTCTGGTCGCCAGGGCTGGCGTCGGGAGCAGCTTCGCTGGGCGAGGCTTCGGGTGTTGCGTTGGTGGGGGAAGAGTCGGTCCGCGCCGCCGT
Source organism: Vulcanimicrobiota bacterium (assembly GCA_039809865.1). Lineage (GTDB taxonomy): Bacteria > Vulcanimicrobiota > Xenobia > Xenobiales > QWHO01 > QWHO01. Next base: position 43,110 of record JBDHVW010000065.1, read on the forward strand.
CGGGGTGGAGCTGGGCTGGTCAGCCGGAGGCTGTCCGCAGCCGAAAGTGAGGAGGCTCAATCCGGTGAGAGCCAGGAGCAGAGTCCGTTTCATTGCAAGGGTTTCCTTTCGAGAGTCGGCCGAGCCTTCGCGGCCATTGGGGGGAGTCCTATTGACGGTGGGAGAGCATCTCCACCTCGAACACGAGAGTGGAGTTGGGCGGGATCGGGCCGATGCCTTTTTCGCCATAAGCCAGGTTGGGGGGAATGTAGAGCCGCCGAATCTCGCCATCTTTCATGCCGACGATGGCCTGGTCCCAGCCTTTGATGACCTGGCCCACGCCGATAACGACCTCGAACGGTTCGCCGCGGTCGAGGCTGCTATCGAACTTGGTGCCGTCCATCAACCAGCCGGTATAGTGTGCTTTGACTTTCTGCCCGGATTTCACGGGCTCGCCCGTGCCCATCTTGACGATGGTGAACGACAGGCCGGTGGTAGTCGGAATTTGTCCCGTTTCGCCCGCCCTGGGCGGGACGTTGCGCGGGGCCTCCGCGGGGCCGGCAGAGGGCTCCTGGGCGTAGAGGAGCGCGGTGAGCATCAGGAGACAGAGGATGGTTTTTCGCATCGCCGCAGGTTTGGTTTCAGCGGCCCGACTCCTGCCGCTCGAGCAGCTCCACCTCGATGACGAGGTCGGAGCCGGCCGGGATGTCGCAACCGACAGGATGGTCGCCGTAGGCCAGCTCGGATGGGATGAAGAGGCGCCGAACCTCGCCCGTCTTCATCCCGATCACTCCCCGCTGGAGTCCCGGCAGCAAAGTGCTCGACCCAAGCTGGATCCAATCGGGAGGAAGGCTACTGTCGGAGCTGCTGCCGATGTTCTTGCCCTTGGCCAGGGAGGCGGAAAAGTGAATTTTGATCTTGTCCCGCTGGTCGGTCGCCGGCCCCATCCCCGGCTTCACGACCGTGTAACTCAGGCCGTCGGGTAATTGGACCTGGCCTCGCTCGGTTAGGGTGGGCCCCGGCGCCGGGACTGCGGGTTTCACCGGCGGAAGCTGCGATTGCCAGCCGCCCGCGAGGCCGTATCCCAAACCCAGCAAGAGGAGTAGCCCGAACGAAACGACGACGTGGCACATTCTCGTTGTTTCCGCGTGCGGGCAGCCACCGCCTGCGAACGCCTGTGCGCCGTAGCGGGCTCGAACACCCCTCGGCTTGAAGCTCATTCCAAGCCCGCGGACCTGTTCGCTGGAGGGCTTGTCCGAATCGTAATAGGGCCGCGGTTTGTGAAATCCTTCGCAACCGCTCCTGGCTCAGGACATTCGTACCGGTACGGCAGTCCTTTTCCACCATCGGCGGACGCGGAGGGGCTTGAATAGGTTCAAACCTGCACCCGGCTCAGACTGAAACTATTTTCAAACGAGTTTTTCGCACGAGGGCGGCAATCCCGCATAAAGCTTGGAATAACGAACACTTGTTGGCTTGTGCCTCTCGGGGGGGGATGTTAGTATCCGGGTGTAAGACCTCGTTGCGAACGGAGGAACCAGAACCCGAATCAGACAGTTGCATAACACGTAGCCGGTTGCCCGCAGACGCTTCCCACGTCTCGGCAGCGATTGGCAAGCCGCCTGCCCTCGTGCTTGCGCACGAGCCTTCAGGTGAGCGGACACCGACTCGCTCGGTGTTGGAACCAGAGTATGACGGAGGCCTCGACTTGTCGAGTGCCACCGGAGCTCTCGGAAACGTCCCGGAACAGGCCTGCTTCGGCAGTGACCCCCGAGACACGCCTCGAACCCGCCTGCTTCGGCAGTGCCTCGAGACACCAGCCGGCCCAGCCGGCGCTGAATGTCTGGCCCCTCGCGGGTCGCCCCGTAGCGCTCCTACGCGGGCCTGTCTCTGACGGGAGACAGTGACGCAGCCCGAGAGACCCGCTCTTCGGAGCGGTGACACACTCAAACGCCAGACGCGCTCGACTTCGGTCGACGCGTAACCGCCTCCACATCCGGTCTCTTCGGAGATCCCTCGCGAGCTTCGGCTCCGAGGCCACCCGCGACTCCAGGTTGCGGCCGTGCGGGATGGACCGGACCTCTTCGGAGGTCGCCCGGGAATCGACCCGGGCCCCACCGCCCTCGGGCAGTGGAATCACGGTCAACAATTCTGGTCTCTGTGACCAGATGCGGAAGTTCGACTCTCCGCGGGCCTCCCTTAAACCGGATGCCCCTGTCGAGCAACCAGGAGACGGTCCTCGCCCCTCTTCGGAGCGGCGTGACTCCCTCGGGAGAAAGTGGCACAAAGTTCCCCGGCACTTCTTCGGAAGCTCGACCGGAATCGCTCGTAAACCCTGTTCAGGTCCAGGCGTGGCAGCAGCCCTTCCGCCCTGCGATTTCAGAGTTCTCACGCTCGAACAAATCGGCACCGCCCAAGGTTAACACCGCGGAGTTATCTAACCCGGTTCGTCCGGGAACGCTACGTAGCAACAGTCGAGCGTCTTATGGCCTTCGGGCCACGCGCGGGTTTTGAAAAGTTCTCACAGAGGTCTTACTCTTTTTTGAAGGGTCCGGCAGGAATGCCGGGCCTTTCTCTTTTTCTGGCCCCCCTGACGCGTCAGGGGGTTTTGGGGTGGGCCGCGAAGTTGGCGTCGTGAGTCGCTTTCTTCTGGTGCTCGCTCTTTGCTCGCTGGCTGTGGCCCAGGAGCCGTGGGATCAGCCGGTTCAGGTGCCCCGTGAGGTCACCTACGTCAAGGCGGACAGGTCGGTGGTCCAGAAGGCGGTCACGGACGTTCGCACGGTGCTGGCGCCGGGGTATCAGGGCTCGGACTCGCTGTTCGAGAAGCTGGTGATCATCGGGCCCTTCTTGTGGGAGAAGCTCCAGTCCGATCCGGTCTATTCCAGGGGGGACGGCGCTGCGGTCGCGATCAAGCCCTACGGGGCCAAAGGCCGCCTGGTGCGCGAGCCAGCCGGCATGAAGGCTCTGACGGACTACCTGCGGCGTGAGCTGGTGGGCGGGTTCCGGGTGCGCAAGTTGACTCCGGCCGAGTTGAGCCTCTACTGGGCGATCACGCCCGACGACATCGAGGAGCCGATCCTCGTGCTGGAGACCCCGCGGCACAAGTTCATGCTGCACTGGGCCTCGGGCAGCGTGTTCCTGGTGGACGATTATCAGAACGCTTCGTTCGATTGGTTGGAAGCGACGTCGCCGCCCCAGCCGATGAAGATGGAGGCGCCGGGCGGCTGGTCCACGTTCCCGGCCAGGCCTACGGGCGGCGTCTTGCAGCAGATCATCTTGCTGACCGACGACGCCAGCTTCAAGAAGGCTGCCACGGTAGACGAGCTGAGCGCCTACATCAAGCGTCTCGAGCAGGCCTTGAGCGGAGCGCCCGGTCAGCAGCTGGTGGTGCAGGTGGAGCTCCGCCCCCTGCGCAGGCCCGCCATCCAGGCGGCAGCCCGCCCCGCACTGGACGCCAAGACCCTGCGCGCTCTGGAGCTCAGGCTCCGGGACGTTCCCGCGCCGCGTGTGAAGGGGCCGTGCGTGTTTCAGCTGCAGGCCCGGCCCTCCAAGAAGTAGTTTCCGGGAGCGAACACGCGTGCGGAAATTTCCGGGCCGGAAACGAACGAGCGTTCGCTCGGCCTGATGAGCCGGAGAATGTGTCCCCCTGACCCGCGAACACGCGTGCGAAAATTTCCGGGCCGGAAACGAGCGAGCGTTCGCTCGGCCTGATGAGCCGGAGAATGCGTCCCCCTGACCCGCG
>JBDHVW010000066.1:0-45233 GCA_039809865.1 Vulcanimicrobiota bacterium
CGATCAAGAGAATAAGTCGCAGGTTGAAAAGAAGCGCTTCCAGACGATGGCGCTCGGTGAGTTCATCACCGGCGTCGGCTTCGCCGGGATGGCGTTCGGGCTGGGCCTCTGGGCTCTGCCGGTGGTCGCCCTGGGCGAAGTCACCACGAACTTTGCGCGGTTCACGTAAGGAGGGATGACGAGATGAACGTATCCATTGCCAATCCGCAGGTTTCGCAGTATCGCTCGGCTCCCACCGCCGCCGCCAGCACTTATGCCGACGAACAGCGGGGACGCCGTTACCAGAGCATGGGTAAGCTGGCCCTGGGCGCCGCCGACATCTACGTCGCGGGTGCAACGGCTTTCGCCAGCGAGGGCGCGCTGAGCAGCATCATGCCCATCATGAGCGGCGTGGCGGCCGCCTATCACGGCATTCGCGGCATCGGTCAGCTGTGGACCGAGAACGACTACCGCGGATGGCAATTCCGCACGCCGCAGAGCTACGCCACCGGCACCGGCAACCTGATCATGGCGGCCGGATTCGCCTCGCTGGCTTTCGGACTGGGACCCTGGGCGCTGCCGATCATCGGCATCGGCCAGGCGGCCGTGCTGGCTGGGGACCACTTCGGGCAGCCCAAGTAAGGGTCGAGTAGGGAGTAGGGAGTAGGGAGTAGGGAGTAGGGAGTAGGGAGTAAGGAACTCCTTGCTCAGTTACGGTTGACGAACTTGCTCTTGTCCATCATGCGGAAGAAGTCCACGTCGTAATAGAGACAGTCGCCGTGGGCTGAAAACAGCATATGGATGTGGTAATTCATGCCGCTCACGAGCGCTTTGACGCGCTCGATGCTCTGGAGCTTGACCTCGGTGGGTACGATGGCGTTGCAGTCGCGCAGGTCGCCCACCACCCAGTCCCCGGTGATCATGGCCCCTTTGAAGATGATGAGCTGGTCGCTCCAACTGTGCTTGGGCGCGTGGATGATGTGCAAGGGCTCGCCGCCGATGTCCCCGCTCCAGATCTCGTGGTCGAACAGCTCGTCGAAGATCGCGAAACGCCCCTCGGCCCAATCCTGAAAGGGAAAGCGCGGGTTGTTGCGCAGCATCCACGCCATCCCGCGATCGTCCATCAGGGAGCGATGTCCGACGAACCGCGTTCGGGGGAACCAGCGGCGGAACTCGGGCAACGTCAGGCTATGGTCGCGGTGTGAATGGCTCAACAGCGCGTATTTAAGGTTGAGTCGGCGGGTGCGGGTGTAGGACTCGGCCCGCTGGTAAGGCGGGCGCTCGTTGGCGCTGTAGGGAGGCATGTCCACGATGGCGGCCTCGCCGTTGTTCTCCAGCACCCAGCACGCGTTTTTGTACGGACCGTAGCGCTTTAGAATGGTGTATCCGGGGGCGACTTGCTTCATCAGTTCTCGTGGGCGATGTGGCGGATCAGGCCCAGGGCCTCCATATAGGCGTGCAGGGTGACCTCTTGCTCCTCGCGGTCCTCTTGCTCCATCTTGCGCAGCTTGATGACCTGCTTGAGAGCGTTCACGTCCAGGCCCTCGAGCTTGGCCTGGGCGAAGGTCTCGCGCAGGGCCGCCGACACGGCGGTCTTCTCTTCTTCCAGGGCCTCGATGCGCTGCACGTAACGACCGAGTTGCTCCGTAAGGCTTTCCACGTTCAGAGTGATTGCCATTTGATGTTCCTCCTGAGTTCCGGCTCTTTGTGTGATGCTGACCGGCGGCCGATGTGTATTTTCTTCAAGCAGGCACTTCCCTGCCGCACAAAAGTTCTATTTTGCTTACCAGGAACTCCCCGTACAGGTCGAATCCCTGGTGAATGGGCGGGTTCATGCGTTGGGGCCTCGTCGTCGGGACTCTGTTTGGCATCCGGGTGAAGATCCACTGGACCTGCTTCATCGCGCTGGCCTATTACTTTCGGGCCATCATGCCTTCGGGCGTGCGACCTTTCGATCTCTGGATCATCGCGATCTACGCCGGGACCATCCTTCTCCACGAATTGGGCCACTGTTTCGCGGCTCGCAGCAACGGGGGGAGGGCGGAGGAGATCGTCCTCTGGCCGCTCGGGGGACTCGCCTTCACCACCGGCGGAAAGAACACCGCTCGCGACTGGGTCTGGGTTTCCATGGCCGGGCCCCTCATGCACCTTCCCATCTCGATGGTGTGCGTCACGATCCTGCGGTTGGGCGGCTACCAGGTCTCCCTGGAAGACTTCAATCCGCTGGGCGATTGGGCCACGCTGCCCGTGAGCATGGTGATGAGTCTCACCTACCTGGCCTTCAAGCTCCAGGTCATTCTGTTTTGTCTGAACATGCTGCCGCTTTACCCCCTGGATGGCGGCCACATCCTGCTGGGTCTGCTCATGGGCCGCATGGGCTTCGCTCGAGCCGCCGCCACGACCGGGGTTCTGGGAATGCTGGGGGGAGTTGCCCTGATGGCGGCCGGACTCGGATTCATCGCGATCTGGGTCCTGCTGGAGGGCTGGAACCTCTACCACTCGTCCCAGTCGATGGGCCCCCCGGTCTCCACGCGGGTCCATCGTCGACTGGACGACAACGCGGCCCTGCCGCGCCCGGCCACGCCGGACGAGTATCTCCGCCCCTGTCCTCACTGCCAGAAGTCCATCCACCAGAAGGCCGAGCGCTGTAGTTACTGCGACCGACTGATTGACTAAGTTGCTTGACGAACTTGCTCTCGGCGGATGAAGCAAGTCACCATCCACGTGGCCAAGACTCATCTCTCCAGGCAGATCCAAGACGTTCTGAAGGCGAGAAGGTCAGCAACTGGATGCCTACCCGGGCCAGCGACTCTGGGAATGAAAAAAGCCCCCCGTCGCCGGGAGGCCTTCTCAAGCGCGAACCGGAAAGGCTTAGTAGCGTCCGCGGCCGCCGCCGCCGCCGCCACGGTTGCCCCCGCCGCCGCCACCACTGAAGGTGCCGCCGCCACGGCTGGCATAGCAGTCGCGGCAGTAGACGGGCTTGGTGCCGGTCGGCTTGAAGGGAACGGTCGTCAAGGTGCCGCACTCGTCGCAGTTGACTTCGTAGCGCTCGCGGGCTCCGCCGCCGGCACCGAAGCCGCCGCCGCCCCCACCGGGGCCACGTCCGCCTCCGCCGCCCTCACCGCGGCTGTTCTTGCGCGCGCTGCGGCACGCGGGGCAACGCCGGGGCTCATTGGTGAATCCTTTGGCGGCATGAAACTCCTGCTCTCCAGCAGTGAAGACGAACGATGCGTTGCAGTCAACGCAAGTGAGGTTTCGGTCTGCGTACACCTCAATACTCCTTTACCTAGATACGATATGTGCCACTTTGGGTATCGAGGATGTTGGTGAACCGAGAGACCGGACCCCGAACTCGAACCTTGTGCGCCACGAAAAGTTTAACATGGACTGTCAACCTGCGCCAGACCTCTTGAAGGGCAGCGAGAGGCGCCAGAATTGGAAATTTTCCAACCTCCCGCGCGCAACCGGCCATGGGTGAAAGGTCGCATCCGTTCGACGAACCTCTGCTCGGTGCCCGACCGGTTCTCCCGGAAATGACCTTGAAGGTTGTTCCTTTCCCAGGATGAACAGAGCCTTCGATGGCCAGGAGCTTCGTGGGTCGTTCCATCGGACCTTATAAGGTCGAGCGCAAGCTGGGCGTCGGCGGAATGGGCGCTGTGTACCTGGCCCGGCGGGGCTCCGAGGAGCCCGTCGCCCTGAAGATCCTCTCCGGGCCCCATACGGACGATCCCGCTTTCATCCAGCGCTTTGCGCAGGAAGCGGCCATTACGGCGCGGCTGGACCATCCCAACATCGTCAAGCTGCTCGAATACGGCGAGGATCCCGACGCCGGGCATTACCTCGTGATGCGTTTCGTGGACGGCAAGACCCTGCGCGAGGTCTTGCACGAGGACGGCCCCATGTCCGTGGAGGAAGTCGTGGACCTGGGCGGCCAGATCGCCTCGGCGCTGGACTACGCCCACCGCCAGGGTGTCGTGCACCGCGACCTCAAGCCCGAGAACTTGCTCTGCCCCAGCCCCGAGCTCATCATCCTGACCGATTTCGGAGTGGCGCGCGCCACGGCCGGCCCGGTCCTGACCCGAACGGGTTTCCTGCCGGGGACGCCCGAATACATGTCGCCCGAGCAATTGGCGAATTCGGCCGTCGGTCCCCAGAGCGACATCTATGCCCTCGGGCTGGTCCTGTACGAGATGCTGACGGGCGAGTCGCCCTTTCACTCCGAGAACGTAGCCGAGACGATCTCGCGGCAGGCCTACCAGATGCCGCCCCCACCCTCGCGCCTGCGGCCCGAGATTCCCCGCCAGCTCGACCTGGTGGTGCTGCGCTGCATCGAGAAGGACCCGCGCCAGCGCTACGCCACCGCCGAAGAGGTCAAGCGCGCTCTGGAGAGCGAGGAGGCCCCCGCCCCGGCCTTCGGGACCCAGATGGTGGCCATGTCTGACTCCACCGGAGGGCGGGCGCCTCGACGTCCGCCTTACTTCGTGGTGACGCTGCTGTTCTTGCTTGCCGTCGGAATGGGGATCGCCTCTCTGGTCCATACCTCGGCCACGCCGGCCTGGCTGGCGGATGGGGTCGGCGACGAGCCCGTCCCGATGCCGCTCGGGCTGATGACGGCCGTCACGCTGCACGGGGCCGAGGTGGTTCTGTTCGAGGGCCGCCGCGGCGAGGATGCCAGACTGCGCGCCCAGCGCAGCGGTGACCGCATCCTGGCTCTCTTGCGAGGACGCGTCCCACGACCGGCGCGTCTCCGGACCGAGAAGCGCAAGTCCAGCTGGTTCCTGGTGCTGGAGGACGGCCCGGACCTGGCCGAGATCACTCCCACGTTGGCGGCCCGGTTGCAGGCCCCGGCCGACGAGGTGGCCGCCTGGTACCTCGCTCTGCTCCGCGACCACTTCGCTCTGCGTCGCGGGGATCGGCCCGAGGCCACCAAGGAATACGAGCGCGAGCATCCCCTGCGGGCGGGAGGCTTGATCTCTCCGCTCTTCGAGAAGATTTACGAGCGCGCCCGCCATCGCGAGCGCGAAGGGCAGCTCAGCAGCCCCGCCATCATGGAGGCTTTCGAGTCGCTCACCGACACCGAGCGCGAGCGTTTCGCCCAGGCCGGACGCGAGGTGCCGCGAGGCAAGCCAAAATGAGCGTGCCCACCCACCTGGCCCCGGAAGGCTCGCTGCCCCAGCCGCTCTCGGCCGGTTTGACTCTGGGGCGCAACGATCGCGTTCGGCTGGTGTCGCTCGACGGGGCCTGGTGGCTCGAGGTCGTGCACGGCAAAGCCGAGCTCAACGGGGGACGGGTGGACCGGCTGACACCCCTCTCCGTCGGGGATCAGGTCGAGGTGGACGGTCAGCGATTCTTCCTGATGGGCCCGCCCACGGCCCGGGACGTCACCATCATCGGGCGCGCCCGCGACGCCGATATCATTCTCGACTCGGCCATGGTCAGCGGCCATCACGCCGAGCTGCGTCGCACCGAGACGGGCTATGTCCTGAAAGACCTGGGCAGCTCCAACGGCACGTTCGTGGACGGGCGCAAGGTGGATGAGGTGCGCCTTTCCCCCGGCCAGCAGATCTATATCGGCCCTTGCCGACTGACGTTCGACGGCCAGACTCTGCGCGAGTTCGACGAGCGCGGCCAGGTCACCATCGACGCGGTGGACGTGGTCTTCCACCCCCCTACGGCAACCCGGCCGATTCTCAATCACATCACCCTGTCGCTCAAGCCCCGCGAGTTCGTGGCCCTGGTCGGCACCAGCGGGGCCGGCAAGTCGACCTTCCTCAAGTGCCTGATCGGCCAGCGCAATCCGACCGAGGGCTCGATCCTCTACAACGGGCTTCCGGCCGAGTCTTTCCGCCATCTCCTGGGCTACGTGCCGCAGGACGACATCGTGCACCGCGAGCTCACCGTGGAAGCGGCCCTGACCTATGCCGCCCGGCTGCGTCTGCCCCCGGACACGCGCCCGCAGGAGATCTCTCGCCGCATCGACTTCGTGTTGGCCAGCGTGGACCTGGCGCATCGGCGCCACACGCGCATCTCCAATCTCTCCGGAGGCGAGCGCAAGCGCGTCAGCGTCGGGGTGGAGCTGTTGACCGAGCCGGGCGTCTTCTTTCTGGACGAGCCCACCAGCGGCCTCGATCCAGGTCTCGAGAAGAAGGCGATGCAGCTCTACGCGCAGCTGGCCCGTCAGGGACGCACGATCGTGCTCATCACCCACGCCACCCAGAACATCGTGCTGTGCGACAAAGTCGCCTTCCTGGCGCCGGGAGGACGCCTGGTCTATTACGGTCCCCCCCGCGACGCCCTGGAGTTCTTCGGCGTGCAAGACTTTGCCGACATCTATCTCAAGCTGCTGGGCGCCGACGCCGGGATCGAGTGGGAGAAACGCTTCCGGCAGAGCCCGCTGCACAAGAAGTACGTGGGCTCGGAGTCGGCCACGCGCATCCAGCCCCCGGTGCGCCCCGTCGGGCAACCGCGTCGCCACCCCTTGCAGGCGATGGCTACTTCGGTGCGCCAGTTGACGGTGCTGCTCGACCGCTACGCGCACCTGCTGTTGGCCGACCGCACCAACCTGACGCTGCTGCTGGGGCAGGCCCCGCTGATCGCCCTGATCCTGGCGTTTTTGTTCCCCCCCGAGCTCTTCCGGCTCAACCAGGAGGTCACCGGAGAGGGCAAGTTCCCCATCGTGGACGGCCCCACCGTGATGTTCACGATGATGGTGAGCTGCATCTTGTTCGGAGTGATCAACGCCTGCCGCGAGGTGGTGAAGGAGCGCTCCATCCTGGAGCGCGAGCGCCTTGTCAACCTGGGCCTGACGCCCTATCTTCTCTCGAAGGTGATCCTCCTCGGGCTGCTCGGCTGTGTCCAGGCCGCGGTGCTGCAGCTGATCGTCACGGCCCGGATTCAGATGAGCCTCTCGCTCATGGACCAGCTCCAGCTCTACAGCTTTCTGGCGGGAGCCTGTCTGGGCGGTGTCCTGATGGGCCTGCTGCTGAGCTGTCTGGCCGAATCCACCGAGCAGGCGATGAGCCTGGTCTCGGTGATCCTGATTCTCCAGATCGTGCTGAGCGGCGCGTTCGTCAAGCCCGAGGGGATGTCGGGGCCGATCGCGTTTTTGAGCATTCTCTCGGTGAGCCGCTGGGTTTTCGCGGGCCTGGGCGAGCTGCTCAACCTCAACAGCCGCTTCATGGAGCTGGGGATGGGCTGGATCACGGGCGACTTCTACCTCGGTCCCGAGTCTGTCTGGTCGGTGCTCGGCCCCCTGTTGGGGCTCTATCTCGTCGCATGTTGGGTGGCTTTACGATGGCGCGAATCTTCCTCTGCCTGATCCTGTTGCTGGCTTTACCCCTCCTGGGGGAGGAGCGGCGCCTGGTGGTGATCCACCGGGGACTGCTCAGCGCCGAGGCCGAGGTCTCGCCGGACTGGGACTACACGGTGCCGCGCACCCGCCGCTGGGCGGTCGAAGGCGACCCCACCGTGATCGCGCTGTTGGGCGACGGGGTGAAGGTGCGCCTGCGCGGCGATTACAGCGGTGATAAGGTCCGCATCGCGAACGGCATCGGCCTTTCTCCCGCCGCGTTGCCCGTCACGGGCGGCACCCTCTGGCGCGGACGGCTGCAGGCCACGGTGATCAGCGCCTCTCCGCCCACGGTCCAGCTCGAGAAGGGCATCAAAGCGCGCGTGGAGCTGACGACCCCCGAGGAGCAGGCGGAATGGGCCCGCTGGAGCGCTGCCGGCGCCTTCACGCTGGAGGGCAACTATGTGGACGGCACCCTCTACGATCCCATTTTCTCCGAGCCTTTCGCACCCAGCGCAACGGCGGGCCCGGTGCGAATCGTATGCCAGCTCTCGGAGGATTTCCTGGATCGCTGCCTGGAGGCCTATCTGGCCGCCCACCGCAACCAGTTGAGCTACCAGGACCCTTCCAAGACGACGCGATTCGAGGTCTTCAAGATCGGCGCCACGTTACTCGACTGCGGGCCGGGCCAACTGCGCTTCTTCGGCCAGTTGCGCGGGCAGCTGTTCTTCCAGGGCAAGTCGGTGGGCGATTGTCTGGGCGAGTGGGAAGTGGTCGTGCAGCCTGTCTTCAGCCAGGGCTCGATGCGCGTTCAGGTGGTGCCCAACACGCTGCACCTGCGCCTGACCCAGCCGCTCTACCTGCCGGTGCCGCCTGATTGGGCGGCCGGTCTGCAGGCGCTCGTCACTTCTCAGCTCGGCTCGGGGGTGAGCATCCCGGTCCCTGGGGTCTACGCCAAGGACCTGGAGCGGAGCGGCGTGTGGGGTCCCAAAGACCGGCTCGGCTGCTTCACGGCGCCGACCGGCGATCGTCGCACCGGGTTCTTGAGCGTGGCGGGACCGGTCACGGACGGGGCCCCCGGGACGAACGTGCTGGAGAACCGGCTCGCGGGCCAGGAGTTTGTCGTGGCCCTGAGCGATCAGGCCATCAACACGGCTCTGGAGCGCAACATCCCGGGAATGCTCCCGATGCGCCGCCCCATCCCCAAAAACGCCCGGCCCAGCCAGGACATCCTGGTCTTCAAGCTCGAGGTGACCGAGGTCATCGTGACCGAGCTCTCCCTGCGCTACGAGAGCGGGATGTTTCGCATCGGGAACGCGGTCGTGAACGTGCACTGGAAGCTGGCCGGGCTGTTCCAGGGCGACGAGCCCGGCGCCCGCATCACGGGCACCGCCGCTTTGCTGAGCGGGCAGGGCGGGCATATCCGGCTGAAGCCCACCATCGAGACTCTGGATTTTCTCTCGCCGCACATCCTCGAGCGCAGCCTACCCGAGCAAGAGGCGATCAAAGGCCGCGTGCTGGCCGGTCTGAGCACCCTGGAGCTCGATTTCTTGCTGCCCAACTCGATGCCGGTCAAGGACCTGGCCCGCAAGCTCGAGCTGGTGGACGTCCAGGCAATGCCGACCGAGCTGAGGTTCCTGGGCAAGCTCTCGAATTAGCTATGAGCCCAGGAACCAGTCCGTAAGCTCGCGGTTCACGCGATCGGGCTGGTCGAGCTGGACCCAGTGGCCGGCGTCGTGCAGGATTTTCAGCTCGAAGGGCGCGCGCGTGTAGTGACTGCTGGCGCGGACGCTCGACTCCAGAATGTAGGGGTCGTTGGCGCCGTACAGCAGGAGGCAGGGGACGTTGGCCTTTGGGATGCCGAAAGGCCAGCAGCGGTAGTAGTTCAACGCCGCCGTCAGCGCCCCGGGCTTCATCAGGGCCTCCACGCTCTTCTGGGCTTCCAGCGGGTCGAGCTTACGGCTGTAGGCGCCCCGCAAGTAACCCGCGACGTGACGGCGGATCATCCACTCGGGCAGCCACGGAAGCTGAAACCAGAGGATGTAGCAGCTCCGGCGAAGCTGCCGGGGATTGGTGAAGATGTGACGCATATGCGCGGTGGGGTGGGGACAGTCCAGGATGGCCAGTTTGCGAATGCGCTCGGGGAAGTAGCCCGCCATAGCCCAGGCTACGGCGCCTCCCCAGTCGTGGCCGCAGACGAAGGCGTCCCGCTCGCCCAGGTCTTCGATCAGCTCGGCGATGTCGCGGGCGAGGCGATTGAGCCGATAGTTGGCACGTCCGCTCGGTTTGTCGCTCTGGTTGTAGCCGCGCAGATCGGGAGCCACGACGCGGAAGCGTTTGGCCAATTCGGGGATCTGCTTGCGCCACACCCGCCAGTAATCCGGGAAACCGTGCAGCAACAGGAGTAAGGGACCCTCCCCCCGGGTGACCCAGTGCAACCCCACCTCGCTCAGTTGCGAGAACCCGTGCCTCATGCTATCGGCTTTGCCCCGAGGCTGAGGAAAACCTCCGCGCGGGCTCGAAGGGGGGCGTTCTCATGCGTGGCCGCATTCTGTTCAATGGCAACATCGTGCTCGAGAGCGACTTCGTGCGCATGGCGCGCGAATGGCTTCTCAGCTCCACTCACGAGGACCCGGCCGTGCGCGAGTCGCGTAAGGTGCTCTTGATCACCGCCGGCTGGCTCGAGAACGAGTTCGAGGAAGAGCCGATCAAGGCGGCGCTGCGCGACATCGGCATCCCCTCCCGCTTCCAGGGCGGGTTTGACACCAATCTGCAGAACCTCACGGCCTATCACAGTTACCGCGACTTCCTCGAGCGCGAGCCCCAGTTGGCCGCATTTTGGGCCAAGCGCATCGAGCTGATGGAGACGACCCGCAAGCTCTACCTGGAGAAGAACTCATTCTACGTGGGGCAGCTCCGCCGCTCCCTGGCCGAGCTCCGCAAACGCTCGCCCCGGGTCACGCTGGCGCGCGTCATGCAAGACGTCACCCGCGCCTTCTCTCACCCTCCGGCCGATTTCGACGGCAACCGCCTGATGGGTTACTTCCTGGGTGGGGACATCCGGGACACCCTGACCCGGCTCATCGACAACGACGACCGGATGGTCGAGTTGCTGCGCGAGTTGGACGAGCATTTCGTGGTCGGGACCGGTCTGCACCACAACCCGACCTGGCGGGGGATTCGCGATGTGCTGGAGCAGCGCATCCTGAGTGCCAACTCGATCTTTCTCTTTGGCGGCAACCTCGCGGCGCTGCACCGCTGCCTGCACTTCTTCCGGCTGGGCGAGGTGCTGGTAGAGGCTCTGCGGCGCGGCTCCTCGTTCTTCACCGTGTCGGCCGGCTCACTGGTGCTGTGCGAACGCATCATCGTTTACAACGACTTCGCCTCCGAGGGCGAGTTCAACCTGTACGACCGCGGTTTCGGCCTGGTGCGCCGGTTGCAGTTGTTCCCGCACTGCATGGACCGCATCCACACCGACAACGCGGACAACCTGAGCTACCTCGCCTATCGCTTTCAGAACCGCAAGTGCGTGGGCCTGAACAAAGACAGTTTCCTGTTGCTCGAGGATCAGGTCTCGACCTCGATGGGGAAGCGGGACGGCGTCTACGTTTTCGACCCATCGGGTCAAAAAGTGCGCTACGACTTCGAGCAGACGCTTCGGTAACTTCGGGGCAACCACTTCGTCGATTCCGCGCGCTATTGTCATGGCGATGATGATTGGAGCGGTAGGTTCGGTCGGGTTTCGGCCTCTGGCGGCGGCCGCGCCGCGTTCAGTAGCCTCGTCCGAGGCCCAGGAACAGGACGGGGTTTCGCTCAGTTTCGTGGCTTACAAAGGCGCCCGCTGGCCTGATCTGAACCCGATCCTGCAGGGTCCGGACCGCGCCGCAGCGGTCCAGAAGGCCGAGCAGACCCTGGAAGGCTGGCTCAGCCACAACATTCCCGCCGCTGACCCCTCGGAAAAGCCTTTCTGGACCGGCCTGGCGCGCTGGATGGCGCGCGACATGGTGGACCAGGCGCGCCCGGAGTGGCAGCGCGGCACATTGGACGACGCCCATCACGCGGTCGAGCTCTGGTCGCACGAAGAGGGGAGCCCCGCCCCGTTGCGCGGTGAGAAAGGCGATCCGGAGAAGGGCGTCGCGTTTTTCCGCATGATGGAAGGCTTCCTGGGCGACGTCCGCTTCCGGACGCGCCTGGCCAGTTTCCTCCAGTCCAACGATGGCAAGCCGGCCCACGCGTCCGACCTCATCCACGCGCTGGGCCTCGAGGACCACCAGATGGACGGCTGGTTCGACAACGCCGGCTTTCCGATGGTGCACGCGCGCCTGGACGGCTCCAAAGTGAAGCTCTCCCAGGAGCGGATGTTCCTTTACCCTGGCCACGAAGACAACTCCGATCTCTGGTCGGTGCCCGTGCGCATCCGTTACAAGGACAGCTCCGGGTTGCGCGAGTTCAAGACGATCCTGGAGACCCGTGACGCCGAGGTGGTCTTGCCGGCCAAGGGCAACGTCGAGTGGATCTATCCCAACGCCGGCGGGAAGGGCTTCTATCGCACCGACACAGCTCCCCCCGCGTCGGACCTGGGCAAACTGAAGGCTCCCGAGCGCCTGGCGGTGCTGTCTAATCAGTGGCGCCTCGTGCGTCACAACGCCGCCCCGGTCGGCAAGTTCCTGGACCAGGTGGTGGCCACCGCCGGCGATCCCGACCCCTCGCGGCTCCGGATCGTGCTGGCCGAAGCGCGGTTCCTGGCTCCCCGCGTGCCCGCCGCCGAGTTGCCCGCCTGGAACGCCTTCGTGCGCTCCGAGCTGACGCCCGCGTTCGAGCGACTCGGTCCCGCGACGAAGCCAGACGAGGGGATGAACGACAACCGCCTGCGCACGGGCACGATTCAGCTGCTGACTCTGGCTGGCGACCCGGCCGCGCAGGCTGTGGCTCGGCAGTGGGGGGCCGCTTACCTGGTCGGCACCCCGGGCGTAACGCCCGAGATGGCCGGCTACTCCGACGATCCGGCCGTGGCCGACAAGCTGCTGGCCGAGGTGGCCGCCGCGGACCCGCGCGCCGACATCGTGCCTGAGGCGCTCCGCTCCCTGCTGGTCAACCCCGCCCAGGTTGACAAGACCGTCTCGTTCGGGCTCGAGCATTTCGCCGGGGAGACGCAGGAGACGATGACGCGCTTCCTGGCCTTCCTCAACCCGCCGAAGGCTCTGGCCTTGATGCAAGAGCGCTGGGACAGGGTGCCCGGCCTCGAGGGCATGGTCTCGGTCTCGGGCTGCTCACCCATCCGCGCCGACGTCGACCAGCTCGTCGCCGCGCGCGGCTCCGATGCCCTCAAGTCCTCGTGGGAGCAGATCAAGAAAACCGACGGCCAGGCCGTGAATATGGCCGACCTTCCCCAGAAGCTCTCCGAATGGCTGCGCGCCCGCCAGACCCCCTCCATGGCGGCCGAGGAATGGCAACTCTTCGGGGTCTAAGCCTCGGGCTGACGGTTGGCGCCCTGCTCATCGCGGGGCTTACCGCAAAGGTGCGCTTGAAGGGCCGCGGATTCTCATGCGGGCTCGTGCGTTTTCCATTGTACACCGGGTCGGCCAACTCGAAGTGACCGATAGCTTTTGCTACGACCAGCGCCTGGCCGCTCCCATTTACCAACATCGGTCCTATCGGCCGGACAGAAACTCGGCTCGTGAGCGATTTCGTTGCGGTGACAGCCCCCGATTTTGCTCAGGCCGTGCGCGACCTGCTCGCACGCCTGTCACCAGACGGCGCCGACTGCACCCTGGAACCCGCAACCACCTTCAGGCTTTCATGCGGGTGAACGGCCTCGAGATGACTCATTTTCCAACCGGGGACGCCTGGTAGAAGACTTGCCACCGTCGCGTTTCTTGAAGAACTTCTTTTTGCGACCCTGGTTGGCGGAGCGCGCTTGGTGCCACGGCTGGTCGGGCTTGAAGTCTTCCTGATGCTCGAGCGCGTGACACGGCTTGCAGTAGAGGCGCGTGTTGGCCAGAGTGTTCTTACCGCCCTTGCTGATCGGAATCGGATGATGGACCTCAAAGGGAGCCCCATTGCAACAACCCTCCTTCTCGCATCGTCCCCCGGATCGGGCCCAGAGAGCCCGCATCAGACTGCGGGGGATATCGGTTCGCCTGCTCTTGGGCGGGCGCCGGCGCAGGGACCGATTGGGACCTAAAACCTCAACCGCTTCCGCGAGCGCGCGCTCGACCTGGGCCTGTGTGGCTGGCAGTGGACCTCGTCGCGTCTGATAATGGCCCGCACCGGTGCGACCATCGATGCAAACGATCACGGGAAATTTTGCTCGACCCTCGACCGACGAGGCCGTCAGATTGCTGTCGAGCAGCTTCATCAAGACCTCATTCCGGGAGACGCGCCGTCCGAGCTGCTGGTGAATTCTCTCTTCCACCCGCTCGTACCGAGCAAATTGCTCGGGGGACAGCTCGAAGACGACCTTGATCCTCGGCTGCGCCGGAAAAACCGCCGGGTTGACATCATTGCTCACCACCGAGGGCGCTCCACAAGACCGGGAAATCGCGCCGTCGGGGAAAAGCTCGTCGCACTCGCAAGGCCCGGGTTCGCCGCCAGCAGGTGGCTGGCCGCGGGGAGTTTCGTGACTCGAATTGCCGCCAGCCACAGTCTCGGAAGGAAGCAACTCGGGCTCGGGAGTTCGTTGGCTCTGCCGGTAGGCCCTGGGACTGACCGTGACCATATCAGCCACCTGATCCGTGGTGTGCTTGAGCGCAAACTCGAGCAGCTCACCCTCATTTTCCGGGGTTGCCACCCGGGTTATTTCGCGCATCTTCCCCCAGCGGAGCGCTCCGATTCGGAAAGCTTCGTGCAAGAGGGGAAGCTTCACCAGCTCTCGCATCACGCGCAGGAGCTCGGAAGCCTTCTGCCGCGACATCTCAAGCCAGTTGACCGCATACTGGATGACCGAGCTGCAATCATGCTGGAAGTAGAGTTTGCGCTGGTCGCTCACCAGCAGAGCCAGGCCTACCTGATAAAGACAACAGTCCAGTTCCGTGGTTACTGTCTTGTTGTGGGCGTGGAGCGCCGCCTCGGGCAGCTCCATCAAGTGTTGGAATTGATTCACGAGTGATCGCCTTTCGGCGTCTGGGCCGCGGGAACGCCTCGGCCCGCTCGACAGGGCCCGATGCCCGCCAGTCGAGGTGAGGAAAATTCAGAATCTAGAGGCGAGTTTCCTTTCGAACAAAGTTGCGATAATTTCCGGGCCGGAAATTTTCAGGCCGTCCTCGACGCGTTCAACGCTTCCAGAACTGCCAGGATTTCTTCTCTGCCGGGAAGCCGAATTCAGGTGGAGGCTCGGGGCTCTTGACCGGGCGAAAGCGAAGGGTAGGACGCGGGGGCGTCAACAGGCTTTCTTCGCAGGGTTTGGCTCGGAAGCGCGCGCTGCCGGGGCCATCCACGGTTTCGCCCGCTCGAATGACAGACCCCGACCGGATCAGATAGGCACCGAGGTTGACCAGCATCGATGCGATTTGGCCGGGATTGAACTGGTCGTGCCGAAATACGATCTCGAGGTCGTCGCGATCGAACTGTCCGAGCCCAACCGTATCCATCACCATCCACTCAGAGGGCAGACGGAACATTCGACGATTGAGCCACACGTCCAGCGGAGGCAAAGCTTGCTTGGCGTAGTGAGCCTGGGTCGATTCGATCAGCTCGCGCGAAGCGAGCACCTCGCCACCCGGGTTGAAGTAGCAAAGCGCCGAGGGAAGCTTCAGGAGAGCCAGGGCAAGATTCGTCATGAACGCAATTTCCGGAAGCGCGTCGTAATCTGGCGGAAACAACAGAGCCTCGGGCGAGGCGCCGAACGAGTAGCTGAGCCGAGCCCTCAAGAAGGCTCGATGGCGGGCTGAGACCTCCCGCCCTTCGGGCCACTGGTAATCATGCTGAGCCGCGCGCTCGAGGTTCCCCGGAAACGTCAGCGGACCGAAGTGTCCCAAACCCCAGGCCCCGAAAAGGTTGGGCTCCTCCGGGCCTCCCATCCCGTCCGGCCACGGCCGGTCGACTACGTCGAGGGAAACCAGTCCATTGACCTGCTGGCGATAGTCCAGGACCAGAGAAGGGCCGCCGAACTCCCAATGCCCGCAAGTATCCGAGCGCTTGAGGATAGAGAAGTCGGTCAGAAGAGGCTCGATCTCGTCCAGATTCGTGGGACGCCCGAGGAGGACGCAGAAGGTCTGTGTGAAGGTCCCCTTGACCGGCATCAGCCCAGCAACCCCCAGAGCTCTTCGATTGGAACCGCGCGGCGGCTGCGTTCGGAGAGGGGAGGGCCCTGGGCCCAGAGGAACGGGTAGAACGAGAAGGCCTGGTCGGCAGTGAGGGCTTCTGTCTCACTCTCCCATCCCGGCCAGCGGAGATCGCGGTAGAATTGCTCGGTGTTGCCTCCCAGGAGCCACTGCATCCACTGGGTGTGGCCCAGTCCCAGGTCTTGCCAGGAGCCAGTGTCGGGTGCCAGGTGAAGCATCGAGCCCGCGGCGCCCGGTAAGCCGCCGCCGTTGATGGCGAAGAAGCCGCCTGAGGCGTCGTCGGCCACCAGTATGGCACCGGGGAGTCGCTCACGATTCCAGGTGGAGAGGTCGCGCGTGAGTCGCTCTGCACCCGCGCCCAGGACGCGCACCCAACCATGGTCGAGCAGCAGTCCGCCCGAGAAGTAGGCCAGCGAGCCCAGCGGGGACCGGGTCGTCACCTGGAGCGCCGACAACGTGTCGGGACCATTGAGCGGCGGCAAAAACTCGACCGAGCGGGGCGACTCCTGAGCCCACGCCTGGAGAAGCGGCCAGGCCGGCTCGGGGTGCAGCAGTTCTTCGAGAGCACGCATCGTCCTATCGACTTCGCCGCAGCAGGGGCCGCCCCCCCACGCGAGAAGTCGATCCAATGGAATGGAATCTACCCTGGGAAGGTGGTTGCCGCTGCGGGCAGGTGCGATTGCGAGTGGTGAAGGAGCCGTTGCTCGCGGGCGCCTGTCATTGCACGGGCTGCCAGACGATGACCGCCAGCGCCTTCTCGCTCTCCCTCGGACTGCCCGCTGACGGGCTGGACATCACGAAAGGCGAGGACAAGCTCGTCCCGGGAGGCGTCCAGCAAGAGAGCCGGCACATGTTCTGCTCGTTTTGCAAGACCTGGATGTTCACCCGCCCGGCTGGCATGGACCGGCTCGTGAATCTGCGCGCCTCGATGCTGGACGACCACGCGTGGTTCGAGCCGTTCGCGGAATTCTGGACCCGCGAGAAACTGCCGTGGGTCAAGACTCCGGCGCAGTACAGCTACGAGGCGCTGCCCGAGGAGAGTGCCTGGGAGAGCCTCATGAAGGCTTACGCCGAGCAGGGCAAACGACCGCGCTAGCGCGGTTTCAGACGCACGACGACCCCGCCCACCGTGACTGACCGCTCGCCCTGAGCCACGTTGCCGCCGCTCCCCGCCAGGGTCCACTCGCTGGCTCCCTGGTGCGCCTCGCGGAACAGCTCCAGCTGCGGCTCCCAGCGGTCCAGCGTTTCGACCAGATTCTTCGGATCCAGGATCAGGAGCGCCGGTAGACCTGCCAGTCCCAGCGCCGCAATCGTGAATCCGAGGACGGGATGTCCCGTTCCGGCCACCAGCATCCCCCCGCCGAACAGCCAGGGCGTGAACGTTCCGATGCGGCCCATCAGCTTCTCGCGTCGGGCAATGCTTTGCCGGACCTGGGCCAAACTCTCGTCCGGACGGCCCTTCAGTCGCTTGAGATCCTGATCCAGGAGTTTGCGCGCGGGCACCGCTTCGGGATCCGGTTCCGCCGCCAGCACCGTCCGAGTCGCCTCCAGCAAGCTGCGCAGCTGCCCCACCGAGGCCTCGCCTCCCAGCGAGACCGTGGGCGCTCCCAGCAGGTTGCCGGTGCGCGGCGCGCTCCGCGAGGCGACCTCCTCGTCCAGGGCCTTGATCCCCTCCAGGGCCATCTCCCGGTCGACCTGCTCGACCACCGACCAGAGCCCTACGGCCATCGCGCCCCCCAGGCATCCGAAGCAGGCCATCGTCTGCAGGAAGGTCGGCGAGGGATTGCCGGCCAGGGTGATCAGTCCCGCGAGCAGGCCTGCCGAGACCGCCAGCTTGCCGCCCATCTTGATCGTTGCGTTTCGGGCCGTCTTGCGCAGGTTTTCCTGGACATCCGCGACCGTGTCGCCGGGAGTCTTCTCCAGCAGTTCGATGCGCTGCTTCACCTGGCGGTAGGCGGTCTCGCTGGCCGGGTTGGACAGGTAGGGCTCGAGACGCGTGGCGCGTCGCCGCATGTCCTCGAGAAGATGAGTCTTGGCCACCTGTACTTGCATGTCGCTCCAGTTTGCCCCAGACGGCTGAAAATTCGCTCAAGCGCGGACTTAGAATACCCGCGGAAACCACTGCCCGACAGCGTAGCCGAGGAAAATGGCCATGGCGAGGTCGGACCGCAGCAGCGCTCCCAGGACCAGCAGCAGGGTGAAGAGGGCGGCAAAAAGAGCGGGGAAGGGATAACCCAGGCCCGCGCAGAGGAGCACCGTCGAGGCGCCCGCGGCGGGCAAAGTCCACCGGGGAACGCTCAGCTTTCCGAGTCCGCGAATCACCAGGTAGGCGACACCCATCAGCGCCAGTTGCAAGGGCACGCGGGCGAGATTGGGAGACGCGTCGAGCCACGGGGCGGCCGTCAAGATCACCGCCAGGATGACGACCGCAGCTCGCGTGGGGCCGGGCTTCTGCAGGAAGGCTCCAAGCAGTGCCAGCAACCCCCCCGCCATTCGCCAGAGCCAGGCGCTCCGCGGGACAAAGGGCTCCCCGGTCGCCTCCACGGCCGCCCGGATCAGCACGGGGTCATACGGCTCCAAGTCGTGGTCGGACCAGGGCGAGACGATCAGCGGGTTCCCCGAGGCCTGGAGCCTGGCGACAGGGCAGGCCTCTTCCCAGCGACCCGCCAGCAACACGACGGGTTTGCGGTCGGGGAGCGCGCCAAGGGCGAGAAAGACCCGCGGCGTCAGGCCGGCCTCGGCTCCCGCGTATGCGCCCATCGAATGGCCGAGGTAAACCTCCAACGGGCCGAGCGCCCGGGCCACCGACACCAGCGTCGGGCCGTTGAGCCGGGGACGGAAGCCCCCTGGCGAGGTTCCGTGTCCGGGCAGATCGACCGCGTAGGCCGTAAATCCCGCCTGCGCCAGCGCCTCCCCCAGACAGAACAGCGTCTCCTTGGAAGCGGTCACGCCGTGGGCCATCAGGGCGAGGCGCAACGGTCCCGGCCGGGTGGGGGAGAAGCGCAGTGCGGGCGTCTCTTCCGCAAGACGAACGCTCTCGACCCGCACTCCCGGCTCGACCTGGTGCGCCAGCACTACGCCCAGAACGAGGAGCAAAAAGCCGACGACCCTCACGCCAGGGGCATACGCATCCCTCCGGAGGGAACCTTCTCAGCCAACTGGTCGTCTGCTAGAATATCCTGAAGAATCGTCCTTGTAGCTCAGCGGTAGAGCAGCGGTCTCTAAAACTGCGCGTCGTGGGTTCGAATCCCACCAGGGGCACAACGAAAAGGCCAAACTCGATGTTGTAGGTATGCCGTAACAAAGGTCCTCCGGTGCAGCGCACTTCCTATCGCCCCAATCGAGGAAGGAGATGCACCATGAAGACACTTTCCAGGGACCTTACACGGACTCTGTTCGATGCGCCCGAGGGTTATGAGCGCCTGGTTCGCTTCTGGTCCGGCTTGATGCAGGATCAAGAGAAGCGCAAGAGGCTGCGGGCAGAGCACCACCTGCTGTATGCCGCCGCCCGCGGGAAGGATTGGCGGCGCGGCTTCGCTGTCGCGACCAATCCCCGTAAACTGGCCAACGGCCACCATCCTGAAGCGGGAGCGTTGCGCGCTCTCGCGCGTTTTCACTCGACCTACCGTGACGCGGAGTTGCTTCAGCCTTTCGAAGGCTGCCTCACTCCCGCCAGCCTGGCCGCTCTGAGAAGGCTGATTCCCAACCACGCCAGCCCGATCGGCGAGGCTCCCTACCGGGAGGCGCAGATGGCTTAGGAGTACGCCTATGTCCTGATTCGCACCGATCTGCCGCTGGCAGACCAGATCGTTCAGGTGGGCCACGCCTGTCTCGAGGCGGGCCGACGTTTCTGCTATCGGGACGGGACGCACCTCGTCGTGCTCGCCGCCCCCGACTGCGACCGGCTGCTCACCGCACTCGAGCGGCTGGATCGCGAGAGCATCAGGTATTGCCTGTTCGACGAGCCAGATGACGGAATGGGCTTCACGGCTGCGTGCACGGAGAGCACGCCGGCGTGCCGCTCCCTGCGTCGCTACCCGTTGTGGCCTGGCCACTGAGTCCGGCGCCGTCCGGCCAGTGGCCGGGCGGCGCTCTACCATGATTTAGATCATCGCGCCTGGCTGGTGTCAGGGCGTAGGATCCGCTCGAAGGAGGCGATCGACGTTGAGTCCCGTTCATCTGCACCTGGCTCTCAATCACATGCCGATCCTGGCGATCCCGCTGGCCCTCGCGATCCTGCTCTACGGCATATTGCGTGGCCTCGAGGAGGTCAAGAAGGTCGCGCTGATCATCCTGGTCGCTTGCGGACTGCTCGTCTGGCCCGTTTACCTGACGGGAGAGCCCTCCGAAGAGGCGGTCGAGGATCTGCCTCAGGTCAGTCAAAGTCTGACGGAGAGTCACGAGGATGCTGCTCTCTTCGCCTTGATCGCCACGGAGCTGGCGGCCACCACGGCGCTGATAGGTCTGCTCCTGGCGCGGCGCAAGCCCCTTTCCTTTGCCGTGCTCGCCGCCGTCCTGGCGCTCGCGGCCGTCGCCTCTTTGACGCTCGTCTGGACCGGCTACCTGGGCGGCCAGATCCACCACGTCGAGATTCGCGCTGACGCCCCTGCCCCCACCCACAGAGATAAGGATTGACCCAGAGTTGCCAGGAAGGATTTTTGCTTCTCGATGCAAAGTGCTTTGCCGTGCCGTCGGGTGGGGAGATTCCGACGCGGCAGGCGGTTGAATTGCCACTCACCTCGCGACGTCTCATCGCTCTCGCTTACGGAGTGCTCGCTCACAGTCTCTTCGTGCTGGCCGTAGCGGCCATGATGCTGGGGATTTTCACCGGGATGCAGAGCGGCCTCGGCCGCCTGACGGGCTGGAGCGCCCTGGTGGTGGACCTGATCCTGGCCCTGCAGTTTCCCATTTTGCATAGTTTCTTGCTCAGCAGCCGGGGGCGCCGCCTTTTGGCCCGACTGGCACCGGGCGGAATGGGCAGCGATCTGGGCACCACCCTCTATGCCCTGGTCGCTTCCGTTCAGTTGTTGGCCGTCTTCTTGCTCTGGTCGCCCAGCCACGCGATCTGGTGGAGCGCGCAGGGTCAAATTCGGGTGCTCTGCTGGGTCGGATTCGGTCTGGCCTGGAGTTTGTTGGGGCGCGCCCTCTATGAGGCCGGTCTGGCGCTGCAAACGGGATTCCTGGGGTGGAGCGCCGTGTGGCGCGGACAGAAGCCCGCTTTCGGCGGCTTCCCCACCACTGGCCTGTTTCGCTTCTGCCGCCATCCCGTCTATCTGGCCTTTGCGGTCACACTGTGGGTCAGCCCGGTGCTGACCCCGGAGCGACTGCTGCTGGCGACGATCTGGACGGCCTATTGCATTCTGGGTCCGCTGCACAAGGAAAGGCGATGCGTGCGCTGCTATGGAGACGCCTATCGCCAGTATCAGGCCCGTACGTCGTACTGGCTGCCCAAATGGTAGGAGGTCTACGTGCGCATTGCATCCCTGGTCTTGCTCCTGGCCCTGATCGGCCCGGCGGCTGCGAAAACTTACAAGGTCGACCCGCAAACCTCACAGATCGCTTTCGCGGTGACCCACATGGTGGGAACGGTCGAGGGCAGCTTCAAGGAGTTCCAGGGGGAGGTCAGCTATGACCCGGCCCGTCCGGAAGCGTCCTCCGTGGCCATGACCGTGGCGGCCAGCAGCATCGATACGCTCAACGGCACCCGAGACAAACGGCTCAAAGCCCGCAGCTTCCTCAATACCGACAAGTTCACGACCCTGAGCTTCGTCAGCCGCAAGGTCTCCGTACTGGACCCCGCTCACCTCAGCGTGGAAGGGGACATGACCATCCACGGGGTGACGCGCCCGATGACCGTGGCGGTGGCTCTATCCCTGTCCGGCGACGAGGCCACGTTCACGACCGATTTCGTGGTCCTGCGCAAGGACTACGACCTGGTCTGGAACCGCACTCTCGACAGCGGTGGAACCATGATGGGTGAAGAGGTCAAAGTGCACATGCTCGTTCACGCCCGTTAGTCAGCCCAGCACAAGCAGCGCCTCGGCCGCCCCCACCCGGTAGCCGATCACGAACGCCTCCTGCATCAAACCCCGAAAATCTTGCGAGGGCTCGCTGCTGCGAGCGTAGACCGCGCGGCCTTTCTCTTGCTCGGCGGTCAACGTGGCCCGCAGGGCCTCGGGACCTTCGGTATGCAGTTGCTGGCGCAGCTTCTCGGCCTCTCCGGCGATCGATTCACGGAGCACGGCGCTCTGGAACGTCCAGGCCGTCAAAGCCCCGAAGCAACCCGCCGTCAATCCGCCCTCCAGAAAGGCCAGCGCCGTCTCCTGAGCCTGAGCCGGGAGCTCCGGGCGGGTCTTGATCTCGTCCAGGGCGGCCTGTCCGCCATCGAGAGTTTGCTCCACGACATCGTGGAAGACAGGCTCCCACTCGGAACGCTCGTCCTTGAGCATGCGAAAGAGGCCGGGGGTCGAAGACTTGCACTCTTGATAGAGATCGTTCACGGGCGTGGCTTGGATTCTCATGGCTCTCCCACCCTAGCACGCGGTGGTGCGAGAGTTGTGACCGAAATGCAACCAGCCAGGAGGAGGCCGTTCCCCGCGACGGAAGGCCCTGGAGAAGACTGGAGGATGACGCCATGCAGAATGTACCGACCGTCGATGCCGCAACGGCCTCACGAATCCGAGGTGAGTGGGAAAAGGTCAAAACCGCCGTCGAGGGACGCAATCTCCGCGATGTCAACGATCCCCTCGGGGAAGACGGGGTGGTGGTCGTCAAGACGAACGCTTTCCGGAAGGCCGGCGGGGGAGAAGTGGTCTTTCTGAAGGGCACGCCGCCCGAGGACCATCGCTATACGCGCTTTCGCGCCTACGGCAACACCATCGAGAAGAGCAGTTACCTGGTGAAAGCCAACGGCGCGACCGAGTTCCACAAACGCAGCGTGGAGGGAGACAACGTCACGCACGTCGACTCCGTTCAGCCTGACGACAAGAGCTGGATTGATTCGCTGAGCTAGAGGGTCGCGCCGGGGGGGCCGACCTCCAGCACCCAGAACCGCCCGAAGGTGGGTTGGTGCAGCTCCTGGGCCACCGGCCCGCGGGCGTAGCCCAACTCCATCATCTCGCCGGTGAGCCGCTTCTTGACGAGCTCGTCGGTAAACCACGGCACGTGGTCCTTCAGGAATTCGATCATGGGACGGCGGAAGATGGCGTTGACCTCGAAGTCGAGATCCACCGCCAGCTTCTCCAGGTTCGTGCTCACGTGGGGCCAGTCCACGCCGGGCATGGTCAGGTGCACCCAACCCTTCGCCTCCGCGGTCTGGAGGAACTCGGCGTAGCCGGGCGCCTCCAACTGGCGAAGCTCCTCATAGTGCTCGAGATAGCGCAGGGGAAAGGGCGCGGCCGGTCCGCTGACCACCTTCGAGACGTGGGCCGAGCCGTCCACCCCCGCCAGCAGCCGCAGGAACACCGGGCGCTGGCCGGTGGTTTCGGCTACGAAGTCCTCCAGGCGCACCACGCGGGCCGGGCGGCCAGCCTTCTGAGCGATGCGCGCGAACATATCGAAGAGTAGATCGCGGGTGGCCGAGGCGCCGTAGCGGCGAATGACCTGGTAGGCTTCCTCGTAAGTGCGGGAGGCGCCGCTCAGATCCGGGATGCCATAGTCCACGATGCGCAGCCAGGTCGCCCGCTCCATCGACTCGCGAAAGAACTGGGCAGGGCCGTTCTGGTAGCTGAAGAGCTCGTCCGAGCGCCCCTGCAGCGCTTCGTCGTCGCACTCGAAAGGCACGAAACGCACCTCCCAGTCGACGTGCTCGAGCGTCTCCACTCCGAACTCGCCCAGGGGCTCGAGCTCGATGGCGTCCATCCAACGGCCGAGCCTCTCGGCGGTGACTTTCTCGGTCAGCAGTTGCTCGGGGAACGTCCCGCGCACCTCGGCGCGATAGAGCTTGCCTGCCTTATCGGCATAGAGCACGGCCGCGCACGGCAGGTCCGTGTACAGCTCGTTGTGGCGATGCAGCGAGTAAGGAGCCAGCTTGTTGAGCTCATCCAGCCCCAGCACCGTGATGTCCTTGGATGCCGGGCTGTGCGACAGCGCGTCCTTGAGCATGGCCGGCGAGATGTCACCCATCACGTACTGCACCGGTCGCGTCAGGCGGCGCCGGCACTCGGCCCGGAAGTCGGCGGCGTACTGGCCGCCCCCGACCCCAACTTCGATGACCCGCAGCGGGTCTGGCAACGAGGGGACGTGCTGGCAGAAGCGGGCCGCGTCCGCCTGGGCCTGCAGCGGGTCGTGGCTGACTGCCGTGATGAAGTCCTCGTAGATGGTCGAGCCGCGCAGCCGGTAGTAAACCTCGTTGGTCACGTCCAGAATGTTGCCCGGCTCATCGAGTGGGATCCACTTGTCGCTCAAGTAGGCGCGAGGACTGGGATCGCAGAAGCCGCCCGCCACCGCGTGGGCCATCTCGAACGTCTTGACCAGCACCCCCATGTGGTGGTGCCACTCCTCGGGCGTCTCGGGTGCCTCGCGCAGGATCTCGCCGCAGCGCCCCACCAGGGCTTCCAGTTGGCGGCGATGCGCGCGGTAGCCGGGCAGCCCGAGGGGACTTTCGGGATCGATGTCCGCCACCGCTTTGGCCAGCGGGTCGATGCCCGCGCACTCGGTGCCCTTGATGCGGTTGACCAGCCTTCGCAGGGCCGCGGACAGGCCGGCGTAGTGGCTCCGCAGCTCGACGTAACCTTCCTGCAGGGTGGGCGCGGAGGGGATGACGTCGGGCCAGCGGGTCGGGAGATTCGGGGGTTTCTGGAGACTGATCACCGGCAGGCGGTTCGGGATGCTTCTGGCACATGCCTGTCTCTGCTGGAGGCCTTAACAACTCCCGCGCCGGGCCGACAGGAGAGGTATGGCGACCCGTATCGAGCCTGTCAATCGCGAGCGCTTCTTCGCTCCGGAGGAATTGTTCTTCTCCACTACTGACGCCAAGGGGATCATTACTTCGGGGAACTCTGTCTTCGCGCGCGTGAGCGGATATCCCGAGAGCAGTCTGCTCGGCAAGCCCCACAACCTGATTCGGCATCCGGACATGCCCAGGATCGTCTTCAAGCTTCTCTGGGAATATCTCGAGGCCGGCAAGCCGATCGCGGCGTTCGTCAAGAATATGGCCAGCGACGGCGCCTACTACTGGGTCATGGCCACGGCGGCGCCCATCCCGGGCGGCTATCTCTCGGTTCGGTTCAAGCCCTGTGGCCCGTTCTTCTCCCATATCGGCCCCGTCTACGCGGACCTGCTGAAGGTCGAGCAAGAGGCGGAGGGCCGGGGCGTTTCCCGTCGCGATGCCATGGAGCTTTCCCGGGCCCGACTGCTGGAGATCCTGGGCTCCCTCGGATTCAGCGACTACGACCATTTCATCCAGACCGCCCTCCCGACCGAGCTCAAGCAGCGGGACGCCGCCGCGCACCGGGGCGAGCCAGAGCCAACGGACGATGCGGCCCTGCAGGGATGCCAGTTCATCGCGAGCTTCATGCGCTCGCTGTTTGGCCAACTGGAGACCTTTTCCGAGCTCAACCGCAAGCTCAGCGAAAAGTCCGCCTTCGTGCTGGAGCTGGCCGGCGAGATTCGCCTGCTCTCGCAGAACTCGCAGGTCGCGGCCCGGCGGTTGGAGTCCTCCGGTGCCACCCTCAGTAAAGTGGCCTCGATTATGGGCGCCGACTCGGACGAGGCGGTGGAGGTCGTGCGGACTCTCACCCGGCACATTGGCTCGGCCCGGCACTGGCTCAGCGACCTCTCGTTTCTGGCTTCGATCGCCAGACTCCAATCGGAGATGGCGGCCGATTTCCTGCTCGAGGTGAGTCCCACCGACCCCCGTGTCCTGGCGCTGTCGCAGTGCGCCTCCGTGGGCTCGGAGAACCTGTTTGGCTCCATGGATCGGTTGCACCGGGACCTGCGAAGCATCGGGGACCTCGTGGACCGACTGGCCGAGGTGCTTCGGACCCTCGAGATGATCCACCTGACCGGCAAGCTCGAGGTGGCCCGACTCGCTTCGGCGGGTGCTTTCCAGTCTCTCTTCGAGCGCGCGGGCGAGCAGATCGGTTCAGCCAAAGCCCAGATGGCGGAGTTCATCGCGACCCTGGCAGCGACGTTCAGGATCACTTCGGACACCGGCCACGCTCGTGTCGGGCTGGCCGTCGAGTTCGAGGCGATGCAAAAGCGCGCCGGAGCTGCCGCCGCTTAATCGTACGGCAATGAAATGCGACCCCTGTTCATTTCCGCGAATGTTCAGCGCGGAGTTGTAGCCTGAAACCGTGGTTACCCGCGAGGCCCTTTTTTCTCACGTGAGCCGACTGTCTTCCGCGCTTCAGGCGAGGGAGTCGATCACGGTCGATCCGCCCAATCCGCAGTGGCCGTCCGTGGAGGTCTTCGATCCGGAGATCTTGCACCCGTTTCGGGAGCCGAACGCCGATCAGGCGCAGCGAGAGTGTGACCGGATGCTCCGCCTTTTGCGCGAGACCCCCGGCGCGAATTCCGAGGAGCTGGGAGCTGCGATCCGGAACCTGGCCAACCCGAAGGAGACTCTCTACCAGGCTCTGTCCGTAGCGGGCGGGCTCGCCACCGTACTCGCCATCTGGCACGGGTATCAAGTGGACAGCGCGGCCGAGGCCCTGGGCGGCGGACTGCTGTTGGCAACACTCTCCAGTTGGGCCCACGGCAAGATGCACGAGGAAGGCTCGGCTCTGGACAAGCGTAAGTCCCAGGACTTGCAACAGCTGCAGGTCTGGGAAAAGGCCATCGAGACGGGCCACCCCGACCGGGTCCCGCTCTTCCGCCTGGGAGCGAACGGAAGCCCTCCCAGTTGGAGAAACAAAGAGCTGTTGCAGTGCGTGGCCGACACCGCCCGCAAATACAAAGCAACCTCGGTCAGAGCGCTGGCCTCGGGCCTTCGCAAGCCCGCCGGCATGACCGAAACCACCGATGCCCTGGTGACGGGCGGCATCCGCCTTCGCAAGCGAGTTAACAAAGTTGTAACTTGAGGGGCCTTCGCTCCAAGGTATGGTTAAGGTGCTCCCGCTATGCTGGGACCATGTTCGAATCATTGCACGCCATCCTCACCGAGAACAGCGCCCAACGACCGGGTCGGGTCACCGTCAAATACGGAGAGCCCGCTCACCCCCTGCACCGGATGCTGCTGCGCAGGTTGCGCCGCACCGGCGTGTTCGAGTCGTTGGCCCTCGATCTCGAGCGCGTGGGGGCCCTGGGAGACCTGACGATTCACGTCGGCACCCAGGGGGAAGGACTGCGGATCGACCTCGACCGGTTCGTGCGCACGCTGGAGAGGGCGCTGAACGAGAATCAGCCGGTGGAGAAGGCCTGCTTCCAGGCCGCGGCCGCAATGGGCACCGACCTGGCCCGTCAGGTCGGTCAGATGCTCCCGGGGCCCGTGCTCCAGGCGGCCTAGAGACGCAGCGAGGGAAACTTCACGGTGACGTCGCCGTTGATGATCTCGAGGGGGGAGGTCGCCCCCCAGGAGACGGCCCACCGGTTGTTCTCGCCTTTGACGGCAAAAATGTCCCACTTGCTGTCCGCGTTAAAGTCGCCCACTCCCATGGAGGCGAGTCCCACGCCCTGCCGGGCGTTCACCTGCTGGTAGGGGCCCTTGCCATTGTCGGACAGCATCCAGTTGCCGTCGCGCACGGTCAGCACGTCGGCTTTGCCGTCGCCGGTGAAGTCGCCCACGCGCAGAAACTCCGGACGATCCGAGAGTGCCGAATTCCAGGTCGTGAGGGGCTGACTGCAGCCCAGCGAGATTTTCCACTGGTTGTCGCGCGCCACCAGCGCGTCCGCTTTCCCGTCTCCATCGAAATCGCCCAGGGCAATGTTCTCGGCGGGAATTCCCAGGGGCTGCAACTGCGTCCAGGGCTTGGAGCCGCCCGACGAGTAGTGCCAGACCTTTCCGGTCGTATGGAACACATCCGAGCGGCCGTCCCCGTCGATGTCGGCGATGCGCATGTAGCGTCGGCCCTCGGTCAAGGTGTTGAGCTGCTTGGGATCGACCGTGCCGCCCGGCGAAATGCGCCAGGGCGTGCCGTCGGCCACCAGCACGTCGGTCTTGCCGTCTCCGTCGAAGTCGCCGAAGGCGAGGTTCTCGAGCTTGATACCCGGCTGATAGGTCAGGGAGCCGTAGGTTTCGGTAGCGCTGTAGCTCACCAGCCAGACCCCTTCCTTCACCGTGAAGACGTCCGTCTTGCCGTCACCGTTGAAGTCGATGCTCCGCAAGGACAGGGGGTTCTTCCGCCCGCCGTCGTTGCTGGAGGGCAGCGTGCTCAGATCGGGCGTTTTGACGCCAGCCAGCGCCGCCCATCGCTTGACCGCGACCTCGACCGAGTCGAGCGATTCCTGGGAGACGTTGGCCAGTTTGTAGAGCGTTTTGACCGGACGCTTGGTCTTCAAGTCGATCTGGACCACGGCCAGACAGATCAGCTCGTTCTCGGAGATCCCCAGCACATCGCGGCACAACCTGGCCTGAGCCGGTTGGTCGAAGTGCATCGTGGCCAGCAGGAGCTGGTTGAGCCTGGCCTCCTTGCGCAGCTCGTTGAGCCGACCGACGACCAGTTGCTCCTCGTCGCTGATCGGTTTGGACCAGGGGCCCACGACCAGAACCATGGTCTGCTCTGGTTTGAGGGTCGGTGCGGCGGCGGTCGGGATGAGCAATAGCAGAAGAACGAGGAAGAACCGTCTCATGGGATGGGCGTAAACTCCGGCTCAGGTTGGGATGGGGGAGCAGGCGGGGGACCCGGATCGACCGGCACCGGCGTGAAGGCCGGCTCCGGGGGGGCCGGGCGCGGACGCGGGGGCGGCGGGGTGTAAGGTCGGGGGGGCGGATAGTAGGGCGGCGGCGTGTAACCCGGCGTGGTCGCCTGATAGCTGGGCGGCGACTGTGGCTGTGGTTGGGGCGCGGCCGTCGGAATGGGCTTGGGGGACTCGACCGGCTCGGGATGCGTTCCCTCCAGCGTCATCGCCACCTCGGACGTGCCGCCCGAGGGCACCTCGACCCACTTGGAGCGGGTCTCGTAGCCGTCCGCTTCGACCTCCACCCGCCAGCGCCCGGGAGCCAGCTTGAGCTTGTCCTTCTGGGTGAACTTGCGCTCCGGGTCGGGCCCCACCCGGACGGTGTACTTCGAGGGACCGGTAACCTGCAGTGCCACTTCGCCCGGCTGAGGCTCGAGCTCGATCGAAAGCAGGGTCCGCTCGCCCTTCTTCAGGCTGGTCTTGCGGTGAGCTTCCTTGTAGCCCTTGAGCCGGGCCACCACCTCGCCCTCGCCGGGCGCGAGGCCGGCCAGCTCACCCTCGACCGGCCGTCCCTCGTAAACCACGGTCGCTCCCCGCGGGATGGTGCGCACTTCGAGCACGGCCGTCCGCTCGTCGGCAGTCACCTGCCACCACAGCCAACCCGAGAGACCGGCCAGGGCGAGGGAGAGCAGGAACAGCACCACAAAGCGCTTCACATCACTTTCATTCCACCGTGCGAGGTGCAAACCTGCCCTGAAGGGGGAATTTTCAAGTCCAGGCGAACAAGGTCCGCCCATGGAACCCCTGTGCCCCGCGGACGGCACCGCCCTGGCGCGAATCGAGGTGTTGGGACGGGCCTTGCAAAGCTGCTCGCAATGCGGGGGCACTTACCTTTCGGGAGCCGATCTCACCGCGCTGACGCGCCTCTCTCCCCGGGCCCTCAAGCTCGACCCGAACAGCAGCGGAGTCATGGTCTGCCCCAACTGCGGCGAGAAGCTGAGCTCGGCGAGTGCCGGTGGCCAGGAGCTGCAGGCCTGTCCCAAATGCTCGGGCGTGTGGCTGGGGCAGGGCGGTCTGCGTCGGCTCATGAGCCTGGGCAACGCGCCGGCTCCTCGCGTGGCTCCGCGAGCCCGTGTGTGGCTCGGCGGCCTGGCGGGGCTGTTGCTGGGAGCCGTGATGGTGACGTTGGGCTGGAGCCAGATGCAGGCGGCGCGGGTGCAGAACCAGGCCGAGCAGGCCTGGCAGTTGCGCGATGCAGCCGCGCTTCAGCGCCAGGCCGAGTTGATGCCCCAGGACGACCTGCAGAAGCTGGCCCGGGCGCGCGCCCGCTACCTCGAGCAAGACTTCGTTGGCTGCCTGAATCAACTCGTCGGGCTCGACTCGGATGAGGCCCGCGACCTGCTCAAGCTGGCCGAGGACGGCTGGATGGCCCAGGTGGCCTGGCCCGGTCGCGTCCTGGGCAGTCTGGCCGCGGACCTGGACCAGGACACCGACCGCGAGCTGGTGCGGCTGACCGACCCGGGTTTCGGTGACCCGGGCCTCGAGTTGCAAGTTCTGGCGCGCCACAAACGCGTCTATCAGCCCATCGGGGTCGAGTTCCGCAATCCCAACGGCAAGCCGCTCGACAAGCCCGAGGTTCCGGTGGCGGTGCTGGAGGTGCGCTCCGAGCGCATCACCAATCACCTGAACGCCCTCCTCTTCCTCAAGCTCAAGGACGGACGCTTCTCCCTGGACCTCTTGAGCGCCGACGAGGACAAGATTTACCGTTACCGCTTTCTCAGCGACACGCCCATCAAGGTGAAGGACGGCAAGATCCTGACCAGCGAGGGAGACTACACTTACCAGGACGACCACTTCGACCGGCCCTGAGACCCCCTTGCCAAGCGGGAGAGTTCGGTTTATACTTCACGCTCGCAACTAGAGTTCAAGGAGTTACCCAGTCATGGCCAACGCTGCTGCCGGGGGAAAAGATGGTGGTCGGGGAGAGCGCAGAATGCGCCGCCCGCGCCGTAAAGTTTGCTATTTCTCGGCCAACAAGATCGAATACATCGACTATAAGGACGTCAACCTTCTCCGTCGCTTCGTCAATGAGCGCGGGAAGATTCTGCCGCGCCGCATCACCGGGACCTCGGCCCGTCACCAGCGCCGCCTGGCCGTCGCGATCAAGCGCGCCCGCCACCTGGCCCTGCTGCCCTACACCTAAATCCGGGTAGGCGCGTTCTCGCGCGAGGAAGCCTGTCGCCGACAGGCTTCCTTTTGTTGTTTCCCGAACTCCCGGTCATGCTCGTTGTCAAGAAAACCACCTGTAGCCGCGATTGCCCCGACACCTGCTCGATTCTCGTCACGGTCGACGAGAACAACCGCGCGGTCAAGCTGAAGGGCGACCCGGCCGACCCCGTCACGAAGGGTTTTCTGTGCGAGCGGACCAGTCGCTTCCTGTTCCGGCAGTATAGCCCGGACCGCCTGACCGAGCCGATGCTGCACGGCAAACCCGTTTCCTGGGAGACCGCGCTCGACCTGGCGGCCGAGAAGTTGCTCCAGTTTCGGCGTGAGTCCGGGGCAGCCTCGATTCTGCACTACCGTTCGGGCGGCTCCCTTGGCATCCTCAAGAACCTCTCTGACTACATGTTCGAGTCCTTCGGCCCGGTCACCGTCAAGCGGGGCGATATTTGCTCTGGCGCCGGTGAGGCCGCTCAGGAGCTCGACTTCGGTCTCTGCGACAGCCACGATCTGAGTGACTTCGAGCACTGTCGCACCATCCTGATCTGGGGCAAGAACGTCCATACCTCGGCGCCCCATCTCTTGCCCATCCTGCTCAAGGCTCGCGAGCGCGGTTGCAGGCTGGTGGGCATCGACGTCCTGCGCACGAAACTGGCCGACCTCTGCCCCGATTTCGTCCAGGTCCGGCCCGGTGGCGATTTCGCGCTGGCGATGGGGATGGCGCGGGTGCTGTTCGAAACCGGGCGCACCGATCCTGAGGCTCCGGGCTACTGCGACCACTTCGAGCCCTATCGAGCGCTGGTTTTCTCGCGCGACGACTGGCACGCTGAGGCAGGCGTCACGCCGGCCGAGGTGCGGCGCCTGGCGGAGCTGTACGGGCAGGGCCCCTCCGCTCTGCTGGTGGGTTGGGGGCTGGCGCGTCGCTCCAACGGAACGGCTTCGGTGCGCGCCATGGACGCTCTGGCCGCGGTGAGCGGCAATCTCGGCATCCCGGGCGGGGGCATCTCCTACTACTTCCGGCGCCGCGCTTCGTTCGACAGCGGTTTCATCTCCGGAGCCAGCGCCCGGACGCTGGCCGAAGCTCTCCTGGGTCAGGAGATCCTCCAGGCCCAGGAGCCCCCCATCCGGATGATCTGGTGCACCGCCGGCAACCCCGTCTCCATGCTGCCCGACTCGGAGACCACCCGCAAAGCCTTTGCCCACAGCGAGTTCAACGTGGTGGTGGACACGCATCCCACCGATACCACGGATTGCGCCCA
Source organism: Vulcanimicrobiota bacterium (assembly GCA_039809865.1). Taxonomy (GTDB): domain Bacteria; phylum Vulcanimicrobiota; class Xenobia; order Xenobiales; family QWHO01; genus QWHO01. The sequence continues at coordinate 31,806 of JBDHVW010000066.1, forward strand.
GCTGGTGCTGCCAACCCTGACGCTGCTCGAGGATGACGACCTCATGGGGGCCTATGGCAACCACTGGGTCCGCCAATCACGTCCGGCGGTCGCGCCCCCCGGCCAGGCACGGCACGAGCTGTGGATCTGGCAGCAACTCGCCGAGAGGCTGGGCCTGGGAGACCTCCTGGCCGGGAGCGTGGACGACTGGAAGCGACGCTTTCTTCGCGCTCCCCTGACGCTCGAGTCCCTGGACGAGGGTCCGCAGCCCCGTCCCGACGCCCCCCAGGTGCTTTTCGAGGGACGCGTCTTCCCGACCGAGACCGGCCGCGTGAATCTCGTCCACGAGTTGCCCCCGCTGCCTCCCCGCCCGACAGAGGAATTCCCTTACCAGCTGCTGGCCGCCTCGACGCCGAAAGCGCAGTGCTCCCAGTGGTCGGTGGCCAACGAAGGCCCCCCGGAGCTGGCTCTCCATCCAGGCTGCGGCCTCGAGAACGGGCAGAAAGCCATCCTGGAAAGCAGGAATGCCTCCCTCGAGGTTACGGTTCGGCTCGATGCCAGCATTCATCCCGAGGTGGCCTTCATGGCCAAAGGAGGGATGCTGCGCCGCGGCAACTGCGCCAACCGTCTGCTCACCGCCCGTGAGACCGACGGAGGCGGTGGAGCCGTATTTTATGACGAGCCGGTCCGGGTCGTCGTTTGAACGAGGAATTTCGACCTTCCCGAGGAAAGCGATCCTCCTTATGAATGGGCACTGCAGGCTTGGGTAATGCGCTCCCGACCGAAGAATCGGGGACGCAAGTAGAAGCCGAGCACTCGACACTGGGCAAACAGGTTTACTACCACTCGGGGTTCGATCCCCCCGTTTTGCATTGGCGCCACCAGGGTGCGCGCCAGTTTCGCTCCACCCCGATGACGAAGGCCGGTCCCGGCCGCATCGCGGACGAGTTCTGCTGGCGCGCGGGCGGGCTGGGGCAGGCGGGGCGAAATCTCCAGTTCTATTTTACGAACAGCCTCGAGACTTTGCGCGACCCCGCCGTGGGCACCTACCAGGTGGCCCTGGACTGGGTTTTCGTGCAGGACGGTCAGTTGTTCAACTACATTCCGGCCCGTCGGCCCGACGCTCCCCGCCGCGACTACGAGTTGGGCGCGGTGCCGTCCATCGACTCGAAGATTCTCAAGGAAAAGCGCCACTACCGGGTGTTTCTTCCGCGCGGCTACGAGCAGCATCCCGACCGGCGCTATCCGGTGCTCTATCTTCACGACGGGCAGAACGTCTTCGAGGTCGGCCCGTTCGGCTCGTGGCACGCTACCCGAGCTGTGGAGGAAGCGGCCCGGCGAGCCGAGGCGCGCGAGATGATCGTGGTCGGGGTGGACAATACCCCCAACCGCCTCAAGGACTACATCAGTCCCGACGACGGAGGGCGCGCCGACCTGTATGCGCGCTTCTTGATCGAAGAGCTGATGCCCATCATCAACAGCCAGTACCGCACCCTGACCGGACCTGCCAACACGGGGACGCTGGGCTCGAGCGCGGGTGGGGTCGCCGCCATGTATCTGGCCTGGGAGCACCCCGACGTCTGGGGGCGCATCGGCGCCATGTCGGGCTCCTGGTGGCTGCGCAACTTTCCGGCGCGCATCGCCCACGACAAAAAGCGCGACATTCGCATCTATCTCGATTCGGGCGACAGCGGCGGAACGTTCCGCGACGGTGTCAGCCTCACGCTGGCTTTGCGCGACTCGTTGATCGGTCGCTACTCGCTGGGACGCGACCTGCAGCACCTGATCGGGCATCGCCATCGTCATAACGAGGCCGCCTGGGCTGCCCGACTGGGCGGCGCCCTGAAGTTCTTGTTCCCTCTGGAGGAGGAGCCGCCTCCGGCCTCCGTGAGCTTCCCCGAGGAGCCGCCCAGCCCGCTGGCATCATGAGCTTCGCCGAGCGTCTCGCCCGGCACGGGCCGCCCACGCCCGCTTTCGCGCTGCCTGGCGGCCTGCGCTACTTCCAAGATTGTCTGGCGTACGTCGAATCGAGAAGCTGCTGGCTGGCGGTCGGGCGTCCGCTGAGCGACGACCCACAGGCCACGGCCTCGGAGTTCGCCCGCGCGGCGCGGGCCCACGGCAAACGCGCGGCTTTCTGGGGTTGGTGCCCGGCCGGGTGGGAGGGGCTGACCGTGGGCCAGGAGGCCTGGTTTCGCCCTGAAGATTGGGATCCGCACCGCGTGCGGGAGTTTCTCAAGCGCGCCGACCGCAAAGGGGTCGTCGTCAGGGAGGATCCGCCCGAAAGCGATCTTGCTCCGCTGGCCCACGCCTGGCGGCACCGACAGGGCATGCCACCCCTCGGATTCCTGGCCGCCGGCCGACCCCTGGAGATGGATGCCTCGCGTCGTCGCTATGCCGCTTACGGTCCCGACGGGACCTGTCTGGGCTACCTGGTGGCGGCCGACCTGGGTGGCGGAAACTGGCTGGTGGATTTCCTCATTTTGGGCCGGCCGGTCCCCCAGGGAACCGCGGAGAAGCTGATCGATCACGCGCTGCGCCATCTGCCCGCGCGGCGCGTTTCTCTTGGCCTGACCGCTCTGGCCGGTCTCTCGCCCGGAGGGGGGGCGTTGCTCTCGGGCATGCGTTTCGCGGCCCGTCACCTCAACTGGCTGTATGGCTTCAAAGGCCTCTACAGTTTTCGCGAGCGTCTGGGAGCCCGTTTCGAGCCGATCCAGCTGGCAGCCGAGCCCGGCCAGGTGCCGCGGGCGCTCTGGTGCTCGCTGGTCGCCTTCGCCCACGGTCGTCCGGACCGGTTCGCGCTGGTTACGCTGGGGCGCATCCTGGCCTCGCCCGCGCGCGTGCGCGAGCCGGAGGGTTGGGCGCTGGGCGCGGAGCTCCTGTCCGGGGCCCTCATCCCCTGGACCCTGCTGCTCTTTTTCTGCGATTCGGTCCGGTGGTTTGGAACGCCCTGGCTGGCCCGGGCCTGGGCCAGCTTCGACGTGGTCATGCTGGCGCTGTTCTGGCTCCTGGGCCGGGGATTGCGCGGGCGTCGCCGTCGCTGGGTGCGTCCGCTGGCGTTCTCGCTGTTTGGAGCCGTGCTGGCCGACGTCTGGCTCACCCTGGCCCAGGCCCTGCTGTTCAATGCGCCGCAGGCCCGCACCGCCTGGGACTGGATGGGAATGGCGATCGGTTGCAGCGGCCCCCCGCTGGCCGCCATTTTCCTGGCGGCGCTGCTCTTGCGCGCCCCGTTGATGCGCCGATGAGCGCCACGCGGTATTTCTACGACCTGACGCCGGAGCGGATCTTCGATGCCTTCTCGCAGGCCGGGATCGAGGTGGAGCCTGGCTTCGTCTTCCTGAACTCGCTCGAGAACCGCGTGATCCGAGCGGAGGAGGCGGACGGCTCGCGCTGGGTGGGCAAGTTTTACCGTCCCGGGCGCTGGTCGCGCGAGGCTCTGCGCGAGGAGCACGACTTCTTGTGGGAGTTGAAGGACGCCGGTCTCCCCGTCGGTCCGCCGCTGGAGCTCGACGACGGGGACACGGTGGGGGAGATCTCGGGCATCTACTTCGCCATCTTCCCCTACCAGTTCGGGCGTTGCCCGGACGAGATCACGCGCGAGCACGTCCACGTCCTGGGCGACATGCTGGCCCGTTTGCACGAGGTGGGCGCCCGCCACGTGGCCCGTCACCGGCCTTTCATCGACGCCCGTTCGTGGGGAATCGAGAATCTACGGGCTCTGGAGCGCGAGAATGTGGTCCCGTCGGACATCTGGCCGGCTTATGAAGACGCCGTCTATGCTCTGGTGGAGCGGGTGGAGCGGATGTTTCGCGGATTGGAGCCGATCCGGCTGCACGGCGACCTGCACCGGGGCAATCTGCTGTACAGCTCGATGGGCCTGGAGCTGGTCGACTTCGACGATTTCGCTATGGGGCCGCCGGTGCAGGACATCTGGCTGCTGCTCCCCGGTCGCGACGAGGACACCGTCGAGCTCCGCGAGACGATGCTCGATGTCTACACGCGCAAACGGCCCTTCGACCGCCGCAGCCTGTCGCTGATCGAGCCTTTGCGCGCCTTGAAGTTCGTCCGCTACGCGACCTGGGTCGCCAAACGTCGCCGCGACCCCATCTTCGTGCGGGTTTTTCCAGAGGTCGAGTCCCGCCCGTTCTGGCGCAGGGAGCTCGACGAACTGCAGGCGCAGCTGAGGCGGCTGTGAGCGAGGAGCTCGAAAGTCTTATCAACCAGGCCCGGGCCGATGCGAACTCGCCGGCCTGGAGCAAACTCGTCGATTTGAGGTTGCAGGGTCACGAGGTCGACCTTCCGCCTCCCGGTCACCTCTTGTGGGAACTGCTCCACGAGAGGGACGAGGCGCGCCTTACCCGCGGACTCGAGTGGTGGTCCGAGCAGCCCGACAAGACAGCCATGCGCCAGGCGATCGTCAGCCATGGAGCTCCGCTCGTGCTCCAGAGCTACTACCTCCATCACTACGGGCTCTCGGAAGACCCGCTCGAACGGGCCCAGGAGAGCTTTCTCATGACGCTCGAGGCGCCGGAGGTGGAGCTGCTGCGTGAGGTCTATGGGCGCGGTGAGCCGGGAGAGAAGTTTCGCCTCCTCGAGCGCATACGGGAGCTCGCCCGCCCCGCGCTACTGGAAATCTTCCTGTCGGACAGTCCCCAAGACGAAGAGGAGTGGGAGGCCATCCGCGCGGTTCTGCTGGCGGCGGGCCTGGTCGACGAGCTGTTCCGTTTGGTCCCCCGAGCCGATGGGCGTGGCGTTCTCGCCGGACAGCTTCTGTCTCTGTACCCGACACGGCCAGGGCGAGCTCTTCGAATGGCAGATGTTCCGCTGGCCCCTGGACCGCACGGTGAACGCGTTGCGAGACGAGGGCGAGCGCGTCGAGTGGCTCCAAGCCCACTCTGACCCCGGACTGGCCGCGGCGGGCAACTTTCTCGACATCTTGCGCCGCTCCGTTTAGAAAAACGAGCGCCCCGACAAGCCAGCTTTCGCTGGGGGCCGGGGCGCGGCGAGTACGGAGGAACCAGACTCGATAAGCATGGTTCTTGAGGAGCATTCAATGTTCCTGCTAAGACCTGGAATATTTTTCCAGTGAACCGGAAACCGCCTCTCGTCGTCGAAGCAAGCGTGGTGGAGAAGGGTTGCGTGGGCTGCGGGTGCCTGGCATTCTTGCTGTGCGCCTGCCTGTTCGCCGGGTGGTGGATGGGCGGGACGACCGAGGTGCCGACCCCCACCCCGAAGCCCACGACGAAACGGCACCAGAGCGACCCCTTCGAGAATCCCTCCGTCCCACCGCCAGTGCCCCCGAAGCAGCCCCAGGAAGATCCCTTCGCCTCGCAGCAGAATCCGGATGCCGACCCCTTCGCCGGGAGCCGCCAGCCTTCCAAGCCGCTCAAGCTGCCGGGGCCCGACAAGCTCGCGGCCGACCTTCCGCCTGACCTCGCCAACCTGAAGGCGATCGCCCGGTCTTCGGGCGGCGCCTATGACTGGCGTCAGGTCGCCGACCTGGCCGCCAAGAAGGGCTATTATGCCCTGGCCAGCGAGGCCTATCGCAACGAAGCGAAGGTCTACCAGAGAACCGGTGACCTCCAGGCCGCTCGCGCCGAGGAAATGAAGGCCGGTCAGTATGCCACCGAGATCGAGCTCTACGTCGAGCGCCCCTCGGCGCAGGGTCCCAAGCAGCCCCCCAGAGCCCGCCTGGAGCCCGCCCACGGCTGCTACGTCGGGGCGTTCATCGATCGCGACGACAACCTTCCCTCGGACGTGCTGGAGAACCAGCGCCACGGCGATATCGCCACGTTCAACGAGTTGACCGGCAAGAAGCACGCCAGCTTCTTCATGTATCGCTCGTATGGAGTGCCTTTCCCGCGGCAGTGGGCCGAGCAGGTGAAGGCGCAGGGCGCCATTCCTCAGATCGCCTGGGAGCCGGGGGACCTCTCGGAGGTTCAGTACGACGGGTACCTGCAGTCCTTCGTCAGCGACGCGGCAGCGCTCGACTGGCCGGTGTTCATCCGTTTCGCGGGCGAGATGAACGGGGAATGGACTCGCTACCACGCCGATCCAAAGGAGTACCGACGCGCGTTCCGTACGGTTTACCAGGCCTTTCGGGAGGCTCCGAAGGCGGCCCTGATCTGGTGCCCCAACAGCGTTCCCGTAACCGGCCTCGAGCAGTACTACCCGGGTGACGACGCCGTGGACTGGGTGGGGGTGAACCTTTACAGCGTGATGTTCCTGGACAACGACCCGGCGCGCCCCGGGGACAAGCTCAACCCCATCGACCTTCTGGACCCGATCTACCGGCGCTACGCCTCCCGCAAACCCATCGCCATCGGCGAGTTCGCGGCCAGCCACCAGTCGGCGCTCAGCCCGGAGCCACGTCCCGACTTCGCTCAGGACAAGCTGCGGCAGCTTTACGAGAGTCTGCCCACGCGCTATCCGCGTGTCAAGCTGATCAGCTGGTACGACTGCAACAACCTGGTGCACGCCAAAGCGGGGAGGCAGCTGAACAACTACCTTTTGACCGAGCCGAAGGAAGTGCTGGAGACCTATCGCGGCATCGTGAAGAGCCCCTATTTCCTGGCCGCCGGCAAGACGGATGCGCCGGTCATCGACGTGCCGCTGGCCCAGGGGGGAGGGCTGAAGCCCGGGCAGGGGGTGGTGGTCTGGGCGCGCTCCTACGAGCCACGGCCGCGGGTCTTTCTGCGCGTGGACGGTAAGCTGGTCAGCGACCGCACGCGCTGGGCCGTCTCCGGGCTCGAGCCCGGCAAGCACAAGTTGGAAGTGCTGGTCTACGACGGCAAGAATCGTCTGGCGGGTCGCCTCGAAAGGCAGGCCATCGTGGCCCGCTAGGGCTTCACGACGCGGCCCGAGAACAGCACGGTCGCCGTTGGGCGATGCACCAGGAAGAACAGGAACGGGTGATCCACCCGCAGCTCGATCGGCTCGGACCTTACGTTGAACGTCACCGCGGTGGCGGCGGCGGCCTCGGTCCCCACCTCGTCAAACCGGATCATGGTGGCCTGCACCACGTCGTCGATGAAGAGCTGGTCGCCCTGAGGCGACAGTCCCGAGAAGTCGGACTCGCGGGAGAAGGCGCGCTTGAGACCCATTCCAATCAGGGGCTGCTTGAGCGCCAACTGGTCGCTGCGCACCTCCATCTTGGGGAAGGTGAGGTGCACCTGGTCGAATTCCTCACGCGGCGTGCTCAGCCTGTCCAGCCAGGCACCGAGCGTGCGCTCGTCCATCTGCTTCTCGAGCGCCGCCAGGCCGCCCGGTCGGGGAAGCGCCACAATCAGGCTGAGGCCGCTCTCCTGATACGGCATTTCGAGGATGTCCAGGCCGGCCTCTTGTACCAGCGGAAAGCCCGCCGAAACCCCCATCATGGGCATTTCCGGCTTGCTCCCGTCGTCCGCGAGGAAAGGCTGGGGGCGAGTTTGAGTGGAATCAAACGGGAACATCCACTTTGCCTTCAGGGTGGTGGCGTTGGTCAGCACCAGGCGGGTGTCCCGGGTAACCGCTTTCGGCTCGAGCAGCTTGGGGATCAGGTCGCGCGTCTCGGACTTGACCCAGCTGTTGATCGTTCCCACCGCCTGGCCGGGGTTCTGGATGAAATCGAGCTCGGCCGGTTTGGCCCCGAAATAGTTCTGGCAGTAGGTCGCGTAGGCCGGAACGATTGGGAAACCGCGCTGGACCCAGAGCCGGTTGACCGAGAGGAGCGGGAGCTGCTTGTTCCGGGCCAGGGCCGCGGCGCCGTCGAGCGACCCCAATAGCTGCTCGAACTCGGTCCGGGTCGGGCCGTGAGCGCCCTGCCCCGCCATCGTCAGCGCGTCCGCCAGGCTATGGGGAGCCAGGCAGACATTGCCTTCGGGTGGAGTCAGGACGACCGCCAACCTGGCCTCCGGACACGACGTCGGACCCGCTGCCAGCAACAGCAGAGCCAGAACTACCAGCCACCCACGCATCCCGCCCAGTTCGCGCCGATCCTCCCTGTTTCCCGCGCGGTCGAAGGACTGAGCCGGCGCCGACAAGAAACCCAAAACCCGACGGGGAAAGCCGACAAGGAGCTCAGCCATGGCGTTCGAAGACAAGTATCACAGTCAGTTACTGCGGATCAAAATCCGGCCGGGCAAGACGGCCGAGGTGCTGGAGTGGCTGAAAGGCCTGACCAATCGACCCGAGGCGGTCGAAGCCATGCGCCGCGAGACCATGGTGATCGAGTCGGCTTTCTTCGAGCGGGTTTACACGGACGACTACCTGCTCTTCTACACCAAAGCCGAAAGCATGGAGAAGGTCATGGAGCAGGCCGCGTCCGACAACCCGTTCACCCTGGAGCTCAACCAGTTCATCCAGGAGAACTGGGTGGAGATGGTGCCCCTCGAGACCGTTTTCCACCTGGATCGGCTCAACGAGCTGAAGGGCACCACCATCTTCAACCGGTGATGTAGTCTCCCCAGTTGCGCGCCAGCTCGACCAGGGTTCGCACGCCTACGCCGGAGGGTCCTTCCGCGAAGTACTTCCAGGCCTTTTCCTTCCAGAACGTGCCCGCGATATCGAGATGCGCCCAGGCGATCTTCTCGGGCACGAACTCCTGGAGGAAGAGGCCGGCGGTGATCGCTCCCCCGTACTGACCGCCCACGTTGTTCAGGTCGGCCACGGGATTCTTCAGCATCTCTTTGTACTCCATCGGGAGCGGCAGCTTCCAGTAGCTCTCGCCGTGGTTCCCCCCGGCCCGGGTGACGGCGTTCACCAACTCGCGTGCGTTGCCCATCAGACCCGTGAAGCTCGGTCCCAGCGCTCGCGCGCAGGCGCCTGTCAGGGTCGCGATATCAACCGCGTGGGTGGCCTTCAACTCGGCGCAACGTTGCAGCGCGTCAGCCAGGATCAGCCGCCCTTCAGCGTCGGTGTTCTCGACCTGAACGGACTTTCCGTTCGGGTAGACCAGGATGTCTCCGGGCCGCATCGCGTTGCCATCCAGCAGGTTCTCGGCGCTCACGATCAGGGCGGTGACGCTCACCGGCGCACCCAGGCGGCCGATGGCCTCCATGGCGCCCAGCACGGCGGCGGCGCCGCACATATCGCCCTTCATGCGCTCCATGCCGGCGGCCGGCTTGATGGAGACGCCTCCCGCGTCGAAAGTGACGCCCTTGCCAACCAGCACCAGGTGATGGGCCGAGCCCTCCACGAGACGGGCCAACCGGATCATGCGGGGCGGGTGGGCCGAGCCCCCGCCGACCGCGATCAGGCCGGCGCACTTGTGCTCGGCCAACTCGGCCTCGTTCCAGACCTCTACCTCGAGGCCGTGGCGCTCCGCGATTTTCCGGGCCTCCTCGGCCAGGCGCTCGGGGATGAGATCGTTGGCGGGCTCGTTGGCCAGGTCGCGCGCCAGGTTGACGGCTTCGGCGATCGTCTGGGCCGCTTCCAGGCGGGCTTTCAGGTCGTCCGACTCGGGCACCATCAGCTCCAGCGTCAATTCCTTGAAGGCGTGCCGGGGCTTGTTCTTGTAGCGCTCGTACTGGTAAGTGCCGATCAGTGCGCCCTCCACGGCGCGGGCCGCCAGCTCGCTGCTTTGTAGAGCCACCGTCACCTTGCTGCGTCCCGTCTCGGAGGCGAGCCGCAGCGCGCGGGCCGTGAAGGTCTTGAGGTTTTCCCACAGGCTGTAGGCCTTTTCCGTCAGGGTGGAGTACACCACAACGGTACCCAGGCCTTCCTGGTCGAAGAGATACTCGCGGCCGATCCGCTCCTGCTCGAAGCCCTGGCGGATCTCCTGGAGGCGGGCCTGCAGGCCCTCGTGCTCCAATTCGAACAGATTCTGGGCGGGGTCGAGGATCAGCACCAGCAGGTCGGTCTGGAGCTCGCTCAGGGGTTGGTGAAAGGTCGTGATGTGCATAAGGATGCCCTGCTTCTCACAGGCGCGGACTCCTCCTCTCGGGAAGGGACGAGTCGCGCCCAAAGAGAAGGGCTTCGTAACCTGATCTCGGAGGGACCATCGACGTGAAAACCTGGATCACCCTGGCTTTGCTGGCGGTCGCGCTGGCAGGCGCGCCCGCTGAGGCTCAGCAAAGTCAGCCCGCCAAGAGCGACACGGCTCCCGTCACGGATCCCGAGGCCCAGCGCAAGCTCAACGAGATGAAGATGGAGTTCTTGAACACCGACGGCGCCATCTGGGTGAACCGATCCATCAACGACACGGTCTACTGGTCGGGCTACTCGCCCAACTCAGTTTATTGGGAGCGCGATTCGGCGCGCACCGAGCAGGCGATGAAGGCGATCACTGGCGGCGAGAAGGTAGAGAGCCTCGTCGTCGTACCCTCCACCAAGACCCAGCACTACCAGCTCAACATCAACGGCAAGGTGGTGCCGGTCCAAGCGCAGCCTTAACGTGCGCGCCCGGGAGATTATGAGCCACCCGGTCGTCAGCGTCGCCCCCGAGGCCACTCTGGGCGAGGCGGTGCGGCTGATGGCTCAGCACAATCTGGGAGCTCTGGTCGTGGTGGACCACGAGCAGCAGCCGATCGGCATTCTCACCGAGAGCGATCTGTTGGTGCGAGTCGCGCATCCCCATTTTCCGCCGATGCTCAGCATTCTAGGCGCGGTCATTCCTCTGCCGGGGGCGCAGTCGGCCAATGAGACGCTCCGGCAGATTACCGCGGTGCGCGTGAATGAGCTCATGAGCTCTCCCCTGCACACGTGCGAACCGGACGACTCCGTGCCGGACGTGGCCGACCTGATGGTCGAGCACAAGCTGCGCCACGTGCCCGTCGTGGAGGACGACAAACTGGTGGGAATGGTTTCCCGCGGCGATCTCGTGCGGCGCTACCTGGTGACGAAAGAGACCTAGCTCCAGCGGTTGCTCGAGCGCTTCACCCACCAGATGATAGCGCTCTCGAGCTTGCGGACCCACTTCATCCACCACTGCTCTTTGAGGTGCAGCGGAATGACCAGGATGGTGTGCAGCCCCAGGCGATTTCCCGCCAGGACATCGGTAAAGACCTGATCGCCCACCATCGCGGCCTGATGGGGTTGAACCTCCAGCAACTGCAGTGCTTTGCGCAGGGCGCGGCGCCGGGGCTTCATGGAATTTGGAACGCACGGGATCTCCAGCACGGTGGACTGCACGCTCAGGCGCCGGCGGGAGGCGTTGGAGACGATGCAGAGGCGGAATCCCCGTCCCACGGCAAGCTTGACCCAGTCGCGCACCTCGCTGGTGAGCTCGCGCTGGTTCCAGGCCAGCAAGGTGTTGTCCAGGTCGAGCAGCAGGGCTTTGACGCCCATGCTCTCGAGCCCGTCGAGGTCGATATCGGTGACCGACTCCACCTGATCGGCGGGGGCCAGCAATTTGAAGAGCTTGCCAAGCATTGGTCATGGCGTTCCGGCTTGGGGGCGAGGGTCCTTCAGGAGTTCTTGAGGCTGGAGTCCTATCGTGCGAGGTATGGAGATCCGCCCTCTGGCCTCCGCCCCGACCCCGGTCAGCGTCGCCTCGGCCCGCATTGCCGAATTGCGCGATACCGTGGAGTCATGCCGCGAGGCGTCTCCGACCGAGGCTCGCCTGAAGGGCTTCATGCCGGCCCTGCGCAAAGTGGCCGTCCCGATGCTGGGTCTCGGGCTGGCGAGCTACCTGGGCGGCACCCTTCTCGGCGTCTCGGCGCTGACGACGATGGGGGCAGTCGTGGCGCTGGCCCCGGTCGTCGGGATGGTGGTTGGATTTGGCTGCATCATCGGTGCGGACCTCCTGACGGTGGGCCGCGAAGCGCGCGGAAAAGCGGCGGCGCACGAGCTGGAGGCTCTGACCGTGGGGACGGCGTTCGCGCCCGGGGCTCGGGGAGGAGTTGCGCAGAGCGAGGATGCCATCGTCGTGGGTGGGGTCTCGGTGAAGCGCAAGAAACTCGGCGCGGCTTAAGCTGGAGAAATGAAAAAGGCCCGCGCCTTTCGACGCGGGCCTTTTATTCCTGGCGGTTAGTAGCCGCCCCCGGCGCCGGGGTTGCCACCGCCGCCGTTGTAAGCGCCACCGCCACCGGTGTTGCCGCCGCCCCCGTTATAGGCGCCAGCTGAGGTTCCGCGTCCGCCGCCGCCGTTGTAGGCGCCACCGGCATTGCCCGCGTTGCCGGCATTCCCGGCATTACCAGCGTTCCCGGCATTACCAGCGTTCCCGGCATTACCAGCGTTCCCGGCATTACCAGCGTTCCCGGCATTGCCAGCGTTCCCGGCATTGCCAGCGTTCCCGGCATTGCCAGCGTTCCCGGCATTGCCAGCGTTCCCGGCGTTGCCAGCGTTCCCGGCATTGCCAGCGTTGCCGGCGTTGCCAGCGTTCCCGGCATTGCCCGCGCCACCGGCGCCGTTGATGTTGGCCGGGGTGTTCACGAACGAGCGGATGGCGTTCAGGCCGCCGAAGCCGCCACCGAATCCGAAGCCGCCCAGGCCGGGCTGCTGGAATCCGCCACCGATGCCGCCGAAGCCGCCACCGAAGCCGCCGCCGAACGGGTTGCCACCGAAGCCGCCGAAGCCACCGGTCATGAACGGGTTGGAGCCGAAGCCGCCACCCATCGAGCCCATCAGCTGCTGCAGAATCTGGTAGACGAGTTGCAGGATGCCCTGCATGCCACCCTGCTGCGGGAAGCCATACGGATTCACGCCGCCGCCCGCGCCGGGGCCACCATAGGCACCACCGGCTCCGCCAGCGCCGCCGGCACCGCCAGCGCCACCGGCACCGCCAGCGCCACCCGCGCCACCGGCCCGCCCGGTCGCCCGGTTGTTCTCGATGTTGCTCTGCAGGTCACCCAGCTGGATGGCCTCGATGGCACGGTTGTATTTGTCCTTGTCGCCGGCCGTGATGGAGTTGCCACCCAGCAGGTCCTTGCCGTCCTGGCCGAACACCTGTCCGAGCTGCAGCGTCCCGCGCTTCAGGGCCGTAGAGATGGCGCCCAGCGTTTCCACGTCGTTGGCGCCCACGCCGCCACCACCCGCGAGATCCTTGTTCCCGGTGGCTTCCAGCACTTTCTTGAGCTGGCCGTTGTCGTAGTTTCCGCCCGCGTTCTTGAAGCGCGAGGCCACCAGCGCGAAGGTCGCGGCCTGTTGGGCGTTGGGGTTGTTGGAGTTGAGATCCTGGTAGATCACGTTCAGGTTCCGCTGCATGTCGCCTGCGTTCTCGAGGCGGCCGCCGGCATAGAACTCCGCCGCGTAGCCCTCGACGATGCTGGCGCGGGCTTCGCCCGTGCTCACCTTGCCGTTGGCCGTGATCTTGCCCTGATTGACGTTTCCGTTCTGGTCGACCGCGTCGATGTAGCGCTGCAAACCGGCCGTGGTGCTGTTCTGGAACCGGAAGCCCGTGTTGGTGCTGCCGAAGCCACCCGTGGCTCCACCACCACCGTAGGCACCGCCGCCGCCACCGACCTGGCCGCCGCCGCCGCCCGAGGCGCCGCCGCCGCCGCCGACCTGGCCGCCGCCGCCACCATAGGCGCCGCC
>JBDHVW010000067.1:0-44385 GCA_039809865.1 Vulcanimicrobiota bacterium
AGGAAGCGATGCGCGCCCAGCGCGACGCCGAGCGGGCTCAGCGCCAGGAGGCCATGCGCAACGAGCGCCAGGAAGCGATGCGCGCTCAGCGCGACGCGGAGCGGGCTCAGCGCCAGGAGGCCATGCGTAACGAGCGCCAGGAAGCGATGCGCGCCCAGCGCGACGCCGAGCGGGCTCAGCGCCAGGAGGCCATGCGCAACGAGCGCCAGGAAGCGATGCGCGCTCAGCGCGACGCGGAGCGGGCTCAGCGCCAGGAGGCTATGCGGGCCGAGCGGCAGCAGCAGCAGCAGGCCCAGCGCGATGCGATGCGTCAGCAGCGTCAGGAGGCCCAGCGGGTCGAGCGGCAGCAGGCGCAACAGGCTCAGCGCGAGGCCATGCGCTCCCAGCGTCAGGAGGCCGCCCGCGCCGAGCGCCAGGCCGCCCGTCGCGCCGAGCGTCAACAGGTCATGCGCGCCGAACGACAGGCCGCCCGCCGCCGCCGCTAGACGACAGCGTCCGGGAACATCTCGAGGACCCGGCTGGTGAGCCGGGTCCTTTTTCATGTGCGCAGGCAGGGCGCGACAGCGAGAGGATTAACGCACCAACGCCTCCTGAAAGCTCTGGTCAGGCCGGCACCAGTAGGCTTCCTCCGCGGGCCTACAGGCTCGCGCCCGGCCCCAGGCTTTTCCGCGGGCCTATAGGCTCGCGCCCAGCCCTATAGGCTACCCCCGCGGGCCTACAGGCTCGCGCCCAGCCCTATAGGCTACCCCCGCGGGCCTATAGGCTCGCGCCCAGCCCTAGGCTTCCCCGCGGGCCTATAGGCTCGCGCCCAGCCCCAGGCTTTTCCGCGGGCCTATAGGCTCGCGCCCAGCCCTATAGGCTACCCCCGCGGGCCTATAGGCTCGCGCCCAGCCCTAGGCTTCCCCGCGGGCCTACAGGCTCGCGCCCAGCCCCAGGCTTTTCCGCGGGCCTACAGGCTCGCGCCCAGCCCTATAGGCTTCCCCCGCGGGCCTACAGGCTCGCGCCCAGCCCTAGGCTTCCCCGCGGGCCTATAGGCTCGCGCCCAGCCCCAGGCTTTTCCGCGGGCCTATAGGCTCGCGCCCAGCCCTATAGGCTACCCCCGCGGGCCTATAGGCTCGCGCCCAGCCCTATAGGCTTCCCCCGCGGGCCTATAGGCTCGCGCCCAGCCCCAGGCTTTTCCGCGGGCCTATAGGCTCGCGCCCAGCCCTACAGGCTCGCGCCCAGGCCTACAGGCTCGCGCCCAGTCCTACAGGCCCTGCCTCCTCAGCGCGCGATCGTGAACCCTGCCTCGCTGGCGCGACCGAGCACGCGGCCCGCTCCGTCCAGGGCGGCCACGCGCCACGAATACTCCCCGGCGGGCAGGGCGAGCGGCGTGGCGGAGGTCCCCGTCACCCGGCCGGTCCAGGCCAGCGTGGCGAAGTTGTCGCGCGAGACCAGCACCACATACTGGGCCGCCCGGGGGAACGTCAACCAGCGCAGCACGGGAGTACCTCGCACCGTGTCCCCCAACGGCGCCAGGCCGATCGGGTAATCGACCGCGACTCCGCCCGAAGACGTCGTGTTGGACAGGCCGCCCCCGGAGAGCGTCGGCGCCGGTCCCGATGACGTGGCCGAGCTGTAGCTCACGCCCATGCCCGTGCTCACCCGCGCGGGAGGCTTCAGAGCGGCAGGATCGTACGCCACCGCCTCGGCCGCCAGCACCCGCTCCCACAGCGGCTCGCCGCCCGCCCGAAAATAGGGCCACAACGGCCCCAGGGCAGTGCGCGCCTCGGAAGCCGACCAGGTCGCGCCTCGGCCGGCCGTCCCGGACACGATGGCCAGACGCCCGTCGGACGTCAGCACTCCCTCTCCGTCCACCACCAGGCCCCCCAGGACACCCTTCCCCTGGTAGTACAGGGTCCCGCTCAGCAGCGAGCAGCTCGAGCCCTTCAGGTCACACTCACCGACCAATCCTAACGTTAAGCCTGAGCCCCGCAACACCGCCCCCGAGGCGGCAAAATGCCCGTCCGGCAGCACCATCCCTGGAAAACAAGGCCCTTTCAGAGCCCCCCGGGCATCGCGCAATTGAAACTGCGCCTGCGCGGGCAGCAACAACAAAAGCAACAAGATGATCCACATGAAACCATGATAAAGCAAAACGCCCGCCGAAACCGGCAGGCGTCCGAAAGGCTCTCCGAGAGAGCTTAGAATTGGAACCAGATCAGGTGGGGAACGCTGGCGTCGGGCCGGGTGAAGAAGTAGATCATGCCCGTCCACAACAAGAAGAAACACATCATCACGATGCCTACGATCGGTTGCAACTCGGGATTGTGCTTGGTGGCCTCGTCGGACATAGGGACTCCTTCAAGTTGGATTGGCGGCCACTTCCAGCCACCCGGGATGAATCCCTCTCAGGGAATTCCCCTAAGGATGGAACCAGAACACGGCGGCAAAAAAGACATAGACCGCCAACATCATGACCCCCTCGAGCCAGTTGGACTCCCCGTCTGACAGAGAGGCCCAGGCGATGATCACCGCCGCCCCCAGCGCCGCCAGCTCGAAGATATTGAACACCAGCGTCATCGGATTGGCGGGGTTGAAGGCGTAGCTCGCCAGCACCAGCAGCGGAGCCACCATCAGGCCGACCTGCAGGCACGAGCCCATCGCGATCTGGTAGGAAAGGTCCATCTTGTTCTCGCGCGCGACCCAGACCGCCACCATCCCCTCGCTCGCGTTCCCGACCACCGCCACCACCACCACACCCACGAACAGATGGCTGACCTGCAGCTTCTGCACCTCGAGAATGTTGTTGATGGCATCCACGAACACTTCGGACAGAAAGGCCACCACCAGGGTCGTCCCCAACAGGGTGGCCACCGCCGTCAGCTTGCTCCAGGCCGCCTCGTCTGGATTGTGCGTGTGAGCGCCGTCGGGGGCCAACAAGAAGCGATGGGTGCGAAGCTGGAACAACAGGCTCAGGAAATAGACACTCAGCAGCACGACGGCCCCCGCCAGCGAGGTGTTGCGCGCGATGGTGTCGGCCAGGCCGGGATGGTTGGCCAGCGACGGATCGGCCGTGTAAGCGTAGTGGGCCATCGAGGGCACCGCGAGGATGATCAGCGTGACGAGCAGCATCCCTACGTTGACCGACGCCCCGTGGCGGGTAAAGGTCTGCTGGGGATACTTGGTCCCCCCATACACCATGGCCGCACCCAGCACCAGCAAAAGGTTGCCCAGGATCGAGCCGGTGATGGAGCTGCGCACGATATCGTAGAGACCCTGCTTGAGCGCCGCCAGGGCGATGATCAACTCGGTGATATTGGCGAAGGTGGCGTTGATGAGCCCGCCCCAGAGGGGGCCGACGTAGATCGAGACCTCCTCGACGCCCTTCCCGATCAGCGTCACGCAGCCCAGGATGGCCAGCGCCGACACCACGAACAGCGGCACTCCACTGATGTGGTTGAAGTGCATGTACACCGTGATGGGAGTAAAGATCGCGATCAGCCAGCTGAGCTTGGGAATGGACTTGAGGTAGTTGCCCATGGGGCAGGGCCATTTGAGCCGAAGCTCCTCCGGTCCTGCCCGTCAGACCCCGGAGGCCCGGGTGAAGTCGCTCTCCCCACGGCGGGCCAACCAGCCGAAGACCAGCAGGTAGAGGATGGTACTGATCGGCCCCAGGAAATCGTGCACTCCAGTGGACGAGCCGAAAAAGTTGCTCGAGAAGCTCAACACCGCCAGCAGCGGGTCGACGTAACAGAAGATCAGCGTGTCTCCACCGAAGACCCCCGAGATCGTCAGGTCGAGCACCAGCGGGGCGATGACCAGCCCGGCCAGGACACCCACGCCGATCTGCAGTGCGCGCAGACTGCTCGAGCAGCGGTAGGAGAGGAACAATCCGAGCGCGCTCCAGAACAGGATGCTGACGGCCGTGAACGCGATGACGCCCAGAATTCCGAGTGGCGAGATGGGCCCCGGCAAGGTCAGCAGGAACAGGGCCGGGGAGCTGAGGACCAACTGCCGCAACAGCGGCCGGGCGACCGACATCAATTGGGCCCGGTAGAGCTCCGAGCCGGTCAGCAGGGTGCCGAGCAACTCATCCCAGGCCCCCCGCTCGCGCTCGCGGGCTACGCATGAAGATGCTCGACCCAGCGCCAGCAATACGAAGAACAGGATGTGGCCCAGCAAGCCAACGAAGACGCTGCTTTCTACGAAGCCGCTCTTGCTTTGCATGAGGATGGCGCCCGTCCCGATGCACGGACCGAGCACCAGCGCCGGATAGACCACCCACGCCAGCCAGGGAAAGCCGCCCCGACGGAACGAGAGCCAGCTGCGGTAAGCCAGTGGCTGCTCCGGCCCGACCCCCTCGACGACACGCAAAGTGCGGCGCACGGCTGCCTCGGGACGCGAGAAGCGGCGCAGAGCGGCCCACAGAAAGACAGGGGCCAACGCCATACCGATCGCGCCGCACCAGAACCACAGGGGCACGCTGTCATAGTCACCCCAAACGATGGAGCCGGCGGCGAAAAACGGGTTGATGGCCTGGGTCCACTTGGGGCCGTCCTCGCAGCCCCGTCCAGACTCCACCACGAGATACAGCAAGCTGTCGCCCATCGTCAGCGCACCCAGCACGCCATAGACCAGCCTTCCGGCCGACTCGGCCGAGCCGCGCGCCAGCGAAGCCCAGAGACCGAAAGAGCTGAAGAAAGCTTGCAGTCCGACCGTCAGGAACGCAAGTTCGGCCACCTGTCCCAGACGAGCGGCCCCGATGAACCAGAAGACCAACCATCCGGGAAGGTAGCAGGCCATCTCCAGCAGCAGAGGGACCTGGGTGGAGAGGAACTTGCCGCCCAACAGCGCTCGGGGACTCATGGGCGTGGCCGTGAGGATGTCGAAGGTGCGCCGCTCTTTCTCCCAGGCCACCGTGGCCACCGTGCTCGAGATGGCGCGCAGGGCCACGAACAGACAGTGCAGGAAGACGCTCACCGCGAAGCCGGCCTCGGCGGCATCGCGGAGATTCATCCCATAACGGTGCGGCGTAAACGCGGACAGCATGGCCAGGAGCAGAGTCGGCCCCCCCAGCACGGCCGGATAGGTGAGACGCGCCAGCCAGGTACCCCGGCGACGTCGCCGCAGGCTCAGCCACTCGCGATAAAATATCGGGTTGTCGGTCAACATGCTGAGGTGGTCGCTCCTCGCCCAGGTTTCTTCCAGGAACTGTTTAAGGTTTTCTTACGATTGATCCTTTACTTTCGAGGTCAGACTCGTGAGATAGGGTTCAAAGCTCGTAAGAGGAGACTACTTTCGCCATGATGGCTAACATGATGCCCGGAATGATGATGATGCCCGGAATGGGCATGAATATGGGCGGCATGGGCCAGATGTTCATCATGATGCAGATGATGCAAATGATGCAGATGCTGATGATGATGATGGGTCAGCGCCAGCAGCAAGGCGGCTGCGGTTGCCAGAACCAGTTCATGGGTCCCCAGATGGGCAACATGATGATGCCGGGAATGCAGTTCCCCCAGATGCCCTTCCAGATGCCCTTCCCGCAGCAGGGCGGCTGTGGTTGTCAGAGCTACGGCAACCCGCAGGCCAATCCCGGCCAGCAGATTCAGAGCTTCGGACCCCAGCCCAACAAACAGCAGATCGGCAACATGCTCGAGCAGGCCGCCCAGAAATACGGCATCCCCCCCGAGATCCTGAAAGCCATCGCGTTCAAGGAGAGCCGCTGGAACCCCAACGCGGTGGGAGATGGCGGCCAGAGCCACGGGATGATGCAGATTTATTCCCGCGCTCATCCCGACTACAACGTGGCCCGCGGTCAGCAAGACCCCTCCTACAATATCGAGTACGCTGCCCAGATGTTGCGCGGCCTCTACGACCGCACCGGCAACTGGCAGACCGCCGTCATGCGCTACAACGGCTCCGGCCCCATGGCTCGCGCCTACGCCAACGACGTGTTCTCCAACATCCTGCCGAACCAGCCCTGGAGGCAGTTCGGAGTGCGCTGATCAGCCGCGCAACCGCGCGAAGATCGCCTCGACTTCCAGCATTCGCAAGCCCCCGGCCCGCACGAGCTCCATCCCGTGCTCGAGCCGGCCGGGATCCGGCCGTCCCAGAAACGACTCCAGGATCGCCAGTCCCTCCTCGAACTCGTCCATCCCGCTGACCATCGCGTCTCGCGCGGAATCCAGCGCTTCGAGTTGCTCGGCCGGAGTCTCCGGCGGCGGATCCTCCTGCTCGGCAAACAGCTGCCGACTGCGCGCCACCTCGCCCTGCAGCCACTGCAACACACGGCTGAGCTCCTCGCGGTCGCCGTTACCGGCCAGCATCGCTTCCACCTGGGCATTCAAGACTTGCAGGTTCTCAGGCAGCGCACCCGCATCAGGGTTGAGGTCCGAGACCACGAAGCTGGGGCCCCCTTGCAGTCCCATCTCGGGCAGCTGTGCCATGCACGCCGAGCAATACCGTGCTGTGACTGGATTGGGAGCGCTGCAGCGCACGCAGAGCCGGACCTTTTCCTCGGTGACTCCCTCCAGGCGCTCCTGCAGATACACCAACCGGGCCGTCCCATCCAGCACCGACTGGATTCCCTGCTCCAACAGCTCGATGTCCTGCGCGGCGATCGCTTCCTCCAGCAAGGTTACGCCTCGGGCCTGCTGCTCCAGGCCCCCCTGCAGCTCGTCACGATCGAAGAGGGTCTCCTCGGATTCGCTCGGCTCCAGTGAGGCCAGCATCTCGGCGAGGGCCAGGTGGTACTCCGCGAACTGGACGATCCGCTCCAGCAGCGCTTCCTCGGGGAGGGCGCCACGCCCGAAAGCGTCCACCACGCGGGCCAACTCGTCGACCGCCGGGACCCGCGAGACCGGCTCGCGTTCGCCCAGGACCTCGCGCAGGCGGGCGAACTGGCCGTGCAACTCGTGCAGCGCGTCGCTTCCGTCATCCAGCCAGGCCCGAGCCTCCTCCACCTGGCCGGCCGACAGGGCTTCGCGCAAAGGCTCGCGACCCGCCGCCAGCCGCTCGAATGCGCTGAAAATAGGGTCCAACACCTCGTCCAGAACCGGGTGGTCCTCCTGGAAGCGCAGGCCGTCGAAGAACTGGCTGTAGAGCGCGTCCACGGTCTCCTCGGCCACCTGGAGAGTGGCCTCCATTTGCTCGGGGGGAAGGTTGCCCTCCAGAAACTTCTCGGCGTCCTGGATGAGCTGGTTGTAGGCCGGAAGCTCAGTCACGGAAAGCGCCGGAGGTCAGGCTGCGAAACAGCTCGTCCACCCGCATCATGACGTCCGCCCCCTGCAGAGTCATCTCGAGCCCCCGGTCGAGGTGGGCCGGATCGCGCCGCTGCAGGTAAGCACGCAGGCGCAAAAGACCGGCTTCGAACTCGTCGGTGCCCACGGCCAGGTGCTCGCGGGCCTCCTCCAGCACGGCCAACTGGTCGGCGGGCGTGTCCGGATGGGGGTCCTCCATCTCGGTCATCTTCTTGCGCGTCTTCTCGACTTTGTCCTGAAGCCAGTCCAGCGTCTTGATGAATTCCTCGTCGCTGAGCGCCTTAGCTTTGACCTGCTCGACAGTCTCGATCAGGATCTGCAGGTTCTCGGCCGTGGCGCGCGGCGCCGCCTCGCCCTCCTCGCGCAGGTCGAGGTGGCTCTGGGGTTGGTCCTCGAGATGCTCGACCGCGGGGAACATGGCATTGCAATTCTGGCAGTAGCGCACCGTGACGGGATTCTCGGTGGAGCAGTGGAGGCAGACCTTGGTGGCCTCCTCGAGCGTCTCGCTGGCGCCGGTGAGCTGGTTGGTGATGGCCACCAGCTCGTCGCCCGCCTGGCACACCGTCTGCAGCCCGACGCGCAGCTCCTGGACGTCGGGGTGCTCGAAAAACGACTCCAGCCGCTGGATTCCCTCGGCCTGGCGCTCCATTGCCTCGCGCAGCGAGTCGCCCACCATCGTCAGCACGGCCTGCTCGGCCGGGGTCGGGTCCATGGACTCCAGTCCGGTGGCGAGATTCTGATGGAACTCGATGAACTGGTCGAGGCGCTTGCGAAACCGCTCGATGGGCAGCTTGCCCAGCATGAAGGCCTCGCCCACGCGGGCCAACTCGTTGACCGGGGCCGATTCGGAATGGACGGGGCGGGCGTTCTCCTCCTGCCGGAGCAAGAAGAAGCCATCGAAGATCTGGTTGACGCTCTTGCGAGCGCGGGACAAAAGTCGTTGAGCCCGCCCGGCGGCATCTGCCTCGAGCGAGTGGCGCAGCTCGGGCAGCGTCACGCGCAGCTTGCCGTAGCCTTCGTAGACCATCGGAACGGCCTGCTGGATGGCCTCCGAGTCAGGCTGAAAGGCGAGGTTATCGTGGAACTGGGCGAACATGCGCGCCAGCACGTCCTCCATCGTGGTCAGCGCATCCAGCGACAGACTGACATCTGCTTCGCCCGCAAGAAATTTCTGCGCCTTGTCTTGAAACTCGTTGAAGGCGGGAAGGTCGGTCAGGTCGGGGCGCTCGGCTTGCCCCATGAGGGCCGTGGGATCCATGGGCTGAGAGTTTTTCTGACAGCGGCGCGCTTTCCTGGTTTCCGAGAAATTTCGGCGAGAGTCTTTACCATGAGCCTGCGGGTCGTGATATGCGGCACGAGACATGACACAGGGAGTAGCGCCGCCGTGGATATGATGAGCATGATGATGATGAACCCGGGGATGTCCATGATGCCCGGAATGGGCATGAACATGGGCGGCATGGGTGGTCTGATGATCATGATGCAGATGATGCAGATGATGCAGATGATGATGATGCTGATGGGACAGCGTCAGCAGATGGGTGGTGGCTGTCCCTGTCAGATGGGGATGGGCAACCAGATGGGCAACATGATGATGCCCGGAATGCAGTTCCCGCAGATGCCCTGGAACGGCGGCGGCAACAGCTGCGGTTGCGGCCAGAGCTACAGCCCCAACATGTATGGTCCGCAGGGCCCCCAGCCGTGGAATCCCCAGACCGGCAATCGCCTGGCCGACATGGCGGGCAGCTGGCAGGGCCGCCACTTCAAGCCCGGAGAGACCCGCCGCTGCGCCGACTTCGTCTCCACGATGCTGGAGCAGTCGGGTACCGCACCTCCCGGCTTCCGCCACCAGATGAGCGCCGCGGGTCTGCGCAACTACGGCACCCCGATCGGCGGCGGCACCGAGAATCTTCGCCCGGGCGACGTGGTCTTCTTCGGCAACACCTATCGACCGGGCCAGACGACCCACACGGGCATCTATCTCGGGAACGGCCGTTTTGCCCACCGCCCCACCGCCAACGCGCCGGTGAAGATCGACAACATCAACAGCCGCTACTGGAGCTCGCACTATACGGGCGCCAACCGGATGGCTCAGGGGTAAGCCCCTCGGAGTCGCAGAGAACCCCCGTCGCGAGGCGGGGGTTTTTTTGTGGCCAGACCAGGAGAGGGCCCTCTCTCCCCGGCACGAAGGGGCCTCTCATGGATCCCTCCACCATCGCCAACGCCTGCGCGTCTTATATGAGCGAGCTCGACCCTCTGGTCGACACGCTCGACGCTAAGTTCGACCCCACTTCCCGCACCGTAACCGTTTTTGCCGAGGCGCTCGAGGACGACGAGACGCACGAACGCTTGCTGGAAATCTATTTTGATTTTCCGTTCCACCTGCCCATGGCTCCGCCGGCCGTGGAACGCTACCGCATGGAGTTGCTGACGGTGTCCGAGGAAGGGCAGCCCTGCCACCGGTACGTGCTCGAGTCCGCCATCGACCAGCTGCCCGAGACCGGTGGCGCCAGCCAGGCCCAGTGGGCCAGTTTTCTAGCCCAGTTCACCTACACGCTGGACGGAGCTCCCCAGGCCTTTCCGATGCCGGAGGATTTTCCGGACGAATAGAACATTTTGTGCCCGGCAAGAACTCTTGCCGAGCACAAAAATGTCAGAGGCCTTCGGTTGCACCCATACCGGTCCGTTTCCGGCGGGACGAGTGCTAGCCTTCTTCTAACCCGTCCTCAACGCTTTGCAGGAAATTCTCCAAATCCCGCGCGCGGATGCGCCACAAACGGCCCAACTTCAAGCCTTTCAGCTTGCCCTGGCGGAGCCATTCCAGCACTGTCCGCTTTTTTACCTTGAGGCGACGAGCGACCTCAACGGGGGTCATGATATCGTCCATACTTTCCGCTTTTGCCGATACGGCTTGACTTCCTGCGGGATCTTTACCCTTTCTTTACGGTACGATCACGTCTTGACGCGCACTTCGACGTTGTTCTAGCGTTATAAACGGATCTTCTGACCCCTATTTCTTTAGAGTTCGCGCAATCCAGGATTGGGCGAGGGCCAAACGCAGTCCAGGTACCCGTAAAGGCGTGGCACTGAGGAAATCGAAGCCTAAACGGTCCGCAAGCGTTGCCGTGGCTGGCTGCGGGGCCTGCTCGCCACAAAGTCCAAAAGTTGCTCGAGGTCGTGATTTTTTTACCAGATCGAAGGCCAGCTCCACGAGTTTCCCGACTCCATCTGGATCCAGATGGAGGAAAGGGTCCCTGGCGTACAAACCCCGCTCCAGATACACCGGTAGAAGCTCTACGGGCGCATCATCCCTTGAAATTCCGTAAACCAGCGCTGAGAGATCGTTGCTCCCCACGGACAGAACCCCTGCTTTTCGGGCCAGGTCCCCGGCGGTCAGGCAGGCCCGCGGGGTCTCCAACATCACCCCCAGGCGCATCCGGGGCACACCATCCTCCCGCAGCCAGCCCTCCACCAGCGCCAGCTCGGACCCATCGGAAACACCCGGGACCAGGACCGTGATGCGGGTCTTCCTCTCGCTGGCCACGGCCGCCAGGGCGCGAACCTGCGTACGGTAGAGATCGGGCGCTACCTGGGCCAGGCGAGCCCCGCGCATCCCCAGCATCGGATTGATCTCGGGGCTTTGCGGTAGAATCTGGTGTAGGGGCTGGTCCATCAGGCGCACCACGATCGGCATGTTGCGCACGACCCGAAACAGCTCTCGCAGGCGCTCCAGCAGCGCCCCGTAAAGCTCGTCCAGGCTGCGGCGCCGCAAAATTGCGTCGCGCACCAGGTCTAAGCCCATCAGACGCTCGAGGCGACACAGCCCGATGCCGTTGGCCCCCATACCGAGCGCCAACTCGGCCTCCTCGGCGCTGTCCACGTTGGCCATCACTCGCACCTCGGAGACGTCGTCGGCCCACTCCAGCAAGCGCTCCAGGCCCGGAGGAAGGCCCTGGGCGATCCAGGCCGGCAGGGCGCCCCCGAGGAGTCGGTCGCCCTCCAGCGTGGCCAGAGCTCCTTCGGTCAGGCCCTCGAGTGTCTCCACCTCGAGGGAGGGAATCTGGTAGAACTGCAACCAGAAAGCCGCCCGGCCGGGGTGAGCCACGATGGCTCCCTGGCACTGGCGCAGGCGGGGAAGGTCTTTGAGGGTCGGGCGATCGAGCAGCAGCAACTCGCGCCCCAGCGCGCCGACCGCCAGCCCCCGGTGGATGATCCGGCCTCGCCGCAGCAAGGGAGCCTGGCGACGGCGGCGGGCGCTGACCCGCGGAGCCACCGACCGATCGATCTGGGCGGGGGTGATCCGACCGAGCGCGTCCAGCGCCGAGATGACGCGGTCCTCCACCATCCAGGCCAGCATGGCGCAATGCTGGTCGAACGTCCGCCGGGGGCGGATCAGGCGTGCGATGGCCCCGGTCGCGGCGTCGAGCTCGAGCATGACCACGTCCTGGAGCTTCTCCTCCAGAAAGCGCAGCAGTCGGGCCCAACTCGGATCCTGCGGGCGAAAACGTCCACCCAGCGGGCGACTCTGCACCCAGCGAAGCTCGTTGGCCGGCTGGCACAGGGTGGGCTCGCCGCGCTCGCGCAGGCTGTCTGGAAAAACACGGAAGCCGGGCGGGCAAGCCTCGCCCGGCTCCAGCCGGCGGGTAGGGAGAACCGCGAATCCGCGTCGGGCGGCCCAGGCCAGGAAACGGGCCTGGGGTCCTGTCAGATCAGCGGTCCCCTCTGCAGAACCTGAGATGCGCGTCGTAACCATTCGCGGGCGCTTCGACGCGCCATGTGGCGATTCCAGCTATCCGCCGAGGCCAGCGTCCAACCTGTCTGACGACCGTAAAGAGCGTACTGCGTGGCCGGCCAGTGCTCCACGCCGTTGAGGCGCAGCTGACAGGGCGGCTCGGTGATCGAACGGGGGATGGACACGGTGTGCGAAACCGCCAGATCGGCCACCCAGGGCACGAACAGCGGCAATTCATCCGGCATGGCGTAAATCTTCAGGGCCCATGGTGGACGGCGCCGGTCGACCTCGGCCAGATCCCAGCCCATGCGGTGCACGAAAGCATTGGAAAGACGCGAGAAGCAGCGCGGCAGATTGGCCGTGATGCGCAGGATGAGCGGCTCGTCCGGCTCGCGCTCCCAGGGGATGGCGTAGGTCACCACCGAGAGTCCGTTGATCCGTTGGAATCCGTCCAACCAGTAAGCCACCAGAGATGGGCATGTTTCCAGGCCTACATCCAGTTTTCGTCCGGAAAGCTCGGCGGAGAGCCGAGTTACGAACTCGTGCTTGAGCTGATTGGCTGTATTACGAGCTTGCTCAAAAGTCATTTGAAAGCGATTCGACCCACGAATCGAAAGTCCTTTCGATTCCCCCCGTCAAGGGAACGCGATGCGAGGGCCCTGGTTGCAGGCAAAACCTTCGCCGGGCGGCGAACGTCCGAACGTGTTTTACGAGCAACTGGAATCCAAACTGCGCGACAGCGCGGTAGCCGCTTTCGAAGCCGACGTGCTGCAGTCGAGTCCCCTGGGAGCTACTTTGCGATCCGAAGGGGAAAACCTTGCCCGCGCCACCCAACTGGCCCATGCGCTGGAAGTGCTCGTCAAAGCGCGCTTTCTTCCGCAGAGACCTCCCGCCGGACAGGCGCTGGGGCCGGCCCTCGACGCTCGCCAGCAACTCTACGCCGGCAATCTGTCGTCGGAAGCCTTCTGCGGTCACGTTCGCGAGGCGCTGCTCGAGCTCCGCAGCGAATACTCCTACCTCCTCATGCCCCTCAAGCGCCTGGTCACGCGCCTGCGCCAGGCGGGCGAGGAGGCGGGCTGCGATCCTTTTGTGCGCGCTGTTCGCCAGCTCAACCCCGAGAGCGCTCTCTGGCAGGGCTATGTGGCCGCGCGCCAGGAGCTGGAGACCCGGGTGGGCTCGGCCGTGGCGCTGCTGCGCGAGGTTCCTCCCGATACTCTCGAAGACGTGCTGACCCACGTTGCCTCCGTTATCAAAGCTGTCGAGCTCGCCTTCGTGGTCGCCGGACAGTTCGTCGACCCGATCGCCCGCGTTCCGATGGGGGAGTATCGCGCGCTGGAGACCGATGACAACCAGCTCGATCGTCTGAATCGGGCTTATTATCGGCTGCGAGGCGCAGAAATCTACCAGGATTTCGTCACCGCCGTCAGCCACGACACCTTGCAGGCGCGGGCGGACGCCCACGCTTTCCGCAACGACTTGCGCCGGCTACAGGCTCACGACGGGCCCGTCACGGTGCTCGAGGTGGGTGTGGGGGGCGGACAGTATGCCGCGGACTTCCTGGACGAGTGCAAGAAGATTGGCGGCGACTGGTCGCCTCTGCCGTTTTACGCGCGCCTCACCTACGTGATGGGCGACATTTCCCCGGCCATGCTGCGGGACGCGCTCGGTACCCAGCGAAGCGACAAGGTCGAGGTCGTCGGTCTGGAGGAGCTTTCCCGTCACTCCCCCTACGCTTTGCAACGCTACAACGAGCTTTTCGACGACCTGCCCAGCACCAGCATCCTCTACCACGCCCCCGACGGCCAGTTGTACCGCGCCGAGCTGCGGGGCACGTTCCCCGAGGGGATGCTGCCCGAAGGGGTGACGGTCGAGGAGCTGGCCGCCTGGATGGAAGCCGCCGATCTCGAGCAACTCGCTCCCGTGGGCGTGGAGACCCTGGCCCTCATCGATTGGGACGTGCGTTTCGTGCCCTGCGTGCTGGCCGAGCTGGCCGGAGGGGAGCTGCTGACCGCCGACGAGCTCCCCCGCGACCGCCTGATCCCCCTGAACGGAGGCGGGGTGGCCTTTCTGGACGGAGCCCTGGAGCGGAGCGGCTCGGGCTCGATCCGCATTTTCGACTACGGGCTGGGAGACATTCAACAGTGCGCGGGCGACTACGCCGCCGCCAACCAGATCGTGCGCCGTTACGGGGCTTCGGCTACCCGAGACGTGCTGTTCCCCTTGCTGCAGAGGGTTGCGGCGCAGAAGGGCCGCCAGGCCAAAGTCTGGCGACTGGAAGAGTTCATCGCCGACAGCATGGGAGACTCCCCGCTGGCTTTCCGCTTCCTCATGGGCATCGAGGGCGGGAACCTGGTGACGCAGGTGGCCTCGGGGCCCAACGCCCCCTTTCCTTTGAAAGCTTTGCGCTATTTCCAGGAGATCAGCCAGCACCCGGGCGAGGATTATCCCGCCTGGATCGCCGAGCTGCGCGAAAAGGGCTGGCTCGAGCTGTCGCAGCCGCCGGGCTCCTATGCCGGAACGCTGCTGGAGCAACTGGCGCTGGACCTCGATTTCGCCGTCAACTCCGCCTTCCGTCGGTGCTGCGAGCAGCTGCTGCGCGAGGATGCCGCCTGGCTCACCCGCGCCGACGCCAAGGCCGAGGTGAAGGCGGCGTTGGAGCGGATCGGGTATCGCAGCGACGCGGTCGACCGGCAACTGGCGCATCCCAACTCGGGTAAATTCTGGGTGCTCAGCATCTCCTAGGATAAAACGACTACGCAGGAGAATTTTTCTGCCTATGTCGGATCCGCTCGACCCCGAGCTACGCGCGCTCGCCCAACAGTCGGAAATCCCATTGGAGCGTCTCCGCGACCTGATGGCCCGGCTCGAAGCAGGAGATTCCGTCACTCCTGCCGATCTCACGGTAGTAATCTCGGCTTTGGGCGCCCAGCGAAACCTCTTGCAGGCGTTGGTTGCCCTCACCAACCGCCGCGACCGCCCCTGAATCCTCGTCAGAGGAGGAAGGTCTCCCAATACAGAAGGGAAGGCCTTTGGGCGGTTTGAGGACCCATTTGTCGAGAAACGGAGAGGGCATGGAAGCGAAAGTGTCGGACGCTCAGGATCCACCCGCCGAGGCGGAAGACAACGGGGGGGAATCCGAGGGAGTCGCCGAGGTTGAAGACTCTTCCGAGGAGCAAACCTCCGTGGAGAAGCCGGCTGCGCCTCCGTCCGAAGCCAGGTCGGAGAAGAGCTCCTCCGAGCAGCGCACGCGCACCGTGGTCGCCATCGGCGATCTGCACGGCGACTATTTCCGTTTGCGCCGCCTCCTGATCGAGAACGACATTCTGCTGCCCGATACCGACGCCTGGAACCCCGATGCGGACCGCGTCGACCTCATCTTGATCGGCGACTACGTCGACTGGCGCAAGGAAACCCTGGAGGGACCGCGCGAGGAGTGGGTGGCCGGGGCACGCCGCATCCTGGAGCTGCTCTTTGCGCTTCACAATGAGGTCGAGCGCCTGAAAGAGAGCGACCCCGACTTCGACAGCCGCGTCTACGCCTTGCTGGGCAATCATGACGACATGATGCTCGAAGCTCACCGGGTCTTTAATTTCTTGGAGTACGAGCAGATGGAGGGGTTCCTGTCGAGCGTCGGCAGCCAGGCTCACGTCAAGCGCGCCATTCATGAAATGGGTCTGTCGCCTTCCAATGTGGAGCGCCTGCTGAAATTCCTCAACTGGTATGTGCAGGGCGGCGAGGCCACCATCGACGGCTTCGAGGGCTTGCGCCAGTGGAAAGACGCCATGGACGGCGATCTGGGCGACTTCCTGCGCGACCACCTGCGCCTGGGCGTGGTGGTCAATCAGCGTCTCTACGCGCACACGGCCCCCGACCATCGTGAGTTCTGGCGTCCGCTCGAAGAGATCGTGGCACTGGAAGAGTCGAGCTACCGTCAGGCCAAGGAAGCGTTTCTCTGGAGCCGCCGCGTGTGGGGCTACGACTATTACACCGGCACGCGCACCGCTCCGTTTACCGACGAGGAGCTCGATGAGATGCTGCGCGGCATCGGCGTGACCGGCCTGGTGGTCGGCCACACCCCGCTGACGCGCGAAGGCCGCCCCGTGGTCGCTTACGACGGCCGCGTGGTCAATATCGACCTGCACGGCTTCCCCGACAGCGCCGCTCTGGTCGAGGAGTATCTCCCGCCCGAGGCTGGCAATCGCGCTCCGCGGCGCACGGTCCCCGCCGCTCCGGCTGCCGACGGCGAGTGAATGACGTCAAGGCGGTCGGCCAGAGGCTGACCGAGAATATCCAGCGCGTCATCCTGGGCAAGGCCAACGAGGTTCGCCTCGTGCTCGTGGCTTTGCTCTGCGAGGGCCACATTCTGGTGGAAGACGTCCCGGGCGTGGGCAAAACCATGCTGAGCCGTGCCGTGGCGCGCTCGCTGGGCTGCACCTTCGCGCGTGTGCAGTGCACCCCCGACCTGCTTCCGAGCGATCTCATCGGCGTGTCGGTCTTCAACCAGAAGAGCCAGGAGTTCGAGTTCCGCCCTGGTCCTTTGCACCATCAGATCTTGCTGACGGACGAGATCAACCGGGCCACGCCCAAGACCCAGTCGGCTCTGCTCGAGGCGATGGAAGAGCGGCAGGTCAGCGTCGAGGGGCGCATCCGCCCACTCCCGCGGCCGTTTCTGGTGCTGGCCACGCAAAACCCCATCGAGTACGAAGGCACGTTTCCGCTGCCCGAGGCTCAGCTCGACCGGTTCTTGCTGCGCTTGAAGCTTGGCTACCCCAGTTTCGAGGCCGAGAACGACATGCTCATCAAGCAACGCGCCGGGCACCCCATCGAGGAGCTGCCGCAGGTCGTGACGTCCGAGGAGCTGACCGCGATGCAGGCACGCGCCCGCAAGGTGCACGTGGATGACAGCCTGCGGGAGTATATCGTCCAGCTGGTGCAGCGCACCCGCGAGCAGGAAAGGCTTTATCTGGGGGCCTCTCCCCGGGGCTCCCTGGCGTTGTATCGCGCCGCCCAGGCGCACGCCGCCCTGGAGGGCCGCGATTACGTGATCGGGGATGACGTCCAGGCTCTGGTCCTTCCCACACTGGGGCATCGGATGCTGGGTCGTGACGGCGCCGGCGGCCGTCAGGTCGAGGACGTCCTGAGGAGCTTGCTGGAGCAGGTGCGGGTGCCCGTTTAGCAAAGTAGCGGCACGCTATGACCAGAGTTCGTTTTGCTCCCAGCCCGACCGGGTTTCTCCATGTCGGCGGCCTGCGCACCGCGCTGTATAACTACCTGCTCGCGCAGCAAAGGAAGGGCACGTTCCTGCTGCGCATCGAGGACACCGACCAGACGCGCCTGGTCGAGGGCGCCACCGAGAATATCCTCGACGCCCTGGCCTGGGCCGGGGTTTCGCCCGACGAGGGCGCCGGCAAAGGTGGCAATTTCGGACCCTACGTGCAGTCCGAGCGCCTGGCGATCTACCAGCAGCACGCCGACGAGCTGGTGGCCAGGGGCCACGCCTACCCGTGCTTCTGCACGGCCGAGGAGCTCGCGGTTCGACGAGAGGCACAGCAAGCGGCCGGACAGACCACGATGTATGATCGCAAATGCCGCTCCATCCCGCCCGAGGAGGCGCAGAAGCGCGTCGCAGCAGGCGAGAAGCACGTCATCCGCATGAAGATTCCGGACGAGCGGACTATCGTCGTGGACGATCTCGTGCGCGGCCGGGTGGAGTTCCAGTCGTCGCAAGTCGACGACCAGGTGCTGATGAAGTCGGACGGCTTCCCCACCTATCACCTGGCGGCCATCGTCGACGACCACCTGATGGAGATTACCGAGGTCATTCGGGGTGAGGAGTGGCTCACGTCCACCCCCAAGCACATCCTGCTCTACGAATACTTCGGCTGGACTCCGCCCCGCTTCGCCCACCTGCCGCTGATCATCAACGCCAAGCGCCAGAAGCTGTCGAAGCGCGACGGCGACGTGGCTGTGGAGGCCTATCGCGAGAAGGGCTACCTGCCCGAAGCTCTGATCAACTTCCTGGCTCTCATCGGCTGGAGCCCGGGCGACGAGCGCGAGTTCTTCTCGCTCCCGGAGCTGGTCGAGGCGTTCAAGATCGAGCGGATCAACTCGTCTGCAGGCGTGTTCGATCTGGCCAAGTTGGACCACTTCCAGCGCCAGCACTTCAAGGCCGCCTCCACCGAGCGGCTGGTCGAGGTCTGTGCGCCCCACGCTCCGGCCGGCACCGACCGCGCCTACCTGGCCAGGGTTCTCGACCTGATGCGCGAGCGCATCCTGATGCCGCCCGAGGTCGCCGGGCTGACCTATTTCTTCGAAGATCCCACGAACTACGACGAGAAGGCGGTCAAGAAGCGTTGGAAAGACAACACTCCCGAGCTGGTGCGCGCCCTCGCCGAGGAGCTCTCGCATCTGACGGGCTGGACCGTGGCCACCACCGAGGCCTGTCTGACCGAGCTCGCCAACGACAGGGGCCTGGCCGTCGCCGAGCTGATCCATCCCGCGCGCCTGGCTATCACGGGCGTGGCGGCGGGGGCCGGGCTGTACGAGACCATGGAGGTGCTGGGGCAGGAAGCGTGCG
Organism: Vulcanimicrobiota bacterium; assembly: GCA_039809865.1. Classification (GTDB taxonomy): domain Bacteria; phylum Vulcanimicrobiota; class Xenobia; order Xenobiales; family QWHO01; genus QWHO01. The sequence goes on from JBDHVW010000067.1 coordinate 18,557, forward strand.
TGCGTCGCCTGCGGAAGGCGGCCGATGCGATTAGCGCTTGATTTCGACGGGGTCTTCTGGGACAGCGTGGGCGAGTGCTACGTCACCGCGCGCAAAGCCTACAACCAGCTCTATGGCACGGAGGCTCCGCAGCGCGAGCAGGCCTTTCGCAGCGGACGCTGGCTGGCGCGGGTCGGCTCGGACTTCGGGCTGCTGCTCGAGCTGACCAGGGAGCACGACGACCTCAGTCGCTTTCCGAAAGCCGAATGGGAGCGGCAACGCGCCGAGTTCCCGCGCTCCAAGGAGTTCGAGGGCCTCTTCTATCGCATTCGCGAGGAAGCGCGCAACCACGATTTTGCCACCTGGGTCTCCTCTCAGGGGCCTTATCCGGGCTTCCTGGAAGAGTTGCCAGCGCTGCGTGCGCATTTTGGCGATCCCGCCATCGCCACCACCAAGGACGCGGCCTCGGTAGCGGCCCTTCTGGCCCCGCTCGGGTTGAAGCTCACGGTGCTCGGACGCGAGTTCTCCACCGACAAGAAGCTTCAGATCGGCCACCTGTGTGAAGGCTGGGAGGTGAAGCCGGCCGACATCTGGTTCGTGGACGACCTCTTGGACAACCTGCGCCCCGTCCAGGAGACGGGCGCTCGCGTGGCTCTGGCGGCCTGGGGTTACAACACGCCCGAGGAGCGCCAGGTCGCTCGAGACGAAGGGATCCCCGTGCTGGAGCTGGGCTCCGTGGCTCGAACCCTGTGCGCAAGCTGATCCTGTTCGACATTGACGGCACCTTGATGGCCAGCGCCGGGGCCGGTATGCGGGCCCTGGGGCGCGCCATGCGCGAGGTGACCGGCCTCGACCTGGCCGTGCTGGGCGTGCTGCCCGACGGCAAGACGGATCCCGGCATTGTTCGCGAGGCCTTCACGCTCGGGGGTCTGGCCGAGCAGCATTGGCCCGACGCCGAAACGGCTTTGTTCGCGCGCTACCCTGACTATCTGCACGAGGAGCTCCGCTCCGAGCGCGCGGGTTTGCGCGTGCTGCCGGGCGTTCCGCAGCTGCTCGACCATCTCCACGCCCATCCCGATTTTCACCTGGGTCTCCTGACGGGCAACCTGGAGCGCACCGCGCTGCTCAAGCTCGAGAAGGTCGGTCTGGCGCACTATTTTCCGATCGGGGGCTACGGCTCGGACTGCCACCAGCGCGAGAATCTCGGCCGCTTCGCGGTGGAGCGCGCCACGCGCCACTATGGCACGAGTTACGCGCCCGAGCAGGTCTGGATCGTGGGCGACACCGAGCGCGACGTGCAGGCGGCCCGGGCCATCCAGGCTCGGGTTCTGGCCGTGGCGACCGGCCGCTATTCGCGCGGGGAGCTCGAGGAGCACCTGCCGGATGCCTGTCTCGACGATCTGGCCGCCCTCGAGGTGGTTCTGCAGGAGCTGGCCCGGTTCGACTGAAGCGTCGCAAATGTTCGTCGGGATTGCGCGCTACGAGCTCCTGCTCCTCACCGGCCCTCAGTCGCTGAAGGAGAAGCGCTCGGTGGTGCGCCGCCTGCGTGACCGGCTGCGCAACCTCCAGATCAGCGCCGCCGAGGTGGACGCTCAGGACATCTGGGGGCGCACCGTGCTGGGCGTGGCCTGCGTGGGCTCGGACCAGTCCGTGGCCCGCACGCAGCTCGACGACGCCGAGAAGCTGCTCGCTTCGTTCCCGGAAGTCGAGCTGATCAATCAGGAAGTCGAGGTAATGCCTTATCCCTGACCTGCTCTACGTTTGCCCCGAAGGGCCCACGGTCGACCTCGTCTCGGCCCGCGAGGCGGCCATCACCTGGTTGCTGGCTCGCACGACCGGCTTCAACCTGCGGTTGGAAGGGCATCCCGAGGCGCTGAAAGACCTGGGCTGGCTTGGCCTCGACTGGGAAGTGAGCGAAGGCCTGACCAGCGACTGCTGGGGTCGCTTGCAAAAGGAGCTCCAGGTTCCCCTGAGGGTGCTGGATCGCGGCCGTCCACTGCCGGTCGAGGCTGGCGTGGAGATCGTGTGGTTGGCCCCTCTCGAGGGTCTCGTGCCCGATCTCGAGTCGCTCGGGCGCCAGGGGGTCTTGCCCGAGGGAGTGCTCAGCCTGCTGGTCGAGAGCGCCTGGGCGCCGCCCAACGGCAATCGTTACCTGACACGCTCCGAGATGCTGCGCGAGTTCGAGCGGGCGGGTCTTCGAACCGAGCCCCATCGGTTCGATCCGGCCGAGCTCGAGGAGCGTCACCGCAACTTCCTGCACGAGCTGACGCCGGCCGAGCTGTGGGAGCGCTCCCTGCCCTACTGGCAGCCCGGCGACCTGCCCGACGAGCTGGGCGAGCGCGAGGTGCTCGATCTGGAGGCTCTGGCCCTGCTCCTGGGCGAGCATTGCCAGAACCTGGCGGACTTTCCCCGCCTGGCCCGATTCTACTTCGTTCCCCCCGCGGCCGAGCCTCAGCCGGACCTGGCGGAGCTCCTGCGCGGCGGAGAGTGGCCCGAGGTTCTGGCGAGCCTGAGCGACGAGCAGCGCCAGCGGCTGCGCGCCAATGTCATCGGGTGCGAGGCTCCGGATGAAGAGCTTTACGCTCTTCTAGGTCGCGAGCGGGTGCTCGAGCGCCTCTAGACAGGCGCGCGCCCCGCCGACCTCGAATCTAATTCCTGGTGAGGCATTGGAGAGCGGGCTGGCCTTTGTTACTACTATTGTTCTGGTTGCCCGCCCCCGCCTCGGCCCGGAAAGTGGTGATCGACTTCAAAGTCGATCCGGCGGATGCAAAAGTGAACTGCCAGTATGGATTCCTGGGTCATGCCAATGAGCCGGTGACCCTTGACCTGGACGAGTTTGGGGCGGGTGCGGTGGAGCTTCGTTTCGAGTCCGAAGGCTACGAGACGCTGACCAGCCAGGTGTCGGCGGAGTTTTCCTTTCCCAATTCGCGCAACACCTATCCCCTGTCCGGGGTGATCAGCCTCAAGCCAACGACCCCGCTGACGTACTTCAAGCGCCACCTGGGCCTATTCCTGATCCTGGGCATCCCCGCGGCCATCCTGTGCGCTCTCGGCTGGCATTTCGTGCGCAAGTCGCGGGCCGCCCTGGGCAAAGTGGAGCGCTTCGAGGAGCTGGTCGCGATGAACGATCTGACCGGCATCGCCAGCAGCGTCATCGGTGACTGGCAGATCGTGCGGGAATTGGGCGGAGGGGGAATGGCGCGGGTTTACCAGGCCGTTCCCAAAGCCAGCATGCGCGACAGCCAGGCGGTGGCCCTCAAGATCATCCAGAGCGAGCTGGCGGGCGACAAAGAGTTCGACGAGCGCTTCCGCCGCGAAATCAAGGTCTGCCAGTCGCTCGACCACAAGAACATCGTGCGGCTGTATGACTACGGCGAGGTGGAAGGCCGCAAGTTCCTGGTGATGGAGCTGGTGCGCGGCACCACGCTGCGGGCCCGACTGCGCAAAGGCGGTATGGCTCCCCGCGAGATGCTGCGCTATGTCGAGCCGCTCTTCTCGGCGGTGTCTTACGCCCACGAGCACGGAGTCGTGCATCGCGATCTCAAGCCCGAAAACATGATGCTCACCGAAGAGGACGAGCTGAAGGTGCTGGATTTCGGTCTGGCGCGTCGCGTCACCGAGTCGGACCGCCTTACCCAGACGGGTGTCTCGCTGGGGACGCCCGTTTACATGTCGCCCGAGCAGATCCGTCACAGCACGTTCGAGCCCGCGACCGACCAGTATGCGCTCGGCGTCATCGTCTACGAGATGCTGGTGGGCCATCCGCCCTTCCAGTCGGACGATCCGATGCAGGTGCTCTTCCTGCACATCTCCGATTTCGCTCCCGCGCCCTCGCAGATGCGCGCCGGCGTGCCTCACGAAATCGACCGCGTGATGCTCCGAATGCTGGCCAAATCGGCCCGCGAGCGCTATCCCACCGTTCAGGAAGCGGGGCAAGAGCTGATTGCCGCCCTGCGCGCCTGGGGGAAGGAGTAGCCCCTGCCCACCGCCACCGATTCCGGCCTGCGCCGACTGTTCGACGATGCGGTCACTTTCATGCGCAACTTCTTGCGCGCCGAGCGGGTCATGGTCGTCTTTGCGGATCGGGCCGGAACGATGGTGATGCGCGCCGCTCACGGTCTGGAGCTCAGCCGGCTCGAGGTGGCTCCGGTCAGCCTGGGCATCATCGAGAAGGTGCTCGCCTCGGGCCAGCCCTTGCTCTCGGCCGACGCGCAGCAGGATCCCGCCCTGGATTCGTCCAGCCTGCTCATCTCAGGCGTGCGCTCGGTGATGTGCGTGCCGGTGCTCGACCGCGAGCGAGCCGTGCAGGGACTGCTCTACGCCGACAGCCGGGTGGATACGGTCTGTTTTACCCGTCCCGATCTGGTGCGCATCACGGCCTACGCGCGCGAGATGGAACGTCGCCTGGACCTGATGGAGGGGGAGGCGCCCGCTCCGGTGGTGCACCAGAAGCCGCTGATGCAGCCCGCTCCGGCTCCGCCCCGACCGGCTCCGCCTCAATCCCAGACGCCTCCCGCGCGCGCCTCCATTCCACTCAGGCAGCGTCACATCGTGGTGCTGCTGCGCTCGGTCGCCAGTCTTCTCAACGCTGGAATCCCCATCGGGCGCGCTCTGAACGTGCTCGAGCAGCAGTCCGAGACCCAGGAACTCCGGCACGTGGCCGCGGGCCTGCGTCAGGACGTGGAGGGCGGCATGGCCCTGTCCAGCGCGCTGGCTCGAGCCAGCCAGAGCTTCTCCAATTTTCATCTTCGACTGGTCAAGGTGGGGGAGGCCACCGGCGGTCTGGTGGAGGTGCTGGATCAGTTGGCGACCTACGAGGAGCGGCGCCGCGCCTTCCAGCTGCGGCTGATGTCGGCGCTGACCTATCCGCTCGCCCTGTTCGTGCTCTGCTTCATTTTCATGGTGGCCGGCGCACCTTACCTGCTGCGCGGGCAACTTCAGGTCATCAAGCAGTTCGGCGGAGAGGTGCCGTGGCTGACCCGCATGATGTTCTCGCTGGCCGATCTGCGCGTCATCGCGGTGCTGGTCCTGGTTCCCGTGTCGGCCGCGATGGCTCTGACCTGGTGGGGACGCACGCCTCAGGGAGCTCGGCGCATGTTTGGATTTTTGCTGGCACTTCCTAAACTGGGCGGGTTGTTCCGTCTCACGGCTGTCACCCGTTTCGCCCAGTCGCTCGCCCTCCAGCTCAAGGTCGGTCTTCCCTTGCTCGAGGCGGTGCCGAACGCGGCCGGAGCCTCCGGCAATCCATTGCTCGAGGATGCTGTCGCCCATACGGTCGCCGCGTTGCGCGAGGGCTCGGACGTTCGGCGCGCCCTGGAAGCTTCGGGATTTTTCCCCAAAGGTTTCCTGGTCGTTGTCGGGGCGGGGGAGGAGTCGGGCAAGGTGCCCGAGACCCTGGCCTGGGTCGCGCGCCTGTACGAGACCGAGTTGGAGGCTGCCCTGGAGATGACCGCGGCCGCCCTGGAGCCGATGCTGATGATGCTCATGGGAATGGCGGCCGCTCTGGTGGCGCTGGCTACGCTGCTGCCCATGGTCAAAGTGGTCCAGACCCTGTGAGGAGGGGCGTCACGCTGGCCGAGTCGATTCTGGCCATCTTTTTGATGTCCCTGATCGTGCTGCTCATTTTCAACCTGTATCCGACCGCCATGATGTCGCTGCGCGGCTCGGGCCAGAACCTGCAGGCCAACGATGTGGCCAACTCGGTGCTGGACGAATACCAGGAGAAGCGTTTCAACACGCTGGTCGTGGGCGCGCCCATCCAGCTTCCCAACCGTCCTGGGAGAGGCACGGAGTACACGCCCGTGGTGGAGATTTTCGACGTGGAACGGCCCGGCGTGGACAAGACGCGCATCAAGGGGATCCGCGTCACGGTCAGCTGGGTGGATCAGGGGGTCGCGCACAAGCTGGTGCGGGAAACGTTGAGAACCAATGTCTTGCGGTAAGGCACGCGGATTTACTCTGATCGAGGCGCTGACGGCCTGCGCGCTGATCGCCATGCTGGGGGTGCTGATCCTCCAGGTGGTCGTGCCCATGGCGCGCGGCACCGTGCGGGGCACGCAGCAGATCGAGCTGCAACAGATCGCGGCCCTGGCCATGGACCGGTTGTGCATCGATCTGCAGTCGACCGCGCCCGCGGGGGCCTGGGCCGCTCCGGCGCAGGGCAACAAGCCGGCCCTGGTCTGTCTGCACCCTCTGCGCACGATCGACAGCACGGGCGACCAGGTCTGGGCCGATCAGCTGATCGTCTACTGGTGGAAGCCTTCCGAGGGTAAGTTGTGGCGTACGACATGGCCGCACGCGGGCCAGACGGCCCCGCGCATGCCCACGACCGAGGAGCCGTTTCGTCCGTTCGTTGACGTCGAGGTGCTGAATATCGTAGACCTGACGAATGACCCGTACCGCAAAGCGATCGCCAACCAGGTCAAGGAATTCAACGTCAAGCTGGACGTCTATCCGGCCGAGCTCGCCCTGAAAGTGGCTGCTCCCGCCCCTGACTCGCGTCCGGCCGAGAGCTTCACGCTCACCCGCAAGGTCTCGCTGCGCAACGAGCGGAGCTAGCTCTCCTCTTTCCAGAGAACGACGCGAGCCTGCTGGTAGAACGGCAGCAGCTGGCTCGGCTCCTTCACCGTCAGAGTGTAGGAAGGCGCCAGGGTTGTGGTGGTCGTGACATTGGTGCGAGGTGCATCGGTCAAGAGTGCCATAATCACTCGCGGGGAGATTCCCGTTTCGGCTCCGATGGCCACAGCCAGATCGGCCAGGGTCATGGTGCCGTTCACGGAATAGCTTCCGGGGTAGAGGCGAGCCGAGTAGAGAGGCTCGCCCTCCGGTCCCGGGCTCTCGGTGACGTCGGCATAGAGGAGCGGGCCATCCGGGAATGGGAAGTTGGCGGTTCCATAGACGACCTCGGCGGGGACATTCAATTGCTCTCCCGGGCGCGGCAGGACATAACCTGTCGCGGAGTTTGGCTCCTGGTAAGGGGGCAGCGGCGATCGCAGCAGGATCGTAAAGTGACCCGGGTCGACCGTGGGCGCGACGGTCACCGTGACGGCCTGGGGATCCTTGACGACCCGCGCCCCGTTGAACAGCACGGGCTTGTCGCCCGAGGCGCCCTGGCGAGAGATGACCACCCCGCGCAGGGTCAACTGGCTGGCTTCGAAGCCGCCTTCGCTGTAGAGAATGCCGGTAATCAGCGAGCTGGAACGTCCGCCGCCTTTCAGGGTGAGCTTCTTCTTGGCCAACAGGGCGACTTTGTCGTGGGCGTCGACCTCGGCGTGGTCCCGCACGGTCAGGTTGCCGGTAGTCACCACCACGCCCTTGCCGGTCAGCGCGCCATTGACGTTCATGTCGCCGTCGACGAAGACCATCGCGCCCTCCACGTTCAGGTCACCTTCCACGTTGAGGTTGCCCTGGCGCCGGACGGTGCCGCTGAATTTGACCGCGGGCCCGGGCGGGTTCGTGGGTTCCCCAGGCTTCGTGGTCCCCGGGTCCGCGGGAGACTTATTCGCATCGTAATTCTCTTGCAACTCGATGTAGGGCCGGTCCAGGAGCTTGGGATCATAGTCGTCGGTTTTCCAGGCGGGTAACTCGCGCTCTTCCTGGTTGGGGCGCACCATGCCCTTGACCTGGGCGCGCTGGTCCACCTTGATGCCGCCCTTGGCCATCAAGTCGCCCGAAACCGTGCTGTTCTCTCCGAGCACGAGCGCGTCCCCGCCGTTGGCATTGGAGAGGAGGTTGGCCGGTTTGAGCTTGAGATTGGCGGCCGGCATCCCGAGCGGAGCATCGGGCGGAACCGCCCCGACGATCACCTGGCGCGCGCTGATGGGGCCGTCGGAGGCCGCGGCGTAGGGGTAGGGAGGGAGACTGAGCACCACCTCGACCTTGCGGGTGACGTTACGGTAGGTGCCGACCGAGACGAGGTGCACGGTTTTGAGGGGCACGATCTGGCCGGTGGAGCCGGCCTTCACCTCGGTGCCGGAGAGGTTGTTGAGGCTGTAGGGGATGCCGAACCGGCCAGCCTGACCGGGATTGAACGTCAGGCGGCCCACCGCCCCGTCGTGGTCGGTAAACTCTTGCAGAGTGTCGGCGCTGGTATCGGCCCCGTAGTCGGGGTTCGTCAACACGCGCTCCAGGCCCAGATTGACGGCGGCCCGTGCCACATCTTTGGCCCGGGCCGCATTGGTCAGCCGACTCTGCAGGTTGAGGTGCTGGACGCTGGCTCCGGCGAGCGCGAAACCGAGGGTGACCACCAGGGCGACGACAACCAGAACCGTGCCTAAACCGACCCCGCTCTTTTTTCGCATAGGTAGAATATACCGCCGAAAGAGGTCAGCGACAACGGCGAACCCCGCACGAACGGTAAATCCCGACGGGATAGGGATACCAACCGCCGTAGCCATAAGGGAATCCCCAACCCCCGAAACCGAAGCCGACCGAGAAGCGCGGACCATAGTCGTAATAACGGCGCGAAAGCCGGTCTTCTTCGACCGAACGGGCTTCGCTGACCGTCTTCTGGAGCAGCTTGCACTCGTCGACCGTGGCCATGGCGAGGGCCTGCCCATCGCTGTCGAGGGTCGAGATGGAGGCGGTCGACCGCACCCGGGTGGCGGCCGTGGCCATCTCGTTGATGAGCGGCGCCACCGTGACCAAATCTTGCCCGGGGTGGATGGCCTGGGCGGCTTTCGCCAGGCGATCCATGTCCTGGGCCGCCAGGTCCTGGCCCCAGGTCAGGGTGACCCCTTCCGGCCGCATCCTGGCGGCCAGCAGGGCAGTATTGCGCTGAATGGTGTCCACGCTGTCCTGGAGGGAGTCGGCCAGGGCTGGAGCGACCAGGACCAGCAGAATGAGGGCCAGACAAAACGCTTTCATACGGAAATACCTCGCAAAGATGGCTCTGCGATGGGATTTCTCCTGGCTGGGCGGGCGCTCCTGCTCAGTTCATCGAGGGCTCGGCGCCAAATAAGGTGGAGAGCACCTGCGGCTCGCCTTCGAGCACCATGGGGCGGGTCTTGGCCTTGGCGGAGCGGGAATAGCCTTTGACTTTGCCGACCGAGAGATAGCCGACCTCGACCTTGCTGGCCGGTACCGGCAGGTTGAGCTCGATCCGCTTCTTGAGGTGCTGGCGCACGGCGGTGCGCAGATTGGCCAGCGCCTCATCGGGAAGGCTCCCGAAGCCCCAGCAGCTGGGCACATCGGGACAGTTGGCCACGTACTCCCCCCGATTCTCGGTGATGATGACTGCGAATTCCGGCATGCGTCGTTGCCCTCCAGAACGTGTTTGCTCCTTCTACCTTAACGGCCGGAAGTAAACAGTTTGTAAGCGTTCCCTTGCCGGGATCTTGCGACCGTTTTGCCAGAATATGAACATGTGCGTGAAGGATTTTCTTCAAGCTTTTTCGAAGCGAAACGGCGCCACAGCAAGCACGAACACACCTTCGGAGAACAGGCGCTCGAATGGAGACCAACCGACATGCTCTCTCCTGAGCGGCTCTTTCTGGGCAGCGCGGATCCGGAACAGGTGCAATCCCTGGCCCGGGAACTCGGGATCTCGTCGGTCCTGGCCACGCTGCTCGTGCAGCGCGGTCACGGTCAGCCCGAGCCCGCGCGCCGTTTTTTGAACGCCGATGAGAGCCAGTTCCTCGACCCGTTCTTGCTGCGCGACATGCCAGCGGCGATCGACTTGCTCGACGCCGCCCGGCGGGCCGAAGAGCTGGTGCTGGTCCACGGCGATTACGACGTCGACGGCGTTTGCGCCACCACGCTGCTCACGGAGGGGCTGACCGACCTGGGCTTCCGGGTGCGCCCCCACGTGCCCGACCGGGTGACGGAAGGCTACGGCGTTTCGGTCACCGCCGTGGAGGCGGCCGCCGAGGCCGGCGCTAAGCTTCTCCTGTCGTGCGACTGTGGCTCGAGCAGCCACCGGGCGATCGAGCGGGCCCATGAGCTGGGCATGAAGGTCATCATCAGCGACCACCATCGGCTGCCCGACGTGCTGCCGCAGCCCGAAGCCTTCCTCAACCCGCACTTCGCCGATTGCCCGTATCCGTTCAAGGAGCTTTGCGGCACCGGCGTGGCCTACAAGATCTTGCAGGCGCTGCACCGCCGGATGGGTTGGCCGGAGCCGGTCAGCTATCTCGACCTGGTGGCCGTGGCCACCATCGCCGACGTGGTGCCGCTGGTGGAGGAGAACCGGGCCCTGACGCGCGTGGGGCTCGCCCGCCTGAGCCAGTGGGATCGGCCGGGCTTCCGCGCGCTGGCCGAGGTGGCCGGCGTGGCCGAGCAGGAGCAGGTGGGCTCCTGGACGGTCGCCTTCTCGCTGGCACCCCGCATCAACGCGGCCGGACGACTCAAGAACGCCACGCTGGCCCTGGACATGATGCTCTCCAAGGATATGAAGTTCTGCCTCGAGCGGGCCCGCGAGCTGGACGAAATCAATCGCGAGCGCCAAGAGGTGGAGCGCGCCATCCGCGAGAGCATCGAGGCGCGTCTGGCGGAGCAACCCGAGCGGCTGGAGAAATCGGTCATCGTGGAGGCCGGCGAGGGCTGGCACGCGGGCGTGGTGGGCATTACCGCCGCCCGCCTGGTCGAGGCTCACCAGCGCCCGGCGTTCGTGCTCAGCATCTATGGCGATGTGGCGAAGGGCTCGGCCCGCTCCCCCGAGACCGTCGACCTCTACGCCGCCATGAACGCCTGCTCCGACCTGTTCGACAAGTTCGGCGGCCATCCGCGCGCGGGCGGCTTCACGCTGCCCGCCAGCCGGGTGGACGAGCTGCGCGAGCGGCTCGACGTCGTGGTGCGCGAGTTGCGGCGCGATGTGGCCGTGCCGGTGCGGGTCGACTACGAGCTGCCGCTGGCCGACGCCACGCTGACCCTGGCGCGCGATCTGGGCAAGCTCGAGCCCATCGGCGAGGGCAATCCGCGACCGATGTTTCTGAGCCACCGGGTCCGCCTCGACGAGTTGCAGGCCATCGGCAAGAAGCAAGACCACCTGCGCTGGCACGCCTGCCAGGGCGACACCCGGGTCAAGGCCATCGGGTTTCGGCAGGCCGACCTGCTGTCCGTGCTCAAGCCGCGCGCCCTGGCTTACGACCTGCTCTACCACCTCGAGGAGGACAACTGGCAGGGCGTGGCTCGCCCTTCGCTCGTGGTGGAGGCGATCGTGGCCCCCGACCAGCGCGTCGTGTCCATCTTCGAGCGCACCTGGCAGCCCGCGCCGCTGGCCGAGGGGCCCGAAATCTTCGACCTGCGCAGCGTGCTCGATCGCACGACGTATCTCAAGCGTCTGTTGGAGCTGGGAGGGCCCCAGGTGCTGCTGCTGGTCGCCTCGGCCTCGCAGGTGGAGGCCACGCGCGAATATTTGAGTCACCCTCACGTGTATGCCGTGGAGAGCCTTCTCGACGAGCTCTCCGCGCCCGACGTGGTGCTGCTGGCGCCGCCCTCCGACGGGGCCTTGTTCGCCCACCCGGTGGTGTTGGCGGCGGAACGACTTCACCTGCTCTTTGGCGAGAAAGAGCTGGAGAGGGAGGCCCGCCGCCAGGATGCGCTCTGGCTCGACCGGTTCCGCATGGAGGCGATTTACAAGGCTCTCGTCCAGGTATTGAGGCCTCAACCCTTGCCGGAGTCGCGCCTGCCCGAAATCGCCCGCTTCCTCCCTCCTCAGGCTCGGCGTCCGGAGACCGTTCAGGTGGCTTTGGAGGTGTTGGAGGAGCTCGGGGTCGTTCACTGGGAGGCCGACGCCAGTCAGGAGCGAATCTTGCGGCTGGGGCAGCCCGATGGCCGCAAGCTGGAGGATTCGCATCGTTTCCGCGAGCTGAGCCGCCGCGGGCACGAGTTTCAAAGGCTGCGTCGCGTGTTTGCCGGCGGGCGCTTGCCGCGCGCAAAGGAACTTCTGGCGAGGGGGTAAGGGTTGTACGACCCCTATACGCAGAACGCCTTTCGAGTCCTGGGCCTGGCGGCCGAGGTCGACCCGGCACTTTTGCCGTCGTGGATGGAACCGCGTCACCTCCCTCCGCTCTGGAAGCTCAGCTGGATGCCGGAGCCCGATCGCTCCCACCCGGCCGTGGTGGCCGCCATGGAAGCGCTGCAAGACCCCGAGCGGCTGCGCGTGCACTACCGCACCTGGTTCCGTAAGCAGACTCCACTGGACCAGCGCGCTCACAAGGCGATCGAGGACGGCTATTGGGAGGGGGCCGCCGACCTCTGGAAGGGGGTCGCCGAGGCCGGCGACGAGTCCGCCCTGCAGAATCTCACCGTCCTTTATCATAGCCGGGCTCTCTCGGCCACCAGCGGCAGCACGCCGGTCTGGGCCTACTGGACCCGGGCGCTGGACTGGTGTAACCGGCTGGTCCTCACCGCGCCCGACGACCCGGTGTGCGCCGACCTGCGCGAGCGCATCGTGGAGGACCTGGTCGAGCTGGCGCACCAGCAGGCGTCGCGCAACTCGCCCGAGGATGTGCGCTTGGTGCTGGACGTCTTTCGCCGCGCCGGACTCTCGCAAAAGCGGCGCGAGCAGCTCGAGGAGGATCTGCTCTCGCTGGAGCTGACCCGCCTCCAACACGGCTGCAATCGCATCCGCGAAGCCCTTCCCAGCGCCTTCCGGGTGGGCGACCACCTGGCCGAGAGAAACGTCGAGACCTTCAAAGACCAGCTCGACAACGAAATCTTTCCGATGCTGGAGTGGATTGCGAAGGCGCAACCTGGCGGCAACCTCGAGGTGGAGGCGCGCAAGGAGGTCGCGCTCTTGTTGCGCAGTCTCTCGCGAGCGGTGCGGGGCAAGGTGGAGGCGGGCGACCTGGGCTTCATGGCCAGGGCTGTGGCTATCGCGCCGGAAGGCTTTCACAGCGAGCTCCTCGAGGGCGGACAGGTGCCGGTCGCCGAGCCGGCGTCCAAAGCTCCCGCGCCCGAGTATCTCGAGGACACTTACGTGGTGGAGACCGATCCCGAGGCGCCCCCTCCGGCACGCCGTTCGGGCTCGGGACCTCTGGTCGCGGTGCTCGTCGTGCTCGTGGTCCTGGCGCTCGGAATCGGCGCCCTGGTCTACCAGCGGCACCAGGAGGAACTGGCCGAGCAGCGCGAGACCATCAAGATGGAATATGACCAGAGCATCGACGAGGCCGCTCGGGTCGCCAAGTCCCTCTACGAAGTGCAGACCCGTCTGGAGAAGACCAAGCAAGCCCTCCAGAGCGCCCGCCCGGCGGACCGGAAAAAAATTCAGGCCAAAGTCGACGAGTTGCAGGCGCAGGAGGAGAAATTGAGTCGCGATCACGCCGCGGCACTCTCTCGTATCGCCGACTTGAAGGACAAATTGGCCCGGATCAAGTAGGAAGAATACGGGGGTAAAGGAGGTGAGCTGCGGAGTCGTGTAGGAAAGAGCCATAACCACGGTGTTTCTCACCGCGGAAGAGTGGCCCGACAAACTTTGAGCGATGTTAGAGAATGAAGCCCCCCAGCGGACACGGGCGGAAACACAGAACGGAAGTCGGGAAACCCCGCGGCAGCCGGTAGCCGTGATTTGCTCCGAAGCCGAGGAGCTCTTCGGAAAATTGCTCGCCGAGCTGCGGCCGTACATGCCACCGGCCCACCTCGAAATGGTGGTGCGGGCCTTCCACCTGGCTGAAAAGCTCCACCGCGAGCAGAAGCGCGCTTCCGGCGAGCCCTACATCCTGCACCCGATCGAGGTCGCCCGCCTGCTGGCCGGCTACCGGATGGACGCCCCGACGATTGCGGCGGCCATTTTGCACGATACCGTCGAGGATACTCCGCTCCAGCTCGCTGAGCTCTCCGAGCAGTTCGGCGACGAGGTCATGATGCTGGTCGACGGCGTCACCAAGCTGACCGCCATCAGCTCGCGCCAGGGCCGCGAGGCGCCTACCCCGCGGACCAAGCAAGTTCAGAAGGCCGAGAACCTGCGCAAGATCTTCCTGGCGATGGCCCGCGACTTGCGGGTCATCCTGATCAAGCTGGCCGACCGGCTGCACAACCTGCGCACCCTGGGCTCGCTGAGGCCCGAGAAGCAGCGCTCCATCGCCCAGGAGACGCTGGAGATCTTCGCCCCGATCGCCTCCCGTCTGGGCGTCTGGGCCATGAAGAGCGAGCTGGAAGACCTTTGCTTCCGCTACCTCTGGCCCACCGAGTTCGAGGAGCTTCTCAAAGAGGTCGATGAAGTCCGGATCGAGCGCGAGGCCGCCATCAAGGAGACCATCGAGGCCATCTCCGACAAGCTTGACAAGCTCGGCGTCAAGGGCACGGTCGAGTGGCGCCCCAAGCACCTGTACAGCATCCACACCAAGATGCAGCGCACCGGGCACGAGCTGAACGAGATCTATGACCTGGTGGCCCTGCGCATCATCGTGAACACGGTGGAGGAGTGCTATGGCGTGCTGGGCGTCGTCCACTCGCTCTGGATTCCGGTCAAGGACCGCATCAAGGACTACATCGCGGTGCCCAAGTCCAACAACTACCGCTCCCTGCACACCACGATCTACGGCCCGGGAAACCACCCGGTGGAGATCCAGATCCGCACCGCCGAGATGCACCGTGTCAATGACTTCGGTATCGCGGCACACTGGGCTTACAAGGAAGGCGGCGCGGGCGGCAAGGACATGGTGTTGTTCCGCGAGATCTACCCGTGGATCAGGGCCATCCTCGACTGGCAGGCCAATTCGCGCGATGCCAAGGAATACATCGACAACCTCAAGCTCGATCTGCTCAGCAACGAGGTGTTCGTGTTCACGCCCCGCGGCGACGTGATCGACCTGCCGGCCGGTTCGACCCCGATCGATTTTGCCTACCGCATCCACACCGAGGTCGGGCATACGTGCGTGGGAGCGCGCGCCAACGGCCGCATGGTCTCACTCGATTATCGCCTCCAGAACGCCGATATTCTCGAGGTCATGACCTCCAAGACGGGAACCCCGTCGCTGGACTGGTTGCGTATTTGCAAGTCCAACCAGGCGCGCAACAAGATCCGGGCCTGGTTCAAGAAGGAGCGGCGCGACGAGAACGTCATCCGCGGGCGCGACATGTTACGGCGCGAGCTGGCCCGCAACCGCCTGGACCATGTGCTGGGCGACAACGCGCTCATGCTGCGTATCGCCGAGCGGCTCAATTTCGTGGCGGCCGACGATCTGCTGGCCTCGCTGGGCTACGGAGAGACCACGCTGCCCCAGATCCTGGGCCGGCTGCGCGACGAGCTGCCCAAGGAGGTCTCGCACGAGATCCTCCCCTCGTCTCCGCGCCGTCCTTCGCGCCGCAAGCGCCAGGGCCAGGCCATCCGGGTCAAGGGCATCGACAACATCCTGGTCAAGTTCAGCCGCTGCTGTGCTCCCGTGCCGGGCGACGCCGTCGTGGGTTACATCACCCTGGGCAAGGGCGTGTCGGTGCACCGGCGAGACTGCCCGAACTTCAAGAGCCTGACCGAGAAGTCGTCCGAGCGGATCATCGAGGTCGATTGGGATACGCCCTCCGAGGAGCCGATCTACCAGGTCGACGTCGAGGTGGACGCCTGGGATCGCAGCGGGCTCTTGTCCGACCTGATGGGCGTCATCAACGAGCAAAAGGTGATGGCCCGCTCGTGTAAGGCCTGGGCCAAGAAGGATCGCGCCGTCATCAAGCTTTCTCTGGACATTCAGCACAAGAAGCAGCTCGAGGAGCTGCTGCGCAAGATGCGCAAGGTGAAGGACGTGCTGACCGTGGAGCGCGTGACGCACTCCTCCTCCTGCGGCCGCGAATGAGAGTCGTGGTCCAGCGAGTCTCCTCCGCCGGCGTGGTGGTGGAGGGCGAGACGGTTGGCTCCATCGGGCACGGACTGCTGCTTCTGTGCGGAATCCACGGCAGCGACACCGCGGCTGAGCTCAAGTGGATGGCCGAGAAGGTCGTCAACCTGCGCATCTTCGAGGACGACCAGGGCAAGATGAACCTGTCCGTCCTGGACGTGGGGGGCGGGGTGCTGGCGGTCTCCCAGTTCACGCTTTACGGCGATTGCCGGAAGGGTCGCCGTCCCAGCTTCATCGAGGCCGCTCCGCCCGAGCAGGCCGACAAGCTTTACCAGGAGTTCGTCGGGCTCTTGAGAGAACGCGTGGAGAGGGTGCAGACCGGACGGTTCCAGACCCACATGGACGTCTCGCTGGTCAACGACGGACCCGTCACGCTCCTGCTCGACTCGGCCCAGAAGTAGGCTCTCCGTTCTAAACGAAAAAGGCCCGGCCACTGGCCGGGCCTCTTCGAGCGGACCTTAGCCCGCGGTGCGGTCGATGGCGATCAGGTTGGCCGTGTCCGGCGCCCCGCGCAGGGCGGTGAGGTACTCGCCGTCCTCGACCAGGCGGCCCTGGGCGTCGGGCTTGAAGGTGGCCACGCCGCCGCCCACGACCCAGAACTTCTCGGCCCCGTTGGCGCCTTTGCCGACGTAGACCATGTTGGTGCCCTGGTTCTGGGTGGCGATGTCGCCCGCGCGGTCGAAGTAGCGCCACTCGCCCGGAACGAGCTTGTCCTTGCTCGGGTCGAAGCGCGCATACTCCTGGCCGGCGATGGCGCCCTGCGGGTTGTTGTGGGCCGCGTAGCGGGCCGTCACGGCGTAGCCCGAGTCGAGCGTGTCGCCGTTCCGGTCGTTGGAATCGAAGTGGGAGTGCAGCGCCAGTCCCTGGTGGGCGGCATCGAAGTCGGCCTTCCCGACGGTATCCAGCTCGGCTTTCAGCTCGAGCACGCGCACCGGGGTGGCGCAGTCGAACAGGTAGCTGTCGCGGTCGGTCATGATGTTGTTGACCGCGTCGGAGGGCTTCACGCCGTCACGCAGCTTGAGGAACTGGAACTTCTTGCCGTCGTCGCCGGTGCGCTGGATCATGTCGAAAAACTGGTTGCGGCCCAGAACCTTTTCCGGGACGCCGTCGACCGTACGGCTGATCGGCGGATTGAGGCGGTTTTTGGGCAGGTCGACGATGCTCTCGGTGAAGTCCCAGGCCGGATCGGCCTGCTGGGCGGCCTTCACCAGGTTCGTGCGGAAGTTGACGTTGTAGAGGTCGTTCTTGCTGAGCGACAGGTTCTTTACCACCTGACCCTGCGCGTTCTTCACCTCGATCACGTCACCGGTGCTGAGCTTGCCGGCCTGAGTCTGGTCTTTGACGGCCACGGTCTGGTTCTTGGCGGCGAAGAGTCCATTGAGGATCTCGCCCTGAACTTTGGTCACGTTCAGCGCCGCGGCACTGGATGCGGTGGTGGGCTTGCTGGTCGTGCCCGCGGGGGTGGTGCCGTTGGCGGTGCCCCCGCTATTGGTGTTGCCACCCGTGTTGGCTCCCGTGTTGGGGTTGGCGCCCGTGTTGGGGTTGGCGCCCGTGTTGGGGTTGCTGCCCGAGTTGGGGTTGCTGCCCGTGTTCGGGTTGGCGCCGGTGTTGGGATTGCTGCCCGTGTTGGGGTTGCTGCCGGTGGTCGGGTAGCTGCTGCCCATTGCCGGGGCCCAGTAGGGGCGGCTGGCGTTGGAGGAGCCCCAGGTGTTGGTGTTGTTGGTCGTCGGGCGGTAGCCGGCGGTGTTGCCCCAACCGGTGCTGTAGTTGCCGGTGTAGACCGGCTGCTGCTGGGGGGTGCTGCTGACGCTGGTCGTGGGCTGCACCGTGGCGGCGCTGCCGCCCAGGAAGCTCGACCAGCCCGAGTTGAGCTGCTGACTGGTGCGATACGAAGTGCCCAGGAAGCTCAGATAGGCCGCGTTGTTGGTGGTTCCATAACCAGACGAGCTCGTGACGCTCGGAGAGTTTCCATAAGTGACTCCCGTATACGGGTTGAAGCTCTGACCGAGGTAGTTGATTGACTGCACTTGATTTCGCCTCCAGATTTGTGTCTCGAGTGCAGCTTGCGCTTTTAGCCTGAAACGAGTCTCAAAAAAGGGCTCTAGAATCAGGAATCAGTACTCGAGTACTAGGGGAGTACGATGCAGAGCAACAGTCCCGACCCTAAACGGATCATCGCCCGGTCCGATTGGATAACATTGGAAAGGCCCCGGCTCCGGTAGCGGAAGAGGCTCTCCTCGAAGAGCGGAAACTTGAATCCTTCCAGGATGATCCCTTTCGTTTCGGGCTCCAGCGAGAAGAGGGAGCACGTGCGCCCCGGCCGTCCCACGATCTCCGCGTGGTCGTAAACGAGGAACGCCTCGGCGGTGGAGCTGACCACGCGCGCCTTCAGGCTCAGCTTGTGGGCGTACTCGAGCCCCGAGACCAGGTTGAACAGAAGATGGTCCACACGGCCCTCCAGGGCCCCCAGCAGGACGATTTCCTGGGCCTGCCAGGTGCGGGCCACGTCGATGGCCAGCTCGAGATCGCTCTGGTCCTTTTCGGCCGGGGAACGGTGTGCTTCGATCCCCTCCGCCTCGAGCGCTTGCGCCTCCTCCGTCGTGAGCGAGTCGAAGTCGCCCACCACGGCGTTCGGCTTCCAGCCCAGCCGCAGAGCCGCCCGGTAGCCCCCGTTGGCACACAGCGTCTTGTCCGCTTTCTCGAGCTCGGCCCGACAGAATTCATCGTCGCGCTCGACACCGGCGGCCAGAATGGCGATCCTCATGGCCTCGACTTCGCCCGGTAGGCGCGAGTCCCTGGGGTGGAGAAGCCCACCCAGGTGCTGCACCTGTTCTGTTACGGCTCGCTCAAGCCCGGAGAGCGCAATTATCACGTGGTGGAGCCATGGGTGCGAGCGGCGCGCGCCGCCTGGGTCGAAGGCCGGCTCTTTCGGCGCGAGACGGGCTACCCCACGCTGCAGCCGGCCCACAGACTCGAGTTGGGCACGCACGACCACGAGGCCGATCTCTCCCGCACCGGGCGCGGTTTCCAACTGGAGGTCGCCCGCGAGGTGCCGGGTTGGATCCTGTCGCTGGACCAGGGGGCTCGCATTCTGCACCTGCTGGACGACTTCGAGGACTTCATGCCGGTTGGCCCCCGGCCCAACGAATACGAGCGTCGGCTGGTGCACGCGCAGGACGAGCACGGCGAGGGCTGGCGCGTCTGGACCTATACGGCCACGGCCGTTCAGGACTGCGGGCAATGGGACCTCATCGGGGAGTGGCCCTGATGTCTCTCAAGTCGGACAAAATCCTGGACATCTTCGAGAAACGCTATCCCGGCACCGAAGACGTGGACGAGCTGATCGAGAAGATGTTTCGCTCGGAGCCTTTCGATGCGCTGGGCCCCTGGGTCTGGAACGAGATGAAACGCTACCCGGCGCCCGTTTTGCAACTGCTCGAGCGCAACCGGCTGCGCCTGACCATCGTGGCTCCCGGCACGACGCGCCGGGGCGCCCACTACGAGGCCCGCGCCCGCACGGTGCGGGTCGAGCCGAACCAGATTTATAGCGGCTATCCCGTGCTGGTTCACGAGCTTGGGCACGCCATCGACGATGCCCTGACCACGATGGTCGCCTCGTCCCAGCGCCTGAGCATGGGTCTGTGGTACGAGTTCAAAGCTTCCAGGACCGGCTTCGTGAGCGAGTACGCGGAGACGAGCCCTTCGGAGTACTTTGCCGAGTCCGTGACCTATTTCATGATGGATGACGGATGGTCGCTCGAGAGATGCGACGTCGAGATGCACCGGTTCGTGGCCCGACTCCTGAGTACGTCAAAACACAGAGGCCTTTCGACCTCTGTGCTCCTGTAGCAACCAGGCTTTGGGCAGGGCTGGCTCCTGGGGGACTCGTCGTCCCCCGGACCCCCTACGTGCTGCTCTTGGCGACCTTGCCCTTATAAGAGCGCAGGCAGCGCGTGCAAATACGGGCGGTGACCTTCTGGCCGCCGATCATCAAAATCGATTTCTGCAGGTTGGGGAGCCAACGACGACGCGTCTTGCGGTTCGAGTGGCTGACCATGTTCCCGTAGGCGGGTCCTTTTCCGCACATCTGGCAAGCTCTGGCCATTTTTCCGAGTCTCCTTAGGGGTTTTTACGAAACGAGGGCTATCCTACCACAAACTGTCCGGGCTATGCAACCGGGGTGGGCGGAGGGGGCGCTCCCTGCAGGGGGAACACGCCCACGCGGAACTTGCCGTCCACCATTCCCTGCTCGTCCACAGTGTGGCCCTGCTCCTGGAGCATCTTGATGTAGTCGCCCACGAACTTGTCCGGGGGCAGGTCGGTCTGGACCTGCATCGGCGGCACTTCGGGGTTGGGCTGGCCGTTCTCGTCGAAGAGCCCCACGCCCCACATCTGAGGTCCCATGTTCACCGGCATGACCGCCACCTTGTATTTTCCGTCGATGAGCCCGTTCTCGATCTTGTGGCCGTGCTGGGCCACCAGCATCTCGACGAACTGGCGCGCCACTTCCTGGGGCGGCATGTTGCTCTGCACCTGAACGGGCTGCACGCTGGGATGCGGCTGGCCCTGCTCGTCCACGAGCGCCAGTCCCCACACGGCCATCGGCCCCAGGATGCCGGGGTTGAGCTTGAGGGCGTGGTCCAGGTTCTTCTGGGCTTCTTCCTTGAAACCCAGGCGATCCTGGAGGCGCCCCATCATGAAGAACGCCTCGGCCCGCTCGGGCTCGATCTCGATCCAGGCGCGCAGCGCGTCCAGAGCCCCCGACAGGTCCTCCATCATCTCGCAGGCGACCGCTTTGTTGTAGAAGATGACCGGGTTCTTGGGCTCGATGGCCACGGCTTTGTCATAGCACTTGAGGGCTTCCTCGAAGCGATCGAGGTTCACCAGCGCCAGGCCGCGGTTGCTCCAGGCCTCCCAGTCGTTTTCGTTGATCTCGATCGCCTTATCGAACGCTTCCAGCGATTCGGTGAAATGGCGGGCGTCCAGGCGCGCCTGTCCCAGCCGGGTGAGGTTGCGGCTGTCCTTGGGAGATAGCTGGGCGGCCTTCTCGTAGGCTTTACAGGCCTCCTCGGGATGGCCCATGCGGCTCAGCATGTCGCCCCGGTTGAACACGGCCCGCAGGTGGTCGGGCTCGAGGTGCACCACGCGGTCGAAGGCGTGCAGAGCGCCCTCGAAGTCGCCCAGGCGCATCAGCGTGGCGCCCTTCTCGAACCACAGGTCGGCGTCGTCTTCGTCGGCGTCGATGCCCTTATCCAGGGCCTCCAGCGCCTGCTCGAACTGGTCTTGATCGAGGTGCAGCTCGGCTTTCACGAGCCACGACTCGGCGTCTTCCTGGTCCAGCTCGAGGGCTTTGTCGATCGACTTGAGGGCCGCTTCGGGCTGTCCCAGCTCGTTCTCGGCCTGGGCCCGGGCGCGCCAGGCATCGCTCGAGTCCGCGTGCTCGGTGGTGAGGGTCACCAGCTTCTCGAGCCCTTCCGACTCCCCGGCTTCGCTCTGCTCGAGAGCCTCCTGAATGCGCGTTTCCAGATCTGCGCTCACGTTTGATGACCTCCTACCGAGAATCGCAGCAGATTCTCTGCGCGAGAGGCGAGCCCTCTATTTTCCGAGGCGCTGCATCAACTCGGCGGTCCAGTCCACGCCCGAAACCAGCGAGTCGACCGTGACCAGCTCGTCCGGCCCGTGGGCCCCGTGCTCGGTGTAGACGACCGGCACGAAGGTGAGCGTCTCGCTGTTGGGATTCACGTCCTGCAGGAAGCGCGTGTCGTTGGAGGAGGTGGTGTTGCCGAACAGGATGAGCGTGTCGCCGTAGATCTCGTGCGAGGCGGCCTGGGCGGCCTGGAACAGCGGACTGTCGCTGCGCAGGCGGCGCACGTTGGCGTCCGCCTCCTCGGGCGCGCTCAGGGGCCGCAGGGTGAACTCGGGCCCCACCGTCTCCTGGATCTCACGAATGACCTTCTGGCGGTCATCGCCCACGGCCACGCGCAGATCGAGCGTGACCTTGCTGGTGACCGGATCGCCACTGGTGATCGGCGCGTGCTTGCTCTTGGAGGTGTAGAAGTCGGCCACTTTCAGCTTGTCGCCCCAGCCTTTGCGGCGCAGCGATTTCTCGACCTGACCGACGGCCTTGTAGGTGCGGTCGATGGCGTCCTGCTCGCGATCGGCGGTGGAGCCGTGATTCCCGCCGTGATAGCTCTCCTGGGGCAGCCGCAGCTGGACCAGCTTGCCCTCGAGCTCTTCCACCACGAAGCCCTCGCCGGCCGCGTCGCGCATCCGCTTGAGCGCCTTCGCGCGGTCCTGGCCGTCGAGGTCGAGCGTGAACACCACCGTGGCGCTGGAGGGCTTCACATTGGGGCCCTCCACGTTACCCGCGGCGTTGGAGCTGAGGTAGAAATCGGTCTTGCAGGCGTCGCTGCGGTTGGCGGCCGCCAGCGACGGGCCCATACGCTTCTGCATGAACTTCCAGTCCCAGAAGTTGCGGATCATCCAGCCCTTGAAGCCGCCCACGGCGTGACCCAGGCGGTTGAAGGACTCGTCCGACTCGGCGTGGTCCTGCAGGCAGACCCACTCGCCGCTGTCGAGGTGCTCGTCCAGGCGCTTCAGGGCGTCCAGCGTCTTGTGCACGGCCTGGTCGGCCGACACCGGCGTTTTCAGCTCGAGCTGCATCGGCAGCGTGTATTTCTGAGCCATCGCGAGATAGGGGAGGTTGCGGTCGGTGTCGATGCCGTTCAGCATCTCAGGGGAGAGGATGCCGCTCCCCTCAACCACCCAGTACTGCACGTCGCGCAGTTTCTCGGGGGCATTTCTTGCCATGTGCCAGGCGCCGTCTTTGCCGCCGGTCTCTTCGTCGGGGAAGATGAACAGCTTCATGGAGCGCTCGAGCTGCTGACCCGACTCCTTCAGGCCTTTCATGGCCACCAGGATCTGCGCCGCGGGGCCTTTGGTGTCCACGCTGCCGCGTCCCACCAGCACCTCGCGGCCGTGCTCGTCTCGGGTCAGATCGCCGCTGAACGGCTGGCCCAGCTTCCACTCGCCCTCGACCGGCACGACGTCGCCGTGATGGACGAATCCGGCCGCGCCCAGGCTGGGATTGGAGCCAGGCAACGTGACGATCAGCATCGGCTTGCCGTTGACCGTTTCGAACCGGTCCACCTCGAGCCCGGCCTGGCGGGCGTAATCGGCCATCAGGTCCACGACCTGGTTCTGGCCCGGCACCGAGTTGGCGGGGCTGGAGTCGATGCGCACCAGGGCCTGAGTCAGGCCGATGACTTCCTGTTTGGTGACCTCGAAGCGATCGCCCGGAACGGCCGCAGCCAGCGGCCTTGCGGCCGGGACGAAGCTCATGGCGGGGGCGAGCGGGGTGATCCTCACGGGGGCATCCTACCGTTTTGGGCGGCTCCGGAGGCAACCAAAATGTAAACAGCGAACCAGCCTCGCATGCTGAGAAAGCTTCTCCTGATCGTGTTGCTGACGCTGCCCGTGCGGGCTGACGGATTGAGTCTGCGCTTGTTGGTCTACGATCCCGGCAACGGCAAGGTGCACTTCACGCTGCGGGTCGAGAACATGACGGGCGCGCCGGTCGCTTTGTCCCAGCCCACCTCGCAGACGCACGACTTCGAGGTGACCCGGGACGGCAAGCCGATCTGGCGCTGGTCGGGGGACAAGTTCTTCATGGAGATGCTGACCGACCGCGTTTTCAAGCCGGGCGAGACGGTGACTTACACGGGCGACTGGGAGCACGGCAAGATGCCGCCCGGGAAGTACGCGGTGCGGGCCTGGCTGCCGGTGACGGGTGGGGGAGCGGCGCCTTCGGTGACGCGCCTCCTGAACATGTGAACTTTTTGTAAATGGTCTAGACCTTCCAATCGGCCGGGGGATCTCACCATGGGGAGAGATCACGTGAGCGCCTGCTGAGTCGCTCGGAAAGCTCGGTCACCGTGGAGCAAGCCTTTCGGGCCATCAATCACGGCCCCCGGACGGAGCAATTCTTGCCTTCGTTCCGGCCGCAGGCGACCAAAATGCGCGAGGTGCTGGGGGCGCCGCCGCTCGACAGCGTAAGCGTTTCCCGCGGGCCCGGCGGACTGGTGGGCTCCGGTCGTGAGGAGTTCTGGTCCCAGTCCCTCCCTGGCTCGGCCTTTCTGGGTGAAGCGGCCCTGACCGTGACGGCCCGCAACCTGGCGATGCTCACCTGGGACTGGCTGGTGCGCGCCTACCCTGAGACCCAGAGCTCGGACGAGCTGCTGCTCGAGGCTCTGTTGACCACCCTGCGCGGCCTGAGCCCCCACAGCGTCTCCCACTCGCAGCGCGTAGCCCAACTGGCCGCCTCGCTGGCCGACGAGCTGGGCCTGCCGTCGGAGGATTTCGAGCTGGCGGCCGAGTTGCGCGATTCCGGGCTGGTCGGAGCCTCCCTGACGCTGCTCAGCGATGAGCAGCGGGACGAGCTGGCGGACGACATCCGGCGGGCCGATGTCTCGTTGGGCCTGGCGGGCAAGATTCACGATGTGGGCAAACTGCACATTCCTCCGGGCGTGTTGAGCAAAGCCGGTCCGCTGACCGAGGACGAGCGCTCGTTGATCAAGCTGCATCCGTTGATCGGGGAGAGCATGCTGCGGCGTTTCGAGCACCTGCGCTCGGTGCTGCCGGCCGTGCGCAGCCACCACGAGCGTTGGGATGGCGGCGGTTATCCCGATGGCTTGCGCGGCGAGGAGATCCCTCTGCAGGCCCGCTTGCTGAGCCTGGCCGACTCCTACGACGCGATGACGGGACGGCGTCCCTATCGCGCGTCGGTTTCCCCGAAGGAGGCCCTGGCGGAGATTGCGGCTCAGTCGGGCAAGCAGTTCGACCCCCATCTGACGGGGCTTTTCGTGCGGATGGTGGCCCGCCGGGAGGCCTGACCGAACCTTTTTGGGGGATGCTTCGTCAGGCCGGGCATGCGAAATTGGAAAGACCGTCTTGCCTGCTATGGGTCGGTGCTCGAACTGAGCGACGAAGAGCTGGATCGCTTCCTGGCGACCGCCGCGCGGGGGGAGCCCGTGGCGGGCTACCTGGCCCGGGCTCGGGCCAACGGGCGGGTTCGGGAGTTCTGCCTGGCCCTGCGCGAGCAGCGCCCCCGCTACCGGATCTGGGGGGCGCACATCGTCTGCATCGTAGCCCTGCTCATCCTGCTGGTGTGCGTAGGCATCGTCTGGTATGTCCTGGTGCCGACTCTCGTGCAGCTCCTCGAGGGATTATGCATCCAGCTGCCGGTGCCGACACGACTTCTGCTCGTGTGCCATGCCTGGTTTCCGCAAGGCTATTGGATAGCACCCCTGGTCCTGGGCCTCACGCTGTTTTGTTTTCGGGCCCAGCGCAAGTCGACGCGGCCCCTCCTGATGAACCTCAAGCTGGCCTGGGCCAGCGATCCGGGTGGTATCCTGCCGTCGTCACCCGGTCTTGGCTCGGAGGAACGCGAGTTTCTGGCTTCCGCCGCCGCTCAGGATCGACTGGGCGAGGCGCTGGATTTTCTGCTGGAAACCCGTCCGGCAGCGAGTTTCCTCGCCTGGCTCACCGCGCTCCTGGCGACCCTGAGCTGTGTCACGGTCCTGATCGTGCTGGTACTTCTGCTGCCGCTGCACGAGCTCATCGGGAGTCTGGGGTGAACAACTCCCGGTTGGCGCGCTGGATGGCTGGCCCGCTTGCACTTCTTGCACGAGCTCGGCCAGGATGCTGTGCAATCCCGAGGGACGCTTGTCGGGAGGAGTCCCCTTGCTTACCGGCCACTGCAGGATAACGCATTGAGCCTGCGTAGCAGGTCGGGGGTCAGGTAGCCCGACACCTCGTGCACTCCGGTGCCGCCGCGCGCGTCTTGGGCGCGTTACGCGAGTCGTGCGATCATGTTCACCCCTCTCGTGGAACGCCCGGGCCGCCCGAGGGCGCGTTACGCGAGTCGTGCGATCATGTTCACCCCTCTCGTGGAACGCGTTGAGTCTGCCCGGGGGCGCGTTACGCGAGTCGTGCGATCATGTTCGGCCCTCTCGTGGAACGCGTTGAGTCTGCCCGGGGGCGCGTTACGCGAGTCGTGCGATCATGTTCGGCCCTCTCGTG
>JBDHVW010000068.1:0-43624 GCA_039809865.1 Vulcanimicrobiota bacterium
GCCAACCGAGATGCCCACCAGCGCCGCTCCGCCGGCCGCGCCCAGCAGCGGCTGACCGGCCGCCACCCAGCCCAGCACGCCTCCCACCAGGGCTCCGGCCAGGCCGGCCGCGGCTCCGTAACCCAGGAAGCTCCCCACCACGCTGGCAGGGCGTCCTTCCAGGTGCTCGTTGACCGTGCGCAGCAAAGGTTGGCCCTGGGCATCGGTGCGCGGCTGGTTGTCCCAGATTTCCTGGGGCAGATGGGAGCAGGCGCCGTTGGCGCAGCTACCCTGTCCGACACCGGGCCGGGGATCCTGGTCGAAATAGTCGCGCGGCATCGCGCCCAGCTTGATGCGGTCGCTGACCGGAACCGGATAGCTCAGGTCGACGACGATCGGGTCGCGCGAAGGGGTCAGGCGCATCGGGGCCAGACTAATTCGTGGCGGGGGTCGGGCCTGTTAGCACCTTATGAACGTCCAACCAAAAAGGACTCGAAGTGCGCTTTCCCAAATCCAGGAGGCGTGAAGAACGCCACCGCCAAGCCGAGCGTCGTTTCGGCCCTGGTCGAGCATCCTGCCCGCCTGCTGCTCGTCGGCAAGGGCCTGGAGCGCCTTTCTTCCGACCTGGCCGACCGCGGCTTCGAGGTCGAGGCCGTGGGGGGCGTCAAGGAAGCCCTCAGCAAAGCGCAGAGCTGGTTCCCCCTGCTGTTCGTCCTGAGCCCTTCGGTCACAGCCGCCAGCTGTCGCCAGCTCAAGCGCGACGAGTCGCTGGTGCACGTTCCGGTGCTCTATTACAGCGCCCGGGCCGTGGCCGAGGCCTCCGTGGTGGAAGCGCTCGAGGCGGGCGCCAACGATTACGTCCAGGAGCCCTGCTCGGCCGCTCTCTTGCAGGCGCGCATCCACGCGCAGCTGGGGATCTATCGCAGTCACGTGGCGCTGCGCGACCGCATGGTGCGCGACGAGCTGACGGGAGTCTTCTCGCGCCGCTATCTCTTCGAGTCGATGCGCCAGCACGTGAGCCGTTTCTCGCGGCCGGGCCCGCCGGTGCTGGCCTGCCTGATGCTGGACGTCGACCACTTCAAGTCGGTCAACGACCGCCTGGGGCACCTCGAGGGCGACCGTATTTTGCGCGAGGTGGCCACCCGCATCTACTCGATGACCCGCAAGGGCGACGTGGTGGCGCGTTTTGGGGGCGAGGAGTTCGTGGTCATCCTGCCCTCCACCAGCGCGGCCGGCGCCTCCCAGGTCGCCGAGAAGCTCCGCCAGGCCATCGAGGGCGAGGTGACCGTCAGTATCGGGGTTTCCTGGTTCGAAACGCGCCGCACGACCGAGTGGGACGGGGCTCCGGGCGACGAAGAGGTGATCAACTGGCTGCTGGCGCGCGCCGACGAGGCGCTGTATCGAGCCAAGGCAGCGGGGCGCAACCGGGTATGCCTGCAGTCCGAGTTCCTGGGCGAGGAGCGGCGGCATTTCCCCCGCCTCGGGCTGACGGTCGGGGTCGACCTGGGCACGCCCCAGGGCTTGATGCACCTGACCGCCGAGGTGTCGGCGGGCGGCCTGGCCATTCCCGACGTGGACTTCCGGGTGGGCGACTGCCTGGAGATCACACTGGGCTTCAATCCACCCATCCGGGCCATCGGGCACGTCGTGTGGTCGGGCATCGGCGAGGGTTGCGGCATCGCCTTCGACTCCTTCGGCGAGGGTGGCCGCGAGGAGCTCAT
This sequence comes from Vulcanimicrobiota bacterium, assembly GCA_039809865.1. Classification (GTDB taxonomy): domain Bacteria; phylum Vulcanimicrobiota; class Xenobia; order Xenobiales; family QWHO01; genus QWHO01. The sequence continues at coordinate 1,701 of JBDHVW010000068.1, forward strand.
CCGCCTGCTCGGACACCGCACCCGGGTGGCCAGAAGAAAAAAGTCTTCCAACCGGGAATAACCTCGGAAGACCCGCGACGATCCCACGACATCTCCATACCTGGGGGCACTTCGTGAAGGCTGGAATCTGTCTCGCCCTACTGGCAGTCCTGGCATCTCCCGTCCTGGCAGAATCGAACTTACGCGACCCGTTCGCTCGCATTTACCCCGCGTCCGCCACCCCGACCCGCCTCGACCTCAGCGTCACCGGCCTGATGGAATCAGGCGACCATTACGTGGCTATCGTGCGTTACGGAGACGAGACCAGCATCCTGGAAGAGGGGGACGAGTTCGAGGGCACACGGGTGCTCAAGATCTCCCCCGAGGGCCTGACTCTGATGGTGCCCGGCGAGAACAAGCGAGTGCGCATCGGCGAGAAGGATGTCAACCTCGCCATTCAATATGCCTGGGTCTATGGGCTGGAAGATAAACTCCGCTAAGAGCGGGCGGGTAACGGAGAACTGCCCCTAATCTCCTCGACCCCCGCGCTGAGGCAGCAAGGTGGTCAGGACCAGTAACCCGATCCCCACCGAGATCCCGATATCGGCCACGTTGAAGACGGGCCAGGTGACCAGCGGCCAGAAATTCAGGTCGATGAAGTCGGTCACGTAGCCGAAGCGAACCCGATCGATGAGATTGCCGATGGCGCCGCCCAGAATGAGCCCGTAGGCGGTGGCGCTGAGCCAATCCAGCGACTTGGCCTGGGGCAGAGTCCAGAATAGAACTCCGATCACGGCGATGCCGGTGCCCAGGAACAGCAGGCTGGCGCCCGGGAACAACCCGAAGGCGCCGCCGCGGTTGTGAACGTGGGTCCAGAAAAGCAGGCTGCCCACCGGGTGGCTCTCGTGCAGAGCCAGGTTCTGGATGACCAGCAGCTTGGTGACCTGGTCCAGAATCAGCCAGAACGCCGCCAGAGCCAGAATGAACAGACGCCGCTTGCGGATCGTCAGCTGACTCAACGGGGCCGCGGGGGGAAGGGACATCTCCTCGCTCAGGTCAGGCCTCGCCCCAACGGCGAACCTGGTTCTTCACAGTCGCCATGATGCCGTCCTTGATCGACTCACGGCGCTCGGGGTCGAGCTGGTTGAACATATAGTAGATCAGCAGAGAGCTGACGGCGCCCAGCACCGCCACGCCCACCAGGCGCTCGGGTGAGAACGGGTCGGGACCATGCTCGTCGTCCAGGTCCAAAACCTCGACATCGTCGCGATCGAGAGCTTCCATAACGACCTCCACGAGGTCCGGCCCGACGGCCGGACCGATCTCTACAATTTGGTGTCTGGGCGCCAGGGGCTTCCAGACTAGGATTCGGCTTCGTCTTCCACGCCCCGGGGGCGAATCCCGCGGGGCTTGAGCATTTGCACCCGCACGAACCCGGGGTAGAACTCCTGCAACTGCTCCAGAGCACGGACCGAGGTCTCCAGGAGCAGGTTCCACTCGGGCGAGGCTGGCAGACGTCCGCGGCGCACGCGGAAGTGGCCATCCCCGGCTTGGGGTGCGACGGGCAGGCGCGCCACCTCCGTCAGTCCTAAGGCCAGAGCACCCAGAACTGCCGAAACCCCGGCGCAAACGAGATCTTCGCCCGGGGCAGCAAATCCGGCGTGGCCTCGGCAGGCGAGCTCGCTCAGGTGACCCGAGCGATCGCGCCGCAGACTGACCCGGACCAAACCGTCGATCGCTCCTTAGAGGTTGATCGACTTGATCCGCAGAGCGGTATAGGGCTGACGATGCCCGTTCTTCACGCGGAAGCGCTTGCGCTTCTTGTACTTGAAGACGATGACCTTGCGGCCCTTGTCGTGCTCGAGGATCTCGGCCTCGACAGTGGCACCCGACAGGTACGGAGCGCCCACTTTGGTGTCGCTACCCACGCCACCGGCGATAATTTTGTCCAGCGTAATGGACTTGCCCGGCTCTCCCGCCAGCTTCTCCACTCGCACGGTCTGACCGGTGGTCACGCGATACTGCTTGCCCCCGGTCTCCACCACGGCATACATCTTTTCTAGTTCCTCCGACTGGACTTCACACTGCGCTCGCAGGCTCGCTTGCGCTGCGCTTGCAATCAGCCGTGGTAGGGTAACACAAGCGCTAGAAGGTGTCAACGAGGGCCCGCCAGAAACCAGACTCTCGGATTTTTCGCCATTTCTTTCCTGAGCTGGAAGGAAATTCAAGCCGGGACCCGAACATCGACCTTTGAATTACCCGTGAGGGGTGCGCGCACAATGCCCAGGATGGAAGTTCTTACCGCTATCGACATCGGCACCAGCAAGGTGGCGTGTGTCATCGCCGAGCTGGACGCCGGCGGAGAGCTCGAGGTCGTCTCGCATGGAGTCAGCCCGTGCCTGGGCCTGCGCAAAGGCGCGCTGGTCGACCCGGAAGAGACGGTTCGCTCGATTGAGGAGGCGGTGGGCGACGCCGAGAAGCAGGCCGGCTATCCGGTCGGCCCGGTCTACTTGAGCCTCTCCAGCGAGTATCTGCGCTCGCTGCCCGCCCAGGGCGTGTGGGCCATCTCCAATCCCGAGGGTGAGGTCACGAACTCCGACGTGCGCCGCGTCATCGACGCCGCCCGCATGGTGGGCATCCCCTCCGATCGCGAGATTCTGCATATCGTGCCGCGCGGCTTCACCGTCGACGGGCAAACCGGTATCCGCAACCCGGTGGGTCTGTCGGGTATTCGCCTGGAGGTCAACACACACGTCGTGGCGGCCGCGTCCGCCTTCCTCCAGAACATGCGCAAATGTGTTCAAAAAGCCGGGCTCGAGGTCGAAAACGATGGGATGGTAGCCTCTTCCATCGCCTCGGGTCTCGCCGTCATGACCGAGGAGGAGCGCAAGCTCGGCACGGCCATGATCGACATCGGGGCCGGCACGGTCGACCTGGCGGTTTACTGCGAGGGCGAGATCGGCCACTCGGGCGTGCTGCCCATCGCGGGCGATTTCCTCACTCACGACCTGGCGCGCTTCTTCCGCATCCCGCCCGCCGAGGCCGAGCGTCTCAAGCTCGAGCGCGGCGTGGCCTCGCCCGATTATCACGAGGGCGACGACGAGATGCTCGAGGCGCTCAGCCTGGCGGGCGACCAGAAGGTTCCGGTCTCGCGTATCCAGCTGGCCGAAGTGCTGGAAGCCCGCCTGATGGACGTCTTCGAATGGGTCGGCAAGCAGATCCAGCTGGCCGAGCGCATGGGCCTGGTGGTGACCAACCTGGTCATCACGGGCGGCACCGCGCAGCTGCCCGGAATCGCCCACCTGGCCCATCGCGAGCTCAACCTGCCGGCGCGCATCGCCACTCCCTGCTATCCGCCGGGCCTGATGGACTCGCTGGGCTCGCCCATCTACAGCTCCGCCGTCGGTCTCATTTTGCACGCCGCCATCCGGCGCTCGGTGCGCACCACCGACAGCCTCGAGGAAGAGGGCGGCCCGTCCAAGGTCAAGGTCATGCTGACGCGCGTGGGTCGCTGGCTGAGCGAGGTCTTCTAGCCGCGTGAGGTGTCCGTACTGCGAGCACCTCGAGGACAAGGTGATCGACTCCCGGTTGACCGAAGATGGTCATTCCATCCGGCGTCGTCGCGAGTGCGAGAAGTGCGGCCGGCGCTTTACCACTTACGAGCGATTCGAGGAGACGCTGCTCATGGTGGTCAAGAAAGACCGCCGCCGCGAGAAATTCGATCGCAGCAAGATCCTGAACGGCTTCTTGCGCGCCTGCCAGAAACGCCCGGTTTCCTACGAGCAGATCGAGCAGGCGGTTACGGGGATCGAGCAAACTCTGCGCCACCGGGGCGATACCGAGGTGTCCGGCCAAGAGATCGGCGAACTGGTCATGAAGTCGCTTCGCGATCTCGACGAGGTGGCTTATGTGCGCTTCGCGTCCGTCTACAAGGAGTTCAAGGATGTCAGCCGCTTCGTCGAGGAGCTCAAGGTGCTCGAGAAATTTCGCCGCACGCTCGAGCAGGAAGAATGAAGAATGCTCCCGGCGAGGAGTAAGGGTAAAACCTTAAGGAGTGTCGGAAGACAGTTCCTCGCCGTGAGCACCTCTCTCATGATACCGCCTGACAGGTAAAAAGCAATACGCGGAAAACCGTTCGCCCCAAAGGAAAGGAACGAGCTCTTGTCCGACGACCTGTATACCGAAATCCAGCAAGCTGTGGCGGCGATTCGCGCGCGCGTAGGCGACTTTGCGCCCGAGTTTGCCATCATTCTGGGCTCGGGCCTGGGCCCGCTGGCCGACGAGGTGGAGAACGCGCAGCCCATTGCCTACGCCGACATTCCCCACTGGCCCCAGTCCACCGTCATCGGCCATTCCGGCGAACTGGTGCTGGGCACTCTGGAAGGCAAGAAAGTTGCCGTCATGAAGGGCCGCGTCCACTTTTACGAGGGTTACAGCATGCAGCGCATCACCTTTGGGGTGCGCGTGCTGCACGCTCTGGGCGCGCACACGCTGATCGTCAGCAACGCCAGCGGCGGCGTGCGCTCGGACCTGGTGCCGGGCGATCTGATGATCCTCAGCGACCACATCAACCTGATGGGCACCAATCCGCTGATCGGCAAGAATGACGAGCGGTTGGGGCTGCGCTTTCCCCCAATGTCGCGCGCCTACGACCAGCCGCTGCGCGAGCTGACCCACAAGGTGGCCTCCCAGCAGGGTTTCCGCCCCAAGGAGGGTATCTACCTCGCCCTGACCGGGCCAAGCTTCGAGACTCCCGCCGAGATCCGATTCTTCGGCATGATCGGCGCCGATGCGGTGGGGATGTCCACCGTGCCCGAGGTCATCGTGGCCCGCCACGAGGACATGCGCGTGCTGGGCATCTCGTGCGTCACCAACGTGCTGCACAGCGGTCCGTCGGAAGATTCCCACCTGGACGTGCTCAACACGGCCAAGGAGGCTGGTCCTCGGTTCGTCAGCCTGGTGAAAGGCGTGGTCAAAGAGTCGTGAGAGCCTACGACCTGATCCGCAAGAAGCGCGACGGCGAAGCGCACACGCGCGCCGAGATCGAGTTCCTGATCCGCGAGTTTACACAGGGGCGGGTGGAGACCTACCAGATGACGGCCTGGATGATGGCCGTCTTCCTGCGCGGCATGAACGACGACGAGACCGGCTGGCTGACCGAGGCGATGGTCGAGTCGGGCGACAAGGTCGACCTCTCGAGCATCCCCGGGGTCAAAGTGGACAAACACTCGACCGGGGGCGTGGGCGACACCACGACGCTCATCCTGGCGCCGCTGGCGGCGGCGGCCGGGGCGAAGGTGGCCAAGATGTCCGGTCGGGGGCTGGGTCACACCGGCGGCACCCTGGATAAGATGGAATCCGTGCCGGGTCTGCGGGTCGACCTCTCGCCCGAGAAGTTCCTCGCGCAGGTGCGCGAGATCGGCGTGGCCGTGATCAGCCAGACAGGCACGCTGGTGCCGGCCGACGGCAAGATGTATGCACTGCGCGACGTGACGGCCACGGTGGACAGCATTCCGCTGATCGCCAGCTCGATCATGAGCAAGAAGCTCGCTTGCGGAGCCGACGCCATTCTGCTGGACGTCAAATTCGGCCACGGCGCCTTCATGAAGAACCTCGACGACGCCCGCAAGCTGGCCCACTCGATGGTGGCCATCGGGCAGCGCCTGGGACGTAAGGTGCGCGCCGCGCTGTCCGACATGGAGCAGCCCCTGGGCACCCACATCGGCAATGCGCTCGAATTCCGGGAAGCCATCGAGATTCTGCGGGGCGAGCGTCCCGGCTCGGCCCTGGCTCACGTGGCCTCCGAGTTGGCCGCCCACCTGCTGGACATGGCGGGATTGTCGGGCAGCCTGGAGGAGGCGCGCCGGGAGGCCCAGCGGCTGGTGGACACGGGGAAGGCGGCCGACAAGCTGCGCGAGCTGATCGCCGCGCAGGGCGGCGACGCACGCGTCGTGGACGATCCCGACCTGCTGCCGCGGGCAGCCATCCAGGAGGAGTTCCTGGCCGAGCGCGATGGCTTCGTGGCCAGCCTGGAGGCCGAGACCCTGGGTCGGGCCGCCATGGAGCTGGGCGCCGGCCGCGTGCGCAAAGACGACCCCATCGACCACGCCGTGGGCGTGGTGCTGCACAAGCGGCTGGGCGATCCGGTGGAGAAAGGCGAGAAGCTGCTCACCTTCCATGCCAACGAGGCCTCCAAACTGGAGCCGGCCCGGCACCTGGTGCGCGCAGCGCTTTCCGTCGCCGCTCAAGCTCCGGCCGCACGGCCGCTGATTCAGGAGGTCGTGTCGTGAAAGCGTTGTGGGGACTCGCTCTGGCCTGTGTGTTGCTGAGCTCGCCGGCCATGGCCGATCCGGATGCCGAGCCCACCGAAGAGGTCTCCGATCCGATCGCGACCGACCGTCCCGACCAGTCCACCTCACCCTACACGGTCGGCTCCGGCCGCGTGCAGATCGAGAGCGGCCCCTATTACCTGCAGAACAAGGATGGCACCGATCAGGGCGGCTTCAACCAGCTCCTGCGCGTGGGCACGGGTCCCGACACCGAAGTGCGCCTGGATGGCGACTTCCCCCAGTTTGGTCCCAGCAATTTCGGGGGCGGCACCACGGGATTGTCCGACATCGGGCTCTCGTTCAAGGCCAACGTGGCCAAAGGAGACTGGGGCGGGATCGGCCTGGTCCCGCGCTTGCAGTTCCCGTCGGGCACCAACGGCCTGGCCGGTAACGCGGTGGTGCCCTCCCTGACCGTGGCCACCGATTTCATCCTGAGCGACCAGTGGGCGCTTGACATCTCGGTGGCAGGCTCGGTGCCCAAGGACAGCACCGGCCTGGGCCGCTACTTCCAGGGCTTCTTCGCCACCTCGGTTGGCTATTCGATCACCGACCAGCTGGGAATGTTCGGCGAAGTCTACGGGGGCGGTCCCCAGGATGTGGGCGGCCCCTTCGAGATGGGGGTCGACGGCGGCTTCACCTATCTGCTCGATGACGACCTCCAGCTGGACATCGCGGCCCAAAAGGGTATCTCGGCCACCGGTCTGGATTGGGGTATCACCATCGGCGCAAGCGCGCGTTATTAGGCGATCCTTTGCCCTAAAGAGGAGATGGCCTCCATTCCGCGAATATTTACTCCTGTCGGATAAGCCGCTGCGAAGATAGCGTGGAGAGTTTTGGCCACTTTCCCGAAGATGCCGCCCGGAATCCCGACACCCCCAGGGCCCGATTGCCCTGACACCGAGAGGGAATGCTCCGACGCGAGCAACCGATGGCGACTGACAGAGAGCCTTATTGGCTAAAATTGCATAAGGGCATGCTTCCAAGCCAGGCTTTGCTCCTGGCCTCTGCTGAGCCATCGATCTGCGTAACGAAAGGCCGCAGATGAATTACCGATCGCGAGCGACCTCCATGGACGGTGCAGACCGAGCCCACCATCATCGAAGGGGAGGCGTCGGCAGCGCCGGTCCTCCCCCCGCGGAGGTTTTAGAGAATGTCCGTCCGTGCGGTGCGTGGCACCCGTGATCTACTTCCGGAAGAGACATCCCGCTGGCAGCTGCTCGAGAGTCAAGCTCGAGGCCTGAGTCAGCAATACGGGTACCGGGAAATCCGGACCCCCCTGTTCGAGAAAGCCGAGCTGTTCGTGCGCGGCATGGGCGTGCTGGCCGGCCTGGTCGAGCGCGAGTTGTGGACCTTCCACGACAAGTTCGGTCAGAAACTGGCCTTGCGGGCCGACGTCACCGCCTCGGTGGTGCGCGCCTACTACGAGAACAACCTCGGAGACAAGCAGGGCGGCGTTCAGAAGTTCTACTACATCGCCCCGGTCTTCCTGATCGGGCGCGAGACCGAAGAGGGCAGCCGTCAGGCGCACCAGTTCGGCGTCGAGGCCCTGGGCTCGCCCCACGCGGCCCAGGATGCCGAAGTGATCGCGCTGGCCTGGGCCTTCTGCAAGAAGGTCGGCTTGCCCGACGTGGTCATCGAGCTCAACTCGCTGGGCTGCGACAAGTGCCGTCCGGCCTACCACGACGCTCTGAAAGACTATTTCGCGGCCCACTCCAACGAGCTGTGCGGCACCTGCAAGCGCAAGCACAAGACCCACCCCCTCTGGACGCTGGGCTGCTCGGAAAAGGCGTGCGTCGAGCTTTCGCAGGTCGCTCCCACGATGTTCGGGTTGCTCTGCCCCGCCTGTAAGGGGCACTTCAACCAGCTCAAGAGCTACCTGACCGAGATGAAGATCCCGCACGACCTCAATCCGCGCGTCGTGCGCGACCTGGAGTATTACAACCGCACCATCTTCCAGGTGCGCCACGGCGACACCATCGTGGGCACGGGCGGTCGGTATGACGGCCTGGTGGAGACGCTGGGCGGCCCGGACACTCCGGCCGTGGGCTTTGCGATGCACCTGGAGAACCTGGTGGGCTCGCTGCCCGAGGCGCCGGCCTTCCCCGGACCGTCGGTCTACCTGCGTCCCGAGGGCGACGAAGCCACCCGCATGCTGATGCCGGTGCTGAACGTGTTGCGTGAGGCCGGCATCTACGCCGAGATGGGGTTTGACGGGGAGCCGCCGGAAGATCCGCGCTTCCTGGTGACCCTGAGTGAGAAAGATGCTGCCCGCGGGGTGGCTCAGGTTCACGATCGCAACACCGACCACAAAGATCGCTACAACCTGGGTGAGCTGGCCCACCGGCTGGGCTCGCGCCTGGGCCTGGGCAACGCCATCGCAGTGGGTGAGCGTCCCCCGCGCGAGGAGCGCGAAGGTCGCGGCGGGCGACGCGAGCGTGGCGGACGGGGCGAGCGCTCCGAGCGCGGCACGCGCCGCAATGGCGCCCTGCGGGGACGGCACTTCAACGTCGAGTCGGACCTCGAGGTGCATTACGATCAGCCGGCCGATTCGACTCCGGCGGACAAGGATGCGGGCGACTCCTCCCGCTCCAAACGGCGCCGCCGGCGCCGTCGCGGGGGTGAGGACGAGGCTCCGGTGGCCACCGAGAGCCGGAGCACCTCGCGGGATACGTACTCGGAGGGCGAAGAGGGGCGCAGCTCGCGCTCGCGTCGCCGCCGGCGCAGCCGCAGCGAGCGAGAGCCGGCCGCGGCCTCGACCCGCGAGAGCAGCTCGTACGCGCAGGACGACCGTTACGACGATCGTTCCGCCAGCCGCTATCACGACGACTACGATCGCGACCGGGACTACTATCGCGAAGAGGCGCCGCGGGCCGAGAGCAGCAGCTCTTCCTCGCGCTCGTCCCGTTCGCGTCGGGGCAGCTCTTCGCGGGCGCCCGAGCCGCGTGTGGAGTCGGCCTATCGCGAGCGCGACTCGCGGGATCGCGATTACTATCGCGAGGACAGCTATCGCGAGGATTCGTCCCGCGATCGCGGCAGCTATCGCGACGAGCGCGAGCCTTCGGTGGAGCGCGCCGCCTACGAGGAGCCCCGCAGCAACAGCGGTGGCCGGGGTCGCGGACGCGGCCGCGGGCGTGGCCGCGAGGAGAGCGCCTCGACCTACCAGCAGGACACCTACCGTCGCGAGGAAGCCCCCGCGCCGCGTTACTCGGATGACGACTACTACGAGGAGAAGCGCCCGTCGTCGAACTCGTCCTCGTCGCGGCGTGGTTCGAGTTCGGGCAGCAGCAGCCGCCAGGACTACGACGAGCCGCGTCCGTCCTCGCGCCGTGGCGGCGGCGAGCGCGACTACGACGATGGTCCGCAGCCGGTCGACTCCAAGCTGGCCCTGCTCGAATCGAGCCGCGCCGCTTCGGCCTCGCGCTACCGCTCCGACGAGGGTGGCGGCGGGGGACGGCGTCGCAGCGGCTCGGGTGGCGGCGGCAGCCGCGGCAGCTCGAGCAGCAGCGGTGGCGGCAGCCGGGGACGCCGGCGCCGCTAGACGCCGGGCTGCGGGGGTCGACGAGGGTCGACAGTCGACAGTTTACGGTCAACAGTAGAGGTTCCTGATGCGCTACATCTCCTGCTATCAAAGGTGAGGGTGGCAACTTTACTTCTACTGTCGACTGTCGACTGTCGACTGTTGACCCCCCTTCGTTTAAAACCCCCCAATCCGTTGACAACGGCCCCGTTTTAGGGCATGTTGAAGCGATCCAAGAGGTTGAGGTGAGCGGAGTGAAGGAACATCTCGAATTGGCGCGCGCACTGGCGCGAGTGGCCCGCGAAGAGGGGCTGGCCGAGATCGACTATCGGCATGAGAACTCGCGCATCCACCTGATCGTGGATACCGGCGAGACGCAACAGGTCATGGCCCAGCCGATGATGGTGCAGGCCGCCCCGCGTGCGGCCGCCCCGGTGGCGGCCAGACCCGCGGCGGAGCCGGTCAACGACAACCTCAAGCCGGTGACCACCCCGCTGGCCGGCGTCTTCTACCGCGCCCCCAGCCCGGGCGCGGCGGCATTCGTCTCGGTGGGCGACAAGGTGGCCGTCGGACAGTCGCTGTGCATCATCGAAGCCATGAAGCTGATGAACGAGATCGCCGCCGAGACGCCCGGCCGCATCGCCAAAATCCTGGTCGAGAACGGCCAGGTCGTGGAGTCCGGGCAGAAGCTGTTCCTGCTCGAGCCGCTGGGGTAAACGCGTGAAGTCCGGCCAGTCGAATCGGATCCTGGGCCGAATCCTCGGCTACATCCGGCCGTACTGGAAGCTGGTCCTGGCAGGCTTCATCCTCACACTTCTGGCGGGCGGAGCCCAGCTGGCCCAGCCCTGGTTCGTGGGCCAGCTGTTCGGGTTGATGAGCAACCCCGATCGCTTCACCTACGAATCGCTCCCGGCGATCAACCGCGTCTGCGGCGGGTTCATGCTGATGATGCTGGGAGCCTGCATGGCCGCCTACGGGATGCGCTTCGTGCTGGATCTGGCCGGACAACTGGCCACGCGCGATTTCCGCAACCACATCTTCCGCCATCTGCAGGAGATGAGCGTTCCTTTCTACGACCGCAACAAGCAGGGCGACCTGATCTCGCGGCTGTCCAACGACATCATCGTCAGCACCAGCATCTATCCGCTCCTGGCTGATTTCGGCAAGAACCTGCTCATCGTGGTGGGCGCCTTCGGCATGATGGTCTTCTCCGATCCCCAGATGACGCTGCTGGTGCTCTGTCTCAGCCCTGTCCTGGGCGTCGTCATCGCGCGCATCAGCACCAAGATCAACACCATCAGCGAGCGCATTCAGGGCAAACTGGCCGACCTGATCTCGATCCTGCACGAGAGCCTGGGCAACATCAAAGTGGTCAAAGCTTACACCCGCGAGCCCCTCGAAATCGAGCGCTACGAAGCCAAGAACGAAGAGAACGTCCAGGCCCAGCTCAAACTGATCCAGGCCCAATCGTTCCAGCTCCCCAGCACCGACCTGCTGACGGCCACGGCCATCGTAGCCATCGTCTACTTCGGAGCGCTGCAGATCTTGCAGCACAAGCTGGACTTCCCGCAGGTCATCCAATACTGGTTCCTGATGATCATGGTCGGCAACCCCATCAACAAGCTGGCCGACGCCTTCGCCAAGTTCCAGGTGGCGGCCGCCGCCGGCAAGCGCATCTTCGAGATTCTGGACCAGGCCCCCGATATCGCCGACGCGCCCGGGGCGGAAGACCTGCCCCCGGTCAACGGCGCCATTCACCTCGACAATGTCACGTTCGGCTACGAGGCCGACCGCCCCATCATCAGCAACCTGGACCTGGTCATCCAGCCCGGCGAAGTGGTGGCTATCGTCGGTCCCAACGGCGCGGGCAAGACCAGCCTGGTCAACCTCATCCCGCGCTTCTACGACCCGACCGCGGGCACGGTGCGAATCGACGGCCGTGACGTGAAGGAAGTCTCCCTGAAGAGCCTGCGCAGCCAGGTGGGCGTGGTCATTCAGGAGTCGTCCCTGTTCACCGGGAGCATCGCCTCGAATATCGCCTGCGGCCTGAAGGTCAGCCAGGCCGAGATCGAGGAGGCGGCCCGCACGGCCAACGCCCATGAGTTCATCGCCCAGCTACCCGAGGGCTACGCCACCGAGGTGGGCGAGCGCGGAGCCCGGCTGTCGGGCGGTCAGCGCCAGCGCATCGCCATCGCGCGCGCCGTGCTGCGCAACCCGCGTATCCTGATCCTGGACGAGTTCACGAGCGCTATCGACGCCGAGTCGGAAACCCTCATCACGGAAGCGATCGAGCGCGCCATGCGCGGCCGCACCTGCCTGGTGATCGCCCACCGCCTCAACACCATCCGTCACGCCAACCGCATCCTGGTGCTGGAAGGCGGCCGCGTGGTCGAAGAGGGTGAGCACGCCGCTCTGATGGAGCGGGGCGGCTCCTACTCGCGCATCTACGGCTCCCAGCTGCGTCCGCCCCTGACGCTGGCCGAGAGGCGGGGCGCATGAAGCTTCTCACCGTCGTGGGGAACCGTCCCCACTTCATCAAGCTGGCGCCGCTCCTGGCCAAAGTCGACAGCGTCGTGGTGCACACCGGGCAGCACTACGATCCGACCATGTCGGGCAATTTCTTCACCGAGCTTGGGCTGAAGAAGCCCGAGTACAACCTGGAGGTCGGCTCCGCCTCGCATACCGTCCAGATTGCCCGCATGATGGAGCGCCTCGAGCCGATCCTCGAGCAGGAGGCGCCCGACGCGGTGGTCGTGTTCGGCGATACCAACTCCACCCTGGCGGGCGCCCTGGCCGCGGCCCACCGGAACATTCCGGTCGCCCATATCGAGGCGGGCCTGCGCTGCGGCGACATGAGCGTGCCCGAGGAGCGCAACCGGGTGCTGACGGACGCCGTCTCCACCTGGCTTTTCGCGCCCACCCGGGAAGCCGCCGCCAACCTGGGACCGCGCGGCATGTTCGTGGGCGACATCCTGGTGGAGGCCTTCAAAGCCGCCATGAAGCGGCCGTCGCCCGAGCCCGCGCCGAAAGAGCCCTACTACCTGCTCACCCTGCACCGCGAAGACTTGACCCGGCAAGACCTGGACACCATCCGCGAGCAGCTGGCCGGGCACCGGGTCTTGTTCCCCTGCCACCCGCGCACGCGCAAAATGGCCCGGGGCTTCCAAGAGCTGCTGCCTCCCCTGGGGCACCGGCACATTCTGGAGCTGGCCAAACACGCCCAATATGTCATCACCGACTCGGGCGGGCTGCAGCGCGAGGCCTACTTGCTGGGCACGCCCTGCGTCACCGTTCGCCCCGTCACCGAGTGGCACGAGACGGTGCGCCTCGGTTGGAACTGGCTGGCTCGCCCTGACGAGGTGAGGGCGGCCGTGAGCCGCAAGGGCAAGCCGCGCGAGCGCCCCCCGATTTTTGGAGACGGCCAAACGGCCAATCGCATTCTGGACGTCCTGGCGGCGTCCATCAGGACAAAGGAGACCGTATGATCCCGATTTTGGAGCTATCCAGCCAGTACAATGCCATCGGCAAAGAGCTGGAAGAGGCCGTCGTGCGAGCGCTGCGCGGCACCCACTACATCCTGGGCCCGGAGGTGCAGGCCTTCGAGAGCGAGTTCGCCGCCTACAACGGCTCGCCCCACGGCATCGGCGTGGCCAACGGCACCGACGCGCTGCACCTGGCCGTGCGCGCCCTCAACATCGCCCCCGGCGACGAGGTGATCTGCCCCAGCTTCACGTTCATGGCCACCGCCGGCGCCGTGTCGCTGGCCGGCGCCACCCCCGTGTTCGCCGATATCGACCCGGCCACGTACTGCCTGACGGCCGAAAGCGTCGAGAAGGTCATCACTCCCAAGACGCGCGCCGTCGTGGTGGTGCACCTTTACGGCAATGCCGCCCCGATGGACGAGCTGATGGCCCTGGCCGCCAAGCACAACATCGCCATCATCGAAGATTGCGCTCAGGCCGCGGGCTGCACATACAACGGCAAGAAGGTCGGCACCATCGGCGACTTCGGCTGCTTCTCGTTCTTCCCCAGCAAGAACCTGGGCGGCATCGGCGCCGGCGGCATGGTGCTGGCCAACAAGCCCGAGTTGGCCGAGAAGGTGCGCAAGCTGCGCGGCCACGGCAGCGCCAAGAAATACCATCACGAGATCCTGGGCACCAACTCGCGTCTGGACGAGATCCAGGCCGCCGATCTGCGGGTCAAGCTGAAGTATCTCGACCAGTGGAACGCCGCCCGCCGCAAGGTGGCCGCCCGGTACGACGAGCTGCTCAAGGACGTGGTCGGGGTTCCCGTGGCCACGCCGGGCGCCCATCACGTCTACCACCAGTACACGGTGCGCGCCAATCGTCAGAAGGAGCTGCAAGCTTTCCTCAACGAGCACGGCGTCGGCAGCGTGATCTACTATCCCATCTGCCTGCACCAGCAGCAGCTCTTCGCCCATCTCAACGTTCCGGCGGGAAGCCTGCCGCACACCGAGAAGGCCCAGGGTGAAGTGCTTTCCCTGCCGATGTTCCCCGAGCTCAGCGAAGAGCAGATCCAGAAGGTCTCTGCCGTCATTCACCAGTTCTTCGGCTCGCCTGTCATTGTTTAAAGGTCTCAAGAAGCGGGTCAAGACGCTGCTGGGCCACCAGGACGACCTGGAGGCCCGGCTGGAGGCGCACGTCCTCGAGCGTCTCCCGCTTCTGCTCGAGGAGCCCGAGCTCTACATGCAGATCAATCCGCTCACGGCGGCGCTGGACGAGGCCCGCTCGGCGGCGCGCGCCCAGCGGCTGCACGAGGCCTCGGAGCATCTCCTCGAGCACTTCCACGACCGCATCCGGCCGCTGTTCTTCGTGCACTACACCGAGTGCGAGATGCTGCGTCCGGCGCTGGCCGAGCGGCGGGAAGACGCCAACCGGCTGCTGACCGAGGTGGAGAAGGCGCTGCACCACACGTTTGCCCCCCTCGGCATCGAGGAGCACACGTTCCAGAGCGCCATCGACTGGTTCTCCGATTTCCGCGGCGGCTCGTGGATGTACGGCTCGGTCGAAGACCTCGAGGAGCAGCTCACGCGCGCCGAGCCCGGCGCCGCGGGCCTGCCCGAGGGGCCCATTCAGGCCACCTGGGAGTTCAATCGCCACGGGCATTTCGTGGACATGGGCCGGGCCTACTGGCTGACCGGCCACGAGCGCTTCGCCTCCGAGTTCATCGTGCAGATGGTGGACTGGAGCGAGCGCAATCCGCCTCTGTTCGGGGTGAACTGGATGGACCAGGAGTCGGTGGCCCACCGCACCGTCAACTGGCTGGTGGCGATGCACCTGTTCCTCAAGTCCGCCCAGATGACCGCGGACGTGCTGTCACGCGTGCTGCGCACCTTGCTCGTGCACGGCTTGGCCCTGAGCCGCAGCCTGTCCGATCAGCCGCGCCTCTGCACCGCCTCGGCGCTGCATATCCTGGCCCTGAGCCTGCCCGAGCTGACCCTCAGCAAGAGCTGGCTGCGCCAGTCCTCGCAAGCGTTCCCAACCTGCATTCAGAGCGAGCTGGGCCCGGACGGGCTGCACAAGAGCGGCTCGGCCAGCGCCCATCGCCAGGCCTGCGAATGGCTGCTGCTGCCGGCCGCGCTGCATCGGCTCAACCAGAGCCACACCGGCGATACTCTGGCGGCCCGCGCCCAGGAGGCGCTGGAGGCTCTGTGTCACCTGCGTCCGCCCAACGCGCTGGTTCCCGAGTTGGGACGCCCGCAAGGTCCTGGCCTGCTGGGACGCTGCTGCGGCCCCTCCGAGCACACGATGCGCCTGATCGCGTTCGGCGCCCTGGCCCTGGGCCACGGGGCCCTGGCGCGCCTGGCCGGCGACATGCCGGCCGAGATGCTGTGGTGGTTCGGCCCCTCGGCCCAGAGCCGTTACGACTCGCTGCCCGACACCAGCATGCCCCCGCTGGGCGGCCTCTATCCCGACGCCGGCCTGGTGAGCGTGCGCGACGGCTGGGACGGGCGCTCCAGCTGGTGCCTGCTGCGCGGCCTGCCGCTGGCGCCGCTGGCCGATCCCGAATTTCCGTCCGCGCTGCCGCACGACGACCTGCTCAGCCTCTGCCTGACACTGGAAGGTGAGCCGGTGCTGGTCGAGCCCGGCTGCCCCTCGGCTCCGGGCACGGTGGCACGGGCCTTCTCGGCCCTCTACAGCCACTCCGCCCCGCGCGCCGGCGGCGAGCTCGAGCCGCTGGTCTTCACAGGCGACGGCCATAAGGTGGCGGTCGAGCAGCGCCGCGAAGGCCTCTACATGGCGTCGAGCCGGGACGCCTGGATGACCTCGGACACGGCCTTCCGCTGGAGCCGCGAGCTGCTCTTCCAGCCCGACAAGAAGCGTCTGGCGATCCGCGACACGCTGACCGGCGAGGGCGAGGTCACCCTTGAGGAAGTGCTGTTGCTGGCGCCTCACCTGGACGTGATGATGCGCGGCGACATGGGCTGCCTGCTCAAGGGCCGACGCTTGCAGGCGCGCATCCACCCCGTCTTCCCCGCGCGCTTCCGTTACGAGATGCAGAAGGGCCGTACGCAGCCGTTCGCGGGCTGGGTCTGGTCCGAGAACGCCCGTCCCGTGGCCACCCAGCGCCTGCGCTACACCTGCCGCTGCACGCTGCCGGCCGTGGTCTACCTGTGGATCGGCTGGGAGCCGGGCGATCCGGCCGTGCCCCGGGCGGAGGAGCTGGACCGGCTGTTCGGGAATTCTCGTTGATGAAAAGGATTCTAGTTGCCATTCTGCTCGCGAGCACGCTCGCGGGCTGCTCTCAAGCGCCGACGACCGGGGCTTCGCCCACTCCGACAGCGGCCCAAACGCAGGCCCAGGCCACCGTGGCCCCCGAGGTGGGCCGCTGGGTGCGCGACGAGGACAAAGCCTTCTTCGAGTTCTTCTCCAGTGGCCGCGTGGCTCTGGCCGCGCCCAGCGAGACCAAGACCGGCACCTACAAGCTGGAGGGGGACAAGCTCTCCATCACCTGGGACGGCAAGGAGAAGGACGAGGCCACCGTCAAGTTCGAGGGCGACAAGATGAGCGTCAAGCACGAAGACGAGCCCGAGGTGAAGCTGACGCGCGAGGCTCCCGGCGGCGGCAAAGTCCCGCCCGAGCTGGTGGGCCTGTGGGAGAACAAAGAGAAGGACAAGACCGACGTCTCCGAGTTCACCGACCGCGGCACGCTGCTGTTTACCAGCGAGTACAGCGATGGACAGCGGGGGGCGGCCACGGCCAAGTTCGAGGTCGAGGGGGACAAGATCACGGTGCATCCCGACTTCGATCCCGAGAACAAGCCTTTCCCGGGGGCGTTCAAGGTGGAAGGCGACACGCTGACCATCTCCGAGAACAGCAACGTAACCACGCTCAAGCGGAAGAAGTAGCTTGCCCGAGCTCCCCGACGTGGTCGTCTACCTCGAGGCGCTCGAGGAGCGCATCCTGGGGGCCACCCTGGAGAAGCTGGAAGTTTGGACGCCGTTCCTGTTGCGCAGCGTCGATCCGCCCATCAAAGAGCTGTCGGGCAAAAAGGTGGTGGGGTTCCGAAGGCTCGGCAAACGCCTGGTCTTCTGCCTGGAGGACGACCTCTCCATCGTGCTCCACCTGATGATCGCGGGACGCCTGCGCTGGCGCCAGCCGGGAGGTAAGGGCCCGGCCCTCAAGCCGATCGCCACTTTCACGTTCTCGACCGGACTGCTCTACCTGACGGAGGCCGGCACCAAGCAGCGGGCCTCGCTGCACCTGGTTCGGGGGGCAAGCCTTTTGGAGGCGTTCGACCCGGGCGGCATCGAGGTCTTCGAGACCACGCTGGAGGGCTTCGGCAAAGCGCTCAAGCAAGAGAACCACACTTTGAAGCGGGTGCTGACCGACCCCCACGTTTTCTCGGGCATCGGCAACGCTTACTCCGACGAGATCCTGCACCGGGCGCGGATGTCGCCCGTGAAGCTGTCGCAGAAGATGAGCGACGAGGAAGTCGAGCGCCTTTACCGAGCGACCCTGGAGACGCTGGAGCTGTGGACCGACCGCCTGCGCCAGGACGCCCGCAAGGGCTTTCCCGAGAAGGTCACCGCCTTCCGCGACGAGATGGCCGTGCACGGAAAGTACAATCAACCTTGTCCCGACTGCGGCAGTCCCGTACAAAGGATCCGGTATGCCGAGAACGAGACGAACTACTGTGCCACCTGCCAGACCGAGGGCAAAGTGCTCGCCGACCGCTCCCTGTCGCGGTTGCTGCGCAAAGACTGGCCTCGCACATTGGAGGAGCTGGAACAGAAGCTTCGCGGCGGGAAGCGTGCCCCGTAGGAACTTGTTTCGCAGGCGGGGCACGGTTGAAGCTCCACAGATTGTGAGGTCCCGAGAATGAAAAGGTTGTTGTTGCTGTTGCTGCTGCTGGCCATCCCCGCCTGGGGCGGCGAGGTCATCCACTACCAGGCGGGCAAGGACACCGTCAGCGCCTATCTGGCCACTCCCAAGGGCAAGGGCCCCTATCCCGCCATCGTCATGATCCACGAGTGGTGGGGCCTGAACGACTGGGTCAAGCAGAACGCCGAGCGCTTCGCCGGTCAGGGCTACGTGGTGCTGTGCGTGGACCTCTACCGCGGCCAGGTCGCCACCGACGCAGATCTGGCCCACGAGCTGTCGCGCGGCCTGCCGCAGGACCGCGCCCTGACCGACCTGTCCGGGGCCGTCGCCTACTTGAAGGGGCGGCCGGACGTCAACAAAGCCAGAATCGGCACCATCGGCTGGTGCATGGGTGGCGGCTACGCGCTGGACCTCTCGCTCAAGGTGCCGGTGCAGGCCACCGTGATGTGCTACGGCCACACGGCCGAGGACGTCAGCGGGCTGAAAGGTCCGCTGCTCGGGCTCTTCGGCGAGAAAGACCGCGGCATCAATCCTGAGACGGTCAAGAAGTTCGACCAGGCGCTGACCGCGGCGGGCAAACAGCATAAGGTCATCGACTATCCGGGCGTGGGGCACGCCTTCATGAATCCCAACAACAAAGCCGGTTACGACAAAGTCACGGCCGAGAAGGCCTGGAAAGAGATCGACGCCTTCTTCGCGCACAATCTGAAGAGCTGAGGAACCTTTTCGGACTGACGCTCGTCAGGAAGCATGTGGTGAGACTCTTCCTCCTGGCGCTGATCCTGACGCTGGCCCCCGTGCGGGCCGAGCCGGGATCTTGCTGCGGGCAGGGCAGTTGTCTGACCTGCCAGGAGGCCTGCAGCCTGTGCGCCATCCAATCGGTCGATCTGCCCCAGGCGAGCCCGCTGGTTCTGCCACTCCCGGGCGCTCGCCTGGCTCTGGCCGGACCGCAGGCCCGGCTGATCGAGATCCCTTCGGTCGGGGCGTACCGGGAGGCCCGCTGCCCGCTTTTCCCCCTGTCGCGGGGACGAGCTCCCCCAAGAGCACTCGGCGTCTGACGTCCGAACGCTCGAAGAAAGGGGATTTGCGCAATGAAGACGCGTATCGGAGCCCTGCTCCTGGGTCTGGCCCTGCTGGCCGGAACCGCCGCGGCGGCCTCCAACTGCTGCCCGGACCAGAGCTGCTGCCAGCCCGCCCAGTCGTGCTGCGCCCAGTAGACTGAAAAGGACCCGGCCTCGAGGCCGGGTCCTTTTCATCCTGTGGGACGCTTCGCTCAGTCCTCGTCTTCCTCGTCGGGCTCCTCGTGGAGACTCTCGAGGAAGTCTTGCAGCATGCCGGCCATCTCGTCCAGCACGAGCAGCATCGTGGCGCTCTGGGCTTTGTACAACAGGGTCATGCCCTGTGCAAACTGCCTCGAGGTCACGGGCTTGTCCTCGCCCTTCTCCAGGGTCTTGAGATATTTCTGCAGGGCCTTATCGGCTTTTTTGAAAGCCTCTTCGCTGTCTTCCTCGAAACCGTTCTCCTCGGGATCGGCACGTCGGGCCATCGTGACCTCCTGAATTGTACTCGGGCATGCGCCTTCGGGCGCGGGTCGGTAGGGTCCTGGGGAGCTCGGAACGAAAGGGCCGAACTTGGCTCAGAATCTCGATTTCTCCGATACTTCCCGGGAGCGTGAGGTGCCCGTGTGCTTTTACCCGGCCGAGCCCGGCGCCCCGGTGGTGCTGTTCTCGCCCGGCTATGGCGGAGCGCGCACCGGCTACGGCTTCCTGGCGCGCGACTGGAACGAGCGGGGGCTGGCCGTGGCGGTGCTGGAGCACGCCGGCAGCAACCAGGACGCGCTGGCGCGCCTCAAGGCCCGCGTGGGACGCGACTTTCCCCGCCAGGTGGAGCTCAGCGTGGCCGCCGATCAGGTGGAGTTCGCGCACCGTCTGCAAGACCTGCGCTTCGCCCGCTCGCAGCTCGAGCAGCGCTTTCCCGAGCTCGACTGGCGTCGCGTCGGTCTGGCCGGCCATTCCTACGGCTCGGCCACGGTCATGGAGATGGCGATCGAATGGCGGCCGGTAGGCCTCATCCTGCTGTCGCCCCCCTTCCCGGGCGGACCGAGCGACACCGCCGCGGCGCGGCTGGACGTGCCCACGCTGTTCATGACCGGCACTCGCGACAGCTCGCTGACCGGCGGACGCGCCTGGACCGAGCGTCTGGAGACCTACGCCAGGCTG
This sequence comes from Vulcanimicrobiota bacterium, assembly GCA_039809865.1. Classification (GTDB taxonomy): domain Bacteria; phylum Vulcanimicrobiota; class Xenobia; order Xenobiales; family QWHO01; genus QWHO01. The sequence goes on from JBDHVW010000068.1 coordinate 22,090, forward strand.
CGGGCCCGCCCGCGCTACCTGGCGGTGTTTCAAGACGCCGAGCACCTTACTTTTGCCGGCCTGGGGCTCAAGCTCGAGCGCTGGCTGCCCGAAGTGCGCGCCTTGACCGCCCGCTTCTGGGAAAGCTGCCTGGGGACCGCCGGTCCCCCACAGGCAGACAATCTGCAAGAAGTTTGCCGTTGGGAGGCCGCATGAAGACTGACGAATTCGTTGCCAGGCTGAAGGAGCTCTTGCTAGAGCGGGGCTACATGAACGTCGAGACGCGCGCGACGGACGCCCCGGGCGCCTGGCTCGGCTGCCAGTTCCATGGCGTTCCGGCCGAGCTCGACCTGGTGGTCGGAGGCAAGACGGTGTTGCGAGTCCCCGTGCCTCAGCCCTTCCAGCTCACGCTGTCAACCGAAAGCACGGTAACGCGCATCCTGGACGAGGTCGGCCAGTCGCGCGAGATCAAGACGGGCTTCGCCGAGTTCGACGACCGCTACCTGGTGGAGCTCCATCCCCCGACCGTCCCGCTCTTCAACGCCGACACCATCCAGGCGGTCTACGCCCTGGAGCCTTTCAGCGAGCTGACGGCCGGCCGCCACGGCTTCGAATTGCACAAGACCTGGGAGGTGACCGCCTTCCGCCCGGAGGACGCCGCCCGCACCGTGGACAGCCTGCTGCTGCTCTCCCACCTCGCCAAGCAAGCGACGAAATAGCCAGTCCTCTACCGTCTACCGTCTACCGTCTCCCGTCTCCGCTGGCGCGCCACGAAGATCATCTCCTGTCCGAACCCCGAGTAGCGCTCGCCGAAGTAGCCGCCCAGCACCTTTTCGACCTTGAAGCCGCAGCGGGCCAGCAGATGGACCATCTCCCAGCGGAAGAACCAGCGCTGGCTGAGCTGCACGAAGCGGCGCTGGACCAGCAAGCCGTCGGCTCCGATCGTGTCGTAGAAGCGCTCCTCGAAAAGGGCTTGCTGCAGCGGGTCGTAGCGTGAGGCCGAGCTGAGCAGCACCCGGCGACCCTCCGGATCGACGTAGTCGCCACCGGGCTGACGATACAGCACCGGGTCAGCCGCCTGGCGGCTGTGCACCAGCGTGACGAGGTCCACGTCGTAGACGTTGATCAGCACCCTCCCCTCGGGACCGAGATGACGCCGGACGCAGTTGAGGCAGCCGATCTGCTGCTCGACCTTCATCAGGTGCATGAACTCGCGGAACGGAAGGTAGATGAGGCCGAACTTGCGGTTCAGCCGAAAGCTGGCCATGTCGGCCTGGACGAGGGTCACGAGCTTCTGGCTGTGGGGCTTTAACTTTGAGCGCGCGATGTCGAGCATGGGCTGGCAGATGTCGAGACCCCAGATCTCGATCCCCGCTTCCGCCAGGGGGACCAGGATGCGACCCGTGCCGCAGCCGAGCTCGAGCGCCGGGGGCCGGGTCTTGCGGGCCCATTCCAGGTAGAAGGGCACGTCGTCTTCGTAGTCGGCGTACTCCTGGTCATAGATGGCCGCGTAGCTCGAATAGTCCATTTAAACGCAAAAAGGACGGTGTTCAGCCGTCCTTCGTCTGCCGACCCGGTGGCTCCTACGCCATGAAGGTGCGGGGGCCGTGGCAGTGACAGGGGGGCTGCGGCGGGTGACAGGGGCACGGCTGCTGGGGCGGGAACTGCTGCTGGCCCTGCTGCTGGGACATCTGGCCCATCATGAAGCCCATCATGAACATCATCATCGGGTCCATGCCGCCCTGCATCCCGGGCATCATCATACCGGGCATCATCATGCCCATCTGCGGCATCATCATCTGGTTGCCGCCCATCGGGAACTGCTGCATCCCGGGCATCCCGAACTGGGGCATACACTGGTTGATCATTCCCATGTTCTGTCCGTTGGCGGCCATCATCTGCTGCATGAAGGCCTCTTGCTGACGCTGGGCCTCCTGCTGCTGAATCATCATGCTGGCCGAGGTGCCGAGCGAGCCGCCGATGCCGGCGCCGATCATCGCGCCGATGGGGCCGCCGAGCGCGAAGCCGATCAGGCCGCCGCCGACGGTACCGAGCAGATTGGCGAGCATCGGATTGCCCAGGATGCCTTTGGCGACGCTTCCGAGCATCTTGAGGGGGGCGGTGGCGATGTCGACGACCCCTTTAACGACGCCACCTACGGCGCGGGCCACTCCACCGACTACTCGTCCAATCGCACGTCCGATGCCACCCATTTTGTCTGTCCTCCTCGAAGCTCTTGTATCTGGGCTTCTTATCCCACCTGACCCGGGTGGGTCTAGGGCGTGTCCAGAGGGTTACATGTTGTTAACATCGCGGCCCGAATGTTGAATTCAACGCATTTGCTGCCCGCTGTGGTTGGGGGCCTTGGCGTAGCGCCCGGTCATGAACTGTCCCAGGCCACCCGCCAGGCGCTCGGCGATGACCTGGCGCACCTGGGCGTTATTGAGCTGGGCCGAGTCGTGGGGATGGCTCAGGTAGGCCGTCTCCACCAGCACGCTGGGGCACGACGTGTGGCGCAGCACGTAGAACGAGTCACGGTGCAGGCCCTGGTTGTTGACCCCGATGGCCTCGCCCAGCGAGAACTCGAGGCTGCGCGCCATGTCGTAGTCTTCTTGCTTGTACCAGTGGATCGAGGTTCCGCTGCCGGCGCCGGAGGCGCTGGCGTTGCAGTGAATGCTGATGAACAGGTCGGCATCGATGGAGTTGGCCACGTCGCACCGGGCCTGAAGCTCGTCGCGGTCGGGCGAGCCGGCGTAGGTCACGTCGCGGTCGGTTTCGCGGGTCATCACGACCCTCCAGCCCTGGCGCTCGAGCACGGCTTTGAGACGGCGGGCGATGTCCAGAGTGATGTCCTTCTCGTAGACGCCCTGGTAGCGGCTGTAGCAGCCCGGATCGCCGCCGCCGTGACCGGCGTCGATGACCACGGTGCCCTTGCCGCCGCCGGCCACGTAGCCGGTCGTGGTGGCGGTGCCTTTGTCGGCCAGGCGGGCCAGCTTGGACTCCTGGGCCAGGTGCAGCACCAGCGAGCCGCTGGCGCCCTGGATCTCGAAAAACTCGTAGTTGTAGCCGGCGGCCAGCGTGCCCGTGAAGCGCAACACCGGAATCTCGTCGGCGGAGAGCTGCTCGAACCTGCCCGAGGAGAGCGGGGCGCCGGGCGCCTCGAGCACGGACGGCATCTGGGCCATCTGGACCCCGGGGAACTCGAGCGTGAGGCCGCGCGTGACCGGGTTGAACTCCCACGAGAACCGCACCGGCGCATCGGCGTAGAAGATGACCATGTCGTCGCCATCCACGCGGCGATAGTCGATCTTCTGCAAATTGACCGGCGGTCCGTAGCCCACCAGCTGGGCGCTCGGGACGGTGCTGATGGCCAGCTCGTTCTTGAAGGTGCCCGGCTTGAGATTGCCGTCCCAGGCGGGCGGAAGCTGAATCTTGACGTCCAGGGGCTCGCCCGGAATGGAGCCGCCGGTGACTTCGGCGCGCAGGCTGCCCTGCGAGAAGGAGCGGGCCTCACCGGACCAGAGCAAATCGTGGAAGTGGAGCACCACCAGGCCCGCCTCGGGTTTCTCGACCGTGTAGCTCAAAGGAGCGGTGGCTTTGATGGTGACGGTGGGATAGGTCTCGTTGGAGATCGCGAGCGAGCTCAAAATGGGGAGCAGCGTGGTGGGCGCCCCCGCCTGCCCGGGCATCGCGCGCAGGCTGAGCGCGTAAAACAGGGCGGCCGGCTCGATAAACGTGAGGTTGACGTCGCCCGTAATCCGGCCCGGGGCCGTAATCTCCTGGCCGTTGACGCTCACCCTGGGCGAATCGAGGGTCCAGAAACTCTCCCGGCCGGGGGCGTAGAAGTAAAGGGTCTGACCGGTCGAGGACCAGCTGAGACGGGCGCTGGACAGGTCGATCAAGCGCCGGATGGCCGGGTCTTGCAGCGAGACGACGGTGCGTCCGTTTTGCTGGACAACCTTCGGGCTGAGCTGCTGGCCTTGAAAGAGAATCTGATCGTAGGTCATCTGTGCCATCGCCCGAGAAGTCAGGCACCACAACATCAGGACCAGTATCGTCAGCGTTCTCTTCTGCACCGGAATCACCCCAAAAACAAAGTTTCGACTTGAAAAGAATTCCACAAAGCGGGAAAGAGTCTAGTTCCCCGCCACCCTGCATGGTTCCTGCCCTGCAGAATGCAGGGCTTGCTCCGCGTGCCGCGGCCGAAAGGCCTATTTCAGCACGAAATTCCAGGACTGCGTGAGGCCGTCCCAGGCATCGTCCCCCAATTTGGGGACGCCCGCTGCATCCAGCTCGACCGGGGGCGGCATGGCCAGCACCAGCTCGTCGAGAATGGTCTCGAAAGCGTCGATCAGCGAGTGGTTGAAGAATTTCCCCGCCAGTTGGCGCATCTCGTTCATCGCCACGCCCGGAGCCAGGGCTTTCCGGTAAGGGCGATTGGTGGTCAGGGCGTCATAGAAGTCGGCCACCCCGATGATCTGGGCCGTGTAGGGGATGTCGTCCCCCTTCAGCCCGTGGGGATAGCCGGTTCCGTCCCACTTCTCGTGATGGTGCATGACCATCGGGATCACATCCCAGGGGATGCGATAGATGACCTCTTTCCCGTCCACTTCCTCGGGGAATACCTGCCGCAAAATCTCCGCGCCGATCTCGGGATGGCGCTGGATCAGGTTGCGCTCCTCGTCGGTCAGCTTGCCCGCTTTGTTCAGAACCTCGTCGCGGATGCCGATCTTGCCGATGTCGTGCAGCCAGCCGCCGATCATGATCTCCTTGAGCTTGTCGTCGGGTAGTCCCAGCTGCTGTGCCAGTCGTGTGCCGATGTAAGCCACCTGCTTGGAGTGGAAGCGGGTGTACGGATCCTTGGCGTCGAGCGCCGAGGAAATGGCCTGGACGAAGCGGATGAACACTTCTTCCTGGGCCAGGGCAAATTTTTGCAGCTCGCGTCCCTGCTGAGCCAGGTTCAGACCCACGGTCGCCTGGAGCTGCAGCACCGCGAACAGCTGAAGATCGGCTTCGGTATCGGGCCGGAGCTCGGTGGCCTTGCGGTATTCGTCGATGGCGTGGTCATACTGGCGGTTGTACGAATGGAACGCGCCCTGGGTAAAGTAGCGCAGGGCGCTGTTGGGATGGAGGTTGGCCGCGTTCTGATAGGCCTCGATGGCCAGATCGTAGGCGTGCTGTTTGAAGTGAACCACGCCCAGGAAGTACTGCGCCTCGGCATCGCGCGGATTGGCCTCGACCACCTTCTCGAACTGGCGGCGCGCCAGGGCGTGCTGGCCCTTCTGGAAATAGGCCATGCCGAGCGCGGTGCGCGATTGGCTGTCGCGCTCGTTCAACTCGAGCGCCTGGCGGAAGGCCTCGATCGCCTCGTCCACCTGCTCGCACTTGAGCAGGGCCTTCCCGAGCGCGTAATGAGCGTAAGAGTGACGGGGCTGGATGCGCAGAGCTTTCTGATACTGCGGCACGGCCTCGGAATAGCGGTTCAGGGCGCTGAGAATGACCCCGGCGAGGTAGAAGGCTTCCGATTCGTTGGGGTCGAGCTCGATGACGCGCTTGAGATACTGCAGCGCCTGCACGTGCTTGCCCAGGTTCTTGAGCAGGAAGCCCAGGCTGAGAGCCGCCTCCTTGAACGTAGGGCGAATCTCCAGCGCCTTTTCGTAAGCCTGCACGGCCTCTTCCATCAGGTACTGCTTCTCGAGGCAACGCGCCAGCTCGAAATGGGCCTGGAAGAGGTTGGGCTGCACCGAGAGCGCTTTCTTGAAGCACTCGGTGGCCTGGTCGAACTGCATCATGTTGGCGTAGGCTGCGCCCATCTTGACGTGCAACTTGACGTAGATGGGCCGCTCGGCCAGCGCCTTATTGAAAGCCTGAATGGCTTGCGGCGTGCGTCCCAGCTCCAGCAAACAGGCCCCGGCGTAATAGAGCGAGTTGAAATCGCGCGGGCGCGAGTCGAGCTGCGCCATGAACTCCTGGCCCGCCTCCATGAAGCGCCCCATCCGGTGATGGGCCCGTCCCCGGTAATAGCGCACCCGGTTGAAGTTGGGATTGAAAGCTACGACCTTGTCGAAATCGGTCAGAGCCTGGTGAGGGCGGCCCAGCACCAGCGCCGCGATACCCAGGTAGTAAAACTTGAAAATGTCATCCGGCGCCGAGCCGCGGTAGCGATCCCACTCTTGCAGGGCGCCGCCGATATCTTGACCGCGCGAATAATCGATGTCGTCCAGGTTGAGGTCCTGGTCGTAGTCGGTCATCTTCTCCCACTCGCGGATGGCCGACTCGTAGTTGCGCAGGCGCGTGTAGCAGATACCCAGCTCGAAGCTGGCCTTGGTCAACCGCTGGTCGAGCGTGACCGCCTTCTCCAGCGAACGCTGCGCGCGCACCCACTCGCCCTGCTTGAAAAAGTAATGACCGAACTCGTAGTGCAGCGTTGGGTCGTTCGGCCGCTCCACCAAAGCCCGCTCCAGGCGAGCTATGAAGAACTCACTTTTCAAGGTCTATGTATTATAGCACAGCCTGGCAGTCAGGAGTTAAGGGTTGAGGGTTCAGAGGCTCCAAAAACAAAGAGCCGGCTGGAAACCGGCTACTCTGAACCCTGAACTCTCAACTCTGAACTCGTTGTCAGGCTTCGGCAGCCTTCTCGTCGCTGGCGGTGCCGGTGGTGCGGCGGGCGCGGCGCCAGATGGCCGGGAGGTCCATCCAACCGTTGCGCTGCTTTTCGGCCACGGGCCGATTGTCCACCGTGGGCTTGCGCTCGAGACGCTCGATCGAGCGCTCGTTGAAGGAGAAGTTCTGCTTGGCTTCCAGACCCGGGCGCAGACGCCGCTCGGCCATGCCGACCTCGGCCTGAGGCTGCGGCGGAGCGGACGGACCGACCGTCAGCAGCTCGTTCTGCTGGAGCTGGAACTCGAACTCGCTGGCTCCGGCCAGGAAACCCGACTGGTTGTTGGACTCGGCCGCCGTCTGAACCTGAGTGGCGACCACGGTGGCGCGCACCCGGCCCATCATGCTCGGGTCTTGGACCAGACCGCACAGGATGAGGGCGCGCGGCGAGGCGGCCTCTTGCAGCATCGCGCAGGCGCGGCTGTAATCCTGGATGGACAGGTCGGGACCGGCGGTGATGTTGAGCAAGGCTCCGGCGCAGCCGTCGGGCGAGCCGCCCACCAGCGGGTTCTTGAGAGCCTGCTCCACAGCGGCCGTGGCCGTGGGAGCGGTGGCCATTCCGAAGAGACCGCGGCCGCCGTTCTGCAGCACCGCGCGCACGTCGGCGAAATCAAGGTTGATGACGCCCGGCGTGGTGACCAGCTCGGTCATTCCGCGCACCGCGTCGCACAGAACCTGATCGACGATGCCGAAGCTCTCGTGCAGCGGGCACACGCCCGCGCCGATGGAGAGCAACTTCTGGTTGGGCAGCACGAGCAGCGTGTCCACCTCGGCCTCGAGAGCCGCGATGCCGGCCTCGGCGATGCGATTGCGGCGGGTGCCCTCGAACTCGAACGGGGTGGTAACGACGGCTACTACCAGAGCGCCCGCTTTACGCGCCTCGCGAGCCGCGACGGGAGCCGAGCCGGTGCCCGTGCCGCCGCCCATACCCGCGGTCAAGAACACCAGGTCTCCTCCGGTGAAGAGCTCGCGCAGCCTTCCCACCGAGTTCTCGGCCGCCAGGCGACCCAGCTCGTGGTTGGCGCCGGCACCCAGGCCTTTCGTGCTACCCTCGCCGAGGTGCACCACGCTGGGACCGCGCTTGGCGTTATGCAGCGCCTGCGCGTCGGTGTTGGCCAGCACCAGGTTGACTCCCGCCGGCGGGTTGTCGGCCAGACGATTCACCAGGTTGCACCCGGCTCCACCCATCCCGACCACGAAGATGCGCGCGGGATACAAACTGTTGGAAGGCGACGGCATTGGCGGCTTCCACCTTTCTAACGGAACTCTTAGTGACGACAGGAGCGGTCCTAAGGTTAACGATCTTGAGGATTTTTCTTCAACATCTGGACGTCTCCTTTCGAACAAGTTGTTCGATCTAAAGATTTGTCATGCTTTCCAGCCCGCCGCCCCGTGGTAAACCAGCGCGGCTGCGGTCAGATCGTCCTGCTGATGGGCTCCGTCCAAAAAGCGCACGACCTCCGCCAGGGTCTCTTCCACCGTGCTCACGGCCCGGCCACCCAGACGAGGACCGGTCGATCCGAAGAAGTGGCCCTGCGGATTGCGCGCCTCGGCGACCCCGTCCGTGGCCATGTAGACCAGCGTGCCTGGCTCGAGCCTGCGACAGACCTGACTGTAACGCGCGGGCTGAATCCCCACCGGCAACCCGGCCTCACCCTCGAGCTCGCGCACCCGGCCGTCCGGCGTCAGCAAAAGACCCATCTCGTGCCCGGCCGAAGCGTAGCACAGCTCGCCTGTCACCACATCGAGACGCGCCAGAAAGACCGTCACGAACCGGCCCGACTCCTGATTGAGCACGTCGTTCAGCTCGTTCAGACACTCGGCCGGGCCCAGCTCGCGGTGGGCCAGAGCCCGCAACAGCCGGCGCGTGAGGACCGTGTGCAGGGCGGCCGGGACACCTTTCCCCTCGACGTCGGCCACGTAGCAGAACAACCAGCGCGTGCCCACCCAAAAGTAGTCGTAGACGTCGCCGCCCACCTCGCGAGCAGGCAGCGAGCGGCCGAAAACCTCGACCTCGGGGCGCGCGGGCAGACCCGGGCCGGGGTCGGCCAGCTGGATCTCACGGGCCAGCTCGAACTCGCGCTGCACCCGCTGGCTGGCGGCGGCGCTGCGCCGTGCTTCGTCGAACTGGCACTGCAGGCTGCCGACCATGCGCTGGAAACTGTCGCGCAGCTGGGTCACCTCGTCACGCCCGGTCACTCGCGGCAGGCTCAGATCGAGCTCGCCGCGCGAGATGCGCTGGGCGGCCCGGGTCAGGGTGCTGAGCGGGCTGGAAAGAGTCTGCGCCGTGGTGCGGATGATCACCAGCAGGATCAGCGTGGTGAGCAGCGCCAGCAGGAGCGCGAAGGCCTCGAGCTGGTTGAAGGTCTCGAAGAGGTCCGTGCGGGGAAAGACGCTCAGCAGGCTCAGCCCCGTGTGGCCCAGCGGACGCACCAGCAGCGAGGCGGTGCCGCCCCGCACCGGGTCGGGCAGGTCGATGGCGCCGGTACCCGGGCCCAGCAGCACCGAGGTCAAGCGGGGCTCCAGGCGGCAGACGTTGCCCTGGTAGGGCCCCAGCAACACCTCGCCCTGTCGGTCCACCACCAGGTCGTAGGGGCCGTGGTCGTCGCGCAGGCGGCCGTCGTTGGCCAATCCAACCTCGACGTAGCCCGTCCGCGTCTTGATCCGGTAGAGCGCCAGCTCCACGGTGCCGGCCACCGGCACGCGCGTCCAGGTGCGCGAGGCGAGCTCGATGCCGGGAAGGTCGATGCCCCGCGAGCTCGTGTGGCCGCCGCTACGAAGGGCGATGCGCGCCAGGTCCGGATTGCGCCGGGCCACCTCCGCCAGGTCAGGCTGGCGCGTGCGCGCCAGGTCCTCGGCCGAAGCGATGGCGCGCTCGAGACGGGAAGCCTGACGCTCGGCCACCAGGGCGCTGCCCGATTGCTCGCTGCCCCCGAACCACCCCAACACCTGCGAGTGCATCGAGCGCGCTCCCAGGTAAGCGATGGCCAGCACGACCAGGGCGGTCAGGGTCCAGATCCAGACGGTGAGGCGGAAACTCATCATGGCGTCGTCGCAGTCGCGCCGCCCAGGCTGCTCCAGCTGGCGGTGGTGACTTCCTCGAAGCCCTCGCCGCTGTCCACCGACGTGGTGACGGTGTTGGCCGCGCTGACGGTGAGCCGAACGGTGCCGTTGGAAGCGATGTCCATCTGGCCATCGATGACCTGATAGCTGTCCCGCGTGCCCGAGAAGCGCAAGACCACGGGCGTGCTCACGTCCAGAGCGCCGGTCAGGCTGCGCAGGCCGCCGTAGAGGATTTGACCGTTGGCGCTCTGGGTGGCGTCGAGCACGGTGTCGTTGCTCGAGAGCTGAGCGTGGGTAACGACGGTATAGGCCGAGAAACGCAGCGTCTGGCTGCTGGTGAGGTCGGTGAGGGTCGAGTTGTTGGTCCAGATGGTGTCCAGAGAGTAGTCCGCGTCATCGCCCGTGTGGGTGTAGCTCAAGGCAGCCGCGCCGTCGAGCTGCAGGGTCTGGCCCGACTGGGTGGCCTGGAGGCTCTCGAACACGGCCGCCAGCGCATAGTTGTCGCTGCCGCCGTCGCCGGTGTTGAAGTAGAGCGAGACGGTGCCGTCCAGCAAAACCTGCGACGTCTGGTAGCTGGAGAACGTCACCACGGTCACGCTGCCGTTGACTTCCACCGAGGCTGTGCCTCCCAGAGCGCTGGTGGCGGTGTGGGTGCCGGCCACTCCCAGCTCGGCGACGCCCATGACGACGCCCATCGGCAGGTAGTTCTGGCGGGCGAAATCGAGGCCGCGCTCCTGAAGCTCGGCCCGGGATAGCTGGGTGGCCTGGTTGGGGGCCAGCTCGGTCAGGCCGTCGGTGACGGCAGCGCCCGCGATACCCTGAGCGGTGCTGCTGTTGAGCACGACCGAGTCCGTCTCGGAGTCGTTGGTGGAGGTATCCGTCGTGGTCCCCCCCGAGCAGCCCGCCAGGACCGCCAGTACCCAGAGGCTCAGGCAGCACCTGACCAGTCTGCCGTGGTTGAAAAACATTGAAAATTCCTCCTCCCAAGATTCTCCTCAGGCTAACCGGGGGGACTCAAGAAAACTGTGGTCTTTGTAAAGAAAGTACAAGTCGTCCAGGAAAGGACTCCGAGAGCGCGACGGGCAAATTTTTGGCGATGAGCACACGCGGAAAAATTCTGGTGGTGGACGATGAGGAAGAGATCCGGGACATCCTCCGCCGCTTTCTCGAGCGGGACGGCTTCGAGGTCGTGCTGGCCCGGGATGGCCATGAAGCTTTGAAAATGGCCAGGAACCCGGTGGACCTGATCATCCAGGACTTGATGATCCCTGGGCCGGACGGCCTGGAGGTCACGCGCGAGGTGCGCAAGACCAGTCACGTCCCCATCCTCATCCTGACGGCCAAAGGCGAGGAAGCCGACCGGGTCACCGGTCTCGAGTTGGGAGCGGACGACTATCTGACCAAGCCCTTCTCGCCCCGCGAGCTTCTGGCCCGCGTCAAAGCCCTGCTCCGCCGCTCCCGGCTCCCGGCCGCCCCAGCCGCTCCCGCCAAAGCCAGCGGTCCGGTTCGCATCGACGAGGAAGCTCGCCGCGTGTATCTCGACGACGAGCCGCTCGAGCTCACCCCCCGCGAGTACGACCTGCTGCGCGTGCTGGCCGGCGCCCCGGGCAAGAACTTCACCCGGGACGAGCTGCTCGACCGGGTCTGGGGTCCCGAGTATACCGGCGATACCCGGCGCGTGGACGTGCACATCTCCAACCTGCGGGACAAGCTGCGCAAGCCCGGGTGGGCCGGCCCCATTCGCTCCATCTGGGGCGTGGGGTATCGCTATGAAGACTAGAAGTTTCTTTAGAATTCCCTGGTAGCATCGGCTCATGAACCTGCGTCTGCGCCTGGCCCTGTCCTACATGCTGGTGGTGGGGCTTTTCTTACTCACGCTGACCATCTGTCACGGGATCCTGACCGTTCCGGCCTTCAACCATCTGCGCGATGAAGCCGCCGCCAACCTGAAGGCCCAGTGGACCGAGCGATTGGATCAGGCCTACATCCGGGGCGGCTGGGAAGAGGTCGCCCGAGCCGCCGAGCGGCTCGACCTGCCCCCCTTCGCCGAGGTCATTCTGCAGGTGCCGGGCCAGCCCGACCGGCGTATCCAGCTGAAACCCCGTCATTTCCGGCCGGGCGGTCCCGATGGGCCGATGCCCGGCGGCCCTCCTCACGATGGGCCTCAGATGCGCATTTTGGAGCCTGGCGATCAAGAGATCCAGGTCGGCGATGGGGGGAAGCTGCTGATCCACATGCGGCCCCCTCCCCGCACGCGCAACGGCCCCGACCTCTTCATGCGAGCCCTGGTCCTGTCGGCCCTGGCCGGCGCCCTGGTCGCCTTTGGGGCCGGAATGTGGCTCAGCTCCTCGATCTCGGGACCGGTCAAGAAGTTGGCCTCGGCCACCCGCGATCTGGGCGAGTTGGAGCTGCACCGCCGTGTGGAAGTGACCGGCCAGGGCGAGCTGGCCGCGCTGGGCCACAGTTTCAATGAGATGGCCACCCGCCTGGAAGAAACCGTGCGGCACCTCTCCGAGGAGAAGCGCCGGGTCGAGAAGCTGGAGCAGAACCAGCGCGTGTTCCTCTCGGAGGTCTCCCACAACCTGCGCACCCCCCTTTCGGCCGTGCTGGGCTGGACCGAGGCGCTGCAAGAGGGAATGGGCCAGGGCGACGAGCTGGAAAAAATCCACCGCGAGGTGCTCTATGTCTCTCAGACCCTGCAGCGCCTGGTGGACCTCAGCCGCTGGGAATCCAGCGAGCCCCACCTGCAACGCCTGCGGTTCGACCTGCGCGAGCAGGTCTGGCTGGTGGTGGACACCCTGGCGCCGGCCGCCGAGTCGCGCCAGGTTCAACTCGACATGGTGGGGCTGGACGAGCCGGTTCAGGTCCTGGGAGACCCCACCCGCCTGCGCGAGCTGGTCCAGATTTTGTTGGAGAACGCGGTCTACCACGCGGGAGCGGGCACGGTGATCAAGCTCACCCTGGCCCGCACCGGCGAGCGCGTCACCCTGGCGGTCGAGGATGACGGAGCCGGCTTCGACCCCGCCGTCACGCGCGGACTCGGACTGCCCATCGCCAAGCGCCTGGCCCGGGCCCACGGGGATGATCTGCAGCTGCAGAGCGCTCCCGGAAAGGGCACCAGAGCCTCCTTCACGGTCGAGGCCGCCTAGGGAATCGGAAACAGGTCTCCCGCCGGCCAGTTGCCGCTCTCTTGCTGCACCAGATTCTTCACGGCCAGCTTGAACTGGCCGATCGCGAACCCGCTGTTGCGGGTGGACGGACCGGGCCGCGAGTTGTAGACGATTGCCCAGGCCACCTGGGTCTGCGGCTCGTAGAGCATGAACGTCATCGTGCCCGGGAGCGCGCCGTCCTTGGAGAGCGACGTGATGTTGCCCTGACCGTCGGACGTGACGTCGAAGCCCATGCCAAAGTAGCTGGTGGAAGTCGGATCGAACGGCGGAGCGGCGGTCATCATATCCACCGTCGCGTTGGTCAGGGGCCGTACGAAGCCGGGCGCGCCGTTGGGACCGACCGCGTTCAGCAGCTTGACCATGTCGCCGCTGGAGGAGATCAGACCGCCCGCCGAGTCGTGGGCCACGCCATACCAGACCGCCCCGTACGTCGGCGAGACGATCAGCGGGTCGTTGGTGAAGATGCTCTGGCCATTGCTCTGACCCACGGCCGGGTAGTAGCGCACCTCGTTGGGCGCCGTGCCGTCGAGGTTGGTATTGCTGACCTGGACGCGCCCCAGCCCCACGGGACCCAGCAAGCGCGCCTGCAAAACATCCCCATAAACGGCGTTGGGCGTGCCCTCCACCGCCTCGACCACGCGCCCGAGCGTGAGGTAGGCCACGTCGGAGTAGATGTACTTCGTGCCCGGGTCGAACGAGAGTCGCCCGGTGGTGAGAATGTGCACCAGGATCTGGACCGCGGTCGCCGGCGGGGTGCTGCCGCCGAGCGTGCGCGCCAGGGGGGCGTAGAGGCCGTTGTCGTCGTTGAGACCGGCCGTCATCTGGAGCAGGTTCTGGACCGAGATCAGGTTGATGCGGTTATCCGCCGGGCTGCCGGGCGTCAGGGATGCCAGCACCCCGCCCGGCGCGAAGACGAGCGTATCCATCGCGAACGGGGTGGGCTGCGACTCGAACTGGTCCAGCAGCGTCACGGCCGCGAACGACTTGGAGCAGCTGGCCAGGCGGAACATATCGTCCGGCTGCACCGGAATCGACTGGGTGGAGCTCTGCGTGCCGTAGCCGTAACCGCGGTGAACGAGCAGCTTGCCGCCCACCGACAGCGAGAACGAGCTGCCGGGGATATCGAAGCGCTGCATCAACTGCTGATACTTCTGCTCGAAGTCGACGAAGTTCTGGTCGGTCAGCAGCGAGATGCCGGTCGGAGCGGGCAGCGGGGGCGCCTGCAGAGTGGGCGGACCCTGATCGGGCGTGAAGCGCACCACGTCGGTGCCATCAGCCACGTAGACGTTGCCCTGGGCGTCCACCGTGATGCCCAGCGGGTCCTGGAACGGCCCTCCGAAACGACCCACGAAGACGCCGCCGGACGTGTAACGCAGAACTTCGGTGTCGGTCAGCACGTAAAGGTTGCTGGCCAGATCCAGGGCCACCTCACGGGGGAAAGAGCCCTCCGAGAGCTTCCAGGAGCGCGTCGCCTGGCCCTTGAGGTTGAAGACCTCGATCTCGCCGTCGGTCCGGTCGGCCACGAAGATGTCCCCAAAGCGGTTGATCGCCAGGCCCTGGGGTGAGTGCAGGACCTCCTTTCCAAAAGGCTCGCCAGCTTTGAAACCGGCCGCGTCCTGGTCGAAACGGTACGGCACGATCTGGTTGTTGGTGAAGCTGTCGGCGTAGAAGTCTCCCGCGGAATCGGCGCCCACGCCCTGCAGGTCGGGGCGCTCGGTGAACTTCTGGTCCTTCGTGAGGCTGATGAGGCGCAGCTCGTTCTGGCCCACGTCGGTCACGGCCAGGGTGCCGTCGAAGGCGACCGCCACGGCACGCGCCTTCCCGAACTGTTGGCCCAGGGGAGGGTCGGGCTGCCCGGTCGCGGTGGAGAAAACCTTGACCGCGTCCCCATCGCAGACGTAGAGCTTGCCCTGGGACGGGTCCACGGCCATCCCGCTGGGGGCGGCCAGGGTGGCGAACACGGAGCGGGTGTAGCCCATGTTCAGCGTGGGGATGTCGTGGACGATCTGGCGACCCGCCTGGACGCCCACCACGGCCGTGCCGATCACGTGGTCGGGAGTGGCCACCACCAGGTTGTGCACCAGCGCGGGGAGAGCCGGCAGGTTGTAGTTGCCCTGGCTGTCGGTGACGGACTGGAACGACCCGCCCACCACCTTCACGGTGGCCCCGGCCACCGGTGTGCCGCCCTGCAGCACCTGCCCGACGACCGAACCGGTCACCAGCGAGTCGGCCTCGACCAACCCGCCCCTGCCCGCCAGGCCGTAGCCGGTGGCGCGCACGGTGTAGCTGCCGTCGCCCAGTCCGCCCACGACCTCATTGGAAAGCGTTTTGAACTGCGGATCGTCGGACGGATTCGTGTCGGGAATCTCCGGGTCGCGATCCACCTCGTCCACGTCCCAGGTAATCCCGGCCGGGTCCAGCGGCGCGAAGCGCCCTCTGGCATCGCGCCCCACCGCTCGCATGGCCAGGGTCTGGGTGGTCAACAGGGAGACGTTGTCGGGAAACAGCGCCAGCGCGATGGGAGCCTCGGCCTCGGCCGAGAAGGAGGGGACCTGCAGCAGCGTGCCGGCCGGGTCCACCCGCAGCGTCATCACGCCGGGCGGCGTGGCCAGCTCGAAGTAGCCGGAGCCGTCGGTGAGGGTGGACAGGCCCGTGTCCAGAGCCGTGACCGTCACGTTCGCCAGGGCCGTAAAGCCGGCCGGAGGCTCGCCATCGACGATGGAGATCTCGCCGGTTGGAGAGCTGACGAGCCGTCCGTTGGAGCCGGTGATCCTCTTGACGATGACCGGCGACGGTGTCACGACGGGCGCCACCGGGGACGTGACGGAGGCGGCGCTGCCCCCGCAACCCACGAGGAGCGAGGTGGCCAGGAGAACGGTGGCAAATTTAAGCATTTCGCTCCATTGAACTGTCCTCGGCCGCCTCCTGCAGAAAGATCAGCGACGACAGGAGCGGCGAAAAAAGTTAACATAAGCCTGAAGATTTCAAAGACTCTCTCCACAGGAGGGCGAATAGGATAGTCTTATGAACGATGTGCGCGCGATCCAGACCGCAACGACCCAATACGCCTCGCGTCCGACCGTGGCGAGCGGAAACAGCGCCAATGCACCTTCGGATAAATTTCAAACCGGCGAGGCGCCCGACGCTGGCCTGATCCCGAAGGGCAGCCCGTCTCAGGGCAAAGCGGCTCTCACGGTCTCGCTCAACCTTCCGGCCACGCTGGTGGCCGGCCTCCCCGGGATGGCGCTGGCTCTGGTCCCGGAGCACGAGGTGGCGGATGGACGCTGGAATCCCGCGCCCGGCAGCCAGGCCATTCCGACCCAGGTGCTGCACGCGGTGGTTTCGGATCCGCCGGCAGAGGGCCAGTCGGTGCGCATGTTCTCGGTGCCGTTCGAGCAGGAGAGCGTGGACAGTCTCGGCCCCAGTGCGACGGGTGGCTACTACCTGACCGGCCCGGCCAGCGGCGCCGCGGGGCAAGATCTGGCCCAGGCGGCCCAGGGCCGCACTGGCCCGGGCGTCCTTACGGCGAGCCTGGCGATTCCCGGCGATCTGAGCCTGGAGGAGCTGGCGGGGAAGACGCTGGCCCTGATCCCGCGCGACGGCGGGGCGGCGGCGGCGCCCGCGGTGGAGAGCTGCGTGCACCATCCGCCGACCCCCGAGGGCCAGCAGCTGGTTCAGGTGACGCTCACGGGGCCCACGCAGTACCTGGAGGCCCACCCGACGGAAGCGGTGGACAACTTCCTGAACCCACCGGCGCCCTACCAGGCGACGCCCGAGGTACCGCAGTGGGCCCTGTCCGAGCTCGAGGCGCACAAGGTGCCCACGGGCGACGCCGTGATGCGGCTGGCCGGGCTCATGAACGGACAGTCGGCCAGTGCCGAGGAGCTGAGCGACCCGCACCAGCGCAAGATTCTGGCGGGGGCCAACATGCTGCTGGCCGGGCTGCACTATGCCGAGGACGTCAAGAAATACGGCCACGATGCGCTCGAGCACCTCAAGGTCGCGGTGGCCCACGGCCTGACCCCCGAGCTGCCGCCCGGCTGCACGCCCGAAGAGTCGGCGCGGCTCCTGGGCGTGGCGGCCTACCGCTCGGGCAAGGCCGACTCGTTCAAGCTTTTCGGCGATGCCAGAGCGCGGGGCGAACGGACCCGGGCCGACAGCCTTCGGTTCGTGGGCCAGCAACTGGGAGGCACACCGACCCGCGAGGCCCAGCTTCTCGACCAGGCCGTCGCGCGGCAGGCCGCGCTCTGCGAGTCCCTCGGCAGGCCGCTGGAGACCACTCTGGGCGCGCTCAAGGAGTCGTCCGACCTGATGCTCAAGAGCACGGCTCTCAAACTGGGCCTGGATGGGACCATGGTGGCCGGCTCGGTGGCTCTCTTCGGAACGCTGGGCATCGTCACCGGCCAGCCCTGGCTTGCCGGCGGTGCCCTGCTGAGCCTGAATCGCTTGGACAGCATTCGCGAGACCCGCGGGCTGCGGGCGACCGAAAAGGAGATCAACCAGCTCCTGACGGATGCGATCGCAGCCTCCGGAACCGACTCCACGATGGTCGAGTTCGTGCAGCGCCGGCTCCAGGGAGGGCAGTCTTAGGCGGGCTGCGAATCCAGGGCCTTCATGGGCCAGGGGAAAACGCTACACGACCGCATTCTCGCCAATCTGGAAAAAGTGATCCGCGGCAAGCGCGAATCGCTTCATCTGCTGGTCGTCTCCTTGCTGGCGGGGGGCAACGTGCTGATGGAGGACGTGCCGGGCGTCGGCAAGACGACCCTGGCCAAGGCCCTGGCGCAGACCGTGAAGGGCGACTTCAAGCGCGTCCAGTTCACACCTGACCTGCTGCCGACCGACATCGTCGGGTCGTCCATCTACAATCCCCGGGAAGGGACGTTCGACTTCCGACGCGGTCCGGTGTTCACCAACATCTTGCTGGCCGACGAGATCAACCGCGCCTCGCCGCGCACCCAGTCCAGCTTGCTGGAGGCGATGTCGGAGCGACAGGTGACCATCGAGGGCAATGCCTACCGGTTGCCGGATCCCTTCATCGTGCTGGCCACCCAGAACCCGGTGGAGTTCCACGGAACCTATCCGCTGCCCGAGGCGCAGCTCGATCGCTTCGCCATTCGCCTGCAGCTGGGCTACCCCGACCCCGACGACGAGCTCGAGGTGCTGGAGGGCCAGCGCGTGCGCCATCCGCTGGATGGGCTGGAGCCGGTGGCCACGCTCGAGGAGGTCGTCCAGGCCCAGGAGGAGGTGCGCCAGATCCGCCTGGAGCGCCCCGTCTCGCGCTACATTTTGGAGCTGGTTCACGCCACCCGCAGCGAGCCGCGCCTCAAGCTCGGCTCGAGCCCGCGCGGGGCGCTCGCCCTCTACCGGGTGGCCCAGGCGCTGGCCATGTGCGACGGGCGAGACTACGTCTTGCCCGACGACGTCAAACGCCTCTCCGGCCCCGTGCTGGGGCACCGACTGCTGCTGGACACCAAGTCCAAATACAGCGGCACCTCCAAGGAGAGCATCGTGACGGACCTGCTCGAGCAGATCAAGGTGCCCACCTGATGGCGGGTCTGCCAACCAGACCCACTTCCTGAATGGCCAGCCCGCCGAAGATCCATCTGGGGCAGAGCTTTGTCATTCGGATGATGCGCCATCTCCTGCGCGACCGGCTGACGTCGACAGGACGGGTCGTGTTCTGGCTGATGGCTCTGGCCAACGGGCTGGGGAGCTACTCGTTCGTCATCAAGATCTATTTCGTGATCTGCCTGACGTTCGGGCTGCTGGCTTGCTCGGTAGTGCTGGCGCGGCTGGCACGCGTAAAGCTGAGGGTGCGGGCGGACTGGCCCGACCGGGCCGTGTGCGGGGAACGGCTGAAGGTGGGTCTGTTCGTCCAGAATCTCTCGCGGCGCGCCGGACTGGACCTGGGCCTGCGGGTGCTCCACCCGCCCATCCCGCTGGACCAGAACCCCGAGGAGGGCCTCTCGATCCCCCGCCTGGAAGCCGGAGAGCAGCTCAAGACAAGCCTCGAGCTTTCCTTCGACCAGCGCGGCGCTTACGTGCTGCAAGGCCTGCGCCAGGAGACGAGCTGGCCCTGGGGGCTGTGGCGGGACCTGGTGGACCATAAGGAAGCCCATCCCATTCTCGTCTACCCTCACTTCGAGCCCATCCTCTCGCTCGACATCCCCGTGGGGCGCCGCTACCAGCCCGGCGGCATCGCCCTGACGTCCTTCCTGGGAGACTCCACCGAGTTTCTCTCCACGCGCGAGTTCCGCGAAGGCGACCCGCTGCGTTCCATCCACTGGCGCTCGTGGGCGCGCACCGGCAAGCCCGTGGTCAAGGAGTTCCAGGAAGAGTATTTCTGCCGCATCGCTCTCTTGATGGACACCTTCGTGCCCGCGCCCAAACGGCGCAAGAAGCTGGATCGCAAGGCCTTCGAGGCGGCGGTCTCGCTCTCGGCCGCGGTGGCCGACCGCCTGGCGCGCGAGGAATATGTGATCGACCTGTTCGCGGCCGGCCCCGAGATCTATCACTTCCAGGCCGGGCGCAGCCTGGCTTACCTCGAGAACGTCATGGACATCCTGTCCTGCATCGAGCCCTGCCACGAGCCTCCCTTCGAGAAGATCGAGCCGGTCATGCTGGACTATCTCGAGAACATCACCACCACCGTGGTGGTGCTGCTCGACTGGGACGAGCGCCGGGAGCGGATGGTGCGCGTCATCCAGGACCGCGGCTCGGCCGTCAAGGTCTTGCTGGTTCGCGATACTCCGCCCACGCACGATCTGCCCGACTCTGTCACCGTGCTGACCTCGGACGAGGTGGCCCGCGGCGTGGAGACGTTATGAGAGAATCCTTCCCCCTGACCGGGCTGGCGGTCGTGGCGGTGGCCTACGCGGCGCTGGTTTCCACCGGCAACGGAGACCCGCTGATCATCGCCCTCTGCGTGGCGGCTGCGCTGGCCTGCTTCTTCCACGGCACCGTCGCCATCTCGCAGCGCGCCCTGCTGCCCCTGGCGCTGCCGACTCTGCTGGTGGCGCTCTACCCCCCCGAGATCACGCCGCTGACGAGCTCGTTCGTGGGACCCAACAGCTTCCGCATCGCCGTCATCGTGGCCACCTACCTGCTGATCCTGGTCGTGCGCAAGAAGGACGCCAACGGCTGCCTGTTCCTGGCCTTCGGCGCGGTCACGCTGCTGATCAGCTGCGGCATGCGCACCGATGGTGACATCGAATACGGTGTGCTGTGCGCGCTGATGGCGATCTTTCTGGCGCTCTACCTGCGGGAGCTGCGCGGTCCCCTGCCGCGTCGCAACCTGCTGCCAGCCCTGCTCGCCTTTATCCCGGTCGTGCTGGTGGCCGGCGGCGTGGCGCTGGCCGCCCGCTGGTCCGAAACCCGCCTGGGATTCTTCCTCAACTTCCTCACCCCGCCCACGCCGGTGGCTCTGCAGTTCGCCAGTCGCAGCCAGCTCGACGGCATGCAGCGCACGGCCGGTCAGGACACTCTGGTGGCCCGGCTTTTCAGCCAGAAGCCTCCCACCTATCTGCTCGGTCGCAACTACGCGATCTATACCGAGGAAGAGGTCTGGGACAGCCAGCCCGGGATGTCGGTGGTGCTGCCCGCCGCACAGCAACGCCTCGAGGGCCAGAACACCTTCCAGCTCGCCCCCGCCCGCAGTCTCGACCAGGTGGACCGCGTCGAGCTGGTCACCGCGGCGGGAGGACAGCTGATGACCACCCGCGACGCGTTCCTGATCGCGGCGGGTCTGACGAAGGTCGAACGGGCCCCTTCGTCCGGGATCTACTTCAAAGGCGTGGCTGACTTTGGCGGCACGTTCTGGCTGGGCCGGGGCGGAGCGCCCGAGCCCGAGCGGACTCCGCCCGAGGTCTTCCTGCAGCTCCCAAAAAACCTGCCCCCGGTGGTGCGCCGCACCGCGTTCGAGGTCACCCGCAACGCACCCACCCCACGGGCTAAGGCCGAGGCGGTGGAATCCTTCCTGCAAACTCAGTTTCGCTACGGTTTTGGGTATCCGTTCGTGAAGGGCTCGCCGGTGCTCGAGCAGTTCCTCGAGAACCGGCCGCCGGCGCACTGCGAGTTCTTCGCCACGGCCATGGTCACCATGCTGCGCACCCAGAAGATCCCCGCCCGTTACGTGGTGGGTTTCATCGTGGACTCGAGCGATTACAATGACCTGGGCGGCTTCTACGCGCTGCGCGCCCACCACGCCCACGCCTGGGTCGAGGTCTACCTGGAGGGCGCCGGGTGGGTCACCTACGATCCGACTCCTCCCAACGCTCGCATGCCCGACCGCTCCTGGATCCAGCGCTGGCTCTCCCAAGCGGGCGACCTGCTGGGCTACGCCTTCAAGCTGGCCAAGGACTTCTTTCGCCTCACTCCGATGGACATGCTGCGCCAGTTGCTGGCCTGGGTGCGCAAACCCGCCGTGCTGATCGCGCTGGTCATGCTCGTACTGGGCTTCTACGCCTGGCAGTGGCGCCCGTCGCTGCGGCGGTCGCGCAAGCGCCGCCGGCACGCGGAGGGGGCCCTGGGAGAGCTGCTGAATCGCTTCGAGGCGCGCCTGCGCGCTCACCAGCTCGAGCGCCCGGAGCAATGGACGCTGCTCGAATGGAGCCGCAACCTCGAGCACGAGGAGCTGGGCGAGCCCGCCCGACGATTCCTGG